>JACPWG010000164.1 GCA_016197205.1 Planctomycetota bacterium
ACCGGCGCCAGCGCCTGCCCCGGCGCCTGCCCCGGCGCCGGCCCCGGCGCCTGCACCGGCACCTGCACCGGCACCTGCACCGGCACCCGCTCCTGCACCCGCTCCTGCACCCGCACCGGCACCCGCACCGGCGCCCGCACCGGCGCCCGCACCGGCGCCCGCACCGGCGCCCGCACCAGCGCCCCCACCCGCCCCGTCACCGCCGAGCTCGACGAACGGTTCGTGGATGTACGACGGCCAGGGCGACGCCGTGCCTGGACTGGCTCCGGGCGAACCCTACATTACGAGTACCATCGGCAGGGACCTCGGGCAGTTTTGGGCAAACACCAACACGCCGGGCTTCGCGGAGTTTCGTTTTTGAAGCCCGCTGCCGGTGAATGGGCGCGACGCCCAGCCTGCGTAAGGTCTGTGTCCCCGTCCCACCCGCCGCGAACAGCCTATTTCCACGGTGCCAGATCCACGGTCCGGCCCAACGTAAAAGCGCGTCCCGCCGCTTCCGCCTTCGCCCAGGTGTTCGACCAGCTCGTAGCGGTCGAGCAGAGCCGCGACCGGGTCCGCGGCGTCTTGCGCAGGTTCCCGTAGCAGATCCTCGGGCTCGAGGAGGCCGCGCTCGAGCGCGCGGTGCGCGAGGTCCTCGGGGCCCATCCGATCACTCCCTCGCGTGGATGGCGGGAGCGGCTCCTGGTCGAGTGCGCTGCTTGCCCGCCGCGGCGGTCTCATGGGTCAGGCGGGCCGTGGGAGAGCGCGCGCGGCCGCGATCGCCGCGCGCGACGAAGCCGCCAGGTCGGCACGGCCGGCGGCTTCGCGCAGCGCGAGCGCGCGCTCGAAGCACCTGATCGCCTCCGCGACGCGTCCGGTCTCGGCCAGGCATTTGCCCAAATGCTGGAGCGCGAAACCTTCGAGCAGCGGCTCGCCGTTCGCGGCGAATGCGGCGAGCAGCTCGCGCATGCGCTCTTCCGCGCGTGCGTGCTCACCCCGGTAGTGGAAGGCGATCGCTTGTCGCAGGCGATGGACGCGGAGCGAGGCGAGGTCACGCAGCTCGGACGCCAGGGCGACCGCCTCGTCGAGACAGCGGGCCGCGGGTTCGTGCTCTTCGAGGACGCGGTGGACGTCCCCGAGTCGTCCGAGGGCGACCAGCAGCGCCGCGCGTTCCCCCGCGGCGCGCGCGGCCATCACCGCGGCCTCGAGCGCGGGGAGCTCGCGCGCGGCGGTGGCGCGCTCCTCGGGCGTGTCCCGGAGAAAGGGGATCGTCGTCGCCGGCTGCGGTGACATGGTAGCTCTTGGTTTCGACGTGGGGGTGTCTTCCCACCTGTCGGTTCGGGTCTTGGAATTCTTCCCTGTGAAGAGGGAGGACGGCGCAACGATCCGGGTGACGTTCCGGGACGTGCCGGGAGACGGGGGCATCAAGTCCTATGTTCGAGGAATCACGCGCCGGCGGAAGGATCGACACCCAGGGGCCCGAAAGGCCGGCCGACCGGCGCCCGGCGACGATGCCGCGGTCGAGGCTCGCGTCGGGAACAAAAAAAAGTAGAGGCCGCGCGACGAATCGCGCGGCCTCTACTCGTTCCGGCTGGTAGCGGGGGTGGGATTTGAACCCACGACCTCCGGGTTATGAGCCCGACGAGCTACCGGACTGCTCCACCCCGCGGTTTGAGGACCCTGTCGGTCGAAGCGAACGGGGACTTTATACACGCGCGGCCGCGGGGTGTCAAGAGAATAATACCGCGCTCGAGGCCGCGGCCGTTGCGGCCGGCTCGTTCACGCATCCGAGCCGTCGTCCCCCGCGGTTTCGTACCAGGGATAGTCCTCCTGCGGCGACAACCGACGCGCCTGCTCGAAGGCAGTCCGGGCGTCCTCGGCCCGCCCCAGCCGGAAGAGGCAGTAGCCCCGCAAGTACACCAGCTCCGCGTGGTCCGCGTGCACGGCCAGGCCGCGGTCGAGCTCGGCGAGGGCCTCCGACCAGAGCCCCCCGTCCACCAGGGCGCTCGCGAGGGTCTGGAAGGCCTCGGCCGGCGGGGCGTCGCCCGCGCGCGCGATGGCGCGGCGCGCGGCGACCGCGGCCTCCTCCGGCCGCTCCAGGTCGAGCAGGACCTCGGCGCGCGCGAAGTGCGGGGCCGGCTCCTCGGGCGCCAGCTCCGCGGCGCGGTCGCAGGCGGCCAGCGCCTCCTCCCAGCGGTGCAGCGCCTGCAGGCCCCGCGCCCGGTACAGATGGAGCCGCGCGCGGTCAGGCGCCAGGACCAGCGCCGCGTCGAAGGCCGCCAGCGCCCGCTCGTGCTCCGCGCGGTCTTCGAAGGCGCGCCCCTCCGCGAAGAGCGCCTCGAGCTTCGCCTCCCGCCGCCAGAACGCCCGCCGCGCGGCGAAGGCCTTCCAGTGCGCCAGCGTGTCGCAGGGGTCCAGCGGGTCCACGTTGAGCAGGACCTCGCAGTCGCAGCGCGCGCCGAGCCCCGCGAGCGCCGCCGCGACGGCCGCGACCGCCCCGGCCGCCCCGGCCGCGCGCCCGCGCTCCGTTAACCACGCGTCCGTTTCGCGCAGCGTGTGCCCGCAGGCGATTCGCGGGGTAGCCGCCTCCAGCCGGACGATGCCGCGATCGAAAAGGTGTTCCTTCAGCGCGAGCAGCTCTTCGCCGGACAGCGGAAACGCCTTGCGCAGCGCGGCCCTGCGCTCCAGGTCGTTCCACACCGCGGTCCAGCGTTCCCCCCGGAGCGGCGCCGGGACGTGCTCAAGGATCTCCCGCGCGAGTTCGTCCTCCTTGATGTCGAAGAGCGACTCCTGCGCCGCGGTGAGCAACGCCTCCGGGTTGTCCCCGGCGAGCCGGAAGACCTTGCGATACGCGGTCGCCGCGGCCGCCTGCTGCCCCAACTCGCAGCGCACGCGCCCCAGCTCGCGCAGCGCCGTCGTGTCCTCGGGATTCCACCGCACGCAGTGCTCCAGGACGTCCGCTGCGGCGACGAAGTGCTCGCGCGCCCCCCGCGCGTCCATCCCCTCGATCAGCACCGCGTACGCGCGCTCGAGCAGCTCGCGCGCCTCCTCGATCCGGGACGGGCCGCTCGCGCTACCGGCCGCGCGACCTCCGGCATCCTTGCGCACCAGGGCCATCGCATCGTGCTCCCCATCGGTTGAAGTCGGCGGGATTGTACCGCGGCGAAGGCGTGCCGTGCAAGGGCGCCATCGCCTGTTGAGCTGGTGACGAGGTGGGGGGACCCTTCGTGACCGTTCCCTGGGGAGGCGCCTAGAAACCAACCCTTCTCGGATAGCCATCGCCGGCAGCCCCTTCAAGGTGGCTGAACGAGTCGACTCGAGCGGCATGGAGTCTCAAGCGGCCGAACGCGGGAAGGGGCGAACTTACCACTGCTCGCCTCCGTCGGCCCCGAGCCCTTGTGGTGCAGGGCTTCCGCCCTGCACCGACGGGACGCCCCGTATGAAATTCGCCGAGCGGTTGGAGTGCGGGAGCGGCCAGAGGAAGTCGGGGACGAGGGTCAGACGTTCCGTGCGAGAGCGGGTGCAGGGGGAAGCCCTGCACCACAAGGCCGGCTCAAGTCGCATGCCCAAGTGAACACGCTAGTTGCGGCGTGCGACGGGGCGGCGCAGCCACCTTGAAAGGGCTGCCCTCGCCGGCTTTGCGAGCACACGATCCTCCGAGAGGGATGGTGTCGGCTCTTTTCCGGCCGAACCTCGCGGTTCGCCTTTTGGTGATCGCCGACGGGACTGAGCCCGAGGGAAACGTCGAATGCCCCGCGACCGCTCCCGGCGGTCGAGGTTCCGTTGGGCTCCGCTCCTCGAATCGCGGTTCGTCCTCAGCCGGCGCCTGCGGCGCGTCGTCCCTCCCGTTGCGACCTTCGGCGGCGCGACGCGGTCGCTTCTGCTTGACTCCCTTCACCCGTCGCCGCTACAATCCGCCTCGCCGACACACCTCCGCCTCCCCGCCCGCGCGCGGCCTGGAGAAAAGAGCCGATGCGGTCCCGTTTCCTGCTCGCCGTCCCGCTCTTGATCTCGATCGCCATCGGAGCGCTCGGCTACCTGCACGTCGGCGGGATCCCGGGCGCCGCCGAACGTCCTCTCCCTCCGGCCCTCGCCGCGCCGCCCAGCCCGCTCGGCCTCCCCCCGCCCGGCGCCGAGCTGGACGCGTGGTTCTTCAACACCACCCGCGAGGCGCGTCGCGACGGCACGCTCCTCTTCCTCGCCGCCATCATCTTCGTCGCCACCCTCCTGCGCCTCGTCGTGCCCGAAGCGCAGCGCCACCTCCGCACGAGCGTATTCTTCTTTTTTTTCTACCTGACCACCATCCCGGTCGGCTCGATCCTCGTCGCGGGCGCCCGGCTCGAGCCCTACGTCTACGTGCGCGGGCTGGCCCTCCTCCTGCTCGCCGTCGCCGGGACCAGCCTCGTTTCCATCCTCCTCTTCGACATCCTCATGTCCATCGTCCGCGTCCCGGTCAAGCCCATCCTGCGGGAGGTCCTCACCGGGGCCGCCTACATCCTGGTCGGAGCGTCGGTGCTCTCCCGCGCCGGCGTGAACCTCTCCGGGCTCGTCACGGGCTCCGCCGTCATGGGCGCCGTCATCGCCTTTTCCATCAACAACACCCTCGGCGACGTGCTGAGCGGCATCATTCTCGAATGGGAGAACGCGGTCGAGGTCGGGGACTGGGTCCGGGTGGGGGAGGTCACCGGCCAGGTCAAGGAGATCCGCTGGCGGCACATCCGGATCGAGTCCCGGAACTGGGAAAGCATCATCATGCCGAACAGCATGCTGATGAAGACGCACGTCCTCCTGCTCGGACACCGGACCCACCAGCCCATTCAGTGGCGGCGGTGGATCTATTTCCAGTGCGATTACAAATTTCCTCCGACAAAGGTCATGGGCGTGGTCGAAGAGGCGCTCCAGAACTGCAAGATCGATCGGGTGGCCTCCGATCCGCCTCCGAACTGCATCCTCTTCGACTTCAAGGAATACGCCCCGTATTACGCCGTCCGGTACTGGCTCACGGAGCTGCTCTACGACGACGGCACGGACTCGGTGGTGCGGACCCGGATCTACTACGCCCTGCACCGGGCGGGGATCGAGTTCTCCGTGCCGATCCGGCACATCAGCATGTCGAGCGAAGACGAAGCCGCCCGCGCGCGCGAAGCGGCGGACGACCACACCACCCGGCTGGCGGCCCTGCGCCGCTTCGGCCTCTTCAGCATGCTGACGGACAAGGAGCTGGAGGCCCTCGTGCCCCATCTTGCGCACGCACCGTTCGCGAAGAGCGAGATCATGACGCGGCAGGGGGCCGAGGCGCACTGGCTCTACCTGCTGTTGCGCGGGGAGGCCTCCGTGCACGTGCGGCTGGCCAGCGGCGATTCGACCGTCGTCTCCCGAATAAAGAGCGGGGATTTCTTCGGCGAGATGGCGCTCCTCACCGGCGATCGCCGGAGCGCGACCGTGATCGCGGATGCCGACTGCGACTGCTGGCGCCTGGACCGGGAGGCCTTCCGCGAGATCGTGCTCAAGCGTCCCGAGATCGCGGAGGAGCTTTCACGCATCCTCGCCGCCCGCCGCATCGCGCTCCAGGAAGTCCACGCCCAGGCCGGCTCGCAGGCGCAGTCGCTCGCCGCGGCGCAGCACGACGTTTTGACCGAGATCAAGGAGTTCTTCGGGCTCGTCCACTAGACTTGAAGGAACGGCCATGGCTAGACGCATCGCACTCCCGTTTCGTGCCCTTCCCGCCCGGCCCGCTCGCGCCGCCAGGACCGCGTTGTCCGCGCTCTTCGTCGTCGTCGCGGCGGCGGGTTGCTCCTTCGGTCAGCAGACCGATCCCGCGCGCGGGGACCGGGACGACCGCGAGCTGGCTCGACTCTACAACCGGCAGGTCGGGCCGCACACGCGCCCGGCGGATGCGATCGAAAACGTCCGGATCGACGTGATCCGGTACGAGTTCGCGATCTCCGAGATGGGCCTCTTCGAGCCTGCGTGGCGCGAGGTGGGGCTCGCCACGCACGAGACCCTGACGCCGAACGGCCTGCGCATCGGGGTCGGCGGCGGGAAGTTCGCCGAGCTCTTGGCGCTGGCCCTGCCGTCGGCGAAGACGCTCCGGCGCACGGAGGCGATGGTGACGATCCCGGACCGGCAGGAGACGACCTACACGGTGAGCCCGGCCTACGACGCGCTCTCGTTCGAGTACCAGGACGCCGGCGGGATCCAGAAGAAAGTCGAAGCCGCGCGCGGACGGCTGCGGCTTCGGCTGGCCCCCGAGTGCCTGCCCGACCGGAAGGTGAGGCTGACGCTGACGCCGTCGCTGCTCTATTTCGACGGCGTGGCGGAGCTGGCCCGCCCCTTCAACGACTTGACGCTGCACCTCTCCGTGGCCGACGGCGAGGCGATCGTCCTCGGCTCCACGCCCGATCCGCAGGGCACGCTCGGGGGCGCGTTCTTCCGTGACCTCCCCGGCGTGAAAAACAAACTGACGCTGCTCTTGCTCAAGCCGCACGTGTTCTAGCCAGGGGGAAGGGCGGGGGAGGGGAACGGTCCTGTCGGGGAGCGGGGGAGGTCGCGGAACCGGGGGGGGCGGCACGGGGTGGCGGTTGCCGGAGCGGTACTTACGGCGGCGCGACGCGCTTGGCGTCCGTGCGGGAGAAATCGTCTCCCTTGAAGAGGAGCGGCTCCTTCGAAATGGCCGAGAGCGCGTAGGAGCAGCAGTCGCCCATGTTCAGGCCCGCGGGGTGCCGACCCTTGCCGAAATCCCGGTAGGCTCGCCGTGCGCGCTCCGCCTGTTCCGCATCGAATGCAACCACGTTTACGCCGGCGTGCCGGAGGAGCAGGTCCATGTCGTAGGCGCCATCCGGTCCCTTGCGGGACTCGATCAACATGGCGGCCTCCAGATACGAAACCGCCGAAAGGAGGCGGGTCGAGTCCGCGGCGATGGCACTCGCGAAGGCGGCCGACTCGGGCTCGCCCAGGAGGATTGCAATCACGGCGGACGTGTCGATGACCATCTCTCACCTCACCTCACCTCAGCTCAGCTCGGCAAGCCGGAGTCGTCATAGCCGAGGATTTTGTCGGCGGGACGCGAGTCGTGGTCGGGCAGCGCCGCGCAACGGCGTCCGATGGCCAGCAGTTCTTCCTTGAGGGAGGGGGTGCCGCCGGTCTTCGCCGCCGACTGCCGAGCGATCGCCCTGCGCATCTCCGGTTCGAGGTCGGCAGGGAGAATGAACCACGTAGGGCGCCCCCGCGATTGCGGATTTCCGAGTGGACGCTCCGGCGGGGGTCCACCATTCCAACGCAACGCCAGACTGCGCCGAGTTCCCCAGATGCCCTCCGCAGCCGACCACGAGCCCGCCCCGCCGTCGTAAAGGACTCTCTCCAGCGTCCAAGAGTCTGTCGGGCTCACCACTTCGGCCGGATTCGTGTAGGTCTTCAGTGTGTCCGTGTCCACGGGGCCTCCATTCGTCGTAACTCACTCATGCAACTCGCTCTTCGGCAATTCTATCCATGTGAAACACTGATGTCAACGAGATGTCTGTCAGACGTAAGCCATACGTATTCTCTAGCTGTGCGAATGGGGTGATTCTCAAGTGTGGCTTACACTCCAGGATCGCCTGTCTCCCTGCGTAGCACCCACAACGGCCTCCCCGCCCGCACCCCCTGGGTCGCAACGAGGCGGTAGCTCCCCGGCCACTGCTCCGAACGAGCCGCGAGCCGCACCTCCGCATCCGACCACGCCTCCGCATCATATTCACCGCGAGCCCAGATCCGCACGTGCCCGCGACCTCCGCTGACCTCCCCCTCGTAGTCGAGGTAGGCGAGTCGGTGGTCCTCTCGACGGGTCGCTTCGAGCGCCGCGCCGGGGGCCAGCGCGGGCGCCTCGGAGACGGACCAGGTGGCGAGCGCGCCGCCGTGCTCGAGCATCAGGTCGAAGTGATGCGGCGTGGTGAAGTGTTCCTGGATCACGAAGCGCGGCATGTCAGCCACGGGCCTCCGGCGAGAACGGCAACCAGTCTCCCGCGCGCCGCGATGGGCAGGCTGCGCCCAGGCGCAGGCTGGAGAGGCGTGCGCGGCTACTCCTGCAGCCCGTAGGTCTTGATCTTCCGGTAGAGCGTGCGCTCGCCGATCCCGAGGACCTTCGCCGCCTCCACCCGGTTGCCGTTCAGGCCGGCAAGCGTGTTCTTGATCAGCTCCCGTTCCGCTTGCTCGATCGACATGCCCACGAGCTTGGGCCGCGTGGTTTCCGCCGGGGTCCCCTTGAGATACTTCGGCGGCATGTCGTCGACGTCCAGGACCTCGTCCAGCGTCATGACGACCATGTTTTCGATGCAGTTTTTCAGCTCCCGCACATTGCCCGGCCAGGCATAGCGGAAGAGGATCGCCTGGGCCGCGGGGCTGAGGGCCGCGACTTTTTTTCCGTGGACGTAGGCGAACTCCTTCACGAAGGCCTCGGCGAGGAGCGGGATGTCGGCGGCGCGCTCGCGCAGCGGAGGGAGCAGGATGTTGACGACGTTGATCCGGTAGAAGAGGTCCTCGCGGAACTGCTTGTCGCGGACCATCTGTTCGAGGTCGCGGTTGGTGGCCCCGATGAACCGCACGTCCACGCGGATCGGGGAATTCGAGCCGACCCGCAGGATCTCGCCCGAGTCGAGGGCGCGCAGGAGCTTCGCCTGGATGGCGAGCGGCATGTCCCCGATCTCGTCGAGGAAGAGCGTGCCCTTGTTCGCGTGCTCGAAGTAGCCGCGGTGCTGCCCGAGAGCGCCGGTGAAGGCCCCTTTCTCGTGGCCGAAGAGCTGGCTTTCCAGCGTCCCCTCGTTGAAGGACGTGCAGTTGATGGGGAGGAAGCGCTCGTTGCGGCGGGGGCTGTTCCGGTGGATCGCCTGGGCGACAAGCTCCTTGCCCGTGCCGGTCTCCCCCTGGATGAGGACGCTGGCGTTGGTGGCGGCGATCTGCTGGATGCGGGTGAAAGTCCGCTGCATTTCGGCGGTGGAGCCGATCATGCCGGCGAGGCCGTAGCGGCGGTCGAGCTCGCGTTCGAGCTCGACGTTGCGGCGCGACAGTTTTTGTTTTTCGAGGGCCTTGCGGACCTGCTCGCGGACCTCGTCGATGTTGAGGGGCTTCCGCAGGAAATTCTCCGCCCCCTTCTTCATGGCCTCGACCGCGGTCTCGATCGTCGCGTAGCCGGTCATGACGATCACGGCGACGTCGGGATGCCGGCGCTTGGCGCGCTGGAGGATCTCGAGGCCGTCGATGGGGCGCATGACGAGATCGGTGAGGACGAGATCGACGGGTTCACCGGTCTCGAGGAATTCACCCGCCTCCTCGCCGGAGGTGGCGACGAACGTCTGGTAGCCGGCCCGCTCGAGCGCCTCGGCGGTGGACTCGGCGTGGCTGCCCTCGTCGTCGACGACCAGGATTTTTTCGCCGGGCATGGAGGACCTTTCTCGCGTTCGGGTTCAGCGTCGGGCTCGGGCACGGGCTCAGGCCCGGTCGGGCTCGGCCCCGTCGTCGCTGCCGGCGGGCGGCAGCCGGAGAATGAAGCAGGCGCCCTTTCCGGGCTCGGTTTCGACATCGAGCGTCCCTTCGTGTTCTTCGATGATCCGGCGCGCGGTCGGGAGCCCCAGCCCGGTGCCCCCCTTCTTGGTCGAAAAAAAGATCTTGAAGATGTGCGGCAGGTCCTCCTCGCCGATCCCCGTGCCGGTGTCGGCGAGCTCGATCCTCACGTGGTCCCCCTCGGCGCGCGTCCGGATCGTCAGCGTGCCCCCGCGCGGCATGGCCTGGCGCGCGTTGATCAGGATGTTGAGCACCGCCTGTTTGAAGAGGTTGCGGTCGAGGGACACGAGCGGGACCTTCCGGTTGTACGCGCGGACGATTTTGATCGACGCGCGTTCGTGTTCCGGCGCGACGAAGTCGAGGATCTCGTCAAGGACTTCGTGGACGTCCAGGTCGGCGAGCGACAGCTCGTGCCGCCCGGCGAAGCGCAGGAATTCGCTCAGGATCTGCTCCAGGCGGCGCGTCTCCCGCAGGATCGTTTCGACCTTGCGGAGGGAGCGCGCCTCGCGCGGCGTGGACGGGTCCTGCCAGTCCTCCTTCAAAAGCTGGAGGTTCACTTCCAGCGTCGACAGCGGATTGCGGATCTCGTGGGCGAGGCCCGCCGCGAGGATCCCGAGAAAGGCAAGCCGCTCCGCCTCATCCTGGCGTTCCTTGTGCGTGCGTTTCATCGAGCGAATCCTGCAGTTTCCCGGCGCCGGGGGGGAAGCGGGGGTTGAGCCGGCGGCCACTATACGGGGAGCGGGCGGCCCTGTCAAACGAGTCGCAGGCGGCGCCCGCCTCCGGCGAGGCCCGGCGCACGCCGGCTGCCCAGGGCCCGTGGACCCCTCGCGGCTCCCGTTCAGAAGGGCCGAAGGCGCCGTTCCTCGCTCCGCCTTGGAGCGGAGGGGACAGGGCGCCCGGCGTTCGCCCGGGCAAGCCGCCGACCCGAGGCGGAAGGCCGGGAAAGGAAGCTAGCACCTGTGGGGCGGGAATTCAAGCATGACGATCAGCGAGGCGCGCCACCGTCGTCCGGCGCCGCTCCTCTTGCTTTCACGCCCACCCCGCGCTATACTGCCCTCGATCCGGCCCATCCAAACCCAGCAGGAGCGCCTCGATGGAGAGGGGGGACATCGCCGCCTGGCTTTCCAACAAGGAATGCCTCGCCACTCGTGTCTCCAGCAACGACCTCAAGGGGCTCCTGCGCAAAAAGCTCGCGATCCCCGCCCACACCGTCGCCTTCGTCTCCCCCTCGGAGGGCAAGCCGCGCCTCCTGCGGGAAGGGGAGGAGGCCACGGGCCGGTTCGAGGCCGTGCTGGTCAAGCTCGCCGAGCTGCCCGTCCGCTTCCGCTTCGCCGGCCTCCGCTCCAAGGATGAAGTCCCGGTCGACGTCAACGCGACCCTGTTCATCCAGCTCCATGCCCCGGACGCCGCCCACCTCGACGAATTCTGCAAAAACCTCTTCTCGCGCGGCGACAACTACGTCTCCTCCGACGTCACCGCCTACCTCAATTTCGACGTCAAAAAAGACCTCGCGGAGTGGATCGGGGCCCGCGAGGCCATGGCCCTTGCCCGCCCGCAGGAGTGGAACGCCGCCGAGGAGCGCCTCAAAACGACGCTCGACCGCTCCCTCTTCGGCAAGGGCCTCGCCCTGCGCAAGCTCGGCGAGCTGGAAGTCGATTCCCCCGAGCTGCGCAGCCTCCGCGAGTCCAAGCGGCGCGACCTCGTCAAGCTCGAGGCGCACGAGGAGGACCTGCACGACCAGGAGCGGCGAAAAGAAAAGATCGAGAAGCTGGTCGAGCTGGTGCAAGGCGCGCAAGTCCAGAAGATCCTCGAGGGGATCAAGGACGAAAAGGCGCGCGCCGCGCTCTACGCGAGCCTTGTCGAGCAGGACCTCTCCCGCCTCTCGCCCGGCGAAGCCACCGCCCGCCTCGGCGCGCTCGGCGACGAAGTCCTCGGCATCCTGCTTCGCGCCCTCGGCGGCGCCATGGCCGAGGAGAACCCCGAAACCGGCTTCCTCGGCCTCGAGCCGTGCCCCGAACGCAAATGCCGCTGGTTCCTGACCGTCTCCGGCATGACCGTCTTCGCCTTCACCGCCGAGGACTCGAAGCCGGTCGAGCGCTTCCGCTTCGAGGAGCCCTTGCGCTCCGCGCGCGTCGTCCGCGGCCCGGACGGCAAGGAGCTGCTCGTCGCCGGCGGCAAACGCAGCATCTTCGTGCGCCCCGTCGCGGAGGAGACGCCCATCCAGGCCTATCACTTCCCGACCGGGAAGAAGCCGAAGGGCGGCACGAACTCGGCCGCCGTGCACGGGGACTACCTCTTCGCCACCCACTCGGAGTTCGGCGTCGCCCGCTGGAAGCTCTCCGAGCCCGGCTCGATCGCGCAGCTCGTCTGCCCGGAGGCCACCGCCGGGAACCAGACCACCCGCGGCGTCCTCGTCGCGCCGGACGGCATCCTCTATTTCGCCTCCGGCTCGTCCGTGTTCTCGGTCGACATGAAGGTCGAGCCGTTCGCGCCCGTCCAGCATTCGCCTCAGGCGCAGGGCTCGATCACGGGGCTCGCCCTCGGCCGGTCGCTGCTCTTCGCCGCGTGCGGCGACGGCCAGGAAGGCAGCGTCATCGCCTGGAAGCTCGGCGAGGCGCAGGACGGGAAGGTGGTGCTCCGGCGCACCGACCCCATCCTCGCCGTCCGGCTGGCGAAGATCGGCGGCGTGCCGCACGTGCTCTTCGCGACCAAGGACCACAGCCTCTACGCGCGCGTGATCGGCCAGAATCTGGAGACCACCTACGACGCCGGCGAGTACCTCGTGAGCATGATCGAGGGCTCGAGCGACCTCCTGTGCGGCGTCGACCAGACCGGGATGCACGTCCTCTTCTGGAAGGTCACTTCCCCCAAGCGCCCCCTCCGGGTGCTGGAGGTCAGCCAGTTCAGCGAGCATCCCGTCTACGACGTCACCCTCCGCGCGGAATAGCGTTTGCTTTCCGATTGCCCGCGCGCGCGGAGCCGCGGAAAACCGGCTTCGCGGGCACCGAGAGGCCGACCCGCCTGAAAGAAACTTGCAACCCGAAGCGCACGCCTTAAACCTTCTTGAGGAAGCCCGGGTCGACATGGCGAGCTTCGAACCGGGGCGCTGTTACGCCTGCCAGCGCCAGTACCGGAGCAAGGTGGGGACGTTCGAACGAAACGGGCGATGCCGTTCCTGCGGCGCCCCCATCTGCACCGTTTGCTGGAAGGAGGGACGCGTGGAGTGCGCCGAACACGATCGGAAAATCCCCGTCGCGGACCTCGTGGAGCCCGAGCCGCCGCCCCCGCCCGTCGTGGTCCCTGCGGGCGCCGTCGGCCGGACGGCCGCGCGCGACCTCGAAGGGAGCTTCATCACGCGGGTCGAGCGCCTTGTCCTCGGCGCCGCCGCCGTCCACCATCCGGTCGAGGACCGGTTCTACGATAATGTGGAAGCGACCCGCGCGTTCACCGTCCTCGATACCGGGGCCGAGGACGTCAAGCGGCTGCTGCGCGACGCGCGTGTGCCCGCGCCCGGGGCGGTCTTCCGCGAGCTGCCGCTCGACAAGGCGTTCGTCTGCGAGGTGGGCGCCCGCGACTTCTTCGGCAGAAAGATCCCGAAGGTCGCCGTGGCCGCGGTCGCGCTCTCGCCCCTCGAAGAGCTGGTGAGGGTCGGCTACGCCTCGCGGCCGATGAGCGCGGAGGACCTGCTGGCCGCCGTCCGCGAGCTGGCGCTCTCGCCCGACGTCTTCTACTATGTCGCGGGCTTTTCGACGACCGGTTGGACGCCCGACAGTCGACGGCTCCTCGGCAACGGGCCGAACTGGGTGGCCGGGCTGGTCGAGCGGGACGCCTACGGGTGGCGTTTTCACCCGGCCGAGGACCCGCGCTGGCGCGAGGGCCGCGCCTTCTTTCTGCTCGATTCGCCCGAGGAGCGGGTGGGCGCGGTCGCCCGCTACGTGGCCGACCACGTCTTCGAGCTGCTCATGGATCAGCTCTCGGAGGTTCGCGTCGCCGAGGGGACGGGCGTCGACGCCGCGACGGTCAACCAAGCCTTCGAGGAGCTGTGCCGGAAGGATCGTTTCCTGCGCCGAGTGGTCGCCGACGGGCGGGCCCGGCTGGTGCGCACATACTAGTGCCGCGTTGACGAACTGCGGAACCGATCGTCAACGCGGTCACGGCGAAGCGTCAGCCTGGTGCGGGCTCGCGCGGGCGATGGCGGCGCAGAACGGCTACCCGGTCCGCTCCTCGATCGGTTATCCGACGCCCGGCTCTTTCGGGACGTGGGCCGGGCTCGAG
>JACPWG010000176.1 GCA_016197205.1 Planctomycetota bacterium
ACGCCCCGACGATCGCGAACAGGAGCGAGACGTAGTAGGTGACCGGGTCCGCCGTCTCGAAGCCGAACAGGAAGGCGACGGTGCTGCCGAGCGCCGCGATCTGCGCCAACGCGAGGTCCACGAAGAGGACCTTGCGGCTGAACGAGGGGCGGAGGTGGGGGACCTCGCCCACGCGGCCAGGGAGTTCCTGAAGTCGTGGCCGGGTAGCGGCTACGCGGGCGTGGCCGTCTATTTCTCCGCAAAGGCGGACATGTTCGCGGGGCGGACCGAAGCCGCGCGGACCATGCTCGAGGGGTGGATCCAGACGCGCGAGGCACTGCGCGGCCCGTTCCCGGACGACGGCCCGATGCGGCTCGGCGAAATCTACGCAAAGGAGGGGCGCTTCGACGAGGCGGCGCGCGCCTTCGAGCGCGTCGTCCGGGAGTACCCGGACGACTCGGGTCTGGAGGAAGTCGCCTACCTCTGGGGCCTTGCCCTCCACGACGGCGGCCGCATGGAGGAGGCGAAGGCGGTCCTCACCAAGGCCCTCGTGAGCTTCCCGACGAGTCGGCTCTCGGCGCGCGCGCGCCGGCGGGTCGAGTGACGGCCGGCCCTTCGCGGGCCTTCCACATCCCAGCCGCCGGAGTAGTCCGGACTCCGTCTTTATTTTGTGATGTCCACCTCCCGTCCCCCCCCCCGGCGCCTCCACTCCTACTTTCGGCAACGAGCGCGCGCGTGCAAACCACTCCGCGCCGCTTGACGGTTCCCTCCGCCGTATTGTACACTTGATGTACAAGTGTCGGCAGATCCAGCGAGGGCAGATCCATGATGAGCCGCCTCTCCGTCAGCCAGGCCCGGCAGCGCCTGCCGCAAATTTTGCGCGCGCTCGAGCACAGCCCGGGCCGCAGCTTCGAGATCCTCCGCCGCGGCAAGCCGATCGCCAGGTTGAGCTCGGTCGAAGCGTTGGAGGGCGCTCCGCGACCCTGGACGGTCCTGCTCCGCCTTGGCGGCGCTGCGAAGTCGAGCACCCCAGGGGTGCCGGTTTCGGAGACGGTCGACCAACATCTGGCCGACATCTCAGCGGGAAAGGCGAGATGACCGGAGCACGGGAGGACGCAACCCCGACGCGCGTGTTCGTCGATACGTCGTTCCTGTTCGCCGTCCTCGATGCGAGTGACCTCAATCATGGCCCCGCCATGGCCCTGGCACACCGCCTAGAGGCCGCCCGCAGCCTGTCCTACACCACGTGGGACATCGTCTCCGAGACGTCAACCTTGCTGCTCTACCGAAGCTCGCCGAAAC
>JACPWG010000177.1 GCA_016197205.1 Planctomycetota bacterium
GCGCAAGAATTACTTTACATTTTCGTGGATCGACCGATGCCTGGGGGCGCGGGCCTCCGGCCCGCGCAGCGCGGCCCAGAGGGCCGCGCCCCCAGGAGCCTCGAGGTCCGAATCTGCGCAGTTATTTTTGCGCGGGCGCTTGGGCCAGCACGAGTGCAGGTCGCGTGAAGCCGGACGGGCTAAAAACCAAGCCCATGGTGCTCACGGGCCGCCGCTCAAGCTGAGCGCGCAGCTTCGCGATCGGTTCAAAGTTCAGCGGTTCGGCTTGTTGTTTCGACTCGACCAGGAAGTAGGTTCTCAGGTCTGGATCGAACACCACCCCATCGATCTGTTCGACCACGCCCGGCCCGACCGTTACTTCAAATGGCCACTGGACGATTTCCCCTCCGAAGAGTTCAAAAACTCGAAGGATGCCGTACTCGAACGCCTTGCCAGGAGGCCACGCTTCATCCGCCGATCGCAGGACGCCCCGATAGATGAGACCTTCGATCTCCCGCTGATTGACGTAGGCGGCGATCCAGCGTCGGTAGTGTTCGACACTCGCCATTTCGCCTCCCGGCGGCGTCAAGAGTGTTCCGGGGCATGCCGGATTTCGCCTCCCACACCGGCATCCCTCCTGAAGCTCGCCAATGGGGAGCTGGGGACGCCACTAGCCTGGAGGGAGCAATCTGCATTGTAGCTCGGGGTAGCACGCCCCGCCAAGGGGAATTCTGCCCGCACCCCTGGAGCGACGGTCGTGCCCGGTTCATCATGGAGGCCACGCCCTCGGTCGCGCGTCCGAGGTCCGTCCCCCGCCCCCAAGCCGGCCCACAAGCGTCCATCGGGTCCGACCGAAGCCCTGGAATTCGCCTCCCGCTCACAGCAGCGGCGCCAGCACCCGGCAGCACGCCTCCAGCAGCCGCCGTCGCCGGCTCCGGCTCCCTCCCGACTTCACTACCGTCGCGCCCTTCAGGTCCTCTTCGAACTGCCGCTCTAGCCCGGCCGCCAGCTCGCGCCCGTAGATCACGGCGTTCGTCTCGAAGTTCAGGCAGAAGCTCCGGGTGTCCATGTTGGCGGAGCCGACCGTGCTCCAGCGGCCGTCCACGGTCGTGGTCTTCGCGTGGAGCATGCCGCGC
>JACPWG010000048.1 GCA_016197205.1 Planctomycetota bacterium
AAGGAGCCGCTCGCGCGTCACCTCGGACAGGCGCTCCGCCCCGTGCAACGCAGCCAGAACCCGACGACGAAACAACTCCTCCAGGCGGGCTTCGTCGAACCACTCGACGGGCTGAAAGCCACCGGCCGGCGTGAACAGACCGTCCGCGACGACCAAGTGCAAGTGCGAGTTCCATCGAAAAAAAGAGCCGAAGGTCTGGAGGGAACTGACGACGCCCGGAATGCCGTCCACCTCCGGCGCGGCTGCCGCGAATGCCTCTCGCACCGCGTCGTAGCCGGCCCGGGATAGCAGCCCCAAGAGCTCGCGCTCGCGCTCGAAGAGACCGCGCAGCGCCTTCGGGATCGTCAAAACCACATGGCGATGGTTCAGCGGAACAAGCACCTCTTCCACGAGCCGCTTCGCGAACAGCACCGACCGCTTGTTCTGGCATGAGGGGCAAAAATTGCGACCCGAGCAGGTGCTCTCCCCTACACTCCGGACAACGCAGCCTCGAGAAGCCGTTCTTCAGGCAGCGCCGCCTTCGCCGGAGGCTTCGGTGCCCAGGCGCAGTCTAGGAATGCCTCTACGGCGCGTTTCACCACGGGACGCAACGGGCCATCCCGCGGCTCGAAGCGTTCCGCATGAACTTGGAGATATCGCGAGAAGTGCTCGTCGAGGAGTCGGTAGAACGCCGTACGCTCCGGATGCCTGGGACGATAGACGCCGAGTCCCATCTTCGCCGCCCCCCTGCTGCCGTGCCTCCCTGACGCCTTTGGGCGAGGCGAGGAAGCGCAAGGGGAGTGCCTTCTCGGCATCGGTTGTCATATATTCATCCGATTCAACAGAATCGTCACGAATCGAGCGCCCAGGTTCCGAGTCGCCGGCGCGGGGAGATTCGTAGCGGCGCGGCGAAACGTAACGCCATGGGAAAAGGGACCGCATCCGAACAGACGTGTCTCGGGACGCTCGGGGCGGCCGGGGAGTTCGCGGGCTGCGAGCCGAAGTGCTGTCGAGGGCCCACCGCCGACTCACTCCCAGCTTGCCGCTCCGGTCCCTCGTCAGCGTCTCGCCGTTGCGGTCATCCACTCTCCGGCCGCTTCCCGCTTGTCTCCGCACTCACGCCCACGGTAGAATGCGCACAGGTCCCGTCCCCCTCATGCCCGGCGCGCAGCGACGCGCGCCGGGGGATGCGCGCCTGGTCTTTCGGAGGGGACCGGAGTGGAGGCGGGAATGCACTCCGCCATCGACGATTTCGTGGCCATGTTCGCGGTCGAACGCGGGCTCCTGCGGCAGCAGCAGGTGGATGCCGCGCAGGAAGAGCTCCGTGTTCGCGGGCTCGACACGCCCCTGCCCCTGTTGCTTGTCGAGCACGGCGCCCTCTCCTACGCGCAGGTCTGCGAAGTCCTCGAAGCCGGTCGCGAGGCGCTCCTGCGTGCGGAACCCGGCGCCGCGCTCGCCATCGAGAGGTGGTGCTCGGGTCGGGTCGCGATCGAACGCGGCCTCCTGGACGTCGAGCAAGCGACACGACGGCTGCGCACGCCCCAGGCCGAC
>JACPWG010000169.1 GCA_016197205.1 Planctomycetota bacterium
GGGCTCGCAGCCGCTGCGCGGGCCTCGTGGCCTGTTGCCGAAGTCCAGACACGATGCCTGGGGTCGCGGGCCGCCGGCCCGCGCGACCGTCCGCACGGCGAACGACCCGCCGTGACAGAGTTAACGACTGTGTCCGACGTTTGTCAACGGGCGACGAGGGGTGGGCGTAGGGGCGGGGACGGGGACCGGGCAGGGAGTGGCGCGGGGGGGGGGGGGGCCTCGGTCGCGGGGGACCTCGCCTTGCCGGCGGGACCACTTTTCTCTTCCATGTTGCCGCCGGCGTGATATCCTCGAAGGACGAACACCCAGGGAGGCGCGAGGATGAGCGAGTCGGAAACCCGGGAGTTTTTTTGCCGCGTGGTCGAGCTCCCCGAAGAGGAGCTGGATCTTGCCGTGGCGGCTCTCCTGATCGGCAAGGAGGAGGACCCTACGGTCGCGGTCCAGGCCTACGTCGAGCGGCTGGAGGCCTTGGCCAGGCGCGTCGTCGCCTCGGCCGCCGAATCCCGGCCGGGCATTGACGACCTGAACCGCGTGCTCTTTCGGGAGGAGGGCTTCGCCGGGGACAACGAAAGCTACTATGCGCCCGAAAACAGCTTCCTGCATCGCGTCCTCGACCGGCACAAGGGGATCCCCATCACCCTTTCCCTCGTGTACATGGAGGTCGCGCGACGGGCGGGTCTTTCCATTCAGGGCGTGGGCTTCCCCGGCCACTTCCTCGTCAAGCTCGTCGAGCCGGACGGGGAGACGGTGATCGATCCGTTCAACGGCGGCGCGGTGGTGACCGCCGAGAAGTGCCAGCAGTTGCTCGACGCGGTCTACGGCGGCCAGCTTCGGTTCGACGACCGGTTTCTCGCCGCGTCGAACAAGCGCCAGATCCTCGCGCGCGTGCTGAACAATCTGAAAGGGATCTATCTCGCGCTCCAGGATTTTCCCCGGGCGCTCGGGGTCGTGGAGCGGATGTGCATCGTGGAGCCGGGCGGGACCACGGAAGTGCGCGATCGGGGCATGATCCACTACCGCCTGGGTCACTTCTCCTGCGCCGTATCCGACCTGAGACGCTACCTGGCGCTGGAGCCCCCCCCCGCGGAGGCCGAGCTGGTGCGCGAGACGATCAAGACGATCACCCGCGTCATCGCCCGGCTCAACTGACATGCCGCTCGAGGCCGACCTCGTCCTGCGGCAGGGGGCCGTGATTCCGCGCGCCGCGATCCGTGTCGCCTACGCACGGGCCGGCGGGCCCGGCGGACAGCACGTCAACAAGGTGAGCACCAAAGCGGAGGTCCGCCTCCGGCTCGAGGACTGCCCGTCCTTCTCCGAAGAGGACCGCGGGCGGATCCGGGGCCGCTTCCCCTCGTACTTCACCATCGAGGGGGAGCTGTTCCTCACCTCGCAGACCCATCGGAGCCAGGCCCGAAATCTCGACGAGTGCCTCGCGAAGCTCCGGGCGCTCCTGGAGGCCGGCCTCACGGTGCCGCGTCGTCGCCGGCCCACGCGGCCCACGTTCGCGTCCAAGGTCCGCCGCGTGGAGGCGAAGCGTCATCGCTCGCAAGTCAAGCGCGACCGCCGATCCGGAGGCGACGGCGGGGACTAGCGCCGGAAAAGACGGGACGGAACCGCGACCGTCAGGGAGCGGTCTCAGCGCGTGCATCCGGGCCCCGGGGTCCGACCTCGCCGCCCGGCGGGCGGCCGCCCAGAAGCCGGTTTTCAGGAGCCCAGCGCGGCGCTGCCGCAGCCAAGCGACGACGGAACCACAGATTTCACAGATTAACGACGATTTCACAGATTCGTAATCTGTGTAATCGCGTAGAATCTGTGAAATCTGTGGTTTCCCTGGCGTTCGACCCCAGCAGAAATTGTCGCAAGAAAACGAACTTCCGGGGACGAGCAGCCCAGGGTCCACCTCACTGGAGAATCCCCCATGCTCAAGGTCCGCTCCTTGCCTCCCTGCCTGTTCCTGCTGCTTGCGCTGCTGTCGGGCCTTTCCGGCCGATCGACGGAAGCCGCCGACGAGCTGAAGCCCGAGTCGCGCAACTACGACCTCGAGGAGCTGACGCTCGACCTCCGGGTCGACCTCGAGGGCAAGAAGGTCGCAGGCAGCGCCACCTACCTCTTCAAGCCGCTCACGGACCACTTCTCGGTGCTGCTCCTCCACTGCGAGGACAGCGTCGTGCTCGCCGCGGCGGTCGGGCCGCGTGGCGCGCCCGAGCCCGCCCGCCGCGTGCGCGTGCAGTCGGGGCTGCTGCGTATCGAGTTGGCCCGCGAGTTCGCAAAGGACACCCCGCTCGAGGTCCGCATCGAGTACGAGGCGCGACCGCTGCGCGGACTGTTTTTCTTTTCGCCGAGCCCCGAGCACCCGGAAGTGCCGTGGCAGGTCTGGAGCCAGGGCGAGGCCCAGGACAACCGGCACTGGTTTCCTTGCTACGACGAGCCGGACGACCGCTTCCAGGTGACCCAGCGGATCCGCGTCCCCGAGGGCTACCAGGTCATTGCGAACGGCGTCCTCACGGAGACGAAGACCGAGGACGTCGCCGCGGCCGAGCCCGCGCCTGCTGCGACGCCTGGGGCCCCGCCCGCGGCCGGAACAGCCCCCGCGCCCGCCGCCGCCGCCGCCGCGGTCGCCGCCGCCGCCGCCCC
>JACPWG010000197.1 GCA_016197205.1 Planctomycetota bacterium
GGTGCGTCCTGGCCGAAGCTACCCGCGACGGAAGAAAGCTGGCCCCAGGAATAAGGGGAACGGGAAGTTTGCTGCAGAAGCAAGAATCGCGCCCCAGGTTAAACCCTGATCGAATGTCCTTCGTTTAGTGCCATTGGGCTGAGCCCCCTCTGGGCGGTCGGCTTCACGGCCCTGTACGGAGCCCTTCTCGGACCGGGAGTCTTCCTCGCCTTTCGCAGGCGGCGCGGTCACGCCGGCAGCCGCTGGATCGTCCCGGCCGTCGTCCTTTTTTTCCTCGCCGTTGCCCTCGCCGTGCACGCGTTCCTCTCCACAGTCGAGCCCTGCGGCCGCACGCTGACCCGCGTGGAAACGCGGCCCGGCGGCTTGATCCGCGGCCAGACCTTCGGCGCGCTCCTCTCTCCGCGCCGGAGTCCGGTCTCCGTCCATTCGCCCCTCAACTCCTGCTCGATCGGCCTTCTCGAAGGAGACAAGGGAGCACCAGCTTCGCGCCCGCCCGCCGCCGGCGCCCTACCGGAGTTCCGCGCGCGCTTCCAAGTCGAGGACCGGGGAGTCGCGCTCGACTGGGAGGCCGCGCCGTGGTCTACGACCTTTTTTCAGGCCGCATGGTACGAGGACCGGCAACCGCCCCTCTCCGTCCGGTTCGAGGGGAACCGCGGGTTCGCAGTCCAGCTCACGAATCAGACCGGGGGACTGCTCCGCCAAATCGTCCTGGTCCGAAAGGGCTTCGCGTTTCCGCTCGCGGACGAGGTGGGCGAGGGCCTGCACGTCCTGCCCCTTCTCGAAGAGACAAGAGAGCGGTGTGACAAGTGGGAGCAACGCTTCTGGCAGGAGTACCAGGATCCGGCGATTCCCGGCGCGTGGCGCCGGTCCCTGTCCTTCGACTTGCCCTTAGACTTGCGCTTCGACTTGTACAGCTACTATGGGGGGCGACACGAGAAAGTACCCGCGGTGCTGCTCGCGTGGTCCGATCTGCCCGCGGCGCCCGTGGAAGCCGCAGCGCTCCGGCAGCAGCCGGAGACCTCGACGCTGTACGTCGTCGAAGTGGAGGACCGATGAAGCCCGAGGCGCCGCCGGAGAGTCGGCCCGAGGCCATTCTCGCCGACCCGGATTCCATGGTCCGATCCTTCGGACTTACGAAACTCTTCGGGCGGAGGCGCGCTCTGGACGGGATCGAGCTGGACGTTCGGCGTGGCGACATGTTCGGGCTCATCGGCGGCAACGGGGCGGGGAAGACCACCTTCTTCCGGCTGGCCGCGACCTTGATTCCGCCGACCGCGGGGAGGCTCTACGTGGCGCGACACGGGGTCACGCAATGGCCCGGGGTCGTGCGGCATGCGCTTGGCTATCTGCCCGATCACTTTGGGATCGCCGACCGCGTGCCCGTGCACGTCTACCTCGAGTTCTTCGCCCTGCTCGTCGGCATCCCGGCCCCGGAGAGGCGGTCGCGCGTGGAAACCGCGCTGGGGGAGGTCGGCCTCGCGGACCAGTACGAGAAGGACCTCCGCTCCCTCTCGCTGGGGATGCAGCAGCGGCTCGCGCTTGCACGCCTGCTCCTGAGGCGGCCCGCGCTCCTCCTCCTGGACGAACCGCTTTCCGGACTCGACCCGCGGGCGCGCGCGGAGACGCTGGAGGTCCTGCGGCGCCTGAACGGAGCGGGTCACACGATCGTGATGAGCACCCACATCCTCCCGGACCTGGACCGGTTCTGCAACCGGATCGGCATCCTCGAGGCGGGCCGCCTTCGGTTCTGCGGCACGCTCGCGCGAGCGAGGAAGTCGCTCGAACGCTGGAGCCGATACGCCGTCGCGGTGTCGGACCGCGGCGCTGATGCGGCCCGGCTCGTGGCCGAGGCGCCGGGAGTGTTCGGGGCGACGCTCGAAGCGGGCGCCCGACCGGCGCGGGTCACGTTCGGACTGACGCCGCCCGCGGCCGACCCGTCCGAGGTGGTCGCGCGGCTGGTGGGGGCCGGCCTGCGCGTGGTCCAAGCCGGCCGGGAAGAGCCCAGCCTCCTCGACGTCTACCTGAGGTTCACCCGGGGGAAGGTGACATGATCGGCGCGCTGCTCTCGAGGGAGGCCGACGGGGACGCGTCCTCCTTGCGGATGGCCGTGGCGCGGACGCTGACGTTCGGCGGCGTCTTCGTCGCGGTCGCGGTCGCGAGCGCCCGTCTCCCGCTCGACGACGGGGGACTCGCGCGGCTCCCGCTTTACGGGCATCAGGTTTTCACCCTACTCTCCTGGGCCCTGGCCGGGAGCGTGCTGCTCTTGGGGCCCGCGCTGACGGCGGACTCCGTTTCCCGTGAGCGCAGAAAGGGGACGCTGCAGCTCCTCTTCCTGACCGGCCTGACTCCGCTCGGCATCGCGGTCGGCAAAATGCTCGGGCGCTTTCTCGCCCTCGCGACGCTGGTGCTCAGCACGCTGCCGGTCGTCGTCTTCCTCTCGGCCTACGGCGGCGTGCGCGCGGTGGAAGTCGTCGCGGTCTACGCGACCTGCCTCGCCGCGGCCGCGTGGGCTTGCGGCGTGGGGATCGCGGCCGCGGCTCTTTTCGAGGACGGGGCGGTCGGGATGGTGGTCAGCTTCGGGGCGCTTGCCGTCTACGTGGGGTTCCCCCTCGCCGGGGCCGGCAGCCTGGCGCCGGGAGGCGCGCTTCCCTGGTGGAGCCCGCTATCCGCGCTCTACAACGCCCTCGTGCTCCGCGCGCTCGGATCGGCCGACTTCGGCTTCGACGCCCCGTGGGTCCTGGGCGACGCGTTCCTCCTTGCGCAGGCAGCGGGGCTCACGGTCGTCGGGGCGCTCCTGCTTCCTCGGCCGCTCGCGAAGGCCGCTCCCCTCGCGGGTTGGCTCGACCGCACGTCGGCGCCCTTGGGTCTGCTCCTGCCCTGGTTCATTCCGGCAACCGAGGAAATCCCGGATCTCGAGGTGGCGGCCCGGGGCCCGAACCCCTTCGCCTGGCGGGAGGCGTGCGCCCGCTCCCGAGCGGGGCTGCGGTCGGTCCTGCTTCTCGCGGCGCTGGTCGTCGCCGCCATGCACCTCGCCTACAGGTACGCAGGGGCGCTGCTGGAAGAGCCGAGTTTTCATCTGGTTTTCACGCTCGTTCTCTCCGGCATGGCGGTCCTGATCGCGACGGTCCTGGCCGCTGCGTCCATCGCTTCCGAGAAGGAGGACAAGACCATCGAGACGTTCGCCCTCCTGGACCTGCCCCCGTATCGGTACCTGGAGGGCAAGTTCCTGGGGCTCTTCTGGATGTCGGGAGTGCTCGCCGTCCCGGCGGTCCTGCACTGCACGAACTTCGCGCTGGTCGGCGTGCTCCCGCCGTGGTGTCCCGTGTTGGTGGCCGTCGGCCTTGTGGCGATGATCGGCTGCGCCGTCGCGCAGGCGCTATACTTCTCGCTCCGGTGCCGCACATCGCTCCGGGCGTTCGTCGCGAGCAGCGCGGCCTGGCCGATCCTGCTCGTGCTCCAGCTCGCCGGCGTCCCTCTCTGCGGCGCGCCCCTCCTCGTGAATCCGTGGGCGCTCGTCCTCGTCGCGCTCATGCCGGACTTGCTGCCGCGCGAAACACCCCTCTGGTTCGGGTGGCCGGCGACCGCAATCCTCGCAGGGCTCGTCTACCGGCTGAACCGCTTCTACATTCGCCACGTTCTGCTGCACGCCTCCGACCAGTTCGCGCAGCGCGTCGCGGAGCACGTGGAAGGGTGAGGCCGTGCACGACCGGCGCGCGAGGGTCTAGTGGCCCGTTGACGAACTTCGGCCACAGTCGTCAGTCGAGTCACGGCAAGTCGCAGCTGCTGTGGCGACTCGCGCGGGCCGGAGGCCCGAGCCCCCAGGCCTCGTGTCTGGATTTCGTCAACGGAAAACGATGGACACGTACCTATTACTGGCATGGTTCCATTCGGGCGGCGCATGGGAAACACCGATCGACGGCCGGACGTAGGGCCCGGCCCCGTGTTCGGACGTGGAGCCGTGTCCTCGCAGCGCCGACCGGTCTGAACCGTGCCGGATGTGGGGGGGGGCCTCGGGCAGGTGACTGGCGGAAAGAGAGCGGGGGGCGCGGTCCTGTCGACCGCGCCCCCCGTTGGTTTCCAGGTGCACTTTCCGTCGAATTGCCGGGCGGGTCTAGTAGCGTCCCGCGCGCACCAGGGTGGGACGCCCCTTCGAGGGGGTCACCTGTCCGCCCTTCTTGGGCCGGCTCTTGATCAGTTCCTTGGAGATGCGCAGGGCCGCCTGCACCGCGCCCTCGGAGTGGCTGTCCTCGGTGCTGTCACCGCCGATGTAGAGGCGGCCTTCCTTCGCGCGCAGGGCGTCCGCGAGGTGGTCGAACCGGGAACGCCCCAGCTTGAGCGGCCAATAGGCGACGGCGGTGGGGTAGGGGTACAGCTCGCACACGCGGACGTGCTTCGAGATGCCGGGGAAGATGGCGTCCAGCCCTTTGAGGGCCTCGTCGCGCATCTCATCGGCGGTCTTGTCGAGCAGGGCCCGCGCGTAGCGCGCGTGCAGGAGCAGCGTGAGGAGGCGGTCCGACTTCTCGCCCGCGCCCTGGAAGTGGGTGGCCTCGTAGATGCTTCCCACCGCGGAGTCGGAGAGAAGGGTCAGCACGGTCTGGCCGTTTTGTTCCCAGAGCGGAGCCGCGTCGGGACCGACCAGGAGGTGGATCTTGATGTACGAGCCGAACTTGGTCGTGGCGATGGCCTGCTGTTTTTCGGCGGAGAGCGGAGGCGTGAACTGGATGTTCCGGAGCTGATAGAGGGGAGTGGTGACGACGACGGTGTCCGCCGCGAGCTCCTGGTACACGGCGTCGTCGCGCAGGTAGCGGACGATCGCGGTGGCCCCTCTCTGGTCGATGGCCGTGACTCGCGAGCGGGTCTGGATGCTGCCGGGGCGGACCCGGGCGGCCAGGGCCTCGATGAAGTGGGTGTTCCCGCCCTTGCAGTGGTAGTTCGTCTCGCCGAACCCGTCCGGGCTGTCCAGGAAGAGCCGCATCTCGTCGATGCCGTCCAGGGCGCAGATGTCCTCCCACTCGATCGCCATTTCGGGCTCGACCGTGACGCGGATCCACTCCTCGACGCTGTGGGGCAGCTTGTCGGCGCGCACCCAATCCGCGAAGCTGATCTTGGTCAACGCCTCAAGCTCCGGGGTGAGCGGCTGGCCTTCGTAGTGGCACTTGTGCAGCGCCTCGTAGATCTTCCAGGTCTTCGCGTGCCAGTCCCGGAACGCGGGGACCTCCGACTCGGCGCAGAAGCCACGGGCGTAGTCGTCGCGAGCCCCCTCGCCGTGGTAGGGGCGGATCTTGCCGTCGATCCGGACGGAGGAATGGGCGACGTCGCTGGCGAGGGAGACGCCGAGTTCCTTCAGCAGGGCGTACGCCGGCGAGCGCGCGAAGTACTCCTCCATGTGGGCCTCCATGTACGGCCCGCCCGGGATGGAGACGGTCTGGATCCGGCCGCCGATGCGCACGGACGATTCCAGGAGGCGATACTCGATGCCGGCCTTTTCCAGCTCGTAGGCCAGAGTGAGGCCGGTCAAGCCGGCGCCGACGATGGCGACGGGCACGTGTTCCGTCGCGATGCGCAGCGGCGAGGCGGCGGCCGCGCGTCCGGCCTCGGGCTTGGTTCCCGCATGCTGCGTGCACGACGCGAGGGCGGTCAACAGAACCAGGAAGACCGGAAGGAACCGACGGGAGACCATGCATCCTCCTCTTGAGCTGGAGTGTAGAAAAGCGGACCCTGCGGGAACGGACCCGAACACGAACGCTGTAGGGACTCCCTTCCTCTCGTTGCCTGCGTCTCTGCCGTCGAGGACAAGAGCCGGGGAGCGGCACAGTCCCACGCCTGCGGAGGGGAGAGTCGGGAGTGCGGCACACGACTCCTCCCCTGCAAGCTGTGCCTAGGGGAGTCGAGAAGGTAGCGAAAAAGAGGACAACCGTCAAAGCAAATTCATCCCTCGGTGGGCGCATGCGCTAGCCTCCGACCCTCCCAAGCCCGCGATTTCGGTTTACTTCGCGGCTGCTTCGTCTATAATGGCGCCTCTTTCAGTCTCCCCTTCCGCGACCCCTGCCTGGAATGCCCATGCCCCAGACCGATCCGGTCGCCCGCGACAAGTCCTCGGTCCTTCTGGAGTTGAGGGACCTGCGGACGTATTTTCGCACCGATGACGGCGTCGTCAAGGCCGTGGACGGGGTCAGCTACACGATCCCGCGCGGCAAGACGCTGGGCGTGGTCGGCGAGAGCGGGTGCGGCAAGAGCGTCACCGCCCTTTCGATCCTGCGGCTCGTCCAGACCCCGCCGGGGCGAATCGAGGGCGGGGAGATCGTCTTCAACGGCCAGGACCTGCTCAAGCTCTCCGAGCGAGAAATGCGGAAGATCCGCGGGAACAAGATCTCGATGATCTTCCAGGAGCCGATGACCTCCCTGAACCCCGTCTTCACGGTGGGGAACCAGATCGCGGAGGCGGTCATCCTGCACCAGGGGCTGTCCCGGAGCGCCGCCCGCGAGAAGACGATCGACATGCTCCGCCGGGTGAAGATCCCCTCCCCGGAGCTGCGCGTGGACGACTACCCGCACCAGATGTCGGGCGGCATGAAGCAGCGCGTGATGATCGCGATGGCCTTGGCCTGCAACCCCGACCTCCTCATCGCGGACGAGCCGACGACCGCCCTGGATGTCACGATCCAGGCGCAAATCCTCGAGCTCATGAAGGAACTCCAGCAGGAGTTCCAGATGTCCATCCTCATCATCACCCACGACCTCGGCGTCGTCGCCGAGCTGGCCGACTACGTGGCGGTCATGTACGCCGGCAAGATCGTGGAGTATGCGGACGTGCGGGAGCTCTTCAGCAACTTCCGTCATCCGTACACCGAGGGGCTCTTCAAGTCGAAACCGCGCCTCGGGGCGATGAAGGAGCGGCTGGACGTCATCCCCGGCATGGTCCCGAACCCGCTCCACTTCCCGACCGGTTGCAAGTTCAACCCGCGCTGCCCCAAAGTGATCGCCCGGTGCCCGCAGGAGGAGCCGCAGCTCCGCGAGATCGCGCCGGGGCATCTGGTGAGCTGCTGGGTCGCTTAGAAAAATCCCAAATCCCAAAACCCAAATCCCAACCAGACGGCGCCGTCGCCGGAGCGAAACGGAACCACAGATTTCTCAGATTGACGAAGATTACACAGATTCGTAATCTGTGACACAACAGCCCAAAAGCTTGTTTTTTTGGCAACCTTTCTCGGCAATCCCAGGGACGACGAAACCACAGATTGCACAGATTTCACAGATTAGAATCGTCGTAATCTGTGAAATCTGTGGTTCCGTCGTAGTTTGGTTGCGGCCATCGGCTGCGCTGGGAAATCTGTGGTTTCCCTGGTGTTCGATAACTCACGGATCTTGCGCCATGCTAGCCATGAACGACGCCCCCATCGCGGCACCCGCGCCGCCGCTTCTGGAAGTGAAGAAGCTGCGCAAGTACTTCCCCATCCGGAAGGGGGTGTTCTCCAAGGTCACCGGGCACGTCCAGGCGGTCGACGACGTGTCGTTCTTTGTCCGGCCGGGCGAGACGCTCGGGCTGGTCGGCGAGAGCGGCTGCGGCAAGACCACGGTCGGGCGCTCCCTGCTCCGCCTCATCGAGCCGACCTCCGGAACCGTCGAGTTCGACGGCAAGAACTTCCTCGCCCTCCGTGGGGAAGAGCTGCGGGCGATGCGGAAGGAGATGCAGATCATCTTCCAGGACCCGTACAGCTCGCTCAACCCGCGGATGACGGTCGGCGCGATCGTCGGCGAGGGGCTGGCGGTCCACAACCTCGCGCGCGGCAAGGAGCGGGTGGATCGGGTCAAGGACCTGCTCCACAAGGTCGGCCTCCTCCCCGAGCACATCAACCGCTACCCGCACGAATTCAGCGGCGGCCAGCGCCAGCGCATCGGCATCGCCCGCGCCCTCGCGCTCAGTCCGAAATTCATCGTGTGCGACGAGGCCGTCTCCGCCCTCGACGTCTCCATCCAGGCCCAGATCATCAACCTCCTCGACGACCTGCAGAAGGCCTTCGGTTTTTCGTACCTCTTCATCGCCCACGACCTCTCCGTCGTCGAGCACATCAGCGACCGCGTGGCGGTGATGTACCTGGGCCGCATCGTGGAGCAGGCGCCCAGCCGGGAGCTGTACGCCAACCCGCTCCATCCGTACACGATGGCGCTCCTGTCCGCCGTCCCGGTGGCCGACCCGACCGTGCGCAAGAACCGGATCGTCCTGCCGGGGGACGTCCCCACGCCGATCAACCCGCCGAGCGGGTGCCGTTTTCACCCGCGCTGCCCCTGGGTCATGGACGTGTGCAAGCAGGTGGACCCGCCCACGCTCGACGTCGGCGGCGACCACATCGTCGCCTGCCACCTGATCAAGGGCCCCGGCGCCAAGCTCCCCCCTCTCCCATGCGCCGCCGCCTCGTCCTCCCCGCCGTCGGCAACAAATCCGGTCCCCGCGAACTCCTGATCCCTGTCTGGAATCCAAGATGTTGAACGTGCGGTCGGTTTGCGGGCAGCGGCTCGGAAGATTTGAATACGCGTAACATATTGTTTGAAAGCATGTTGCTGATGTTGCTCTGGATGGCTTTGGCGGCATCGGCTTTGCGTATAGGGTCTCTACGGAACCCGCTGTCTACAGTTCCCAGCGGTCGGAAGGCCGCCTGTGGAGACTACCGACGGACTCGACCCGCCGCATGCACGGCGGTGCTCGAGGTTCGTGCCTGTGCCCCGGGCCCCAACGGCCGCGGATGGTGATTTTTTTTCGGTGGGCTTGATGACACTTCTCATTTCGAAGAAGGGAGGCGGGAGGATGAGCATCCGATCGTTCGCCTCGACGCTTGGCGTCCTCACCCTGGTCCTGTCCGTAGCCGCGACGGCCTGCGCGGACGGCACGGTCTGGGAGGGAAAGTGGTCGGTCGCCGGCACCCACACGGTCAAGGGGAACTACACCGGCTCCGTCACCACGACGCGCGTCAGCGGTAACAAGTACTCGGTCCAGGAAGAGGTGGTGTACGCGGACGGGAAGCACGAGAACTACTCCGCGAACGCCACGCTCTCGGGCAGCTCCAGTGACCGGACCCGCTCGTTCAAGTTCAGCTACAAGGTGTCCTCGAACGGCATGCTCGACGCCCTCGGCGGCGGCGCCGGCGCGACGGTGACGGTGAGCGCGAAATTCACCGGCACGAAGAAGAGCATGTCGGGCTCCTGGTACGTCACGCAGAAGCGGTCGGTGAAGGGGACCGAGACGTGGACGAAGGCCGACCGCTCCACCATCACGGCGGTCGAGCCCAAGGAGGTCGGCGCGGGGACGGAAAACCGCGAGCTGACCATCCTCGGCACGAACCTCCCCCGCTCCGGCGGCCTCAACGCCGCGGACGTCGCCTTTCTGGCCGGGACCGCGGCGGACCCGAAGGCCAAGGTGACGCGGATCTTGGACTTCTCGGACAACGGCAGCTCGATCAAGGTCGCGCTCACCGTGGCGAAGGACGATGCCCCGGGCAAGCGTTCGATCAAGATCGGGGACGCGGTCGGGAAGGACCTGCTCACGATCACCCCGCCCGAGGCGCGCCTCAAGCTGGGCGGCTCGGCGACGGCCACGACCGGGGGCTTCCTCAAGCTCTTCGTCCCGGACAACTCGGGCGGCGAGCTGACCCTTTCCGGCGCCACCGTCGAATTGCACGAGAAGACGACGGACGGCGCGGTGATCACCGGGTCGAACGGCGTCTACACCTTCTGTGACAACAAGGCCGGCTGGTACTTCGTCAAGGTGACCGGCTCCGGCAACGGCACGATCTCCGCGCGCTTCGTCCAGAAGGGCGAAGTCAAGGGGGACAAGAAGCCCTGGAACTTCTGGTACTTCCCCTTCTACGAGCGCGGCGCCAACATGAACCTCTACTCGCCGAACGGCACGTATGAGAAGTTCGACCAGGTGCTCGGCCTGAAGCACGACCCGGACGGCTACAAGAAGTTCTCCAAGTACCGTCACATGGACAGCGACAAGTTCAAGGAGCCCACGACGGACGAGGAGAAGGCCAAGTACGACCAGAACACGACCAAGGGCTGGGCGTACTGCTACGCGCGCAGCACGGACTCGAAGAAGAGCTGGTGGGGCCATTGCTGGGGCGCGGTCGTCGCTTCCTCGATCTACAAGCAGCCGAAGGCGGCCACGCTGAAGGGGCCCGACGGCAAGGACTTGTCCTTCAACGAGGAAGAGGCCGAGGGCCTGCTCACCGACTATTTCACCAACCACAGCGTGAACCCGGTGAACTACGTCAACGAGTGCCCGCCGGGCCGCCCGACCGACAAGCTGAAGGAAGACGTGGACGAGTACGCCGACGATTTCCTCATCGGCCTCCAGACGGGGATCCGGAAGAACGGTCTGCCGCTCGCCTCGAACCTGCGCGCGGCCTCGACCGGCGACGACGACAAGGACCAGGTGTGGAACCACGTGATCTGGAAGTACGAAGCGCGCTTCCTCGAGGTCGAAGGCAAGGACGACGCGACGTACCTCAAGGTCGAGCTGGACGTGACGGCGACGGACGACGTGTTCCCGTCGTCGGAGTACGCGCACCGCGACGAGGCGTTCGTGATGCAGATGAAGTACGACGAGAGCGGCAATCTGCAGCGCGACAGCCGCGAATTCCAGAACTGGGTCAGCGCCGACCACTTCTGCCCGAGCTATCTCTGGCGCATCGAGTCGGCGACGTCCTACGGTACGGAGAACGAAGTGCTGGGCGACAAGCTCTCGAAACTGGAGTCGCTCTTCAAGCACGCGAAGATCAACCCGTAACGACACGGAGGTCTTCGACGACGACCTGAGCTCACGGGGGTGGGCGGTCCTGCGAAGGGCCGCCCACCCCAC
>JACPWG010000190.1 GCA_016197205.1 Planctomycetota bacterium
CCACCTTCTCGAGCGCGCGATGCGTGCGGTTGTAGTAGTTCCAGACAAACCGCTTCGTCTTGCTGTCCTCCGTCTGGTTCGCCGCGCTCGCCCGGAGCGTCCCCAGGTAGCGTCGCGTCGTCGCGCCGCTCTTCACGTACACGCCGTCCTGGACCGCGAGCGCGTCCGCGCGAGTCGTGTCGTTCGTCCACGCCGCGGATAGCTCCAGCGTGAGCGTGCCGGCGTTGTCGAACAGGAACACGTCGTAGTTCTTCCCCGAGGTGAGCGTCAGGGAAAGGCTGCGTTCGGTGAACGTGGAGACGGACCATGCACTGCCGTCGTGAAGCGCGACGCGGTTTCCCTTGTACGGAGTGAAGAAGAGCGTGCCGGCGGCGGTCACGTCGGCCGTCGTGACAGGCGTCCCGCTCGTGAGCGTCAGCCGCCCCTCGCAGACGCCGTTGATGACTGAGGTGCCGCCGCCCGGGACGGCCCACTCGGTGGCGCCCGAGGTGTCGTTATACTTGAGGAACTTGCCGTCCTCCGACGGCCCGGGGGTCGGGACGTTTTTGCCCCGCAGCTTGGCGACGGTCGGGTTCGGGTAGGTCCCCGTGAGGTCGCCTCCGGCCGTCCCCGTCGGCGTGCGCGCGTCGGAGAGGCGCGCATCGTTTCCCTGGCAGACGGTGTTCGCCGCGGAGCCGTAGGGGACGCGCGCCGCGCCGACCACGCGCCAGCGCGAGGAGGTCGCATCGTACTGCAGCACGCAGCACTCGTCGGCGGCGAGCACGAGGTCGGCCGTGAGGGCAAAGCGATTCGCCGCGGAACTGCCCGCGTTCTCGTCCATGAGCGTGATGAGGTTCGCGCCGACGTTGAAGAGCGTCAGCAGCCGGCCATCGGCTCCTCCCTGGAGCCCGGTGATGTTCACCGCTGTCGACGACGTGAGCCGCAGGACGGCGGCGGTCGAAAGCCCCGCTGGATTGAAGTCGTTCTGGTCCGCGCCGAGCGAGGCCGGGCTGACGTCGCCGGGCAGCGAAAAGGCGCCGCTTGCCTGCGCGACGGCGGGGTTCGGGTAGGTGCCGGAGAGGTCTCCGCCGGCCGCGCCCGAGGGCGGTCTGGGGTCCGACAACCGGGCGTCGTTCCCTTCGCAGGCCGTGTTGGCGGCGGTCCCGAATGGGACCCGAGACGCCGCCATCGCCCGCCAGCGGGAGGAAGTCGAGTCGTACTGCAGCACGCAAGCGTGGTCGGCGCCCACCACGAGATCGGCGGCCAGGGCGAACCG
>JACPWG010000171.1 GCA_016197205.1 Planctomycetota bacterium
CGCAAGAATTACTTTACATTTTCGTGGATCGACCGATGCCTGGGGGCGCGGGCCTCCGGCCCGCGCAGCGCGGCCCAGAGGGCCGCGCCCCCAGGAGCCTCGAGGTCCGAGTCTGCGCAGTTATTTTTGCGCGGGCGCCTACGCCCCAACGCTGCCCCACAGGCTCGTCGTGGAAAGTCCCCTAAAACAGCAGGTCCGGTTCGCGCACGGCGAGCTGCAGCAGCCGCACGAGCTGCAGCATGGCGACGCGCGCCTGGTCGGCCACGCCGGCGGCCTTCTCGTCGCGTTCCGCCAGGTCCTTGGCGGCGGCCGCCCGCTGCGCGGCGTACCGGCCGCCGGTATCCCGGCAGGCAAGGAGGACGGACAGCGCGCCGGCCGCCGCCCCCGTGTTTCCGACGAACCGTTGCAGGGCGTTGTCGCAGAGTTCCTGCTGCACTTGGGCCGCGACCCCCCGTGCGTCCAACTCCGCCTTCGCCGCGGCCGAGGGTCCCGCGAGTTGCACGGCGGTCACGAGCAGGCCGGCCAGCGCGCGCAGCCCCTCTGCGCCCCGCTCCACCGGCAGCGCGCCCGCGGGTGCGTCGAGGAAATCCTTCACGGCCGCGTCGAGGCGGGGCGCGGTCTTCCCCTCCTTGTCGCGCCGGCCCAGCGCCGCACGGAAGCGGGTCACCAGCTCGGCGGTCGTCGTGGCCCAGCGGGCGGCGTTTTCCGCGACCGACTGCTCGCAGAGCTGGGACCGCAGGGCATCCGCGGCATCGGACCAGCTCGGCCGACCGTCCTTGAACTTTTTCAGGTCGGCCTCGAGCCGCTGACCGAGCTCGGCGAGGGCCTCGCCTTCCCCCGCGGCGACGGCCGACAGGAACGCCACGGCCGTAAGGCCCGCCGTCACGGCGTCCAGGGGGTCCTGGTCCTTGCCGAGGGGCTCCGCCAGGGCGGCCTCGACCGCGCGAAGCGTCGCGGCCTTTTCCGCAAGCGGGCTGCCGCCCGAGCCCCCGGCGGCATCCGAAGGCGCGCCTCCACCGGCGACCGCGCGCGCCTGCCCGGCACGTGTTCCGTGCGGGACTTTCGCAAGGAATCGACCGAACGCCTCGACGGCCTGGTCCCGCGCGCCGAGGGCCTGGTAGAGCACGCCCAACTCGAAGGAGGCCTCGACGTCCCCGTCCGCGACGGCGCCGCGCAGCGCGTCGAGAGCGGCGGCGTTTCGCCCGAGGGCGCGCGCGGCCAGTCCCAGCTCGCGAAGAAGCGGGCCCCCGCCCGCGGCCGACTTGCGCCGGTCGAGCGCGCGCCGGCAGGCGTCCGCGGCGGCGCGTGCGTCCCCGGCCAGTCTGGTCCGGCGGGCCTCGAGTCCCAGCAGCTCCGGGTCGTCGGGCGCGCGGGCGAGGGCGGCGCGGAGCGCGCGCTCCGCGAGCGCCGAGTCCCCGGCCTCGAGCGCGACCCGCGCCACGACCGGCGCCACGTCCGGCCGGTCGGCGCTGCCCGCGGGGAGGCGGGCGAGCGCCGCGAGCGCTTCCTTCGCCTGGCCGACGTCGACGCGCGCCCGCGCCTCCAGCAGGGCCGGTTCGGGACTCTTCGGGTCCGCCTCGCCGGCCGAGGCGAGCAGCGGCAGGGCCTCCGCGGCCTCGCCCTTTTCGACCAGGGCCCTGCCCACGGCCAGGAGGAGCTCGAAGTCCCTCGTGTCTCCCGCCAGCAGCGGCTTGAGGGCGAGGAGGGCCCCATCCCCGTCGCCGACCGCGAGGAGGGCCTGTCCGCAGGCGCGCTGCACCTCCGGGGGCAACGCGGGCGCTTCGAGCAGCGTGCGGGCGAGCTTGGCGGCCTCCGTGGTTCTCTTTTTTTCGACCAGGATGCGCAGCAGCGACCCGGCGGCATCCGGGGGCAGCGTGCCGGCCTCCTTCAGCCTCTGCACGATCGCCAGCGCGTCCGCCACGAAGTCCTTGCCGGCGAGCGCGGCGGCCATGCGGACGGCCAGGGCTGCGTCGTCCGGCGCCTCTTTGCAGGCGCTCCGGAGATAGGGCAGCGCATCCTCCGGTCGCTTCAAGCGCGTCTCGTAGAGCTCGATGAGGGCCGGGCGAAGCCTCGCGGGCTCCGCGCCCGCGGCCTCCGCCCGCTTCCAGTCTTTTTCCGCCTGGGCGAAATCCCCGGCCTCGTAGGCGAGCGCGCCCAGGGCGAGGTCCGCGTCGGCTGCGGCCGGGGAGGCGATCGCGGGCGAAGGCGCGGTCTCGGACCCGCCCCCGGCCTGGGAGATGCGGCCCAGGAGCTCCAACGCCCGCGCTCCCCCGCCGAGCTCCCACTCGACCGCGGCCAGCTCCGCCAGGACCTCGGGGTCCCTCGGGTTCTTCTGCTCGGCCTTGCGCAGCAGCGCCTGGGCGCGCACCGCGCGGTCCCGCGCCTCCTCGGCGCCGGTCGCGCCGGGCGGGGGCACGCCTTTCTTGCGCGCGAAGATCGCGGCCAGGGCCTCGCCGGGCTTGCGGCCGGTCTGCTCGCGCGCATCGGCGAGGAGGTTCGCGGCGCTCCGGGCGAACTTTTCGTAGGCCGCCCAGCCGGCGAGGGCCAGGGCCGCGCAGCCGACGACCGCGCCCGCGAGGATCAGCACTTTGCGCCTGCGCGCCGCGCCCGCGAAGTCGACGATCACCCGCTCGCCGGCGGGCGCGCCCTTCCCGCCCCCCTTGCCGCCCCCTTGCCCGCGCTTGCCGCCCGGGCGGCAGGAGCCGTTCGAACAGCCGCCGTTGTTCAGGAAGCACTCGAGGTGGAACCCCTCGCCGCAGCTCTCGCAGTTCTTGAGGAACTGGCCCGGTCGCTGCTCCTTGCCGCAGATCCCGCAGATCTGGAACCCGCTGGTCTGAGCCCCGCCTCCTTCTCCACCGGGACGACGTTTCCGCCCGGTGGCGCCCTTGCCCGCGGCCGGCGGGGGCATTTCCTTCAGGACCTTGTCCGCGGCGGCCTGGGAGAGGACCTTCTTGCTCACGAGGTACTGCGCCAGCGTAAGCGTGGGGTCCGCGTTCCGGAGCGTGTTCATGGTCTGGAGGCAGGTCTCGACGCTCTTTTTCGGCGCCAACTTCCGCGCAAGCACCAGGGCTGCGAACTGCAGGTCTTCTTCGGCGGGCATGGACCATCAAAAAAAAAGAGTTGCGGGCGGGCCCGCGAAAGGGCGGGCGCGCGGGGACGGGGGCAGTATAGGGAGGGGTCGGAAGGGGTGTCAAGCCTTTGCTATCGCCGCCGGCCGCGAGGTCGGGTATTTCGCTGGATCATTTGGGCGTCGGCGAATAGAATCTGGCGCGACGGGGCCGCTTCAGACCTTTCACCCAAGCCCCCCATGACCTCCTTTCCTGGAGGGCGTGACGCCTCATGAGCCAACCGGACCGCGATCGTCTCATCCACGATTGGAACACGCTCGGCGCGGCGACGCCGCCCGCGTCGGGCCGCGTGCTCCAATTCGACGATGAAACGCTCCGCGACGGCCTGCAGTCCCCGAGCGTCGTCTCCCCGCCGGTGGCGGACAAGCTCCGCATCCTGCACGCGATGGACCGGCTGGGCATCCACACCGCGGACATCGGACTGCCGGGGGCCGGGCCCAAGGCGCGGGAGGACGTGGAACGGCTCGCGCGCGAGATCGCGGACAACCGGTTGCGGATCGCGGCGAACTGCGCGGCCCGGACGGTCGAGGCGGACATCCGTCCGATCGCCGAGGCGAGCCAGAAGGCCGGCATTCCGATCGAGGCGTGCCTCTTCATCGGCTCGAGCCCGATCCGGCAATACGCCGAGGACTGGACGATCGAACGGATGCTCGAGCACACGGAGTCGGCCATCCGGTTCGCGGTCGGCCAGGGCCTGCCGGTCATGTACGTGACCGAGGACACGACCCGCGCGCATCCGGACGACCTCCGACGGCTGTACGGCGCCGCGGTCCGGTGCGGGGCGAAGCGGGTGTGCCTGTGCGACACGGTGGGGCACGCGACCCCCGAGGGGACCCGCAACCTGGTGCGCTGGATGGGCGCTTATCTGAAGGAAATCGGCGCGGCCGGCGTGGGGATCGACTGGCACGGGCACAACGACCGGGGCCTGTCCGTGCCGAACGCGCTCGCGGCGATCGAGGCCGGCGCGGACCGGATCCATGGGACCGCGCTCGGCATCGGCGAGCGCGTGGGGAACTGCCCGATGGACATTCTGCTCGTGAATCTCAAGCTGCTGGGGCTCATCTCCCAGGACCTGCGCGGCCTGTCGGCGTACTGCGGCGCGGTCTCCGAGGCGTGCCGCGTGCCGATCCCCGCCAACTATCCGGTCGTCGGGCCGGACGCGTTCGAGACGGCGACCGGCGTGCACGCCGCGGCGGTGATCAAGGCGTTCCGGAAAGGGGACACGTGGCTTGCGGACCGGGTCTATTCCGGAGTCCCGGCAGGAGACTTCGGGCTGGAGCAGCGGATCCGGGTCGGGCCCATGAGCGGACGATCGAACGTCATCCACTGGCTCGAACGGCACGGTTTCGACCCGTCAGAGGAGAAGGTCGAGCGGGTGTTCGCTGCGGCGAAGCGCTCGGACCGGCTGCTCACGGACGACGAGTTGCGCGGGTTGCTCGGGGCGAGCCCGCCCCCGGGGGCGTAGCGGGCCTTCCCTATCGATCCTGGGGGTGCACGACATCGGGACGATGGAAGCGTACCGAGTCCGCGACGGAACCACGGAACCGCGACCGTGAGGGAGCGGTCTTCGCGCGTTCTTCCAAAGCCGCGGATTCGACCTTGCTGCCCGATGCGTTCGCAGGGCGCTCTCATGCGGGTCGGCGGCCTTGAAACGGAGGTCATGGCAGGACGGTCCCTGACCGCTCCCTCACGGTCGCGGTTCGGCTTCCTCGCGGGCCCGCCGGGGCTCCGAAGCTCGCGTCGAGCGGGCGGAGGAGCGAGGCCGGCGCCCCCAGAATTCGGGACTGCACTTCGTCAAGACGGCGCGAGTGCCCGGTGGACGACGTCGGAACGAGCGTAGAAGGACGGGACGCAAAGACATGCCGGAGCAGAGAGCGGAGCCGGGTGGGGGGCGGGAGGGCGCGACCGGGCGGAAGGCGCCGGCCGCGGAAGGACTTCTCGGGACGTCCGCGGACGTCCTTTCGATCCTGTGCGTGCTGGTTCTGGGAGCGCTCCTGGGCTGGAACGAGCTCGGTGACCACTGCTATACGGACCCCGAGGTCCGTCGCTTCCTCGACTGCCGGTCGCCGCTGGCGGAGTGGACGGGGAAGCCGGAGGTCCGGCTGGCCCCGCTCTACCCGACGCTGCTCCGCATGTGGACCCCCCTGGGGTCTTACGGCCCGAGCGAGGCCGTGCACCGGTCGCTGAGCGTCCTGCTCGGGCTTGGCGCGCTCGTGGCGGCCTACTTCGTGGGCCTCCGGCTGTGCGACCGGCGCGTGGGGCTGCTGGCGGCGCTGCTCTACGCGCTCGCGCCGCTTCGTGTGCTCGAGGACCGCTCGCTCTCTCCGAGCTCGTGCCTCGCGCTCCTGGCATGCGGCTCGACGCTCGCCCTCCGCCGGGCCCTGGCGGCGCGCGGCACGCCGGCCTTTCTGCCGTACGTGGCCTTGGTCGCCGCGGGCGCGCTCACCCACCCGGCCTTCGCCGCCGTCCCGCTCGCGCACCTCGTGTGGGTGCTGGCCCGCTGGCCGGATCATCGGCTGCAAGGCGGCACGGCGTGCGGCGCGATCTTCGTCGCCGGGTGCGCGTGGCTCCCCGCGGTGTTTCGGGCAAGCGACCTCCTCCTTGCGGTGTTCCTGCCCCGGCTCGTGCACCCGAACAGCAACCTGCTCGTGGAGGGAGGGCTGCGGCTGCTGTACGGGCTGCAGGCCCTGGCCCTCGGCGAGACGATCCCCCTGTCGCAAGCGCCGCTCGCCGCGTTTCCGCTGGCGGCCTTCGGCCTCGCGCTGGCGAGCGGGCTCCGTGCCTCGGCAAGCACCGGCGCCCGCGCGGGCCCCCTTTTCGGGGCGTGGGTCCTCTTCAGCCTCACCGGCATGGCCTGCACGCCGTCGAACTATCCCACGGTCGCGGCCGTGGCGCTGCCCGCCGCCTGCCTGCTCGCGGCGCATGGCCTCCTCCACCTCCGTCAGGCGTTCGCGAGGCTCGCCGTGCCCGCGGTGCTCGTCGGAGGGTGCGTGCTCTCGTTGGCGAACGCGTTCGACGGCAACGTCCGCTACTTTCACAACCTCGGCCGGGTGGAACAATTCAGGGACCAGGCCCTGCAGCTTCGGCAGGCGATGAAACCCGGCGATTTTATTTTCAAGCTGCACCCGGACCCGGGCTTTTTCACCTACTACGTCGACAACAGCCCGGTCTACGCCCTCCGGAAGTCGGCCGGCGGCAAGTACGAGGTCGAGCGGGAAGGGAAGGTCTTCTCGTACGCGGACTGGCCCAAGTTCGTCGAGGAGCAGTGCCGGGGTCTCTGGGTCCTCTCCCGCCTCGAGGCCGGACGACTGGGCAAGGAGGCGACGTTCCGGGACCTGGAAATCGAGAACAGCTTCGGGTCCCGCTTCCACTTGACGATGACCTTTCGGAACTTCTCGTTCGGGGAAGAGCGGGAAGTCGAGGACCGCGACTGGCTCTCGTTCATGGACTTCGAGCAGCCGCGTACGAAGCTCTGGCGCTACGGACAGGTGATCCCGCGATGAACAGCAAGCGTGCCCGCCCGCTCATCGGGCTGAACTGCGACTGGCGCGAGGCGAAGAGGGAAGAAGCGTTTCTGAAGGCCGAGTACCTGCGGGCGGTGACGGCGGCGGGCGGCGTGCCGCTTTTGCTTGCGCCGACGGAGCGCGTGGAGGATGCGGACCGGCTCGCGGGCGTGGTCGACGGGCTCGTCCTCATTGGCGGGGACGACCTCGACGCGCGGAGCTACGGAGAGGCCCCCCACCCGACGAACGAACCCCTCGCCCGGGTGCGCGAGGCGTGGGACTTCGCGCTCTTGCGGGCGGCCGAGCGGCGACGCGTGCCGACCCTCGCCATCTGCTGCGGCATCCAGCTCCTGAACGTGCATCGCGGGGGCTCGCTGGTGCAGGACCTCCCGAGCCAGGTGGGCGGCCAGGTGGTGCACAGGGTGCCCGGCGGACCCTACCCCTTTCATCGCGTGCGCGTGGCTGCGGGTTCGTTCCTCCACCGGCTCGTGGGGGCCGGCGAGCTGGAGGTGAACAGCCAGCATCACCAGTCCACGGGCCGCCTCGGCGCGGGGCTGCGGCCGACCGCGTGGTCGGAGGACGGCGTGATCGAGGCCGTGGAGGACCCGGAGCGCGAGTTCCTGGTCGGGGTGCAGTGGCATCCCGAGCGGTTGCGGGACCGGGCGTCCCACTTGGCGCTCTTCGAGGGCTTGATCGCCACGGCGAAGGCGACGTCAAAAAAAAGATCGCGCCTGAAAGGGCGTGCAAGGCCGGTCCTTCCACCCCCCCTACGGAGGAGCCGTCCCACATGATGCGCAAGACCCGGATCCCGGCGCTCGCGTTCGCCGCCTCGCTGCTCCTGCCCGGCTGCGCTCCGGCCGGATCGCCGGTGGAAACCAGGCCGCCCGGCAGCACCGAAGTCGTGAGCCCGGACGTGCAGGCCTCGGCCGCGCACCAGGACGGGAACCTCGCGCGGCTCGAGGGAGACCTTGCCTTCCAGGCCGGGAAGCTCGAGGCCGCGATCAAGGCGTACAGCCGCGCGGCCTCGGCGCATCCCGGCTTCCGGTATTTGTTTTTCCAGATCGCCCAGTGCTACGAACGGCAGGGGCTGAGGAAAGAGGCGGTGGCGTTTTTCCGGGAATACCTCGCGGCCAACCCGTTCGGGCGGTGGAACGTGGAGGCGGAGCGGCGGATCGCTACGCTGTGCGCGGAGGATGCGCCGAAGTAGGGGCCTGGTCTGTGCCCGGTGCGGCGTGACGATGAAGGTCGTCGCGTTCATCGCGGAGTCCGAGGTTGTCGACCGGATTCTGCGGCACATCGTCGAGAATGGGGCGAACGATCCTCACGAGGGGCAGGATCCGCCCATCGTGCGAGACCTTGTTCCGGCGGATGTTGCGGACTGACCTCGTCGCGTCTCAGAGCGCGGGGATGAGGGGAGAAACTCCGCACGCAACACCCGTGCACACGCCTTTCCGTACCCCCGTCGCCGTGGGGCGGGCGGGGGCCGGGCCCCCCCCCCCCCCCACGGCAACGGGGTCGAGGCTCCCCCCACGTCCCCGGGAGCCGACAGTCGGGGGCTGTTTTCCCTTGTTTCCGGGAACACCGATTGGTAGACATCACCGTGGCGCTCGGCTGCAGGTCCCGCTTCGCCCTCCAGTCCCGCCTCGGTTCGTGGCGACGTGCAGCGACGGCGCGCCTGTCGATCTCGGCGTCCTGCGCGGCGGTCGAGGTCGGAGGCCGGGATCGCATGGAGCCTTCCGCGCGCCCGCGATGCCGCGGAGACGAGGAATCACCATCCCCCAACGAAGGGTCTTCCCATGAGCTATCTGAACGTTCCCCGGATCCATTTCGCGGGCCGGTTCCAGGCGGACCCGTCCACCATCAACAACAACGACAACAATTGGGACCCGAATGCGGTTTTCACGAACGATCCTCCCGACAACCCGGCGACGAACGACTCCGTGTATTGGAATCCCAATGGAACGCACAACTTCAAGTTCGTGAGCTGTACCGTGCGGGGAGCCGCCAATGATCAGGGACCCTTCAGCGCACGCGGCGCGGATCCGGTGATCGGTGCGGCCGTTATGACGAACGGGGAGTATCCCGCCAAGATCGTCGATCTGGATCCGGACAATCAGATGGTGTCGCAGATTTGGGGTCTGCAGGTTTCGCTCCGGATTCCTGCCCCGAACAATCCCACCACACCCCTGGCATCGGTGACCGGCACCATGCCGCCGACGGCGTTCGCCGACTTGTGGAATCGCGCCGTGGGCGATCCGACCAATACGGGCATGGCGACCATGTGCGCCACGTACCAGTCGGTGCTGGAAAAGGTACAATGGGTGAATGCCACCGCGTCGCCCTTGCTCGCCGCATTGCAGGCCGTCAGTCCGAGCACGCTCTCCTTCCGTTTCCACGTGGACAGCTTCCAGGCGGATGCGAACCAGCCCAACTTCACGTTCGGTCGGGTGGTCGGCACACTCGGCCCGGTGCTGGCCGGGGAGCCACCCCGCTCGACGCCGCGCCGGCTTGCTCCCCTGAACTTCTACGTCTCCGGGACGCTCCCACGGAAACCCTCCATCTTCAGCAAGTGCGGTCCCGCCGGCGCGACCTGGGACGCGAATCGCCGGCGATTGATCCTGGACCTGGGGAATTGCGTGCCGACGCAGGGGAGCGTTGAGTCGAACGATCCGGTCGTGCCCGAAGACGGATGGCCGATCCCGGCGAGCACGTGGCAGCTCTCGGTCGGCGGCTCGAACCGGACGATTTCGCCCGTCAGCCTCAAAAGTGGGGCGCGACGCGGGGTGACGGACGCTCCGACCTACGCCATCCCATTTTCCCTGGATACCTATCTCGATTTTGCCGGGATCGTGGAGATCCCCATCCCCCTGCCCCAGGTTCAAGAGGTGGTGACGCAGCCGCTGACGATCGTGGACGCCACCAATCTTCAGAACGTTGCGCAGGAAGACGCGCAAGGGCGCTACGTGGAGGTGTCGCTGCCGTACTTTCGTTTGAACCCCGGCGACACGGCGCGGGTAATCCTCTGGGCGACCCAATTCGGCAGGCCGTGGAGCGGGGCGCAATTGGATTTGGCGGTTCAGCCGCCGGCTGTGGTGAACAATCCAGGCCCTCAGAAAACGCCGAATCCCGACTATGCGACATGGTTGGGCGGTGCGCCCACGGGCGTCGTGGGGCTCGCCTCCGCTGCCGGCGGCGCAAGTTCCACGGCCATCACCGTCGTAACCGGCGCCGATGGAACGGCCGGCGTGGACTTGATCGCCGGTGATCCCGGCGCGGCGCGGATGTACTCGGATGGGCAGGCGGGACCGGATGGGCAGGTGTACTTCGTCTCCGGTCCCTGGCAAAGCTGGGGACAGATTTTCCTCTTCTCCGGCGCTCCGATCAACCTCCTCGTCTTCAGCGGCTACACCGTGCCGCAGAGTCCGACCTGGGATCTCGACGTCGGCCCCCTGCTCGGAAAATACGCACGCATGTACCCCTATATGAAAAGCATCATCGATCTCGGCGACTTCGAGACCGTGGTGGCCAATCAGCAGGCCCTAGGGTACGCCCTGAATCTGCCGCCTGCCGATCCGCACCACATGCCCATCGTGCGCGACCTCTCGCGCAACAAACTGGCCATGATCAACCTGTGGTTCAAGAACGGCATGCCCAAGTGTCCGACTCCGCCGTCGCGAAACACGGCCACGATCGTCTGACCGTCGGCCGGCGAAGCGTCGGGTCCCGGCGAGGTGTAGCGGACTTCTCGAGCCGGAACGGCAAGGGCGCGGAGGGCGACGTACCCGCGAGGCCCAGGACGTGGAGGGCCTCAGTCCAGGTCAACGAAATTGTAGCTGGCCCCAACCATGGGATGCACTCATGCGCGTGTCAAATGCGGTCGCGAACCTGGTCTTGCTGCTCGGCGCCCTTTCGTGTACCGGTTGCGTGGACTCGCCGCGCCGAGTGGCGGCGCCCGTCGCAGCCACCCTCCCGTTCAAGCTCGAGCTGGTCGAGGTGACTCCCTCCGCCCTGCCCGGTCTCCATTCGTTCGCCTGCGCCTCCGCTGCCGGCAAGTGGCTGATTCTCGGGGGACGCGTCGCCGGGCTGCACGGCTTCGGATCGGGTATCGACAACTTCCCGCGCTCCTCCGCCAACGCCAATGCCTTCGTGATCGATCCCCTGACCAACCAGGTCCTGGGGCTGTCGGACCTCACCCAACTGTCGCCCAAACTGGCCGGGCCGTTGACCGCCACCAATCCCGAGTCTCTGCAAGTCGGTAATTCACTGTATATCGTGGGGGGCTACGGAAAAGACCTGGAAGATCCCACGGGCCAGTCCATGGTGACGTTCGGCTCGATGGTCATCGTGGACGTTCCCGGCTTGATTCAGGCCATCGTCGGCAAGACTCCCATCGCTCCGTACTTCACGTGCGTCTACGATAACCGCCTGAAGGTAACCGGCGGCGAGCTCAAGTCCGTCAACGGGCTGTTCTGCCTCGTCTTTGGCCAACAGTTCGACGGGAACTACTCCGTGCAGGATGGCGATTACAACCGGGCGGGCGGAGAATTTCAGAAGTACACCCAGAAGGTACGCGTCTTCACGCTCGGCCCAAAACACGAGATCCAGAATTTCGACCAGAAGGATGGGGGCTACGACTCCAGTCTCCCGTACAATCGTCGCGATTTGAATGTCGTGGACGTCATCCTCGGGGACGGCCAAACGCCCGGGGCGACCGTCTATGGCGGGGTGTTCAAGGCGGGTCAAGTGGCCGGGTATGTGACTCCGATCGACTTGAATGGCGCTACCGGCTCCGCGGGGAATCCCACGATCAACGTGACCAACCGGCCCGACTTCACACAGGGCCTGAGTCATTATGATTGCGCCGAGGTGACGGTGTACGACGCCGCGAGTTCGAGCTGCTACACGACGCTGTTTGGGGGCATCAGCCAGTACCGCTACGACGCGTCGACCCAGACGCTGATCCGCGACGAGGTGGATCTCCCCAAGGGTATCGACGGACTGCCGTTCATCAATACGGTGTCCACGATCCAACGCGCCACGGTGGCCGGAACGGGCGAGGCCGTATTCTCGCAGTTCATCCTCCCGACGCCGCTGCCGGGCCTGCTCGGCGCCGAAGCGCGCTTCCTGCCGCTGGCGACCACGCCCGCGTTCGGCAATGGAGTCCTCAAGCTGGCATCCCTGAGCGGTCGCACTCTGGTCGGCCACGTGTACGGTGGGATCGGGTCGGCGGCCCCGTATTCCGCCCTCGCCACGACCCAGCCGTCCACCTGGGCCAGCAACCGGTTGTTCCAAGTCTACATCACGCCGGGTCCGAGCCCGGCGAACCCGCTCCCGTTGCCGCTGCCGCCTCCGACCCCGTACTCCCCGTCCCGGTAGCGGAGCGCGGGTTCGTAGCACGGACCGCATACTCGACCTTCAACTCCCGGCAGGAGCCCCGGTGGGGGCAGAGACAGCGCCCGCAGTGCCCCCGGCCGCGGCACCACCTCGCGTTCCGAAACCTCCGTCGCCGGGCCATACCCCGCGCGGCGCTTGCAGCGCGAGCCACAGGAGTCAGTGCAGCCGCTCCGCCTCCTCCTTGCGCGGTCCCGTCCGTGAGGACGAGGCGCGTTCCCCCACGAACCGCACGACCGCGCGCGTGCGTGCCTCCCCGCCCCCCGCCCCCCACCCCGCAAGTCCCTGTTGACGCCATTCCGCGGGTCCGATAATATCTCCGCCCCTTCGCGTCCTGCCGGGCGCTCCCTTCCCGGCTCGAACCGCTCTGCCGCCGCCGCTGCGGCGACGTGCGACGCACCCGCCGGCGGCTCCCATGAATGCGAACTCGCCAACCCTCGAGCCCGAACTTGCGGAATGGCGCGGGCCGGGACCGTGTCGCTAGTTTTGCGTTTTCTGTCCTACCTCGTCGGCCAGCCTCTCGAGACTGGCGTCGAGAGTTGGGTCCCGGAGCGCTTCCGCCTGTCCGGGCCCGGGCGAACAGGTTCGACACGGCAGCTCGAAAACAAAATCAGGCTTGCTCGCGGCTGTGAAGACGGGTAGAATTGCGCACATAGGACGGCACGATGGACTCTCGGGCCCGCCCGGGGCCCCGCCACTCCGGTCACCCACCGCCCGGGTCCGGGTTGCCACGCCGCCCGGTTTTACAGCTTCCCATTGCTCGATTGTGGCAGCATTTTGCTCGAGTCTCTGTTCAACCTGCGGGTCCCATCGCGGCTCATCGAAGAGGTCGCTGAGATCCTGTCCAGCGGCGTCTCCGTGGTCGGTCCCTCCGGCTCGACAATCCGGCGCGTCGGACCCTGCGCCCCTCCCTGCCTTGAGTCCATCTCCGGCATCACCCCTCCGTCGCGGCCCCGGTGTCTGCCCCCCGTCCACTCGATGCCCTCCCTCTGGGGTGTCTGCGCCTACGGCTACGGCGAACACCTTGCCGTCGCGATCCCCGGACCGGAGAGCCCCCTTGGCTGGATCGTCTCGGACGCCCTCGACCGCACGTCCGTCGGGCCTGAACGCGGGAAGTTCGCAGAGCGGTTGCTCGCCGTCGCCGTGCAGGAGATGCTCTCCTTCCTTGCCGAACACCGCGGTCCGGACCGGAGTCCGGCGCCTCCCCTCCCGCTTCGGGAGCTGATCGGCGATTCCCAGCTCATGACGAGGACTCGCGGGGAGATCCGGCTCGCGCTCGACACGCCGTTCCCGGTTCTGCTTCTCGGCGAGACCGGCACCGGCAAGGATCTGGCGGCCCGCCTCCTCCACGTCCACAGCGCGCGCCGGTCGGGGCCTTTCCTGCCCTTGAATTGCGCCGCGCTGACCGAAACGCTGGCGGACTCCCAACTCTTCGGCCACGTGCGCGGATCGTTCTCCGGGGCGGACCGGGACCACCCCGGGCTCTTCCTCGACGCCCGCGGGGGAACCCTGTTCCTGGACGAGGTGCAGGAACTCAGTCCCGCGATCCAAGCGAAGCTCCTTCGGGCGATCGAGTCGGGGGAGGTGCTTCCGGTCGGGGGGACGCGGATCGAGCGGTCGGACGCACGCGTCCTGGCCGCCAGCAACACGGACCTGGAAGCCGCAGTGCGCGCTCGCCGGTTCCGCGGGGACCTCTTCTACCGATTGCACGTCCTGACCGTCCACTTTCCGCCGCTGCGCGAACGGAGGGGGGACGTCGCCGCGCTCGTGCGGCATGCCCTGGACGCGACCTGCCGGCGGCTCTCCCTCCCGCCGCGATCCCCCTCCCGCGAGGCGCTGGCCGTCCTGATGGCAGCGCCCTGGCCGGGCAACGTGCGCCAGCTCTTCCACGAAATCGAGCGCGCCGTGGTTCGGAGCGACGGCCCCGAGCTCCGCCAGGAACACCTCTCGCCGGAACTGTGGATGCCCGCGCTGCATCCCAAGCTCACGTTTCTGGAAATGGGCCGCCGGCTCTTGGACGAATGGGAGCGCGGGGAGCTCGCGCGCGGCCTCGAAGCGACCGGATGGAACGTCGCGGGTCTCGGCCGGGCCTTGGGTGTGAGCAAGCGCGCCCTCTTCACTCGGATCGCCCGCCACGGGCTGTCCAGGGAAGCCTCGCGGACCGCCGAGCCGGACTGAACCGCCCTGGCCGGGCATGGATCACCGGCCCGCTTCGGGGCCGGCCCCCGCCACGTTTGGTCCCGCCTCCGGGCGGGAGGCCAACCACCGATCCAGACGCGACGCCACATCGGGTGACAACTCCTCCCGCGCAGCCGCGGCGATCCGCCGAACGACCTCCTCCGCGTCCACGCCTCCGCCGGCCGACGACCTCCACGGCAGCCTCCGCCGGTCGAGACCCTCCCGGACACGCTGCACGTCCTCGGACGACAGCTCCAGCGACGCCGCGGCCGCGCCGAGAAGCGTCTGCGTCGCCGCCTTCGCGGCGCGCTCTTCGCGATCGTGCCGATAGTCCGCCAAGGCCACCCGTTGTTCGGCGCTCAAGTTCGACGCGAGCCGCGCATCCACCTCGGCCTGGAGGTCCAGCATCCGCCCCGACACCGCGCTCCACGGGAGCTCCTCGGGAAGGTACCGTGGGAGTAGCTCCTCCAGAAGGCGTCTCGCCTCGGCCCGGAGCGCGGGCGACAGCTCGACCGCGGCGGCGGCGCCGTCGACGTCGGTCGCGAGCAGGGAGCGGACCGCGGCGGCGGGAGCGGCGGACAGGACGTCGAACCGGGCCGGGTCCTTCGACAAGGGGACGGCGGGCTGGGGTTCCGCCGAGAGGCGCGAGGAGTCCGGCAGAGGCTCGCCGTCCGCCCCGTCCGCGCCCGGCGGGGGCTGCGCAGCCCCCGGCGCGGGGACGGCCCCGCCCTGCGACGCACCGGCCGAAGGCCGAATTCCCCGCCCCGTCGTCGGGATCGCCGGGCTCCCGTTGGTCCCGAGCTCCATCGAGTTCGCGTCCCCGGCGCCGGCGTGCGCGTCGGAGAACGCGACCGTATCGTCCTGTGGCAGGGGATTCACCTTGCCAACGACGGAGGGCGCGAGGGCCCGGGCCGGAGCCGGTACGGGTCGCCCCCGAACGAACCGGGCGACGGGGCGGGAGGAGACCGAGCCCGGCGCCGAAGGCGCGGTGGAGCCGGCCTTCCACAGGGCGCCTCCGACCCCGAGGACGGCGGCGAGCCCGCCGAGGGCAAGGCGTGCGAAACGAGAAGGCTTGAGGCAGGTCGCTGTCGGCATCCTGCATTCTCCGTAGGAGGCAGGGACCGGAGGGGGAGGGGGGGCCCCCGGACGGGGGCCCCCCCGGAATGAGCCGTGAGGGAGCTACTGTTTCGGACCGAGCACCGGCGCTCCCGCCTCGCCGACCTGGAAGTACCCGGCCGGAAGGGGCCCGGCGCCCTGAACGAAGGCGGCGAATTGCGGGGCGAGGGCTTCAGCCGCCGCGGCCTGGAGGAGCACCCCCTGGAGCGCGGACGGTTTCTGGCTGTGCGGCACAACCACCGTGCAGGCGTGGAAACCCACGTTTCCATCCTCATCCGAGGCGACGGTGAGGATCAGGTAGACGCGACCGTCGGCATTCCCTTTCCTCTCGGCGCGGAGGCGGAGGCTGCCGGAGGCGGGGTCTTTCGCATCCGGCGAGTGGGCGCCGTCACCCGTCGCCTCCTCGTCGTTCTCATCCGCGAAGACGTGCGTCGCGAGCGCGGGGGACGCGGTGCAATTGTCGGTCGCGCCCGCGGCCAGCCCGACGCCCGCCAAGTCGTGGTTCGGCGGCCAGAGGACGCTCGTGGCCACGCTGCACGACACCTTGGGCGCTTCCTGATCGACCACGAGGACCATCTGTTCGCACGAGGCCGAGTTCCCCGAGTCATCCTTCGCGGTCCAGGTGACGACGGTCAGGCCGTGCTCGAACGTGGTCCCGGTGGGCGTACGGGTGACGCTCGCGACTTCGCAGTTGTCGGAAACGATCGGCGTGCCCAGCTCGACGTTGGAGGCCTTGCACAGGCCGGGATCCGTCGCGACCGTTACGAGCGGCCGGCACGTGATGGTTGGGGGCTCGTGGTCCTCGACGATCACGGACTGGGAGCACGCGGCGGAGTTTCCAGAGGCGTCCGTGACGGTCCAGACGACGGGCGTAGTACCGTGCTGAAAGGTGGTCCCGCTGGGAGTGCGAGTGAGGGTGACCGGCCCGCAGTCGTCCGAGACCTGGGGACCCGGCGGATTGACGTGGGTCGCGAGGCACTGGCCCGGGTCCGTGGACACGTGGACGTCGTCGGCGCATACGATGACCGGAGGCGTCGTGTCCCGCACGGTGACCATGGTCCCGCAGCTCGCCTCGGGCGAGTTCGGCTTGCCGTCGGAGGCCTTCACGACGACCGTGTGCGCGCCGAGTGCATACGTGAAGCTGAAGGTCGTAGTCGTGGAGCCCCCGGGCAGGTTTTGTGTGGACTGCACGACGTTGTCCACGAGCCAACGCACGGTCAGCGGGTCGTTGTCGGCGTCGGAGAGCTGGGCCTGGAGCGTGACGGTTCCTCCCGCCGAGGAACTGCACTCGATGGTGGTGGCGACGGGGCAGCTCACGGTCGGAGGGGCGTTCGGGGGGGGCCCGACGGGGCAGGAGAGGAGCTGGAGGGCCTTGTTCCCACGGATTCCGCCATCGATGCTCCACCCGGCGCCGTCCGCGCTGCGAAACTTGGCAACGGCCCCCGGCGTCGTGGCGCTGTTGGCCCAACGCCAGGTCTTGTTGATGCCAGAAGTCGACGAGTCCTCTTCCAGAATGGAAATCCAGTACAGGACCCCAGCCGTCGCGCTGAAGGCCGTCGGCAGGTCGGCCCCGAAGGAGTAGATCTTGCGGCCTTCGAAGATGACGCCGGACCACGTCACGGAGGCGGCGACGAGCTGGTCGTTCACGGGGTTGTTTTGCGGCGAGCCGCCGCCGTTGTCGTTGAAGAAGCGGATGCGGAACTGGATGCTGGTGGTCGACGTGGGGAGATCGGTGGTGAAGTAGGAGCCGGACCAATTGACGTGGTTGATCGAACCGCTGGAGGTCACCTTGAAGTCGTCCGCGAGCTGCTGCGGGAAGCCGCCGGCCTCTCCTCGCTCGCTGAAGGAGCCGCGGTCGAACTGGTTGAGGACGGGTTGGTTGAAGAGCGTGATGCAGTCGCCGGCGGCCCGGGCCAGCGCCGCCCAGGTGAGGAGCAGCCCCGAAAGGCCGAGGAGGAGATAGGTGCGCCTTTTTTTCATCATGGTTTCCCATCCTATTTCGAATCGCGACGGGAGCGGGGATCCTCGCGGTCGGACCGTCCGACCGATGCGGCCCCCGCCGAAGGGCGGCCTCGCGTTGCGGCCATCGAACCCCGAGGACCCGGAAGGGCCCTCCTCCGATGGAGGCGTCGCCGTGGGGGGCTCATGAGCATCCGCCGTTCCGGTCGCGGGGAATGCGGAAAGCGAGCATGGGCGGCTCGGCTGGGAGTGTGCGGGGACGGCGGTTCCCGGGAAGTCGGGGGTAGAGCGGATGGTGCGGGGCGGAGCGCCGCGGGGCGGGGTGGACGTGCGCGGGCATGCACGGTTGCGGGGGACCGGCGTGCGCGGCGGTGCGCGCCGACTAGCGCCGGGTGGGCACGCAGGTCGGGCTCAGGACCGCTCCACGGAAATCGGTGACCAGGAGGCGAAGGCAAGTTTGGCCGCCCGCGAGGCGCGCGAGCGAGGCGTAGAAACGGAGCACTACGGCGAGGGAGCGCAGCGCTTGCGCCCCGAAGCGCCGTAGCGCGACGGGGGGAAGCGGGCGGTCGAAATCGCCGAGCGAATTGATCACCCAATTCCGTGGGGCGGTACTGAGCCTTGAGCCTTTTCCCGAGGAACTCCCTGGTTTCCGAACTACATGAGTTGTTTCTTTACAACGACCCGAACAAAGGCTAAACGCGGCCAAGGGCGGCAAGTGGCTGGATCATGACTCCGCGTCCCAACTAGCCGCGGGCGAAATTTGAGATTTGAGATTTGGGCATGGTTCAAACCGGGCAGCGTGTGGGTACACGCTTCCGTGTCCGGACGTAGGGGCGGGCCTTGTGCCCGCCCTCTTGGCGACACCGCGCACGCCAACGGCTTGCGGCCAGTCGTGGGCGCCCACAAGGGGGGCCCCTACGGTGGGGGGCCGACGGCAGGCTGTAACCTACGTTTGAACCAGGCCGAGATTTGACTTTTTGCAATTTGAAATTCGGACCGGCCGTGTGGGTCGAA
>JACPWG010000191.1 GCA_016197205.1 Planctomycetota bacterium
ACCGCAGTGGGCGCGAGCGTCATCGCGCTCACGGCCCGCAGCTCGGTGGAGGACCGGATCCGCGGGCTGGAGAAGGGGGCGGACGACTACGTCACCAAGCCGTTCAGCCCGCAGGAGGTCGTGCTGCGCGTGAGCGCCCGAACTCGGCGGCCTCGAGCGGCAGGCCGCCCAGAAAGCCGAGCAGTTGCGAGCCGTCCGGGAAGAGGAGGAAGAGGTCGCGCATCCGCTTCGAACACTCGGCGGTGAGCTGGTGGTACTGCCGGTCGTGGACGCGAAGCAGGTCCTCGGCGCGCCCGGCGATCGCTTCGATCGACTTCCGGCGCTCGAGGAATTCGGGCAGGAGCTCGTTGTCCTTGAGGAGCTTGTTCGCCAGCCGCCAGTCCGCGGGCTCGAACGGATTCTCCGCGAGCCGGAGGGGCTTCCCCGCCCCCGGCAGGCGGTCGAACTCCCCTCGTTCCTGGGCTTCGGAGATCAGGCGTTCGACGAAGAGGTACCAGCCCATCGCGACCCTCGGCTTTTCAGACCCGGTCCGGCCCGCGGCACGCCCCGCCCGCGCACCGCGACCATACCGCGCCGCACCGTCCGCTGTCAAGGACACGGGGAGTGGAAGGTCGGGGCCCCACGAGGGGTTGTTGGCTGTTGCGTGCGCTCATGCCGGCCGCTCATCGCGGGGCGCGAGACTCCGGACGCCGCGGCGCCGACCGTGCAGGGCGGACACGTCCACCGAAGCGCAGCGCGCGAAGGCGGAAGCCCTGCACCACAGTGGCCTCACGAAGGTTCGACTCCGGTGGACGCCCAGGGGACCGTAAGCGCCCGCGCAAGAATTACTTTACATTTTCGTGGATCGACCGATGCCTGGGGGCGCGGCCCAGAGGGCCGCGCCCCCAGGAGCCTCGAGGTCCGAGTCTGCGCAGTTATTTTTGCGCGGGCGCTAAGCGGCCCGAGAGTGGAGCCATCCGACAAGGGTACGACGACTTTCTTCTTCAGGTCGAAGGGCTCGCCGTCTTGTGGTGCAGGGCTTCCGCCCCGCACCCGCACGGCGACGGCCACGGAGACTCCCGAGCGCTTGCGGCCGCGGCCTGCGCGGCTCGGCGACCTTGACCGCGGTTCGGCGGATCTGCTATGGTCCGCTGTGCTCGCGTTCCTGCTCCCCTCCCTTCGAGAAGAAACCGCCGCGTGAACCCCCTCGCCCCGCTCCTGCTCGCCGCCCCGCTCGCGTTCGGCGCGTTGCTCGCCACGCGCGTCTTCCGGGACTCCGACCGGGTCGGGGTCGCGGTGCTCGCGGCCGGCCTCGGCGCGAACGGCTTGCTCTTCGCCGGCAATCTTTTTTTGCACGCCCTTCCCATGGCGTGGGCGGCGCCGCTCGCGGTCGTCGTCCTCGCGCTCGCAGCCGCGTGGCTCGCGCGCCTGCCGCGCCTGCCGAGGCCCGCGCGACCGTGGGGCCGGACGGAGGACGCGGCCGTCGCCGCAACGGTGCTCGTCGTCTTCGCCTACGTGGTGGTCGCCCTGTCCCGCGACCTCGAGGACGACTACTGGATGCACGCGCCTCTCCTTCAGCTCCTGCGCGACGGCGTTTTCCCGCCGGTGAATCCCTACCTGCCCGACCTCCCCCTCCGCGGGCACTACGGACGAGCACTCCTCATCGCGCTCGTCGCGCGCCTCGCCGGCAGCGACCCTCTTCGGACCATGACCGGCGTCACGGCCTTGCTGCAGGTGGCGTCCTTCCTCGCCTGGGTCTCGCTTGGCCGCCGGTATCTACGCTCCCCCCTCGCCGCCTGGCTCGCGGGCGCGCTCCCCTTCTTCGCGGTCCATCAGCGCTGGCTGGAGGGCTTCCCTCACACCGGGCTCCTCCAGCTCTATTCGAACAATAACGCGCTGGTGAGCCTGGACCTCGCCCTCGTCGTGCGTGCTCTCGCGGAGGCGCTCGCGACCCGCCGGCGCGCGCCGCTCGTCGTCGCGGGCGCGTTGCTCGGCTTGAACGCCCTGGTCTACGAAACGACCTTCGCTCCGCTCTGCGCGGCGCTGCTCGGCGTTCCGATCCTGGCCTCGGCGGCGCGCGGTCGGCTGCGCATGCCGCTCGTGCGGCGCGCGGTCGCGATCGCGGGCATCGCCGCCGTTCTGGCGGCCTCGCAAGGAGGGACGCTCACGGAGGTCGTCCGCGACCGCGTCGCGTCGCTCTTCGGGTCGACGACTTTGGGCCCGGAGCTCGCACTTCAGGGGGCGACTCAGACCGTGTCGGTCTCCTTCCCGAAGTCCCCGTTCCTGCAAGTCACGCTTCCCGAAGGGGGACACACGCCGATCTGGGGACTGGACTTCCTCGGCCGCGCAGGCTGGGGGGTATGGGCGCTGCCGTTCCTGCTCGCCGCTTGCGCCGGACGCCGGCAGAGAGGGGCGGCCCTTCCCCTGCTCTGCCTGTTCGGCCTGATCTCCGCGCTGCTGCCCGCAACGGTGGGCTTCGGCCGGTTCGACAACGAGTCCGCGCGCTTTCTCTTCTACGCCGGCGTGGCCGGAACCGCGTCCCTGGCCTGGGCGGCGGACGCGCTCCTCGAACGGTCCCGGCGGCACGCGACGTCCGGCGCCCCCGGGCGCCCACTCGTCGTGGTCACCACGGCCGCCGCCTGCGGGGCGTGCGTGGTCGCAGCCGTTCCCGCGGTCTGGCTCACGGGCACTCTCGCCCGCGACGCGGGCCGGCAGGGCCTTCGCGGGCTGCTGGACCCGGTCGCGGTCCTTGGCGCACTGGCGCCCGAGAGCTTCGCTCGGGCGGACTGGGAAGCGGCACGCTGGATCGCAGCCCACGCGCGACCCGGGGACCGCTTCCTCGCCGCGGTTCCGGCGGGCGAGATGGACCTGTACGTCCTGGGAACGCTCGTGGCACTCTCGGGCTGCCCCTACGCGGGCGCGGGAATCGACCCGACGCAAGGCTCGACGACGGCCGGGCCGGCGATGCTCGCGTCGGGTTTTCGCGCGACCGCTTTCTGGAAAAGACCCAGTGCCGTCGCCGCGGCGGAGCTGCGCGCCAGGTGGATCCTGGCCGGCGCGGGCGTGGGCGCGGCCTTGGCGGGTACTCCGGGATTCACGCTAGCCGCGCGCTTCGGAGAGGACGCTGCCGGTAGCCGGTGGGTGTTGGAGGCCCTGCCGGCCGAGCCGCCTCCGGAGCCGGGCGAGGCGGCGACCGCGACTTGGGCGGGGCTGGTGCAGCGCGCGACCCCGCGACGGGCGGAGGACGGCGTCTCCTGGGTGCTCCGCGTTTCGCTGACCAACCGCGGCCCGACCGATGCGGTGCTGCCGCCCGGAACCTTCGTGCGGTATTTTCTGTATGACACCCAGAAGGCCGCGGCCTTGAATGAACTGGACCAGGTGGCCGCGCCGGTGGAGGCGCGCCTCGCGCCGGGGGCTACGATCGACGTCGACCTGCCGTTGGTGCTCGTGAAAACGCCCGGGCTCGCGGCACGCGTGACGCTGGGAGGCTTTCGCGGGGGATCCCGGGAGGTGCCGCGGTAGGGAAGGAAGTAGCGTCGGTGAGCCGTGAGACAAGGTTGAAATCCGGAGGGGAGTGAAGCTAAGTACCGCTCCACGGAAGTCGGTGACCAATAGGCGAAGGCAAGTTTGGCCGCCCGCGAGGCGCGCGAGCGAGG
>JACPWG010000192.1 GCA_016197205.1 Planctomycetota bacterium
CCCACGACACGGTCCGAGGGCCGGTTGAGAAGGTTGGGCGTCCGTCCTTGCTTGGATCCTTCGCTTCGCGCTGCGGCGCTCCGCTCAGGATGACATGCCGGGATGACGGGTTCACCGAACGCGTACTCCGCTACAGCGGCGAACCCTTGGAATTAGCGTAGACGGGACACTAGTCGATTCCCCCGCTCGATCTGCGCGATCGGCGCAAACCAGGCGGGGGAATAGGCACCCTCTCCCCTGGTAGGGGAGAGGGTCGGGGGGAAGGGTGCCACGGGAGTCGCGCCCGTGTCCGACCTTGGTTGCGGCGACCCGCGTTGGGGAAATGGAGAACAGGCCCACGCATGTAAGGGAGACTGCTTCATGCGCGTTCGAGCTCTGCGGACCACGGCGCTCCTGGCGCTCCTGGCGCTTGCCGCGCTGACGGCGACCGTATTTGCCCAGGACCCGCCTCGCGCGGAGGAGTACTGGTTCGGCATCTGGGTCCGCGAATCCAGGGTGGGCATGGTTCACGTCCGCCTGACGCCGACGCAGGAAGAGGGCAAGCCGGCGTGGGAGCTGCGGACCGTCATGGAGATGCGCATGCCTCTCCAACACGGGGAAGGCCACAAGCACTCGGAAGAAACGTCCGTCTATTCGGCGGCCCGGAGACCGCTCCGCGTCCACGAGGACGAAAACGACAATGGCGAGCTGAAGGTCACGCAGACGACCTACGGCCCGGCGGAGGCCGTGCAAGAGCAGAAAGCGCAGGGTCGGACGGCCGTCGTGCGGGTCGCGCTGAAGGAGCCCGTGGCGTCCGACGACGAGATGGAGCTCCGGCGCCTGGCGGCCGAAAAGCCCCTGGTCGTCGGCCTGCGTCATCACTTTGTGCGCGTTTCTTTCGATGCGCAGAAGACGTTCGGACGGGAGGTCGTGCTCGAGGCCGCAGCGGACCTGCCGGACGGTGGGAAGGGCTTCCGCGCCGTTTTCACGCGCGAAGATCGGCCCGGCGAGCGCCTCGTGGCGCTCGCGGACGCGACCGGGGCCTTCCACCAGCTCGCGGTGGGCCCGCTGCTCGCCCGCCGGATTCCCCAGAGCGAGGCGGGCGCGCAGCTCGGCGGCGGCAGCGCAGTCCTACGCTCGGAGGTCCCCTGCGTTCCGCCGGTGGTCGGCGACGATCGTGACCGGATCCGGTCGATGCGGCTCGCGGTCGAATTCCTCGACGAGGCCGCGGGGGAGTTCCCCGCGGACGGCTACCAGGATTCGACGAGACAGGGGAGGCGGCGCGAGCTCACGCTCAAGGCGAACCGGCCGAAGGGGGATCCCGCGCTCAAGCTGCCGGTCACCGACAAGGGAGTGGCCTCCTTCCTCCTCGCGACGCCGGAGATCCAGTCCGATGCGCCCGAGGTGAAGAAGCGTGCGCAGGAGATCCTGGACGGCGAAACAGGTGCGGGAGCCGCCGCGGCGAAGCTCTGCCGCTGGGTGTTCGAGCACATGCAGACGCAGCACGATGCCGTCGCGCTTTCTTCGGCCGAAGCGCTCCGGCAACTCAAGGGGAACTGCACGGAGCATGCGTCGGCCTTCGTCGGCCTCGCGCGGGCGGCGGGCCTCCCGGCGCGTGAGATGTTCGGGTTCGGCTTCTCAGGCTCGGCCTTCGTCCTGCACGCCTGGGCGGAGGCATGGGTCGGACGCTGGCTCCCGGTGGATCCGTCCACAGGCGACATTGGGACGCCGCCGTTCTACATCTCCATCGGTCCGAGCCAGGACGCCGAGGGGGTCATGCCGTCCGCGGGCCTGAGGATGGCCGTCATCGCGGCGATCGCCAAGGGAGACGCGCGGTTCAAGCTCGTCGCGTTGGACCTGGATGGGCAGCAGTTCGAGGCGGCGGAGAGCGCGGCGGTCCTCGGCGGCGCGGAGGCCGGCGAGGATCCCGGCCCTGCGCGCGTGGTGCTTTCTTCCGGGCTCTCCTTCGACGGAGAGCTCGTCGGCCTGGAGCAGGGACGACTGGTTTTTCGCACCCTCTACGGCAGGACGTCGGTCGAGCGTGCGAGACTCCTGCGGATCGAGTTTGGGGGGCGTGCCGTGCGGGGGGCGACCTTTTCCGACCCGCGGCTCGGCGTCGGCTTTCGGGTGCCGGACGAGGGCTGGAGGATCGAGGAGCCCAAGGTGGAGGGAGCGATCCATCGCTGTCTGTTCACGTCCACGGACGGACTGTCGGCGGGGCTGCTTGTGGTTGAGCCGGCCCAGACGGCGAGCCTCGAGGCGTACGTGAAGCTGGTCCAAGCGCTGCCGGGCACGCAGGGCGCGACGATCGGCCAGGTGCGGAACCGGGAAATCGGCGCCGCTCCAGCGCGCGTGCCTGCGATCGCGTGGGACTTCGAGCAGCCGGCGAAGGGTGGGGTCGTCCTGCGGTTCGAGATTGTTGCCTGGCGCTGGCGGGAGCGGTACTATCGACTGGCGCTGTGGACGACGCCGGATCGCCTGGAGGCTGCGCAGCCGGTCTTTCAGGGGATTCGCGACTCCGTGACCATGCTCGCTCCGGCGAAGTAGGCTTCCGGCCGGCCAGATGGCCGCTTTGGAGGTCGGTTCCGCTGCCGACGAGGCGGCGCTTCGGGAGGCCTCCGCATCCAGCGGGTCCATCACGCACTTCGCCTGCACCTCTCCACACGCGGGTGTGCCGAGCGGACCACCGTCCCACGCGCACTCCGCGCGGGGCCCCCTTACCGGCCGGCAGAACTCCCCCCACCCCGCGCGGGGGAAGCAGAGCCGATCTCCGCCCTCCGACGTCACTTCCTCCTGGTCCTCCCGAGCGCGATGGAACGCAGCGTTCCCCCACCGGCCGTGACGGACGCTCCGCCCCACGAAGAGCCGCGCGCCGCTACGGCCCGCCCCCCACGGCAGACGCACGTAGCTCGCCCTCACCGGCCGTGAATGCCGCCCGAGGAAGCGAACTCTCCCTGTTGACACGGGCGCAGAGCGTGTTTCCTTCGTGCACGTGGCCCTTCACTTACGGACAAGCATCATGCCGATTTTGGCGTAGTGGAGATCGCGGCCAGGCTCGAGCAGCGCACACGGGGGCTCATGGGCGTATTGTTCAGCGAACGTGGTGTCGACGGACGACAGGTGCGTACAGCCTTCGGGCGGAAAGAGAACCGCTTCACAGACCGTCCACAATGTGCGATCCAGCGCCCTCTCGATCGTACCCAGCTCATGGACGTTGTCCTGGAGCGGCACAGGTCCCTGCACCGTCCCCAGCACATGTCTGAACATCATGGGCTCGCGCAGTGTGACATGCCCCTTGAATTGCTCCAAGTCGGTGGCGAGGGGCCCGTGGAGTCTCTCGCCGACCTCGGCTGGGACAAACACGTTGCTCGTCACAAAGAGGGGTGCACCTCCCTTCAGGCATGCCGCCACCGCATCGAGGGGGGTCTTCGGATTGCGAAAGCAGATGATGTTGAAGCTGCTCAGTCCAGCATCCATCTTGAAGCCGCTCTCGGCAGCGAATTCCTCGAGACCGCTGAGGACGAACACTTCCGTCCAGGCATCCAAGGCACGCGCGATGTCCACGGCCCTACCGCCACTCTCAAGAATGCGCACCGGTCCTTCTGCATGGTGCGGAATCCGTTTGAGCATCTCCAACGAAATGTCGATGCCCACGATGCGACGCTCCCGACCTCTCAGCAGGGGTAACATGCGGCCTGAGCCACAGCCGAAGTCCCCGACGACCAGGTGGCTGCCCAGGTTGCCGGCGAGAGAACGGCGCAGCCATACATGGAGGCTGCGCTGCACCAACTCTTCGTCGGAGGACACCGTACTTGCGGAGCGTTCGTAGCTCGCGGCTTGCTCCGCGCTGAACTTCTGTCCACGGTCCTTGGCGGGTCCGTTGAGCTCGGGCCCGCCTGTGAGGGCCACGCCTGCTGGCTGCGTCAAGCCACCGCTACCAGCCGCGAAAGCCCCGACAGGGTCAGTCACCGCGCGCCGCGGAGGCTCCACGAGCCGCGGTTGAAAGAGAGTCGTCAGCGGTCCACCGATACCCGGAGGAAGCGATGGACTCCGCGAGGTTGCTCTCTCGCCGGGGCCGTCCGGGGCTGCCGTGGGCGGGGCCCCAGGGACGGCTTCGGCTCCTGGCACCGGAACGACAGTAGGGCCCGAGTCATGCTTATCTTCGCTATTGCTGGTCATCTTGAAGGCCACTCCCAGACTTCTACATCTCCGTGCGCCCAATTCAGCGAGAACCTGTCCTGCAGACAAGCTTCGTCATCGTCTGCGGAGCGGCGCCTCTACAGGCTTCTCAACGCCTGGGGGCGACTCCCCTTCCGATCACGCGCCACCTCTTCACGCAAGTCCGGCGGCCCTGGAAAGACAGGGGGATCCCAGGCCCGCATCTCGCTGCACGCCGCGGTCTCGCGCCTGTAGCCCTACCGGGCTTCCCTACCTTTCTTCTGTTTGAGCGGACGGTTTGGTGGAATTGCTGACGATGTGGCCCCGGTCGAGATTCACCACGCGGTCAGCGAATTCGTCCCCCGTTGTGTCATGCACAACGGCTACGACTGTTTTTCCGCTGCGCCGAAGCCGCGGCAGCACCTCGCTGTAGAAGCGTTCGCGCGAGTCAGGGTCCTGGTCGGCCGTGTACTCATCCAGGACGAGGATGGGCCTCTCTTCGACAACTGCACGAACGAGAGCGAGGCGCTTCTTCTGTCCCTTCGAGAGCGAGTCGGTAATGGACTTGGGTGCATCGATGGGTACATTCTCCGGCAAGTTGAGAGCCGTGAGCCATTCCTGGGCTAAGGCCTTGTCGAACGTTGAGTGGCCGTAGAGCCTAGCAAAGAGATGGGGCGAGGCCGGCACGACGCTGAAGAGTGCGCGATAGCCCTGAACGTTTGCATTCGTTACGGCCACCCTATCGACGCTCATGCCCCCCTGCCCCGCCTTCAAGATTGCGAGAAGCAGGCCGATCAACGTCGACTTGCCCGAGCCATTCGCTCCCCGGACAAGGACGATTTCACCGCGCCGCAAGGTAAAGTCGAGCGGACCGAAGTCAAAACCGCCGAGCTCGTCTGCCGACGGATACCTGAAGGCGAGATTTTCGAGGCGGATTTCGTTGAATTGGGTCATGGGCGACGTCGACGAAGGCACGCGAGGAGCTAGCGACAGTCCGGCTTCCAGCGTAATCAAACGGCGAGCAGCAAGCTCCGCACCCTTGAATTCAAACAACCCGTAGAGAAGTCGCTGGATGGGACCCATCGCCACGGCATTCAGCAGAAGCAGTTCTACCGGAAGGGCGGCTTGGCCAAGAAAGCCCTTCGCGAGCAGCAGCTCGACAACCACAATGAATGTGAAGGAGCAGTCAACCGCAATAAAATTAATGCCGAACCAGTGGCCGGCCCGTCGGCGAATGGCCGCCGCGGCTTTCGCTGCATGACTTCCTGCGGCCGCGATATCGTCAGCCTTTTCTCGATCGGTGACCAGCTCGCGCATTCCGCCGGCCACGTCTGCAAAGACGGCGCGAAGAGCGCACTCCGGCGTCTCGGCGGCTTGAAGAATCCTGCCCGTGTCCCCGAGTCTGACGATGAAGTAGTTGGCAACCGTGATGACGATTACCAGACCGATGGAAACCAGGGAATGGAAGGCCAGCAAAACAACGCTTACCAGAGCGAGGGCCGCATAGACCAGGCAGACGGACAGCGAGGGGATGATGGACGTCACCAGCCGCGCGTCCGCAGTGACAATGCTGGTCAGCTCAGGGATTCCAACCCCCGTGACAACAGGAAGCTCGCTGCTCGCAAGAAGCGAAATGGACTGGGAACGCGAATGCTCAACTGCGGACTCAGCCAGGTCGACAAATTGCCGATTCACGTAGAATTGGAGGGCGGCGTAAACACCCAAGGCGAGCATGGACATGCCCATGGGCGTCCACGGATGGATCGTGCGCAACGAGGCGCACATCGGCCCGGGCAGGAGGAAGGCCAGGGCCACGATCGCGGAGCATAGCCCCGTTAGGAACAAAATCGCCGTCAGTTTCAGCGGATCGTGGCGCCGGAGCAGGATGAGGATCGACATGCCGGAGGTCTGCCCTTCGGGGGTGTAGTTCCAGGCGGCGCGCGCCGCCGGATAAGGCCATGCCTCAGGCCGATTTGCGCGATCAGCGCAAATCAGGCGGAGGGATAGCCACCCTCTCCCCTGGTAGAGGAGAGGGTCGGTGCAACGGGTGCCACGGGCGTCGCGCCCGTGTCCGCCTTTGGTTGCGGCTACCCGAGTTAGGCGAACAGCCCTCCGTCCGAGGGGACATCGGGCGAGAGCCGTGCCACTTTCAGGATCGAGGGCCCACGGTCGCGGCGACTCGCCCGCCCTCGATGAGAATCACGAGGTCGGCCGCCTCCGCAGGCACCTCGTCATGGACGACCGCGATGACCGTCCTGCCGGCCTTCCGAAGGCGTGGCAGAAACTCGGAATAAAACCGGTCGCGCGAACACGGATCCTGGTCGGCCGTGTACTCGTCCAGCACCAGAATGGGTCGTTTCTCCAGCAGCGCTCGAACCACCGCGAGGCGCTTTTGCTGGCCCTTCGAAAGAGCCCCACTACTCGTTCGCGGCGCATCGATCACTACATCAGACGGTAGCTCCAGGTAGGCGAGCCAGTCCCTGGCGAATTCGTCATCGAATTTCGTGTGACCGTAAAGCCGATCAAAGAGATGGGGGTTGGCGGAGACTACACTGAATAAGGAACGATAAGCCTCGAGGTTGGCGGTCACGACCGGAGTGCCATCGACAGCTAGGGAGCCTTGACCCGGCTTACTGATGCCTACGAGGAGATCAACAAAGGTGGACTTGCCCGCGCCGTTCGGGCCTCGGACGAGGACGATCTCACCGCGACGAAAGGACAGGTTCGCGGGGCCAAGAACGAACCCGCCCCCTTCGCCGATGGGCGGATGTGAGACTTGAACGTTTTCGAAGCGGATCGTCTTGAATTCTCGAAAATCGGCTTTCGAGACCGGCACTCGCGGCGCGGTTGCAAGCCCTGTTTCCAGGACAACCATCCGACGGGCCGCCTGCGACACGGCCTTAAGTTCGCATCGGAGGTAGAAGACCCGTTTGAGGTGGCCTGTGACAAACGCGAGAAGGACAAGAACCTCCATCGGGATGGTCACAGAACCGAAGGCGCCTGACCTGAATTCGTGGACTGCGACGATTGCAAAGGCGAACAAGCCTTCGACCATGGCAAGACTCGAGCCGAACACCGGACCGGCACTTCGGCGAATTTCGGCCGCCTCGCCGGCTGCTTTCCTCGCTTCGGCGGCCAATTCGCGGCCCTTCTCGCGATCAGTCACGAGCTCACGAATGCCCCCCGTCAGATCCTCGAAAATCGATCGAAGGGCGGCTTCTGGAACCTGCGACTCTTGGAGAATCGTCTCCGTGTCTCCTACCCGCTCGCACACGGCGACGCAGACCATCGCCAGGATGACCAGGAATGCGACCATGACGAGCGAATTGAAGGCCAGGATGACGATGCTGACAATCGTCCATGAAACGAAACAGATGAATATTGTGATGGTTGGGAGCGCCGCGGACACGACTCTGGCGTCCCCGGTGACGATGCTCGCCATCTCGCGCAGGCCCAGGCCCTGAGCGACGGCCAGCTCGCTCGTCGCAAGGAGGGCGAGGGACTGGGACCGAGTCCGCTCAATGGCCTCTTCGAACAAGTCGTAGAAACTGCGAGCGGCAAAGTACTGCACTCCTCCGCAGAGAGCCAGCGCCAGGATGCTGGCGGCGAGGGGCGCCCAGCGGTGCATGCCCCACACCTGACCGGAAATGAGAAACGTTTCCGCCAGCAACACGGAGGACAGGAGCGTCAGACCGAGCACCGTCGCGAGCTTCAGCGGACTGCCTCGTCGCAGCAGGAGAAAGATCGACATCGGGACCTACACGCCTCACCGCGAAAAAACGCACACACCCTGTGAGCTAGCCCTTGACATGCTTCCCTCGGAGGCCGTCGACCGCTCCCTCCGCATCCAGGTGTCCGAGGGCGTTCTTGAAGATTGCGGCCTTGTCCGCCGGAGCCTTCGGCATCGCGCTCCAGCGGTACACCCAGGCTGGAGGCTTTTTCAGGGGGCACGTCCGTCGGGCAAGGCCAGTCGACTTCGGGGCCGACTTTCGCTGCCTTCCATTCGTGACCGTACGGCGGGACAGTGGACCCCGACGCCATGCCAAAGCCATCTGCCCAGAGGCGCGTCACCCCGAGGCAGAGGAGCGCGAAAGACAAACAGATGAGTCGTGAGTGACCGGCATCGGAACCGCTATTTCGCCGCTGGTTCCGGTTTGACCGGCGGCTCGCTCTTGTCGGACCCTTTGGGGGCTGCAGGCTCGGTACTGCCCGCGGGTTTCGGTCCCGTAGGTTCGCTAATGCTCAGCACCGTATTCGTCGGCATGCCGGAGTTGGCCATGAACACGAGCTTGGCATTCGCAGAATCCGCAATCTTGTAGTTGCTCTGGATCTCGATCAATTTCATGTAGTCCCGGAACCAGGGGGTCGCCGCGACGCGTTGATAGTTCTCGATGCCCTGCACCTCAACGTCTTTGCGCTGGGCCTCCATCGTTTCTCTGCGGAGCCGGAACTCGTATTCCTGAGCCACTTGGTCCTGTTCCATCTTGTGTTCGATAGCGCTGGTGACGCTCGTGGGTAGCGTGATTTCCAACACGGAAATCTCCAGCACCTGCACATACCCGTCCTTGATGTCCGGGCCACGCCGAGGCACGCCATCGCCAATGCCAAAGTCGAGATGGTCGGAGACGTTTTCCTTGATTTCGACCTCGAGCCGACGGCGAGCGAAAGCGTACAGCTCGTCCGCACGATATCGCGAAATGACCTCCCGCGTTATTGAGCCAATGACGGGTCCAATGAGCACCCCCTCGTAATGGTCGCCGTAGTCCTGGTAGAGGTGGGATAATTGCTCTCCAACCACCCGATAGCGGAGCGAGGTCATCACCTTGACCGGCAAACCGTCGTTGGACAGGGTGGCATAATCGATCCGAAAGTCCCTGACCCTCAGGTCTACGATGGAAATGATGTCCCAAGGGCAGATGATGTGCAAGCTCTCCCCTAGGGCGGGCTGGTGGACGGTACCACCGAGGAGACGCAGCCAAAGCACCCCGCCGCACCCTTGCGGGACAAAGATGATCGAACGAGGGAGGATGATGACCAGCAGCGCCAGGATGATCACCGCCCAAATCAGCTTTTTGGTGTACTTCTTGGCTCCAGCGGCCATCAAGGCGGCGGAGCCGAGCTTGTCTTCCTTTATCGCTCGGTCCCCCCACACCATTGCATTGTCCGGAATCTCAGCCATTGTTGGTCCTCAAGAACTCGAGTAAGGCGGTTCGGTCCAGGAAGGGATCAGCCATTCTGGATCCGTCCGAACCACCGGAAAGGGCGGACGGCTCGTAACCGTGTGGTTAGGGATGGCAACAAGAGCGCATGGAGAATACCCTGAACGTGGGATTGCGTTCGGTCGACGTCGGATTGGTAACCTGCAGGGGAGTTGAGGACCGCGGCGGAGGGGGTCGGCGACGGCGTCCCGACGGTCGCCAACCCGCGCGACCACAGGGAGTCCGACCCGGGAGCAACGGCGACCAACGGGAACGAGCGGAATCACCGCTAGGACCGGACCCGACGGAAACGGCGGGACGGCATCGCAGCGATGGGGTTCGATGGTCGCGACGCGGGGGCATGGCGTTGGCGTGCCACGGGCGCAGAACACGTCCACATTAACCAACACGTCAACGGCCCCGGCGGGCAATCCCCGCCGGGGCCGTTGCTTTTTTCTCATGGTTCGGAGCGGCTCACGCCGCGACGCCCACTACCACGCGAAGTGCGCGAACGCCTTGTTCGCCTCGGCCATCTTGTGGATGTTCTCACGGGTCGTCATGGCCTCGCCTTCGCCCTTGAAGGCGGCGACCAGCTCGTCGCAGAGACGGTCGGCGATCGGGCGGCCCTTCTTCTTCCGCACGGCCTGGAGCACCCAGCGGATCGCAAGCGACTGCTGGCGCTTCGGGGCGACTTCGACCGGGACCTGGTAGGTCGCGCCGCCGACGCGACGGCTGCGGACCTCCACCTGCGGCTTCACGGTCTCGATGGCCTTCGTGAAGGCCTCCAGGGGCTCCACGCCGGGGATCTTCTTGGCCATCGCTTCCATCGCGGTGTACATAATGCCGCGGGCGATGGTCTTCCGGCCTTCCCACATCAGGCAGTTGATGAACTTGCTCACGAGCTTGGATTGGTACTTCGGGTCCGGCTCGAGGTAGACCTCGAAGCTCTTGAACTTCTTCGCCATGGTTCCTCCGTATGGGAATACTTCCGCGGTCCCGGTCGGCGAGGAGCCGGGTGGCCGCGTCTCACGGCGCGACATGCTTCATCGACGATCCGCGATCCGCATCGAGGACTCGCGATGAGCGCACGCACGCGCCGCTCGTTCTCCGCTGGTGCCGCGTTGACGACCTTCGGACACGGTCTCGTCCCCGCCATCACGGCGTATCGCACGCTATGGGGCGGCTCGCGCGGACCGGAGGCCCGCGCCCCCAGGAATCGTGTCTGGATCTCGTCAACTGCCGGCTATTGCCCAGGGCGGAACACCCGCCGTGGGGTCACCCTCCTTCGCTCGCGCTTCCGCGCGAGCTAGGGAGGGTAGTCTCCTATCGGCCGGGGTCCTTGTCCTTCGGACAGGACTTTGGCCATAGGAGACTACTTCTCTCGCTTCGCGCCGTACTTCGAACGGCTCTTCTTCCGCGACTCCACGCCCGCGCAGTCCAGGATGCCGCGGACGATGTGGTAGCGCACGCCGGGCAGGTCGCGCACGCGGCCGCCGCGCACGAGCACGATCGAGTGCTCCTGCAGGTTGTGCCCTTCGCCCGGGATGTAGGCCGTGATTTCCTTCCCGTTCGAAAGCCGCACGCGCGCGATCTTCCGGAGCGCCGAGTTCGGCTTCTTCGGAGTCATCGTCTTCACCTGGAGGCAGACGCCCTTCTTCTGCGGGCACCGCTCCAGGACCGGGGCCTTGCTCTTTCGCTTCGGCCGCGTACGGCCCAGGCGGACGAGCTGGTTGATCGTAGGCGCCATTCAGGTTCTCCACTCGCAACGAGACGTTCCGGTGCTATACGGTTTCCTGGCCTTCCTTCCCGACGAGAAGGGGCGAGGACAGCACGTCGTCCATGAGCGGCTTCCGGAGCCGCATCGACAGGTAGGGCTTGAAGCCCGTCCCGGCCGGGACCATGTGGCCGAGAATCACGTTCTCCTTCAGGCCCAGGAGATCGTCCCGGCGCGAGGCCAGCGCGGCCTCGGTCAGGACCTTCGTGGTCTCCTGGAAGCTCGCCGCGCTGATGAAGCTGTCGCTCTGCAGCGCGACCTTCGTGACGCCGAGGAGGAGCGGCTTCGCCTCCGCCGGCTTCTTGCCGTCTTTCATGACCCGGTCGTTCTCCTTCCGGAAGTGGAACTTGTCCACCACCATGCCCGGGAGGAAGTCCGAGTCGCCGGTCTTCGAGATCTTCACCTTGCGGAGCATCTGGCTCACGATGATCTCGATATGCTTGTCGTCGATCGTGACGTTCTGGGAACGGTACACGTCCTGGATCGACCGGAGCAGGTACTGTTGCACGATCTCCTCGTGGCTGATCCGGAGGATGTCGTGCGGGACGAGCGGCCCGTCGACCAGCGGCTCCCCCGCGCGGACGCGGTCGCCGCGGTGAACGAGCAGGTGCTTCCCGTGCGGAACCAGGTGTTCCTTCTCGACGCCGGTCTCCTCGTTGCGGATGATGATCGTCCGCTTCCCGCGCCGCTTCTCGCCGACCTCCACGAGGCCGTCGATTTCGGCGATGACGGCGGGCTCCTTCGGCTTCCGGGCTTCGAAAAGCTCGGTCACGCGCGGCAAGCCGCCGGTGATGTCCTGCGTGCCCGACACCTCGCGCGGGGTCTTCGCGAGCATGTGGCCGGGCTCCACCTTTTCGCCTTCCTGGACTTCGACGTTCGCCTTTTCGGGCACGGCGTACACGCCCAGGATCTGCCCCTTCTCGTCCTCGATGACGAGCTGCGGGTGCAGGTCGCCTTTGTGTTCGATGATGATGCGGCGCTTGACGCCGGATCGGGCGTCGATTTCCTCGGAAAGGGTCTCCCCCTTCACGATGTCCTCGTAGCGGATGATGCCGGCCTTTTCCCCGAGGATCGGAATGCTGTGCGGGTCCCACTGGATGAGCAGGGTCCGCGGCTTGACTTCCTTGCCTTCCTCGACGGAGAAGATCGAGCCGGCCGGCACGGAGTACCGCTCGAGCTCGCGGTCCTTGTCGTCCATGAGGAGCATTTCGCCGTTCCGATTGATGGCGACGCGCTCGCCCTTGGGCGTGATGGCGGTCTTCACGTTCGAGAGCTTGATGATGCCGGCGCTCTTCGAGAAGATCTTGGACTCCTCGGGCCCGCGGGCCGCGATGCCGCCGGTGTGGAACGTACGCATGGTGAGCTGCGTGCCGGGTTCGCCGATCGACTGGGCGGCGATGATGCCCACGGCCAGCCCCTCCTCGACCACGTCGCCGGTGGAGAGGTCGACGCCGTAGCAGCGGCCGCACATGCCGAGCGGCGCCTCGCAGGTCAAGGGGGACCGGACGCGGAGCTTCTGGTAGCCCATCCCCTCGATCTTCTTGGCCATTTCCTCCGTGATGATGTCCCCTTCGCGGACCACGACCTCGTCGGTGACGATGTCGACGATGTTGTCCCGGGCGACGCGCCCGGTGATGCTCTGCGACAACGGCACGAGCACGCGTTCGCCGCTGGAGATCACCTGCTTGGTGATGCCGGCGAGCGTCCCGCAGTCCTTCTGGGTGATGACCATGTTCTGCGCGACGTCGACGAGCTTGCGCGTCAGGTAGCCGGCGTCGGCGGTCTTGAGCGCGGTGTCGGCCAAGCCCTTGCGGGCGCCGTGCGTGGAGCTGAAGTACTCGAGGACCGACAGGCCCTCGCGGAAATTCGCCTTGATCGGCGTCTCGATGATCTTCCCGGACGGCTTGGCCATGAGGCCGCGCATGCCGGCGAGCTGGCGCACCTGGTCGACGCTGCCTCGCGCGCCGGAGGTCGCCATGAGGAAGATCGGGTTGAGGTACGGCGTCCCGTCGCGCGTATCGTCGCGCAGGTCGCCCATCATCGCCTCTCCGACCTTTTCGCGGGCGGTCGTCCAGCAGTCGATGATGTGGTTGTAGCGCTCGCGGGCCGTGATCGCGCCCTTTCGGTAGTCGCGTTCGATCTTCTCGACCTCGGTGTCCGAGGCCTTCAGGATGTCGGCCTTCTTGGTCGGGATGCGCATGTCGTCCTTCGAGAACGACAGCCCGGCCGTGGTGGCCACCTTGAAGCCGGCCTCCTTGAGGTCGTCGAGGAGCTTGAGCGTGGCCTCGCGGCCCAGGAGCTTGTGGCACTCGTAAATGACCTTCGAGATCCCCTTCTTGTCCTGGTCGTGATTGTAGAAGGGCATCCCGGCGGGCAGGTAGTCGTTCAGGATCACGCGGCCCGCGGTCGTCAGGTAGCGGCCCTTGCCGTCCCCGGGGTCGACGTGGATCGAGAGTTTCTTGCCGCTGCCCGGCGGGCACTCGACGGTGGTCGGGGGCGGCACACCGGGGCCGGCCCTCCGCAGGACCAGCCGGTCCGGCATCCGCAACCACACCAGCGAGTGGATGCCGATCCGCTTCGCGTGATACGCCATCAGGACCTCGACGGCGTCGGCGAACTTCATCCCTTCGCCCGGCATCTTCTTCCTCGACATGGCGAGGTAGGAGAGCCCGAGGACCATGTCCTGGCTCGGAGTGATGATCGGGTTCCCGTGGGCCGGGGAGAAGATGTTGTTCGTGGACATCATGAGGGTCTTCGCCTCGACCTGCGCCTCCCAAGAGAGGGGCAGGTGGACGGCCATCTGGTCGCCGTCGAAGTCCGCGTTGAAGCCCGCGCACACCAGCGGGTGGATCTTGATCGCGTTCCCCTCGACGAGGATGGGGTCGAAGGCCTGGATGCCCATGCGGTGCAGGGTCGGGGCGCGATTGAGCAGGACCGGGTGGTCCTTGATGACCTCCTCGAGGATGTCCCACACGCCCTCGTCCCGCCGTTCGAGCATCTTCTTCGCGCTCTTGATCGTGTCGGCGCGTCCGAGCTCCTTGAGCCGGCGGATGATGAACGGCTGGTACAGCTCGAGCGCGATCTTCTTCGGCAGCCCGCACTGGTGGAGCTTCAGCTCCGGGCCGACGACGATGACGGAGCGGGCCGAGTAGTCGACGCGCTTGCCGAGGAGGTTCTCGCGGAAGCGCCCCTGCTTCCCCTTGATCATGTCCGTCAACGACTTGAGCGGCCGGTTGTTCGTGCCGAGGACGGGGCGGCGGCAGCGGCCGTTGTCGAAGAGGGCGTCGACCGACTGCTGCAGCATCCGCTTCTCGTTGCGGATGATGACCTCGGGCGCGTTCAGGTCGAGCAGCTTCTTCAACCGGTTGTTCCGGTTGATGAGGCGGCGGTAGAGGTCGTTCAGGTCGCTCGTGGCGAAATTGCCGCTGTCGAGCAGGACGAGCGGGCGAAGATCCGGCGGGATCACGGGGATGACGTCGAGGATCATCCACTCCGGTTTGTTGCCGGACAAGAGGAGCATCTCGACGACGCGCAGGCGCTTGACGATGTCCTTCGCCTTCTGCGTGTTCGGGTTCTTCTTGACTTCCTTGCGCAGCTCGTCGGAGAGGACCTGGAGGTCCATGTTCTTGAGCAGCGCCTTGACGGCGCCGGCGCCCATGTCCGCGTCGAAGTCCTCGCCGAAGCGGTCCTTGAAGTCCTTGTACTGGTCTTCGTTCAGGAGCTGGTGCTTCTTGAGCGGGCACTTCTTCGACTTGACCTCGGTGACGACGTAGTCCTGGTAGTAGACCACGCGCTCGAGGGCGGAGGCCTTCATGCCGAGGAGCGTGCCGATGCGGGAGGGGATGGTCTTGAAGAACCAGATGTGGGCGACGGGTGCGGCGAGGTTGATGTGCCCCATGCGCTTCCGGCGCACGCGCGAGAGGGTGATCTCGACGCCGCAGCGGTCGCACTGGATGCCCTTGTACTTGATCCCCTTGTATTTTCCGCAGAAGCACTCCCAGTCCTTTTCGGGACCGAAGATGCGTTCGCAGAAAAGACCGTCCTTCTCAGGCCGGTACGTGCGGTAGTTGATGGTTTCGGGTTTCTTGACTTCGCCGTGCGACCAGGAGCGGATCTCCTCGGGGGAGGCCAGCTTGATGGTCACGGCCGTGTAGTCGTTGATCCGATCGTAGAGCAAATCCATTCGCAAATCCCCGCGGAAGCGAGAAACCGGGTGAACGGGTTCGCAAGGAACGGAGGCGCTCGTCGCGGCGGCACCGTCTTCGCCGCCGAGCCGGCGCGAAGGCTCAAGCCTCACGGAGCAGCGTTCAATGCCCGTTCGACAAGCAGGACTCGAAGTCCAGCCGAGCGGGTGCTCCGGAGCCTTGAGCCTTGAAAACTCGCCGTTAGGTGCCTTTCCTCTTTTCGAGCTTGAGCGAGAGGGCGAGGCCCTTGATTTCGTTCGTAAGCACTTCGAAAGACATCGGCGTGCCGGGCTCCAGGGTGTTCTCCCCCTTGACCATGGACTCGTAGATCTTGGTCCGGCCGTCGACGTCGTCGGACTTGACGGTGAGGAGCTCCTGAAGGATGTTGGCGGCGCCGTACGCCTCGAGGGCCCACACTTCCATTTCCCCGAACCGCTGGCCGCCGTAGCGGGCCTTGCCGCCCAGGGGCTGCTGCGTGATGAGGGAGTAGGGTCCCGTGGCCCGGGCGTGCACCTTGTCGTCCACCAGGTGGTGGAGCTTCATCATGTAGATGTTGCCGACGGTGACCTTCTCGTCGAACGAGTCGCCGGTCCGGCCGTCGAAGAGGATCGTCTTGCCGTACTTGGGGAAGCCGGCCTTTTCGAGCTGCTTCTCGATGACCTCTTCCGGGCACCCGTCGAAGACCGGCGTAAGCGCGCGATGGCCGAGGATGCGCGCGGACCAGCCCAGGTGGGTTTCCAGGATCTGCCCGACGTTCATACGGCTGGGGACGCCCAGGGGGTTGAGCACCATCTCGACCGAGGTCCCGTCCTCCAGGAAGGGCAGGTCCTCTTCAGGCAGGATCTTCGAGATCACGCCCTTGTTCCCGTGGCGGCCGGCCATCTTGTCGCCGACGGACAGGTTGCGCTTCGTGGCGATGTAGACCTTCACCATCTCGAGCACGCCCGTCGGCAGCTCGTCGCCGCGCTGGATGCGGTTCGTTCTGCGCTCGCGCTCGTTCTCGTAGACCTCGGCCTTCGAGAAGAAATCGCGGACCACGCCCGCGACCTCCTCCGCCAGTTTCGCGGTCTTGAGCGGGAGCCGGTTGAGGCTGAGGCGGTCGCGCAACTCCGCCACGTTCGTAAGGCCGCCCTTGCCGCCGAACGGCTGCATCTCGGGCAGGCCGTCCTTGCCCAGGAGTTCGGTGAGCCGCTTCCACAGCTCCTCCTGGAGGTTGTTCATGGCGCCGGAGAATTCCTTCTCGGCCTTCTTGACTTCCTTCTTGGCTTCCTCGCGCTCCTTTTCGGTGGAGTGGACCTTGCGCGAGAACTTTTCGGTGTCGATCACGATCCCTTCCACGCCGGAGGGGACCTCGAGGGAGTCGTTCTTCACGTCCTCGCCCGCGCGGCCGAAGATCGCGTGGAGGAGCTTCTCTTCGGGCGTCAGCTCGCTCTTCGACTTCGGTGCGATCTTGCCGACGAGGATCTCGCCGGGGCGAACGCGCGTGCCGATCCGCACGACGCCGTCCTCACCGAGGTTTTTCAGGGCCTTTTCGGAGACGTTCGGGATGTCGCGGGTGAACTCCTCGCGGCCGAGCTTCGTCTCGCGGATCTCGATCTCGAACTCCTCGATGTGGATCGAGGTGTACTTGTCCTGCTTGATCAGCTTTTCGCTGACGATGATGGCGTCCTCGAAGTTGTACCCGTCCCAGGGCATGAACGCGACGATGACGTTCTTGCCCAGGGCGAGTTCGCCGTTCTTCGTGGCGGCGCCGTCGGCGATGACCTGCCCCTTGACGACCTTCTCGCCTCCCTTGACGATGGGGCGCTGGTTGAGGCAGGTGCGCTCGTTGAGGCCGACGTATTTCCGCATCCGGTAGATCTCATCGTCGATGATGATCTCGTTGGCGGTCGCGCGCTTGACGACGCCGTTCTTCTTCGCGACGATGACCATGGCGGAATTGGCGGCGACGAACTTCTCCATGCCGGTGATCACGATCGCGTTCTCGGTCGTGAGGAGGGGCACGGCCTGGCGCTGCATGTTGGAACCCATCAGCGCGCGGTTGGCGTCGTTGTGTTCGAGGAAGGGGATGAGGGCGGCGGAGACGCCGACCATCTGCTTCGGGGAGACGTCGATGTAGTTGACCTGGTTCGGGGGCGAGAACTGGAACTCGCCGTTCACGCGGGCGAGGACGCGGTCCTGGGAGATGGCGCCCTTCGCGTCGACGCGGATGTCGGCGGGGGCCATGACCATGTCCATTTCTTCGTTGGCACGGAGCAGGGCGACGTCCTGGGTGAGCTTGCCGTCCTTGACGCGCCGGTAGGGCGCGACGAGGAAGCCGTACTCGTCGATGGTCGCATAGATCGAGAGCGAGGAGATGAGGCCGATGTTCGTGCCTTCCGGCGTCTCGATCGGGCAGATGCGGCCGTAATGGGAGATGTGGACGTCGCGGACTTCGAAGCCCGCGCGCTTGCGGTTCAAGCCGCCCGGTCCGAGGGCCGAGAGGCGCCGCTCGTGGGTGAGCTGCGCGAGGGGGTTCGTCTGGTCCACGACCTGGGACAGCTCGCCGCGGCCGAAGAAGTACTCGATGGCGGAGGAGACGGTCTTGGAGGAGACGAGGCTCTTCGGCGAGAGGCTCTCCTGGTTCTGGAGGTTCAGCCGTTCCAGGACGGTGCGACGCAGGCGGAGGAAGCCCTTGCGGATCTCCTCGCCGGCGAGTTCTTCGATGGTGCGGACGCGCCGGTTGCCGAGGTGGTCGATGTCGTCCGGGGCGCCTTCGCCCTTTCGCATCTTCATGATGTAGCGGACGGCGCTCGTCACATCCTCCTTGTGGAGGATGGGATCGATTTCGGGGATCTGCATGTTGAATTTGCGGTTGAGGCGGAAGCGGCCGACGCGGCCCAGGCGGTAGCGCGAGGGGTCGTAGAAGCGCTCCTGGAAGAGCTGCTTGGCGCGCTCGAGCTGGTGGGGCGTGCCGGGGCGGAGGCGGGCGTAGATCTTGAGGAGCGCGTCCTCGTGGTTCTTCGTGTTGTCCTCGGCGAGGGTGTTGACGATGAGCAGCTCGTCATGGCTCGCGAGGACCTCGATTTCCTTGATGTTGCCGGCGGCGAGGATGCCCTTCGCGATCGCCTCGGGGATCGGCTTGCCGCTCTCGACGAGGATCTTCGAGACGTTCGTGGGGTCGATGACGTCGACGATGGCGATCTTGTCGATGACGGCGTCGAGGGAGGCGCGGTCGGTGATTTTCACGATCTTCGTGTCGTGGAAGAGGCGCATGATGTCCGCATGCGTGGAGTAGGCGGGATCCATGGCTCGGATGAAGCAGGTGGCCGGGATCTTGCCGCTCTGGTCGATGCGGACGGAGAGGGTGTCTTTTTTGCCGACGGCGAGCTCGATCCAGGAACCGCGCTCGGGGACGATCCAGCAGGAGTGGATCTTCTTGTCGCCGGACTTCTCTTCGACGAAGTCCACGCCCGGGGAGCGGTGGAGCTGGGAGACGATGACGCGCTCGGCGGAATTGATGATGAACTCGCCGCCGCCGATCATGAGCGGGATCTCACCGAGGTAGACTTCCTCCTCGATGGGCTCGGCCTTGGTGAGGCGGAGGCGGACTTTGAGGGGGGTACCGTAGGTGAGGCGGAGGCGGCGGCATTCGTCCGGCGTGTAGCGGGGTTGTCCGAGCGAATACCCGAGGTACTCGAGGGACATGGTGCCGTCGTAGGACTTGATCGGGAAGATCTCGCGGATGATCGCCTCGAGGCCGAAATTCTCGCGCTTCTCGGAGGGGACGTCCCGCTGGAGGAATCGCTCGTAAGCCTTCGTCTGGATCTCGACGAGATTCGGGATGGTGAGGATTTCTTGCACCCGGCCGTAGTTAATGACTTCCATTTCGCCTCCAGTGCACGCCTTTTGAACCGAGGCCGAAGCGGCAGCGCCCCCGTCCGACGCGCGGGTCGTCCGGGGGGGCTGATAGGGCGGCGACCCGCAGTCCGCGAGCCGCCGCCCTTGAGGGTCCCTAGCTGGGGCTCCCGCCCAGGAGCATCAAAATCGAGGGTTCGCCGTCGGTTACTTCAACTCCACCTTCGCGCCGGCGGCCTCGAGCTTCTTCTTGACGCTCTCGGCCTCGTCCTTCGGCACGCCGGACTTGACGGCCTTGGGCGCGCCGTCGGCGACGTCCTTGGCCTCCTTGAGGCCGAGGTTCGTGACTTCGCGGATGGTCTTGATGACCTGGATCTTGTTCGCGCCGCATTCCTTGAGAATGACGTCGAACGTGGTCTTTTCCTCGACCGGGGCGGCCGCGGCGGCGGGGCCGGCGGCGGCGGGGGCGGCGGCCGCGACCTGGGCGGCGGCGCTGACGCCGAACTTGGTTTCCGCCTTCTTCACCATGCCGGACAGGCACAGGACGGAGGACTTCCCGATCGCATCCAGGATGACCTCGGACCGGTCTTCGTCGGCGAGGCTCATCAAGGAATCAAGGATTGCACCCTTCTCGGCCATGGTCGGACACTCCTTCTGGGATTGCTGATTGACGATTGCTGATTTCGGATTGACGACGGGGGCCACGCCCCGGTCGACGGAGCAGAGCAGGCATTGGACGCGCTTCGCTCGGAAGAGGCGGAAGCGCGTGGTTCTTCCGGTTAGGGGGCCGGCGCGGGCGGCGGCGCAGGCGCGTCGGCTGCCGGCGCGGCGTCGGGCGCGGTCGGGGCGGCGCCGCCCCCCTCGTCCTTCCCGCGCTTCTCGGCGTAGTGGTTGAGGGCGGTGACGAAGCCGCGCGGGATCTGCGCGAGCACGCCGACCGCGCTCGCGATCGGGGCCTGCAGGGTCCCGAGGAGGATGGAGAGGAGCACCTCGCGGCTCGGCGTCTTCGACAGCGCGACGACCTCGTCGGGGCTCAACACCTGGCCATCCAGGTAGCCGCCGCGGATCACCGGCTTCTTGATGCGCATCTTATCGCGCCAGGCGAGCACCTTTTTCGACGGGGCGACGGCGTCCTCGCCGCCGAAGACGATCGCGGTCGGACCGGACACGAGCTTCGTGAGCTTCTCCTTGCCGATCTTCTTCAGGGCGACGGCGGCGGTCGTGTTCTTCACGACCTCCACCTGGATCTTCGAATCGTGCAGGGCGGAGCGGAACTCCCACGCCTGCTGTGCGGACATGCCCTGGTAGTCCAACACGACGCAACTGTCGACGCCCTTCAGGCGTTTCGACATCTCGTCGACGATCAACCGGCGGAGCACCTTGCTCATGGGCGACGACTCCTTCGCAGACTATTCCAGCACGAGCCGGAGGCCCGGCCCCATGCTGGGGGAGATCGAGATGTTCTGGATGAAGTGGCCCTTCGCCGACGCCGGACGCGAGCTGCGGATGTGCTCGATGAAGGACTCGATGTTCAGCTTCAGGTCCGCGGCGGCGAACGAGTGCTTGCCGACGGGCGCGTGGACGTTGCCGCCCGCGTCGACGCGGTACTCGATTTTGCCGGCCTTGAACTCCCGGACCGCGGTGGTGATGTCCTCGGTGACCGTGCCGCTCTTGGGCGAGGGCATCTTCCCCTGCGGGCCGAGGACCTTCCCGAGCTTGCCGACGGTCCGCATCATGTTCGGAGCGGCGATCGCGACGTCGAAGTCCGTCCAGCCGTCGCCGACCTTCTTGATGAGTTCGTCCGCGCCGACTTCGTCCGCGCCGGCCTCCGTCGCCAACCGCGCCTCTTCCCCGGCGGCGAAGACGATGACCTTCCGGCTCTTGCCGATCCCCTTGGGCAGGGCCAGCGAACCGCGGAGGTTCTGGTCCGCCTTCTTGGGGTCGACGCCGAGCTTCATCGCGATCTCGATCGTCTGGTCGAACTTCGGACCTTCCATCCTCTTCAGGACGGCGACGGCGTCGTCGACGGTGTAGCGTTTGTTCCGGTCGACGAGCGGCGCCAGCTTCTTGTAGCGCTTGCTCCGCTTTCTCATGCGTTCCTCCTTCGCGACCCCGCCTCGCTCGCGTCTTCGGGTTCGCTTGCGGCGGCCGGTCGCTCCCACCGTGGGGTGCGTCCCGTTCGCGGGCGGTGGTGTTCCCGCGGGACGGGCCGGGCGTCACCTCGACGCCCAGGGCTCCGAGCACGCTGTTTCCGTTCGAACGCCAGGGAGACCACAGCTTTCACAGCTTACGAATCCGTGAAATCTTCGTAAATCCGTGAAATCTGTGGTTCCGTCGTTGCTGGGCTGCGGCCTCGCCCCGCCATTTACCCTTCGACCGTGATCCCCATCGAGCGAGCGGTGCCGGCGACCATGCGCGCGCCCATCTCGAGGTCCTTCGTGTTCAGGTCCTTGACCTTCAGCTTCGCGATCTCGATGCACTGGGCCTTCGTGACCTTCCCGACTTTCTCCTTGTTCGGGGTCGCCGAGCCCTTCGCGATGCCGGCGGCCTTCTTGAGGAGGACGGAGGCCGGCGGCGACTTCACGTGGAAGTCGAACGACCGATCCTTGAAGATGGTGACGATGACCGGGAAAATCGTTCCCGGATCGGCTTTAGTGGCATCGTTGAAGCGCTTCACGAACTCGCCGATGGCGACGCCGTGCTGGCCGAGGGCCGGGCCGACCGGGGGCGCCGGGGTGGCCTGGCCGCCGGGACACTGGAGCTTCACCTTCGCCATCACTTCCTTGGCCATGTCGCGACACTACCTATGTTGGGGGTTGCTGTGGAGCGCGGTCCCGTGCGGACCGCGAGGGGAGCGGCTATACGGCCTCGATCTGCCAGTATTCGAGCTGCACCGGCGTCGGCCGGCCGAAGATGGTGACGATCACCATGACCTGCCCCTTCGCGGGGATCACGCTGTCCACGAGGCCGTCGAAATTCTCGAAGGGGCCTTCCTTGATCCGGATGCTGTCCCCCTTCTTGAAGTCGATCTTGACCTGCGGCGTCTTGTCGCCGCCCGAACTCATGTCGACCAGCAGCTTGTCGACCTCGTGCTGGGCCATCGGCACCGGATGACTGGAGCCGAGGAAGTCGCCGATCCCGGGCGTCTCACGGATCAGGAACCAGGACTGCTCGTTCAGGTCCATTTCCACCATCAGGTAGCCGGGGTAGATTTTCTTGTCCCCCACCCGCTTCTTTCCGCCGCGGATCTCGGAGACCTTCATGGAGGGCACGATGATGCGCGTGATCGCCTCGTCCAGCCCCTGCCCCTTCACCCGTTTTTCGAGGGTCTCCTTGACCTTGTCCTCGCGTCCGCTCTGGACCCGGACGACGTACCACTGCTTTGCCACCGCGGTGCTCCGATCCGACCTTGACCCGCAATTCGGGGAGAAAACGTGGGAGGGTTGCCTTGCATTCACCCGAGCCGTCGCCGGCGGAGCAGGGCCCCGCACCGGCCTACAGCTTGCCGATGTGACGCATCAGATGGTGGAAGAGGAAGTCCGTGATGGCCAGGAAGCCACCGAGCAGCACCACGGAAACCACCACGACGAAAGAGGACCCCAGGAACTCATGGGGGGGCGGCCAGTTGACCTTTTTCAATTCCGCCTCGGTCTCGACGAGGAAGTCGGCGGCCTTGGGCAGGTTCACGACGTAGGCATAACAGGCGCCCACGAGGAGGACGAAGAAGACGAGGCTGATCGGCGCGCCGCGGACGACCTCCGCCTCGCCGAGGCTGAAGAGGGGCAGGCGCCACCAGCTTTCGTTCGACGGCCAGTCATAGAGCGACTTCGCCGCGAAGACCGACAGGAGCACGAGGATCCCGAAGGCCGTGCCGCGGGCGATTCGCCCCTGCTCGGGCTTGTAGGGCAGGAGGAGCTTCTTGAAGTCCATGGATCGTTCCTGCTTGGCAGGTCTGGAGGGAGTCGAACCCCCAACCACCCGCTTTGGAGACGGGTGCTCTTCCAGTTGAGCTACAGACCTGCGATGGAGATGCCCACCTTCGCTCGAACCTTCGCCCGAGCTTCGGTGGACGATCTACTTTTTCTTTTCCTTGTGCGGCGTGTGGGCCCGGCAATCGGAGCAGAACTTCGCCAGCTCGATCTTGGCCTGGGCCTTGTTGTTCTTCGTGGTCCGGTAGTAGCGAGCGCCGCACTTGGTGCACTCGAGGAAGAGCCACTCGCGCATGTTCGTTCCCTTCCAGGGTATTGTTCCGCGACTCCCGCGCGTCGAGCGCGGGAAGTTGCGGGGCCGCGGTCACCCGCTCCCCTGCCGGGGGAGAGGGCCCGGATGAGGAGTGCCGCGGAGGCGGCACCCGCATCCGAAATCCGGTGGTTGCTGCCTTCGCTAGGCCAGGATCTTCGTCACGACGCCCGCGCCGACCGTCTTCCCACCCTCCCGGATGGCGAAGCGGAGCTGCTCCTCCATGGCGATCGGGGTCTGCAGCTCGACGCTGAGCTTCACGTTGTCGCCAGGCATCACCATCTCGGTCCCCTCGGGCAGGGTCGCCGCGCCGGTCACGTCCGTGGTCCGGAAGTAGAACTGCGGGCGATAGCCTGCGAAGAAGGGCGTGTGCCGGCCGCCTTCTTCCTTCGACAGGATGTACACCTGGCAATCGAACTTCGTGTGGGGCGTCACCGTGCCGGGCTTGGAGATCACGTGGCCGCGCTCCAGCTCGTTCTTTTCGACGCCGCGCAGGAGGAGGCCGACGTTGTCGCCGGCGGAGCCGTAATCCAGGGTCTTGTTGAACATTTCGACGCCCGTGATGACGGTCTTGCGGGCTTCCTTCGAGAACCCGACGATTTCGGCTTCGTCGCCGACCCGCATCACGCCACGCTCGATACGGCCGGTGCCGACCGTGCCGCGGCCCTTGATGCTGAACACGTCTTCGACCTGCATCAGGAACGGCTTGTCCACTTCGCGGACCGGCTGGGGAACGTGGGCGTCGACCGCTTCCAGGAGCTTGAGGACCGGGCCGCAGTTCGGGCACTCGTTCTTCGCGCACGCGCAGGTCATGGCTTTGAGGGCGGACCCGCGGATGATCGGGATGGTGTCGCCCGGGAATTGGTACTTGCTGAGGAGCTCGCGGATCTCCAACTCGACCAGGTCGAGCAGCTCCGGGTCCTCCATGAGATCGCACTTGTTCAGGAACACGACGATGGCGGGCACCTGCACCTGGCGGGCCAGGAGGACGTGCTCCTTGGTCTGCGGCATCGGGCCGTCCGGCGCCGACACCACGAGGATCGCGCCGTCCATCTGGGCGGCGCCGGTGATCATGTTCTTGATGTAGTCGGCGTGCCCGGGGCAGTCGATGTGGGCATAGTGCCGCTTCTCGGTCGAGTATTCGACGTGGGCGACCTGGATCGTCAAGATCTTCGTCGGGTCGCGGCGCCCTTCCTTCTCGGAGCCCTTCGCCACCTCGTCGTAGCTCTTCAGCGTCGCCAATCCGCGCTTGGCCATCAGGCCCGTCAACGTGCTGGTCAAGGTCGTCTTGCCGTGGTCGATGTGGCCGATCGTCCCCACGTTGCAGTGCGGCTTGCTCCGGTCAAACTTCTCCTTGGCCATTCCTAGCTCCTTCCTTTCGGTCCACTTCTGGGTTGGCGAATCGGCCGACACTCTCCTTCACGCTGCCTTCGGCGCCGCCCGTCCCCTCGCGTCCTCGCGAAGCTGGAGCTGGTGAAGGGAATTGCACCCTTGACCTCTTCCTTACCAAGGAAGTGCTCTACTGGCTGAGCTACACCAGCGGGAGGGGCTCGTCGAAAGCCCTGGACGGCCATGTTCGAAGGGCGAAAACGCTTCGGAGGTCCGTCCCGGGCCCGGCGATGGAAGCGAAGAGTGTACGCATCGGCCGTGCCCGTGTCAAGAAAAAAATCTTGACGCCCCCTGGCGCCCGGGGAGGGGCCGGTCGCGGCATGCGTGGAGTGGAGCGGGCGACGGGAATCGAACCCGTATGGCCAGCTTGGAAGGCTGGCACTCTACCATTGAGCTACGCCCGCCGGGGAGGCCCGCCCGTCCACCGGCGGCGACCTTCCATGCGCGGACCCGAGCGACAGGGAGGCGGGCCGGAAACGCCCGCCGGGAGGCCCCGGCGGGACTGGGCGAGCAGGATGGGCAGGGAGGGATTCGAACCCCCGAAGGCAGGAGCCAGCAGATTTACAGTCTGCCCCCTTTGGCCGCTTGGGTACCTGCCCGCTGCTCGGTGCCCTCTCCCCCGCGCGACGCGCGGCGGGGGAACGGGCGCCTGGGAGCGCGCCGACCGCCAGCCTGGAGCTAGCCGTGGGACTTGAACCCACAACCTCCGGTTTACAAAACCGGGGCTCTACCATTGAGCTAGGCTAGCGGTGCGCGGGAGCGACATTATAGGAGAATGAACGGGTGTTTCAAGCAAAAGTTCGGCTTCGTTGCCCGGCGCGCGAAGCACACCCACGCGCGGTCCCGCGGGCGGCGCGCTTCCCCCCCCCGGCCGGACCCGCACCCCGCGTCTTGACTTGCCGGGCATAGTCGCTATACTGCACACCCGCACCCGGGCACTCCGCACCTTCGCGCCGACCCCTCCCCCGCCGCGAGACCTCCCCGCGATGCTGCCGACCCTCATCAACAACCGCTACCGCGTGCTCCGGGAACTGGGCGAGGGCGGCATGGCCTCCGTCTTCCTGGGCGAGGACATTCTCGAAGGCAACCGCAAGCTCGCCATCAAGGTCCTCCTCCCCGAGGCCGCGCGACGCGACACCATCCGCCACTTCCAGTATGAGTTCTCCCTGCTCACGCGGCTCCGCCATCCCAATCTCGCGGCCGTCTACGATTTCGGCAACGATCCCGGGACCGAACGTTTTTTTTTCACATGCGAGTTCGTGGAGGGGCAGGACTTCTTCGAGGCCGCGCACGGCGCCACGCTCCCCGAGATCGCCGACCTCGCCGCCCAGCTCTGCCGCGCCCTCGACTACATCCATTCGAAGGGCCTCATCCACTTCGACGTCAAGCCCTCCAACGTGCTCGTCTGCCCGGCCGCGCCCGGAGGACGGCCCGTGGTCAAGCTCCTGGACTTCGGGCTCGCCGGCGACGAACGCGAGGTCGGCGACTTCCGGGTCCGCGGCACCGTGCACTACATGGCGCCCGAGATCGTGCGCGCCAGCCGCGCCGATCGGCGCGCGGATATCTACTCCCTTGGCGTGACCCTGTACCAGGTGCTCACCGGCAAGCTCCCCTTCGACGGCCGCACCACGCAGTCGGTCCTTCGCAAGCACCTCGTGTCGCCGCCCCCCTCCCCCACCTTTCATCGGGCCGACCTGCCGCCGGACCTCGCCCAGCTCGTCCTGCGCCTCCTCGCCAAAGAGCCGCACGAACGCTTCTCCCGCCCGACCGAGGTCATCGAGGCCTTGAATCGCGCCCTCTCCCTGACGCTGGAGATCGAGACGCGGGCGACCCGCGAAAGCTACATCCTCTCCGGAAAACTCGTCGGCAGGCAGCCGCAGATCGACCGGATCGCGGCCACGGTCGAGGCCTCGCTCGCGCCCGCCCCGCCCGCGAACACGCCCGGCTGCGTCCTCATCCTCGGCGAGGCCGGCCTCGGGTGCTCCCGCCTCCTGCGGGAAACCAAGTACCAGGTGCAGCTCTCCGGCGGCGCGATCCTGGTCGCCGACGCGACGCGGAACCGCACCTCCCCGTTCGGCGCTTTCGCCGATCTCCTGCGACAGCTCCTCGGGGAGGTCGACCCCGCGACGACCGAGGACGCGGCCCTCGTCGAGGCGATGGAGCGCTACGGCGCCGAGCTGGTGAAGGTCCTCCCCGATCTCGCCGCGCGCTGGTCCCTCGCGCCCAGCCCCGCGCTCGACTCGAAGGAAGAAGCGCTCCGCCTCACCGACGCGATCTCGGGGTTCCTGCTGGAGGCGGCGGTCGGACGCCCCATGGTCCTCTCGCTCGACAACGTCGAAGGCGCGGACCAGGGGACGCTCGACACGATCCGCTACCTCGCGAGGAACCTCGCCCTGGCGCGCCAGGGACGGCCGGTCCGCGCGGGCACGGAACCGCCCGGCGCGCGCGCCTCGTCGACGGCGTCGACGCCGGAGACGGGACGCGTCCAGAAGGGGGAAACGGTGGTGCTCCCCGCGCCATCGCGGGAGGCGAGCCCCGCGGCGCTGGGCGGCATCGTGTGGGGCGTCGCCTCCGGAGTCGGGGCGGCCGCGACCTCCGAGGCCTCCCCGACGCAGGGCGCGGCCGCGCCCACGACCTCCGCGCCGGCCCAGCGGGAGCCCTCCGGCGTGCCGCAAACGGCCGTGTTGCCGCGCCCTTCGTCGGACGAAGACGAGCAGTTCGACGCGCCGCCGCCGTGCGCTGCGCCGACGCCGCCCCGGTTTCTGGTCCTGCTCGGTTTCCGGAGCGGACCGGGCCCGGTCCGCAAAGAAGCCGACGCGTGGCTCACGGCCCTCCGCGCGATGGACACGTGCGAGACGCATGAACTGCACCGCCTCGCCGACGCCGAACAGCGGGAGCTCCTCGCCTCCATGCTCGGCACGGCCGATCTGCCGGACGCCCTCGTGCAGGCGGCCGCGGAGGACGGCCAGGGAAATCCCGCGCTGATCGAGGCGGCCGTGACCGCGTTCGTGGACCAGGGGGTCGTCTTCTATCGGCGCAATCGCTGGGAGGTCGATCCCGAGCGCCTCGCCCGTCGCCGCCCCAGCGCCGGAGCGCTCGAGCGAATCCAGGCGCGGCTGGCCGGCCTGCCGCCCGCGGCGCTCGCCGCCTGCGAAGTGCTCGCGATCCTGGACGCGCCGACCGATGCGGACCTGCTCGCCGGAGTCGCCGGCTCCGTGCCCTCCGACCTCTATCCCGCGCTCGCCACGCTGCGCACGATGGGGCTCGTCGTCCGCGACAGCCTCTCCGATCCCGCGACCTACGCGCTCTCCGACCGCGCCACGCTCGAGGCCGTCCTCGCGGGTCTCGCCCCCGCGCGCCGCCGTTCGCTCTCCGGCCGGGCGGCCCTCCTCCTCGAGTCCCGCTACGCGGCCGAACCCGCGCCGCACCTGGACGAGCTGGCGCGGCACTTTCTCGCGAGCGAAAATCCCGCCCGAGGCCTTCGCTACATCCTCGCCGCCGCGGACCGCGCGCGCAAGGTCTACGCCAACGAGCTCGCGCTGACCCTCTACGGCGGCGCGCTGGCCGCGATCTCGGGCAGCGACCCGGGCCAGGCCCTCGACCTCAAGGAGAAAATCGCGGGCATCCGGCAGGGCATGGGGGACTTCGCCGGCGCGAGCGCGCTCCACGAGGAGGTCCTCGCCGACCCGGGCGCCCAGGCCGATCCGCGCCGCCGCGCCCGCGTGCTGGTCGAGGCCGGTCGCGCCGCGGAAAGCAAGGCGGACCTCCAGCGCGCGGTGACCACCTGGCGGGAGGCCCGGCGCCTGGCCGAAGAGGCGGGCGACCTCTTCCTCATCGCCCAGGCGACCGGCCTCATGGCCCACACGATCGCCATGACCGGCAAGCCCGCGGAGGCCATCCAGCTCTGCGACGAACTGCTCCCCCGCGTCCAGGGCCAGGACGACGCCGCGCGCATCCTGTATGGCGCCCTTGGCCTCTCCCACCTCGTCTCCTCGAGCTATCCGCTCGCGCTCGAGTGGTATGCCAAGCGCCTCGAGATCGATCGGCGTCGCGGCAATCCCCTCGAGATCGCCGGCGCCTCTTCGAACGTCGGCCTCGTCCACCTCAACTCCGGCGACCTCCCGCTCGCGGCCGAACGCTTCGCCGAGTCGCTCCGCCTCGCTGAGTCCGCGCAGTCGATCCAGGCCATCACCTACATGAACAACCTCGCGCGCTGCTGCCGGCGCATGGGGGAATACAAACGCGCCCACGACCTCCACGAGAAGAGCCTTGCGCGCACCGAAAAGATCGGCGAGTTGTCCAAGCTCGCCTTCTCCACCAGCGGCCTCGCGCTCGTCCTCCTCGAAATGGGCCGCTTCGACGACGCGCTCCGGCACTACGGCGAATCCATCCGGCTCTTTCGAAAGTCCGGCGTCAACCCGATGGTCGCGGCCGATTGCTCCAACGTGGGCTCGGCCCACCTGGAGCTGGCGAACTACGTCGAAGCGCACCGGTACCTGGACGAGGCCCTGTCCCTTTCGAAGAACCTGAAGGACAAGGTCGCGCACGCCTCCAACCTGGTGACGAAGGGACAGGCGCTGACCGCGGTCGGCGAGTGGTCGCAGGCGGCCGACCACATCGAGTTGGGCCTCGCGCTCGCCCGGGAAAAGGGGATCAAGGACCTGGAGGCGCTCGCCCATCTCGCGGCGGCGGAGATGGCCCTCGCCACCCACCGGCCGACCGAGTGTCGCGACGCGCTGGGGCGCGTGGAAGCCCTGCTCGGGTCGATCACCTACCTCTACCAGGCGCAGGACGCCCACCTGCGCGCCGGGTGGGTGCGCGCCCGGCTCGGGGAATTCGACGCGGCGGAAGAACATCGCCGGAAGGGGGCGGCCATCGTAGAACGGTGCGGCCTGGGCTCAACGCGGGGTCTTTCCCTGCTCACCGGGGCCGCGGTCGAGCGGACGCGCGGCAGGCGGGGCTTCACGGACGCCTTCCGGTCCCTCAACCTCCTGCTGCAGACCTGCGTCAAACCCGAGGAGCGCTGGCAGGCGCATGCGCTCCTCGCCACGCTCCACCAGGACCTCGGCGGCATCCCCGAGGCGCGCCACCACTGCGCGGAGGCGCTGAAGATCCTCGAAGAGGTCGCGTCGCTTCTCCCGGACGCGTGGCGCGCCGGTTACCTGTGCGTGCCCGATCGACAGGCCGTGCGCACGCGCAGCGACGCGCTCGCGTCCTATCCGACGTCCGCGCGCGGCGCCGCGGTGCTGAGCCGCGAGAAGACCGACCTGCTCGTGACGTTCGCTGCGTCGGGGGCGGGCGCGGGCGCCGGCGTGGGCGAGCCTGCCCTAGCGGACACGGCCGCGTCGCGCTCGCCGTCCGCGACGAGGTTGGTCGGCGCACCGGCGGCGGGGGCCGCGCCGCTGGAAGGGGAGGAGACGGCCGTCGTCCCGGCCCCTCCCGCACCGCCGCCGGGCTCCACGGAAACGGCACGCGTACCCGCGCCCATTCCGACGGTGACGGGCCCCCGGAGCGAGGTCGTCTTCGCCTGCGACTCAACGACCGCACGCTTCCCACCGGGCGCTACCGTGGCCGCGACTGCGCCCCCGGGCGCCGGCGCGAGCGCCGCCACCGTGGACACCAGGCTCGCCGCCAATGTCCAACTCGCCGTCGACGCACGCGACCGGCTCCAGGAAATGGTCCGGAGCACACACCGACTTGCGCGGGAGCACAACCTCGAAGCGCTGCTCTCCGCGATCATGGACGCGGTGATTCGACTGAGCGGCGCCCAACGCGGCTTCCTGGTTCTCACGCTCGACGGCGAGCCGACCACGAAGGTGGCGCGCGGCATGAACCAGGCCGACATCCACGCCCCCGAGTCGCAGGTCAGCCACTCGGTCCTCGAACGGGCCATGCGCGAGCGCCGCCCCGTCCTTTCCGAAAACGCGCTGGCCGACGAGCGGCTGGCGACCCAGCGGAGCGTCCAGGCGCTCGAGCTTCGGTCCGTCCTCTGCTTTCCCCTCGAGATCCGCGGCGCCGTCTGCGGCGCGATCTATCTCGACCACCGCGGCGTCGAACGCGCCTTCACGGAGGACGACCTCGCGTGGATCGAGGGCTTCGGCGATCACGTCTCCATCGCGATCGAAAACGCGATGCTCCACGCGCGGGCGACGCAGGAACCCGGCACGGGCCTCGCCACGCGCTCCCACTTCCTGGCGCGGCTGCGCGCCGAGGTCCGCCAGGCCAAGGCGGACGGCTACCCGGTCGCGCTGCTGCTCCTCGACGTGGACGGCGTGCGCCTCCACAACGACCTCCATGGATACGCCGGTGGCAATCAGGTACTCAACCACATGTCGCGGATCCTCGCACGGACCGCGGACGAGGGAGAGGTCGCCGCCCGCATTCGGGTCCGCCATCCCGAGGGACCGCTTGCGGGCCGCCTCGGCGGGGACGAATTCGCCCTCCTCCTGCCCGACGTCACGGCCGACGCCGCCCTTTCGATCGCGACCCAGATCCTCTCCGAGACGTCGGTGAATCCACCCGTCTTCGACCGCGAGCCGTGCGTCTACACGGCGAGCGCGGGGCTCGCCGTGTACCCGGTGGACGCCGAGGACTGCGACCTGCTGCTTTTGCGCGCGGACGAGGCGCTCTACAACGCGAAGCGCGCGGGCCGGAACCGGGCCTCCTCGCACTCGGTCGGCGAGGGCCTCTGCGGCGACTCCTCGGCGGGACGCGGGCTCGCGTCGGTCGATCCGGAGCTGGCGAAGGCCCTGCCCGCGCGCGACGGCATGGCGGTCCTGGGGATGCTGGCCCGGATCCTCGGCACGGGGATGGACCTCCAGCGCATGCTGGATCTCGCGCTCGGCATGCTTCTCGACGTGACGAAGGCGGAACGGGGCATCATCCTGCTGAAGGGGTCGGCGGAGGAGCTGCGCCCGATTTCGGCGCGGCGCTTCACGAACGAGGAGATCGCCTCGCCGCAGTTCGAGGTTTCGTCGACCCTCGTGAGCCGGGTCTTCCGGACGGGGCGCGCGGTCCGCGTGTCGGACCCGAGCGGGGACTCGACGCTCCGGACGCAGCGCAGCATCGTGGAGCTGGGGATCGTGTCGGTCCTCGCCGTGCCGATCCAGTCGGAGGGGCAGGTGATCGGCGTGATCTACCTGGACACCCGGACGCTGGAGAAAGAACTGACCGCGGAGGACGAGGCGCTGGTCGCGGCCTTCGCCGAGCGGCTGGCGGGACCCGTGCAGGTTTCGAGCCGGCACGCGGCCGCCGTGAAGGAGAGCGAGACCGCGCGGCGTGCGCTGGCCGACAGCCTGGAGGCCTGCCGCACGAAGTACGATTACAGGCAGCTCGTCGGCCAGGCGCCGGCGATGCGCGCCGTGTTCAAGCTGCTCGACCGCGCCACGGACACCAGCTACCCGGTGATCGTGAGCGGCGAAAGCGGCACGGGCGTGGAGCTGGTCGCTCGGGCGATCCACTTCAACGGCCCGCGGAAGGAGCGCGCGTTCATCTC
>JACPWG010000186.1 GCA_016197205.1 Planctomycetota bacterium
CCTTTGCGACGAGCTTGAACCAGTAGTCGTCGTCGGGCCGGGAGATCGTTCGCAACTCGACCCACGGAGCGACGACCCCGACGGGCTCGTCCCGATATTCCAGGTATTTGGCCGCACGGTCCGTATTCGAGAGGCCCTGCCCCCCGATCACGACCTTCCCCTCCAGCCGGTCGAAGAGCCCGTCGGACGCCGGGGCCGAACCGGGCGCGGGGGCTTCCGTCTTCTCGTCGGCGTTCGAAGCGGCGTCACTCCCCGCGGCGGGGGACGGCCCCGTCGATTTCGCGACGGCTTCCTGCGCGGGTGCGCCGTCCTCCGCTCGGGCCGGACCGGCGGCAAAGACCGCTGCGCAGGCGGCAAGAAAGGCGGGTGCGATCCCCAATGGCCGGGTGCTCATGACGACCTCCTCTCTCCTCTCGGGCGTTCGCCTGAGCGGCTACCTCATGAAGAACTTGCCCGAGGGGTGATTGCTGCCGTGGATCCGCATGTGGCAATCGAGGCACGCCCGATGGACGGCGTGCGCGTTGGGAAAGTCCCCCTCCAGAAGCGTCGTCGCGTCGAACAGCGTACCGGGGTGCTGCGCGTCGGAGTGGCACTGTTGACACAACTGGGGCGGCTTCGAAACCAGGAGGGTCCGGTTGTTCGAACCGTGCGGCGTATGACAATTCAAGCAGTTCTCGAAAACCGGGGCGTGGGCCCACAGGAACGGCCCGCGCTTCTCCTGATGGCAACGGAAGCAGGCGTCGTTCGCGTTCGTCCCCGCGAGGAGCTTCTCGTTCCCCGTGCCATGCGGGTCATGGCAGTTCGTACAGGTGACCTTGCCTTCCCGGATCGGGTGGTGGGAGGGGCGCTGGAGGGCCGCTTTGATGTCCTTGTGGCACCGGGCGCAGGTCTCCACCACGGAGGCGAGCTTCAGGTTGCGTTCCCCCTTGGCGTCGTGGACCGAATGGCAGGAGGCGCAGCCCACCCCGTAGAAGGAGTGCTGCGTGGCGTGCCACTCGGACTTGCCGCGTTCGTGGCAGGCCAGGCACTGCGCCGTCTGCTGCGCCGACGGAAAACGCCCGCCCTCCTTGAACGTGAGGATCTCGGGCTGCGTATACGGCTTGTCTTCCTGCCGGTTGGCGACGTGCACGCTGCCGGGCCCGTGGCAGTCCTGGCAGTTGTTTTTCGCCGCCGGGGTGTTCGGGTCGTTCTTCTTCCCGTGACGCGTCGCGCCGAGCCCCTCGGCGACCTTGTCGTGGCACATGACGCAGGCGTCGGCTTCGGCGTAGGTTGCGCCCGGGATCGTCACCCAGGCCTCCGGCTCCTGCGGCTGCTTGCCGCCCGTGCACGAGGCCAGCGACGCGACGGCGACGGTCGCGGCGGCGGCCAGCGCCGCCAGGCCGACCCAATGGGCCCTTCTCGTGCGGTTCATAGCGGGTCCCTCCTTCGTTCGTTGGGCGGCGCACGGGGAGCGCCGGGTGACGACTCACTTCTTGGCCGGAAGGGGGTGTTTCACCTGATCAAACTCGGCTTTAAAGTCGAACGACTTGAACGTCGGACTGTTTTTGTTGTGGCAGGTCACGCAGACCGCCTCGGTGGGCAGGACCAGGCCGTTCGCCTTCGCCTTTTCCCGGTCCTTCATGACCTCCATCTTGAAGTAGTCGCCGCCCGGGCCGTGGCAGGCCTCGCACTGCACGCCCTGCTCGAGCTTGAACTTGTCCCCCAGCCGCTCCTTGGCAATGCCGAACGCGGTGACGTGGCACTTCAGGCACTCGGGCGCCTTCTGCGGGTCGGCGACGCCCTTCTCCTTCGCGATCTTCCTGGCCTCGTCGCTCGCGAGGCTCTCGAAGGCCCGAGCGTGCTTCGACTCCGTCCACTGGCCGTACTGATCCCCTTTTGTTTTCGCCTTGTGGCAGTCCTTGCACTTGTCCACGCCGAGGTACTTGGGGCCGGACTTGTCTCCATCAGCCCGGAGGTCGGCCGAGAGCAAGGCGAGAAGACCGACCGGTCCGAGCAGGAGGAGCGTGATCCATCCAGGTCTACGCATGACGGGCTCCCTCTCCTGGGAAAGGATGCGGCTTCGAAGGTCCGCGGCCTTGGCAACCGAGCAGCTCTGGGCAATCGGCGTGCCCCGCAGGAAGCGGAGGCGCCCGCTCCCCGCGAGGCGCCGGGACGCGGGGGCCGCGCGAGCTTTTCCGAGGAGGAGCGGTCCGGGAGCGCGGGCCCGGGTTGCGGAGTTTCCCGCACGAACAAGCGCCGTTCTCCCCGACACGGGGGCGGCCCTCCGAAACCAAGACGAGCCACGGAAATCGCCGAAGACACCGAACTTCAAGGAGAGCGAGCGTGGACCTCGGCGTTTTCGGCGTGTTCGGTGGCTCGACCATTCGATCAAGCGCGGCGTGTCCGCTTTCTCGCTTGTTCCTGCCGCACCCGTCAGACTGCGTCAGCCCGCACGCACGAGCTCCGGCTCGATGCGCATCGACTCGGGCTCGAGCCCGACCCTGCCGCACCACTCGGCATACGCAAGCGGACAGATCTCCGAAGGCTTGATCTCGCTCCGCTCCCCCCAGAAAACATTGGAAAAGGTGACCGGGATGCCGACCGAGGCGAGATGGTCGTCGATCGAGCCCTTGTGGGCCAAGGCGGTCGCGCGATCCGCGCCGTGGGCAACGGCCATGATGTTGACGTTGCCGAATTCCTCGCCGCCGTCGCGCCAATAGGCGTGGGTGAGGACACGATGCCGGCCGACCTCGCGACCGGCCTCCAGCTCCCGGCCCGGCGGGACTGCCCAATGGAAAAGGGCGTTCACGCCCGTGACGCGCGCGCCGTCGCGGTGCGGCTTCACGTGCTCCAGAAAGGTCGAGAACCGGCCGACGAGGCCGCGGCGATCGAGTTCTTCCGCCGCGCGGCAGAAGGCCTCGAGCGAAAGGCCCGCCTCCGCGGCGCGCGCGGACCAGAGGTCGGCGCCCAGCTCTTCGGCGCCGAACTCCCGCTTGAGCGCGCGGAGGACGCGCCAGGCGTCGTCGTTGAGTTCGACGGGACGCACGCGCAGCGGCTCGGGTGCGACGTCGGCCTTGCTGCCGATCGCGAGGCCGTCGCGCCGCACGTGGCCGACGCCGAGGACGAAGACGTAGCGGGCGGGCATCAGGCGAACACCTGAGGCGTGGAGTTTCGGTTGGAGGTAGCGTGCGTGCTTTTCGAGCGAGTAGCCTTGCGGAACCTTGAGCGTGGTCCAGAGGCGGTAGCTCGCGCCGGGCGCGGAGGGCTCGGTCGTGCGCGCGACGACGTGGCCTGTGAAGGGGTCGGCCCGCAGCAGGAAATCGAACGCGGCGTCGAGTCGCTCGGGAGGGACCCGCCACGCCACGAGTGCGCCATCGGCGAGGTTGTTCGCAACGAGGGTCTGACGCACGCGCCGAACCGTGCCCGCGCGCAGCATGGCGCGAATACGGGCAAGCACCGCGTCCGGCTCGACGCCGGAGCGGTGGGCGATTTCGCCGAGCGGGTCGCGCACGAAGCCGCGCACCTGGTCCTCGGAAACGGCCAGGATCCGGCGATTGATCGGGTCCGTCACGTCGCCGGGCACGACGCCGGCCGCCTCGCGGACGATCATCTGCTCACGCTCCTTTTTCAATCGACCTCCGGGTCCGATTGGGGGACGACCTCGCGCAAGAGCATCTCGCGTGCCACCCATCCGTGAGGCGCACGGGACGTGGCCGCACGGCTTCGTAGGCTCGCATGGACAAGGCCTGGCCGCCGGAGGGTCGATTGCGAATTCTGCGAAGAGGAACCTCAACCGTCTCGTGCGCCGGCGCATGGCGGCGGCGCACGCCGTGCTTGCGGGGATTTCTCCGCGCCCAGTGCGGAAAAATGCGCGGCCCAGGCTTGAAACGCACGGAGTCGCCGTGCTGTAATGAACGACGTGGAGGCGGAGGCGAAGGCGGCGGAGCTTAAGGCGATCAAGGACGAGATCGTGCTGTCGATTGCCGAGGCGAACAAGTGCGCGAAGAAGCCGAACCACGGCTTCCGGCGGTGAGCGGCGGCCAAACGGAACCGCGACCGTGAGGGAGCGGCCTCAGCGCGTCCTGACGCATCCCCGGGTTCGATAGGGTCGACACGCAGGAGACTGCTTGACTCTCTTTCAGAAATACACTCGACGCGAAAAGCTCCTCCTGGTCGTCGTGGCCGTCGGGGCGGCGCTGCTGCTGTTGGACACCGCGCGCCGGCGCTGGTCGCCCGTGTGCCGGGTGGACACCGCCCACTACGCGCTCGAATCCAGCGCGCCTGAACCGCAGGCGCGTCGGATGGGGGACGCGCTAGAGGTGCTTTATCGGACGTATGCGGAGTTCTTCAAGGACACGCTGGAGCTGCGGAAGGACCACGCCCGGCTCCGCGTCCGACTCTACCGCGACCGCGCGGAATTCAAGCGCTGCAACCCCGGCTCCGGCTGGGCGGAGGCCTTCTACGACGGCCAGCTCTGTCACGCCTACTTCGCCGCCGACGACGCGAACCCGCACCACTGGACGCTCCACGAGGCCACGCACCAGCTCGACGCCGAAGTGGCCGGGCTTGCCCTCCCGCGTTGGTTGGAGGAGGGGCTCGCGACCTACTTTTCCACGAGCCGCCTGGTCGCGAAGGACTTGCCACCGGAGCTGGGTCGCGTCGATCTCGGAACCTACCCGGTCTGGTGGCTGCACTCGTTTCAGCTTTCCGGCGACCCCGACGCCGACCGGCGGAGCGGCCAGATCCTGTCGCTTGAGACCGTCGTGCTCGACACCGGCGGCGCCGACGTCGACCAGCGTTTCAACCTCTACTACCTCCACGCGTGGAGCCTCACTCACTTCCTCTTCCACGGCGAGGACGGGAAATACGCGAAGCCCTACCTCGCCCTGCTCCGGGCCGGCTTTTCGAAGGAGCGCTTCGAGCAGACGATCGCGCCATTGCCGACGCTCGAGCGCGAGTGGTACGGCTATTTGCGCGAAGACCTCCTCGCGAAAGTCTGGCAGGGCCGGCAGGGCGCGGTGCGGCCGGTAAGGTAGCGGAGGGAGAGGGCGCTCGTGGTGGCGTCGCATGGACGAGCAGCCGACAGCGTCGTCGCCACGGTTTCCGCGAAGTGAGAGCCGAGCGCCAGCTCGCGCGGGCCGGAGGCCCGCGCCCCCAGGAGTCGTGAGGGGACTTCGTCCACGCGGCGCGAGGCATGGGAGAGCCCCCGCACCTCTCCCCGCACCCTTACACCTGCGAGAGCGCCAGCTCCTCCACGTCGAGCTTGTCGATCCGCTCGACCCAGCCGAACGGGTCCGGCGCCTCGCCCCGCTGAATGCGCGTCAGCTCGTCGTACACGCGGCGCGCCAGCGGCCCGACGTCGTTGCCGTTCACCTGCACGTCCCGACCCTGATACGACAGCACGCCCACCGGCGCGATCACGGCCGCCGTGCCGGTGCCGAAACACTCCTTCAGCTTGCCCGAGGCGGCGGCCTCGACCACTTCCTCGATCGCGATCTGCCGCTCGCGCACCGGGATCCCCCAGTGCCGGCAGAGCGCGATCACGCTGTCCCGGGTCACGCCGGGCAGGATCGTCCCCCCGAGCGGCGGCGTCACCAACTCGTCCTGCAGCACGAAGAAGATGTTCATCGTGCCCACCTCCTCCACCCATCGGTGCTCGAGCGCGTCCAGCCAGAGCACCTGCGAGTAGCCGAGCGTCGTGGCTTTTTTTTGCGCGCACAGACTGTGGGCGTAGTTCGCCGCCGTCTTCGCCTCGCCGAGCCCGCCGCGGACCGCGCGCACGTCCTCCTCCGACACCCAGATGCGGATCGGGCGGAAACCCTCCGGATAGTAGGGCCCGACCGGACCGACGATCACGTAGAAGGCGTACTCGTCTCCCGGCCGCACGCCCAGGAACGGGTCGGTCGCGATGAGCGTGGGGCGGATGTAGAGCGCGCACGAGGGGTCGCGGGGGATCCAATCCCGGTCGAGGAGCACGAGCGATTTCAGCGCCCGGCCGAAGAACTCCTCGTCGACGCACTCCATGATGAGGCGCTTGCAGGAGCTTTGCAGCCGCTCGGCGTTTTTCCTCCAGCGGAAGAGGTAGATGCCGTCGTCCGCGCCGCGGTAGGCCTTCAGCCCCTCGAAGACCTCCTGCCCGTAGTGCAGGCAAATCGCCGCGGGGTCGATCTGCAGCATCCGCATCGGCTCGATGCGCGTCAAGTGCCAGCCGTTCGGCCGATCGAACTCGGTCGCGAAGAAGTGATCGGAGAAGTAGCGGCCGAACCCGAGCGCGGCGGAGTCGGCGGGCTTCGCTCGTTGCTGCGACGGTCGGACGCGACGGATGGCGATGCGCCGGTCGGGCATGGTTCCACCTCGGCGTTGCGCGGGTTGGTTGAAGGCAGGGTCGATCCGCCCCTCCCTCATACCGCGCCGGCGGCCGAAGGTCAAGAGATCCGAGGGCAGGTCGACCGCGCGCGCCGCGGGAACAGATGAAATTCGCGTGAACCTTGCGGCGACCCGCGGGTTTTGGTACGTCTGGTAGCGGGGAAGGACATGCCGTGTTTGAGGGCCGCTTGATGTCCGATTCCCGTCCGCCCGCACGCCGATGGCGGCTCCCCGCCGCCCTGCTCCTCATCCTGCTCCTGGTCCTCGCCCTTCCCGTCCGCAACGCCTGGCGGCTGTCGCGCGACCTCGACCTCCCACCCGAGCCCCTCCCAACCGACCTGCGCGTTTTCGCCCACGACCAGGCCTCGCCCGGGGCGCGAGCGCTGCTCGCCTGCGAGGTCCTGGACCGGAAGAGCAGCCGCCCCCTGCCGGGTGCACGCCTCGAGGTGTTCCTGCGCGGGCCTTCGAGCGTTGACACCGCGGTCGCGGAGGCGGAAGCAGGGGCGGACGGGACACACCTTTTTTTTCTGAACCCTCCGCCGATGCACCAGGGCGAGTGCGAGTGGGTGGTGCGGGCACGCGGTCCCGGGGACAGGCGGCCGGAGGTCCGCCTGCCGATGGACGCCCAGGGCGCGCGCCGGATCTCCCTCTTCAGCGACAAACCGGTCTACCAGCCTGGGCAGGTCGTCCACCTGCGCGCCCGGCTGGAGCATGTCGGTCTTCGGAGGCCGGTCGAAGACACGCCCGTGGTCTTCGAGGCCGAGGACGCGCGACGAAACGTGGTCTTCCGGAAGGAGGAGCGCACGTCCCGGTTCGGCTTGGTCACGGTCGATTGCCCGCTGGCGGAGGAGTTGAACGCGGGCGAGTGGCGGCTGCGGGCGCGGGTCGCGGGGGAGACTGGAGGTCCGGCCGGAAGCGGAGTGGACGAGTTGGTGGTCCAGGTCCGGCGGTACGTCGTGCCCAAATTCAAGGTGACGCTGACGACCGACCGGACGGCCTACGCCGCACGCGACCGAATCCACGGCACCGTGGAGGCCGCGTACACCGTCGGGGGGCCGGTCGCGTCGGGCAAGGTCGGCCTTGCGATGTCTCTCGGGGACAAGAGTGTGTCCTCGAGGTTGGAAGGGCGGACCGACGCGGCCGGAAAGTGGGAATTCGTCGGCGAGGTCCCGGCGCCGAATTTGTTCGGCGCGCGCCCGGGCGACCAGGAGCGGCTCCGGCTGGAAGCGACCGTTACGGATGCGGCCGGGCATGCGGAGACGCGGTCGATCGAGCGGTTGCTGGAATCGAACGTACTGAAGGTTTCCGTTCACCCCATCGCGCCGGCCGTCCTGCGCGGCCTCCGAAACGACTGCTTCGTGGCCACCCGGCGTGAGGGCGGTCGCCCCGCCTCGGCGAAGGTCATGGTTCCCGACGGCACGCTGGTCTCCCCGATCGTCACGGGTGAGGATGGTTTCGGACGTTTCTCGTGGAGTTCGCAGCGGGCCGGCTCTGAGGCTACCGAGCCCGTCGTCGTGTGGGGCGAGGTGGAGGCGACCACCCACGGAGTGACGGGAGCGAAGGGCGGACAGATTGTCGACATGCTGGGTCCGCGAGCGGAGTACGGGTATCCCAGCGTTCCGGATCCCCTGCGGCGGGCGGTCGGTGCGGACTCTCCGGCGCGCTTTCTGCTGCGGACCGACCGCACGATCTTTCGCGTCGGCGAGACGCTGCGGCTTGCCTTCGATGCGGTGAACGCGGGAGGACGGTATCTGGTGGTCGTTTCGCGGGCGGGACACTCTCTCCTCACCCGAACCGCCGAAGCCCCGTCGACAACCACGTCTGTCGAGATCCCCGTGACGAAAGAGCTTGGCGGTTTCATCGCGGTGCACGCGGTCCGGTCCATGCCGGACGGCGCGTGGGCGCTCGACCGTCGCGTGCTTTTCGTCGACGATCGGGCGGAAATGCGCATCCAGGCAACACTCGACCGCGAGACCTACCGGCCCGGGGAGACGGCGGAGGTACGGATCCGCGTGCAAAACGACTCGGGGAACCCCGAGCCGGCTGCCCTCTCGCTCTCGGTCGCGGACGAGGCGGTCCTCTCCCTCGGGACGCCGGACGCACTTGGCCGGGGCGTGGCGGACCAGACAGCCGCAGGGATTGGCGCAACGACGGCAGGGAGCGGCCGGCGGCTCGGTCTGCCGCTGCCGGCCCCGGGCGAGCCCGCGGACCAGGCCATGCAGCAGGCGGCCGCGGCGACCCTCGCGTCGGCGGACCTTGCGGTCGGGGCTACGTTTGCTTCGTCGTACGAAATCGAGCGCGACACGCTCGAAGCGGCCGTCAAAAAAAAGAGCGCTCGTCTGGTCGAGTTCGACGAGGAAGGCACGAGGTGGCTTTGGAGCCTCTTCGTTCTCGCGGCATTCTGGCTTGTGCCCGGAGCCATCTACTTCGACGAGTACGGGACGGCCAGGGGGATCGCTTGGTGGCTCGCGATCCCCGCTTGGCTTGGATCGGGCGTGCTCCTGGATCGCGTCACGGGGTTTGAGGGTGTCTGTGTCTGTAGCGTTGGGCTGTTGCCGTTCGGGTCCCTTTACGCCTATCTCGTTCACTTCGCTACCGGCCGGGAGCGGGCCGCGGCGGCGGTCATGTGGACGCTGACTCTTGTCCTGGGATTCGGCATCTTCTCGTCAATCATGATACCCAGGCTCTACGATTTCGGCGGCCACCGCCCCCCAGCCCCCGATCCGCCGACCACCTCCCTCTCCGACCTCGACGACTCGGCGCGCAAGAGCTCCGTCCGGGTGCGCGAGCACTTCCCGGAGACGCTTTTCTGGCGACCGGAAGTCTTGACCGACGAGCATGGCGAGGCCGCGGTCAGCATTCCGCTTGCCGACAACATCACGACTTGGCGACTGGACGTCCAGGGCGTCACGGCCGCCGGCCAGGGCGCGTGTACGACCGCCGGCATCCCCGTGTTCCAGGACTTCTTTGTCGATCTCGACCTCCCGCTCCACCTCACCGTCGGCGACGAGGTGCAGGTCCCCGTCGCGATCCACAATCACCTCACGGAGGACCAGGAGGTGCGGGTGGCGTTGGAGAGTGGCGACTGGTTCACGGCCCTGGACGGCCTGGAACGCCGCGTAGTCCTCGGTCCGGGCGAGATCAGCTCCGTCCGGTTCGGCGTGCGTGCCCGGACCTTCGGCCTCGGCCGATTCACGGTCCACGCCTTCGGTTCGCGCGGGGTCGCGGACGCCGTGCGGCGGTCCGTGAACGTGCTCCCGGACGGCGAAGAGGAGACGACCGCCGTCTCGGACGAGCTGGGCGCCGGCGCTGTGTCCAAGCTCCGCTTCCCGGACGAGGCCATTCCGGGCACTTGCGCGCTCTTTCTCAAGCTGTACCCGACGGCGTTCACGGAACTCGTGGACGGTCTGGACCGGATGGTGCGCCTGCCGTACGGCTGATTCGAGCAAACCACGTCGGTCACGTACCCCAACGTCGTCATCCTGAGGTACCTCAAAGCGACCGGCAAGCTGACACCGGAGGTGTCGAAGAGGCTCGAAACGGCGCTCGACCTGGGCTACCAGCGACTGTGCTCCTTCGAAGCGCCGGGCGGCGGCTTCAGTTGGTACGGGGAATCCCCGGCGAACGTCCAACTCACCGCCTACGGCATCGCGCAGCTCTGGGAAATGAACCGCGTGCGACCGATCGACCTGGGGATCGTCGAGCGCGCGTCGCGCTGGCTCGCGTCGTTGCAAAAAGACGACGGCTCCTGGCGCGAGGCGAAGCAGCCGCGCTCCCTGGCGATCCAGGGCGGGGGCGCGGCGATGACGGCCTTCGTGGCCTGGGCGCTGGCGGAGTCGGGCCAAACGGGCGCCGCCGTCGATCGGGCGCGGTGCTTCCTCCTCGGAGCCGTTGGCGATGCCGACGATCCGTACCTGCTTGGGCTGGCGGCGAACGCCTTGCTGGCGCGCGATCCAGGCGACCCGGCGGGCCTGAAACTCGTGGAGCGCCTCTCCGCGTCGGCTCACGACGAGAATGGCGCGACCTCCTGGAACCGGCGCGGCCCCACTCTGTGCTGGGGCGGCGGACCGGCCGGGGACGTGGAGGTGACCGCGATCGCGGCGCAGGCGTTGCGTCGTGCGCCCGCGGAAGTCGCTCGCCTGAGCCGCGCGCTGACGTGGCTTCTGCGGCGCAAGGATGGCTTCGGCGGCTGGTACACGACCCAGGCCACGATCCAGGCCATCAAGGCGCTCGGCGTGAACGCGGAACGGACGAAGTTTCCGGAACGGGCCACGGTCCGCATCATGGCGAACGGCGCGCCTGCGGGGACGCTCGAGGTGACCCCTGACAACTCGGATCTGATGCAGCAGGTCGACCTGAGTGAGCACTCGCGCCCGGGGGAAAACCGCATCGAGCTGTCCGTAGCGGGGAAAACGACGATGACCTATCAGGCGGTTGCTCGCTGCTATCTTTCGCGCGAGGCGAAGCAGCGACCGCAGGCGGAAGCCGAGACCGAGGCGGCGCTCGGCCTCGAGGTCGGCTACGACAAGACGTCGGTGGCTTTCGGCGAAGTCGTGCAGTGTTCCGTGCGCCTGACCTATCGACGGCCTGAGCCCGCGTTCATGGTGATCGTGGACCTGGGCATTCCACCGGGCTTCGAGCCGGACCGCGCGTCGCTCGCGGACCTGCGCACGAAGGGGACAGTGGACAAGTACTCGATCGACGGCGGACGGATCCTCCTTTATTTGGGAGAGGTCGGGCGCGGTCGCCCCGTTGCCCTGACCATCGACCTGCGCGCGACGCTTCCCTGCCGCTCCCAGGCGCGGGAGAGCGTGGCCTACGAATACTACAATCCGACGAGTCGCGCAACGAGTCCGCCGGTGAGCCTCGAAGTGAGGTAGCGGCCGGCGACAGCATGATCCGAACCGCGACCGTTAGGGAGCGGTCTGGGCGGGTGCTTCGTCGCCCCGGGGTTCGATCCCGCCCGCCCGCTCACGACCGCCGGGGGCGACTCCCAAGACCCATTGGCTTGCCCACTGAATTGCCCCGTGGGAGAAGACCGCATGTTCCGCGTGAAAGACTCGCTTCGGTCCACCGGCGTGGCCGGCATGCTCATCGCCGCGCTCATTGTCGGTCGACTCCTCGGTGCCGACGATCCGGCCGCCACGCCCGCGCCCTCCCCTTCGCCCGCCGCCGCGCCGGACCTCGCCGCTGCCGTCCGCACCGAGCGCCCCCGCCTTTTCCTGCGCGGGGCCGACCTCCCCCGACTGCGCGCGCTCGTGAAGGACGACCCGACCGCCGCCGCCTGGTATGCGGAGGTGCGCGCCTCCGCGCGGGCGCTGCTCCCCGCGCCGCTCGTCGAATACCGCCGCGACAAGCGCGGCAACTGGCTCGGCGCCGCGCGCTCGGCGGTCGATCGCATCTGGCGGCTCGCCTTCGTCGCCCTGCTCGACGGCGACCACGTCGCGGCGCGGCGCGCGATTGCCGAGTTGCTGCACGCCGCCGAACTCCCGACCTGGGACCCCGACCACTTCCTCGACGTCGCCGAACTGACGCACGCGGTCGGGCTAGGTTACGACTGGCTGCACGCCGAAATGACTCCAGACGAGCGCGCGACGGTCCGCGACGCCATTTGCCGCCTCGGCCTGCGCGCAGGGCTCTCGTTTTATCGCACCCGCGCACCCCTCACGCGACACGGCTTCAACTGGGCCCTCGCCGACCACAACTGGAACCTGGTCTGCAATGGAGGCATGGTCGCAGGCGCCATCGCCGTCGCCGATGAGGAGCCCGCCCTCGCCGCCGAAGTCCTGCGCGCCGCTCCGCTCTCCGCCCGCCAGGCCTTCGCGTCGTTCGCGCCCGACGGCGGCTGGGGAGAAGGCCCCGGCTACTGGGCCTATGCGACCGAATACGGCGTCCTCCTGCTCGCCGCGCTCGAAGGCGCGCTCGACCCGGCCCGGGCCGCGGAGCTGACCGGACCGCTCCGCGCCGCCGCGGGCTTCTCGCGCACCGGCGATTTCGCCGTGCATGCCCTCGGCCCCCGCGACCTCGCGTACAATTTCGCCGACGCGAACGAACCCGCCTCGAACGTGGCGCCGCAGATGTACTGGCTCGCCCGTGCCTTCCATCGCCCGCTCTACGCCTGGCACGCGGCCCGCCATCGCACGGGCACCGGCCGCGACCTGCTCTGGTATTCGCCCGAGCAGCAGGGTCCGCGCGCCGCCGCGTTCCCTCTCGATGCCTACTTCCGCGGCGTCGAGGCCGTGTTCCTGCGCGGCGCCTGGGAGGATCCGGCCGCGGTCTACGTCGGGTTCAAGGGGGGGGACAATTCCGAGAACCACTCCCACCTCGACCTCGGGACGTTCGTCCTCGACGGCGACGGAGTCCGCTGGGCCGTCGATCTCGGCCGAGACGACTACGCCTTACCCCACTACTTCTCCGGCGCTAAATCGAAGTACTACCGTCTCCGGACCGCGGGGCACAACACGCTGCTCCTCGACGGCAAGAACCAGTTCGGTCGGGCGAAGGCCCCGGTGGTCGCGTACCGCTCCACACTGGACGCCGCGTACGCGGTCGCCGACCTGTCGGGTACGTACCCCGAATCGGGCGCGCGCGCGCGGCGCGGCGTGCTTCTGCGGGAACGGCGCGAGGTGCTGGTGCAGGACGAGCTGGAGCTGGCCCGGCCGGCGGAGGCCGCGTGGCAGATGCACACCCGCGCGGAGGTATCGCTCGACGGCGCGCGCGCCGAGCTGCGCCAGGACGGCAAGACCTGGACGGCGACGCTGCTGTCGCCGGCCGGAGCGGTGTTCACCGTCGAGTCGGCGGCCGCGCCCGCGCCCGAGAATCCGAATACCGGCGTGCGCAAGCTCGTGGTCCGGCTCGCGCTGCCCGCCGGGCCGGCGCGGATCGCGGTTCGGCTCGCGTCCGCGGAACGCGCCTCGGCGACGGCGCCGCCCGAACTGCGTCCGCTGGACGACTGGGTTCGCGACGCGCGGTGAGAGGTGACCGAGGGGGACGCCGGCCGCGGCGGGATCTCGCCCTCAGTACCGCCACACGGAAGTCGGTGCCCAGTGCCGGTGCGGTCGCCGCTGCGCACGCGACGTGTCGTCGCGCGCAGCAGGACGCAATGCCGTGCCGCCCGTAGCCGTGCTCCCCCTCGCGCCCCCGTTCCGGTCGGCCACGGCCCCTTGTGATGCAGGGCTTCCGCCCTGCACCGACGGGACGACCCGTGTGGAAATCTCCGAGCCCGTGGGATGCGGAGACGGAGGCCGCTCCAGGGGAAACCCGGGAGGTGGTTCCGACGTTCCGTGCGCGAGCGGGTGCGGGGCGGAACCGCCACCGACGCGCCGCGGGCACGATGAGCTCGTCCCCTCCGGAGCCCCCACCCCCGCGGACCGCTCGCTACCGCAGCGACCACACCCGAACCATCTTGTCCTCGCCGCCCGTCGCGAGGAGCTTGCCGTCCGCGGAAAAGGCCACGGCCGAAACCGGTCCGTCGTGTCCGTCGAGCCTCGCCCTCTCCACACCCGTGGCGACGTCCCAGAGTCGCGCGACCTTCTCGCCCGCGGCGCCCGTGGCAAGCACGCTCCCGTCCGGCGAAAAGGCTAGGGTGATTACCGTAGGACCGTCCTTGCCCAGCCGCTTCGCTCCCCGCTTCTCACCGACGCGCCACAGCTCGACGCCGCCTTCGCCGCCCGCGGCCAGCCAGACGCCGTCCCGGGAAAAAGTCAGCGCCTCGATCGCCGAGACGCCGGTCTCGAGCGCCTGCTTCGGGTCGTGGCGCTGCGCGTCCCAGAGGGTCAATGCGCGGTTGCTGCCGTACGCGGCGACCGTCCGCCCGTCGGGGGAGTGCGCCAGGAGATGCAGGTGACTCGGCACGGTCCGGCTGTCGGAGCCTCCGCTCAAGTCCCAAAAAACAAGTCGCTTGCTCATGTCCCCCCAGCCGGTGACGAGCTGCCGGCCGTCAGGCGAGATCGACACCGCGTGGACCGTGGAGGCCTCGTTGGGGAGATTGAAGTGCGCCCGCTGCTTCCCGGTCCCCACGTCGTACACGTAGAGTTGTCCGTTCTCGTCGCCGGCCGCGGCGAGCGCGCCGTCCGGGGACAGGGCCACGCACGTGATGTCGGAGCCTCCGGCGTCCACGGCCCGCACCTCTTTCCCCCCCGTCGCTTCCCACACGCGGACGCCCCCGGCGCGGTCCAGCGAAACCAGCGACTTCCCGTCCGGCGTGAAGACCAGCGCGCGAAGCGTGGCCGCGTGCCCCTTGCAAGTCACCAGCAGTTTCGCGGCTGCGACCGCGCCTGCTGCCGCCCCGGCGACCGGGTCAGGATCCTGCGCCCGGCAGGGGCGTCCTCCGCTCGCCGCCATCGCGAGGGCCGCGCCGGTCACGAGCAGCAGCACCGGAAGGCGTGGGCATGCCGTCGCCAAACTCGCGCACTCCATGTGAGTCCTCCTCTCCTCTTCGTGCCAGCGGGGGGGCGTCGCCCGCGGTCGACCGCTGGGAACGTCTCCGATCCGGGAATGTTTCGGTCTCGTGCCTGTAAAGGGGTGCGAGCGCCCGCGGGAAGGCCGATTCAGCGGGGAACGATCCTGCCCCGCAGTATACGCGGATCGAATTCAGCGGGCAAGGACGTCGCTCCTGCGCCGCGGTTCCCAGGTATCGGCGCGAGAGCCCAGCCTTGACGCCTCCTTCGTGGGGTGGTATCGCAGACGAAGCGCTTTCCCCGAAGAGACGCCCACTTTTGTTTTCGTCGGCACTTTGCCGCCGTGGCCCAAGCTGGAGACGACAACGTGAAGCGAACGACATGGGTGACGCCGTTCTTGTTCCTGGCGGCCGTCGCAACCCAACTCCACGCCGACGACGATCCGTACGCGGAGCGGCGAGCAAAAGTCCGCGAGGGGCTCAAGGTCCTTGCCCCGTTCGTGGGGACATGGCTGGGACAGCGGAAGACCGCGGGCGAGCCTCAAACCTCGACCCGGTCGTTCGAGTGGGCCCTCGGCGGCACGTTCTTGAGGGGTACAACGGTCGCCCGCATGGCCGGCGAAGTGGTGTTCCAAGCCGAACTCTGGTACACGTGGGACCCGGAGCGCAAGGCCCTGGTCTGCTACTTTCTGGAGGACCCGGGGATCGTCCAGACTTTCGATCAGGCGACGGAGAAGGACGCGGACCCCGCCACCTCGCTTTGGGAAGAGCGGACCGCGAGCGGTCGGCCCGGCATGCGGATCGCAATGGAGCTGCCGCGGAAGACAGAGTTCCGCGTCGTTGCCACCCAACGGGACGCGCAAGGGCGGTCGCAGCCCTTTTCCGACACCACCTATCGGCTCGCCTACAAGTCCTCGATGGGCCTGCAGGCCGCGCATTGGCAGGTCGACCAGATACCGGAGTCCTTCCGCGGCGACTGGCTCCTCGACGCGCCTCCCCGCCCGCGCGCCGGCGGCGAGCCCACGGCGGGCCAGGGGGCCGCGGTCGGCCTCGACTACGAAGGGCTCGTCTTCCGGCTCACCGCCTCCCCGCGAGACTGTCGCGTCCTGCGGAGGGCGTCAAACAAAGACGCGGCCGCCCCGGAAGCGCCGAAGGAGTTGGGGGCGGCCATCATGCTCAGGATGGACGGCGGCGCCCTCGAGGCGACCTTCGTGGGCGACTTTCATCTCACCTACACGCTGCGGCTGACGCCGGGCAAGGACGGCGGGGTCGACGGGCACTTCATTCACGCGGGCTCCGGCGCCGTCTACTACGACGGGCCGGTCAAGCTGGGGCGGCAGTGAGGCCCGCCCCGGTCCGCGGAGGTCTTTGCGCAAAGATCGCCCACGCGAAATACGCGCCCGGCCTTCCGGCCGCGCCCGCGACTATGCCGGCGCCCACTCCACCTCCAGCGACTCCCCCTCGTCCGTGAGGCGCGAGCGTCCGCGCAGGCGGTACTTCCGCCCCGCGACCTCGATTTCGCGGCAACCGCGTGCCGGCGGGATGTCGGTCGGGTGGATGCCGACCGCGGCGGCGAGCAGAACAAGGAGAGGAAGGTAGAGACCGCGCGGAAGTTCCTCGACCTCGACCTTGCGGTCGCCCTGGGCGTACGACAAGCGACAGGGCAGAGGCGCAGGCCGGAGATGGAGCTGCCGGAACCCAAGCTTGCAGGCTTCGGTGATCATCATCCGAGCCAGCAGCAAGAGTGCCGGGGGATCCTTGAGTGACAGGACAACCTCAAGCGAGTCGAAGAATACGGCGACGCGACTCTCCTCGGGCAACTGACGCTCTTTCGTGAGGGGGATAGAGGAATCGTCGCTGAGGGTGAACCGACCGGGAAATAGGCGACTGAGCATGCGCTCGACCAGAAAATGGTTACGGTTCGGATCCTCGTCGCAACGCACGACTTCGATGCGGCGCCCGAGGATTGCCTCAAAGTCCCCCAGGCGGCTCGCGATCAGCACGGGCCAGCCAGCAAGCAAGGTCGCGGAGTCGTCCCTACACGCCCAGGGAATCGTCTGCCACATGAGGGCCGCCTCCGGGTCGAGCCCGGCGATGGACACCCAGGGGAGCAGGCCCTCGGCAGGAAGCTCGACACGCGTGAAGCGGCGGAAGTCCTCGAGCGCCTTCCAGCGCTCTTGCTCAAACCCGTCGAGGTCGGGCGGCTTGTCCCACGCGAGCAATGGAAGCGACTTCGAAAACAGGACCTCCGCGGCGGCCCTCCCGATCGCGTCCAGCACGGTTCGCGTGACCGCCTCGCTCGCGAACCACCCGACCCGCCCCTGGATTCGCCCCAGCTTGATTGCCGCGTCGAGCGTGTACTTGTCGATGAACCAACTCAGGCCGTCCGGTTTGCGTCGCCACAGTCTCTTGCGCAACCTGACGGGGACCGGCCAGTTCCAGTTATCCATGAGAGGAAGAACGTGGCACGGCCCCAGCTCATCGCGGCGGTACACCATCGCGACGTGCAGCCCTCGACCGCGCGCCTCCAGCACCACCGCCTCCGGGTCCGCCGCATCCACCTTCGCGGAGAAGGATTGCCCGTGCGCATCGAGCGTCATGCAGTAGTAGGTGGGCATCGTTTCGTCTGGCCCTCCGTGGCAAGGAGGTTTTCGACTTTCCCCGCTTGGCCCCCCCTATCCTACCACATTCTGGCGTATGCTCCTCAAGACCGCTGCAAGTTCTCTTCAGGTGCAAGACTGCTCCCGCCCCCGTCCGGCCTCACCAGCGTCTCCGCCGTGAACTCCCCCATCAGGATCGGCACGGCGACCTTGCAGAGCACCGTGAAGACCAGGAACCCGACCGAGAACACGGCCGCGCCCACGCGGACCTCCGTGAGCGTCGGCACGTATTCGTAGATCTCGCCCAGCGTCGACGGCGTGAACCCCGGGATCACCAGCCCCATCCCCTTTTCGATGTACACCCCCGCGTAGATCAGGAGGCAGCCGAGGTTCAGCGTGACGAAGTGCCGCCGCGTGGCCGGGATCAAAAAAAGAATGAAGGCCACGGCCGAGCAGGCCACCGAGGCCCAGGCGTAGAGGACGAGGGAGGTGTGGCCGCGGACGCCGCTGAAGAGGTATTGCAAGTAAACGACGTGGTGCGTGGCCGAGTAGTACTCCTTGAACACCTCCGCGCCGAGCAGGAAGAGATTCAGGAACATCGCGTACGCCATCAGCTCCGCGACCTTCCAGATCGCCTCGTTCTGGATCCGCAGCCCCGCCGTCCGCTGCAGGATCTGAAACACGATGATGAGAATGGCCGGCCCCGAACAGAAGGCGGAGCACAGGAAACGCGGGGCCAGGATCGACGCGTTCCAGAACGGGCGCGCGGGGAGCCCGTTGTAGAGAAACGCGGTCACGGTGTGGATGCTGATCGCCAGCGGGATCGAAAAGAGCACGAGGGGCACGACAATCGCCGCGCGATAGTGCACGCGATAGAAGCTGCAATACAGGAGGTGCCCGACCACCACGACGTTCAGCGCGAGGTAGCCGTTCAAGACCAGGCAGTCCCACGCCAGCAACGACCGCGGAAAGTTCAGCAGCCCAAGGAACGGCACCACGTGCCAGAACCGGTCGGGCCGCCCCATGTCCACGAGCACGAAGAGCAGGCACATCGTGACCGCGCTGATCGCGAGCAGCTCGCCGAGGATCGCGACCTCTTTGATCGGTTTCCAGTTGTAGACGTAGGCCGGGATCACCAGCATCACTGCGGCGGCCGCGACGCCCACGAGGAAGGTGAAGTTCCCGACGTAGAACCCCCACGAGACCTCGTCCCGCATGCTCGTGCGGATCAGGCCGTCCCGAAGCTGGTCGACATAGGCCACCGCACCCCAGGCCACGAGGGCCAGCAGGAAAAGGACCCACGCCCGATACGCGGCGCCGCCCCGCGTCGCCAGGCGCGCCGAGTGCCAGAGGAATCGCATGAACCTCATGCCCCACCCCGCGCTACGTCCCGTAGAAATAAAAGAACTTCGGCTCCGTCCCCAGGTCCTCTTTCAGCACCAGCACCCGCTTCTCGCGCAGGAGCACCCGGAGCTCGCTCTTCTCGTCGAGCAGGTTGCCGAACTTCCGCGCGCCGACCGGGCAGATCTCGACGCAGGCCGGGTAGCGCCCCTGCCGCACCCGCTGCAGGCAGAAGGTGCACTTCTCCACGACCCCCTTCATCCGCGGCCGGTTCCCGAGATAGTGCGTGTCGGGGTTCACCTCGGCGGCCGGCAGCGACGGCTCCGCCCAGTTGAACCGCCGCGCCCCGTACGGGCACGCCGCCATGCAGCAGCGGCAGCCGATGCACCAGTTGTAGTCCACAACCACCACGCCGTCCGGTTCCTGCCACGTCGCCTTCACGGGACACACCTTCACGCAGGGCGGCTTCCGGCATTGCTGGCACGCGACCGGAAGGTAGGCGAACCGCTCCTCGGGCACGGCCGGCGGGTCGTAGTAGGCGTTCGCCTCGGAGAGATCCACGCCCTTCTCCCGCGGCACCTGCAGGACCCGGATCCAGTGCGTCTGCGGCGCGCGTGACGTGTTGTTCTCCCGCGCGCACGCGTACACGCAGCGCCGGCAGCCCACGCACCGCGACAGGTCGAGGCCGTAGCCGAAGACGGTCCCGGGGAGCGCGCCGGTCGCGGAGACGTTGACTTTTTTTTCGTACTTGCGTGCGTACTCCTCCTCCAGGCGCGCCAGGACGCGGGCCAGCTCCGCGGGGCTGAGCTCGCGGAAGTTCTTCTGGAGGAACTCCTCGGCCCGCGGGCCGCACCCGCCCGCGACCGCGGCGATCGCGGCCGCGCCCATCGCCGCCGCCTTGAGAAACGCGCGGCGCCCGACGTCCACGCCCTCGCCGGACCGGGGGCCCGCTGCCGGGTCCTGCCTCGTCGCATCGTCAGGGCTCATGAGCCGCCTCCAGTCTCCGCCGCAACCCCGGCGGCCGGCCGCGCCTGGTGGCTTGGGCTCACGGGCGGCGGCAGCGGACGAATGGGCTTGAACCGGGGCGAGTGGGGATTGTGGCAGTGGGCGCAAAGCAGGTACCGCTTCGGCCCGTTCCAGTAGCCGGTCCGCTTGCCGTGGATCCCCGACCGCCAGTCCCGATACTTGTCCCCGTGGCACTGTCCACAAAGCCGGTACGACTCTTCGAATGGCACCAGTGTCCCGTTGGCCAGCCGCAGCTTGTCCCGCTCCCGGAGGTCGTGGCAGTCCAGGCACCAACGGTCCTCGCCTCCGTGCTCGAGGCGGATCTCCGTGTGCGCCGCTTCGAGCGCGCGTCGCTTCGCGTCCCCCTCGCCCGCCCCCGTGTGACAGTCCGAGCAGGGAAAAATCCCCTCGCTGAATGGCGGCGGCGGCACCCGGTACTCCCCTTCACGCGCCGCGATGTCCAGCCCGCGCGTGAAGTCCTCCTCCAGGAGCGCGGAAAACTCCGCGGGTCCGTGGGCCACGCTCGCGCTCTCTCCTTCGCCGTCGCCTTCGGAGCGGCCGAGCATCACGGAGGCGAGCGCGAGCAGCCCCATTCCAAAAAAAAGAAGGAGGAGGATCGCCAACGAGCTGGCCGGCGGCAGCATGGGCTCCTCCGTCGCCCGATAGGTCCTCGTCATGGTCGCTCCTTTTCCCCCCCGCTCCCCGCCTCACCCGTGCCCCTCCGCAGGCTGAGGGGAACCACCTCCGGGTCGAGGACCACCCAATAACCGTGCCACACGAGCACCACGAGGCAGGCGAGACAGGTCTCCGCGAGGCCGGCGCGCTGCGAGGGGTGGGCGGGATCGGCGCAGCGCCGGATCGCGTGCGGGTCGCCGCCGTGGCGGGTGAGGCAACGGCGGGCCGGGGGTTCGGCCGCGGGGCGCGGGTCAGGCGTGAAGGCGCCGGCCGCCGCGAGCGCAATGGGGGCCGCGCGGGCAGCGCACGAAATCGTCCGCGACCTGGGCGCCTCCGCGGGTTGACGGGGCCCCATGCCAGACGACGCACGGCGGGTGCCATGGGCGCGAAATGCCGCAGCCTCCCGCAGGCGCTTGCGGTTCCTGGTGTGCAGCAAAGGGCAGGGAGGCGCCGCCTGTGCGGGGACGGGGGCCCGGACGCGGACGATTCCACGCCCGCTGGGGAACCCCCCGCCCTAGGTAGCGCGACGCGTCCGCAGCATCTCCGCGACGCTTTCGCGCGTGCCGAAAACGCGGCGCAGGGGGCCGGAGCGCGGAGGCCACTTTTTTTTCGGGAGGGTGAAATCGCCGCCCGCCTCCACGATCGAGGCGCTGGCAGCGGGCATGCTCGAATGCCCGATGATGACGGGACCGCGCGCCGGCGCGAAGAGGGCGCGGATCGCGGTCGTCAGCACCGAGCCGTAGGCGTTGCCGAGGAAGTAGTCCATGAGGATCACGTCGGGGACTCCGTCCGCGAGGGCGTGCCGCTCTTTGAGCTCCTCCATCGCGGCCGCGGCCTCTTCAAACGCCTCGAGCACGAGGAAGGCCTCCCCGTCCGGCAGGAGGCAGTCGCGGATCATCCGCTGATTTTCGCTCGCATCGTCGATCGCCCAGACGATCGTCCGCCCGTCGGCGCTCGGCATCCGGGGCCTCCTCACTTCGCAGGCGGCGGCTCGGCCTCTTGCGCTCTCGGTGGAAACAGCCGGCGAAAACCCGGCTCGTCCACGAGCCGGCCCAGCTCCGGATCGGCCCGGACGCCGGCCTCCTTGAGGCCGAGCGCGCGCCCGATCCGCTCCAGGTCGTCAAGGGCCTCGCGCTTTCGGCCCGCACGCACGCGGCTCCGCGCGCGCGCAAGCAGGCAGCAGCCGCTCTCCGGCGCGACGTCGAGGCCGCGGGCGAACGTCCGCTCCGCCTCTTCGAAGCGACCCCCGAGCGCCTGGACCCACCCCAGTTCGGAGAGCAGCCAGTCGTCCTGTCCGAGCGCGTCCAGCGCCGCCTGCAGGTGGGTCGCCGCTTCGTCCAGCCGCGCTTGCCGACGCGCGAGCTGGGCGAGCTGGATCTCGGCGAGGGGGAGACCCGGGTCGAGCGCGAGCGTGCCGCGCAAGGCCGCCTCGGCCTCCGGGAGCCGGCCCAAGGCGACGAGCGCGATCCCTCGATGCAGCATCGCCAGCCGGTCGCGCTTCCCGGCCTCTCCGGCCGCGTCCAGCCGCCGGAGCGCGCCCTGCGCGTCCCCCCGACCGAGGAGCGTCGACGCCTCGCTCCACGCGGCGTTGACCCCGCCCGGTTCGGTCCCGGCCCCCGTCGCGCGGCCCCCCGGCCACGAGCCCGCGAGATACGCCCCAGGAAAAGCGAGCAGGAGCGCGACTCCGGCCCAGAGCCCCGCCGAGGAGAGCACTGCGACGCGCCCGACGGACCGCGTGCGCGCGAGCCGCCGCCAGGCCCAAGCGAGCCCGAGCGCGACGACAAGCCCCACGGTCGCGCGCACCGGTGAAAAACCAGCTTGCGCCGCCGGCCCCGTTTCGCCGGGAGTCGCGGCCCCAACCCCCACCGCCGCCTGGCCCGCGAGGGCGATCCCCACGTAGTCCTGCCGAAGCAGGGGATAGGAGAGGTTCACGATCCGCCAGCCGTCCGCCCGCTCGACCAGGTGAAAAGTCGTGTAATAGGGGATGTCCCCTACCTGCGCACGAACGGTGATCCGGACTTCGTCCGGCAGCGCGATCGGGGTGAGCGTCACGAACGACCCGGGGTGAAACTGGCGCCGCAGCTCCGCGGCGAGTTTGGCGAAGCCGGCCCTAAGCCCTGAGGTGAACGCCGGCAGATCGGCCTCGGTCGCGCGTTCGGCGGCGTTGGGGTCCTGCCGCGCCAGGAACGAGCGGGCCAGCCCGTCGTACTCGATCGCGGTCTCGAACCCCACCGCGTCGCCTTGCGCGAGCGCCTGGAGCAGCTCGCGCAGCCGCCCGCTCGCGGCCATGGCCCTCGGATTGTTCGTCTGCGCCTCGGCGCGAGGCAGGCATGCGGCCCAGGCCACCGCGACCGCGAGGACCGCCGCGACCGCCCCGCGTCCCCGGCGGCGCTTTGCAGCCCCGACTTCGGCCTTCGCCATCTTGCTACTCTTTCCCCGCCTTGCCGCGCCGCAGCGCGCACGCCGCGATGGTCTCGACAAAGTCCGGATACGGGATGCCGGCCGCCTGGGCGGCATTCGGGAGGTCTTCGTCGCGCGCGATGAAGGGGTTGGGGTTCGCCTCGAGGACGTACACCTCGTGGTCCGGCGCGAGCCGCACGTCGATGCGGCCGTAGTCGCGCAGGCCGAGCACGCGAAAGGCGCGAAGCGCGACGTCCCTGAGCTTCTCCAGGACCTCCGGCGGCAGGTTCTCGGCGATCACGTTGCGAATGCCCTTGGTGGTCCTGTACTTCGCGCTCCACTTCGCCTTGAACGTGGCGATGCGGCTCTCTTCGGGCAGGCCTTCGAAGAGCATCTCGACGGGCGGGAGGGCCTTCGTCGGCTCGCCGCCCAGGACCCCGAGGTACAGCTCGCGGCCGAGGATCAGCTCCTCGACGATGACGTCGCTGCGCAGGCGCGCGTGCAGGAACTCCACGCGCTCACGAAGCTGCTCGTCGTCCTTGACCACCGAGGCCTGGGCGATGCCGACCGACGCGTCCTCGGAGAGCGGCTTCACGATGAGGGGGAAGCGCAGGTCCGAGGGCCGGCGCTCGAACGTCCCGAGCGGGAAGACGTGGAAATCGGGGACGCGGATGTCGTGGTGCCGGAGGATTTTTTTTGTCAACGCCTTGTCGCGCGTGAGCACCAGCCCCTGGGGCGACGAGCCGGTGTACGGGACGCCCAGCAGCTCGAGCACGCCCGCGACCGCGTAGTCGAGGGAGGCGCGCCCGCCGAAGGCTTCGGTCATGTTGAAGACGATCTCGCCGAGCTCCCCGGGGGGCGCGTGGAGCAGCGGGTCGAGCCGGTCGCGCAGCCCGACGAGTTTGACGACGTGGCCGCGTTCGAGCAGCGTGCGTGCGACGTCGAACTCCGCCTGATCGCTCGACTGGAGCTGGCGGGAGTAGTCCTGGCTCGCGGGCGGCTCGCCGTCGGTGTCGAAGAGCACCGTGATGCGCGTCTTCTCCATGCCGCAGTGATACCAAATCGGAGCGGTCCGCGTCCAGCGGCAGGAGCAGGGCGACGAGTGTGCGGGGATGGAAGGGGATGCGCCGGGCGGCTTGCTGCGCCTTGTCGTTCGTTCCGGAGAGCTCTCCCCTCCGGCAAGCGGGACGCTATTGCCCGGCCCCGGACGGCAGGCTCACCGTGAACGCGCTTCCGCGCTTCCCGTCGCTCTCGACGCGCACGCTCCCGCCGAGGACCTCCGCGGCGACGCGGCAGAAGGCGAGGCCCAGGCCGCTGTCCACCCGGACGCCCGCGTCACGCAACGCCGCGCCGCCGTACGCACGAAAGAGCAGGGGCTGCACGTCCGTCGGGATCCCCGGCCCGTCGTCCTCGACGCGCACCCGCCCGCCGCCGCCACTACCGCCGCCCCCTTCGCCCGCGTCGACCTCCGCACCGCTCGACACCTGCACGCGGATCCCCGTTCCCTCGGGCGTATGCCGCAGGGCGTTTCGAAGCAGGTTCTGCAGCATCCGGTCCACGAGCGACGCGTCCGTCCGCAGCCGGACCGCCTCCGGCGCCTCGAACTCCAGCGTGCGCCGTTCCCGCTCCGCGATCGGCCGCCACACGGCCACGGCGCGGCGCGCGAGTTCCGAGAGGTTCACCTCCTCGATGTACGTCTGGAGCAGCCCCGCCTCCGCCCGACTCACCTGCAGGACGTTCGAGATCATCCGGGACAGGTCCTCGCAGCGGACCAGCGCCTCTTCCAGGCACCGCGTCTCGAATTCCGTCAGCCCCGCCCGCCCGCGGAAGCCCTGCAGGAAGGCGAGGATCCCCGCCAGCGGGTTTTGCAGGTCGTGCACGATCATGTCGGTAAGCTGCCGGCGCACCTCCTGCAAACGTCGCAGCTCTTCGTTTTTCGTCGCCAGGTCCGCCTGTGCGCTGAAGTGGTACGCGTCCAGCGCGATCCCCATGTCCAGGTAGATCACCTTGGTCAGGGAGACGGTCGTCTGGAAATACCGCTCGTATTCGCGCCCGAACTCCCGGCTGAGCACGTCGCTCACGATGTGGAGGTACTTCACGTAGGCGCCGAGATACCACTCGGGGGACAGCCCGATCCGGTGATGCGTCTGCCCCACGCGCAGGCGATTTTCGCAGTAGGCAAGGTCATAGGTCCCGGACGTCAGCTCGTCAAAATACCGGGTCTGCAACCCCTTCAGACGCTCGACCACGCCCGGCTCGGACAGGATCCGCCGCGTGTGCTCGTGACTCAGAAGGTACTCGTAGAACCGGTCGATCACCACGCGCGTGTGCGGGCGAAGCAGTGCGCGGAGCTCTCCGAGACGCCGTTCGTCCGCGGGCGTCATCTGGAGATACGCCTTGCGCTTCTCCACCTCCCCCTCGTCCAGCGTGAATGCGCCGATCCGTAACACGGCCTCTCTCCTCCTGGGACAGCTCTCGCGTAGAAACACCCGCGCAACGACCAGCGGCGAGAAGGCGGTATTATGTTCTTGGAGCCGCTGTGCCGCAAGCAACTTCCGACGGGCGCGACCAGACCGCTGCCCCGGGTCTGGACGAGCGGAAGCGCAAGCCGTGAGCCTGCGCGCGTCCTTCTCCCGAATCGCCGGGCGGTAGCCCCCAGTTGGGCCGGCTCCCGGTCTGTCCAACCACGCAGGCGCGCGGAGGATCCCGCACCTTGCACCGGCGCGCACGCAAAAATCCACGCCGGCGCCGGGCGGGCTCGGCCGATTCCCCGCCAACACGCGCTGCACTCCTGTGAGCCGCGCCTTTCGCGCGTCACCCTCGCGGGCTCCGCCAGGCACGAAAGTTGTTCCCTGGCTCCGAAGGCCACGACCCTTGCCACGATTTTCGCAACGGAGGCGCGCCATGTTCGAACGCATTCTCCTTCCGCTCGACGGCTCGACCACGGCGGAAGCGATCATCCCCCAGGTGCGCCGGGTGCTCCGGCGCCGCGACTCGGAAGTGGTGCTCCTCCGCGCCGTTCATCCGGTCTTTCCGGAGACCGCGGAATTCTGCACCGACGTCTGCCCGACCTACGAGGAGGCGGCCTCGTATCTCCGTGGGCGCGAAGAGCAGCTCGCCCGCGAAGGCCTCCGCGTGCGCTCCGTGCTGCGCGTCGGCTTCCCCGCGGAGACCATTCTGTCGGTCGCGGACGAAGAGCGCGTCTCCCTGGTCGCCATGTCTACGCACGGCCTCACGGGCTTCCCACGCTGGGTGTTCGGCAGCGTCACGGAAAAGGTCCTGCGCGCCTGCCCTGCGCCCCTCCTCGTCACCCGGTCCTTCTCGTCGGCCGGCGCCGGCGACGCCGCCCCCGTGCCGCCCGAGGAGCTGCCGATCCGGACCCTCCTCGTCCCCATCGACGGCGGCGACGTCTCGCTCGGCGTCATCCCCCATGTCCTGGAACTGGCCCGGCTCTTCCGCTCCCGCGTGGTCCTGCTCTACGTCGTGGAGCTCGGCTCGGGGACCGTCCACCCGCCCGAACGCATCGCGGAACAGGTCCGGGGCGTGACCGAGCGTTTTCGCGCCCAGGACATCCCGATCGAGTTCTCCACGAGGAAGGGAGACCCGGCCGCGGAAATCCTCGAGGCGTGCGCGCGCTCACAGGCCGACTTCATCGCGATGACCACGCACGGCCGGACGGGAATTTCCCGGTGGGTCTTCGGCAGCGTCACCGAAAAGCTGCTGCGCTCGGCCACGGTTCCGATGCTCGTGGTCCGCGCCCCGCGTCCGCTGCGGTCACTGTAACTCCCGCGCGCGGGGGGCGCGCGCGCCGTCGCCGCGAACCGGCCGCCCTTCCCCCTCGTCCGCCACGCGCGCGCTCAGAGCGGCTCGGCCGGCGGGGGCTGGTCGGGCCCGACCCGCCCTTCCTCGACGTCGGCCTCCATGTAGTTCTCGCCCGGCATCGGCGCCCCCGCGAGCCGGCGCAGGAGCGCGAGCTGGCCGATGTGCGCGAGGACGTCCGTGACCGGTCCCTGGATGAGGGCCTGGGCCACGTGGTCGGGGATCTCGTACTTGACGAGGAGCTCGTCCATCTGCCGGAGCGCGGTGTAGAAGCGCGCCAGCTCCGTTTCCCAGAGTCCGACCGCGGGCGGCTCGTACTCGTTGCCGTGCATGGCCGAGACCGCCACCTCGATGTCGTTGGCCATGTGGGAGAGAAGGTCGCGGGGCGTGCGGGCGCCCTTTCCCGCCTCGAAATCGGGGAAGCCCGCGGGCCCCCCCTTGATCGCCCGCGTGGCCCGGTAGGCGAGCGTGGCGATGGCGTGTCGCAGCAGGCTGCTCTCGGCCACCTTCCGCGGCGTGGTCATTTCCGGCACCTCGAATGCTCACCCCGGGCACACTGGGTTGGCAAGTCGAGTCCAGGATACCGGCGAGGGGCGCGCGAATCAAGGCCGGAGCGCGGGCGGGGACGCCCACGCTCCCAGGCATCACGACTGGACCTCGCCGGCGCGACCCTAGCCGACGACCTGGGCGGGCTCGCGCACGGGCTGCGCGACGGCCGACGCCGCAGGCACAGCGGTGCCCGGCACCGGGGCCGGGGCCTCGGGCGCGTCCAGGAGCCCTTCCTCGAGCACGTCGTCCGGCACCTGCTTCAGGTCCCAGATGAGGCCGAGCTTCTCGAGCGCGAGCAGGCCGTAGTAGGTGAGGTCGATCTCCCACCAATAAAACCCCATGCGGCTGGCCTGCGGATAGTGGTGGTGATTGTTGTGCCAGCCTTCGCCGAGGGTGATGAGGGCGAGGAAGAAATTGTTGCGGCTCTCGTCGGTCGTTTTGAACCGCTTCGAGCCGAGCTGGTGGGCGAGGGAGTTGATGGTCCCGGTGCCGTGGAACAACAGGATGGTGGAGACGAAGAAGCCCCAGACGAGCATCTGCCACGCGTTGGTGCCGAGGCCGGGCGCGACCGCCTGGAGCAGCCCGCCGAGGCCGAGAAGGGAAACGGCCAGCAGGAACGGGACGAGGGTGTCGTAGCGGTCGAGGAACTTCAACTCCGGGTAGCGGGCGAGGTCGGCGACGATTTTGAGGTTGGTCGGGAAGTTCGCGCGCGACAGGATCCAGCCGACGTGGCTCCAGAGGAACCCGTGCTGCACGGGGGAGTGGACGTCCGGCGGCTGGTCGGAGCGGAGGTGGTGCAGGCGGTGGTGGGCGGCCCACCAGAGGGGGCCGCGCTGGACGGCGGCGCTGCCCCAGACGGCGAGCAGGGCCTGGCCCGCGCGCGAGGTCCGAAAGGAGCGGTGGGAGAAATAGCGATGGTAGAAGCCGGTGACGGCGAACATCCGCACGAAGTACATCGCGAGACAGACGGCGACCGCGGTCCAGCTCCAGCCGACCTTGAACACCGCGAGACAGGTCAGGTGCAGGCCGAAGAAGGGGAGCGCGCGGACCCAGTCGACGCGCTGGTCTTCCGGGTTCTCCACGGCCTCGGCGGCGGCCGAGGAATCGATCCACCGCGACATCGAGGCGAGGAAGCGGGGTGTTTTCATGAGGGACCTCTCTAGGAGTGAACAGGGGTCTTGCGCGCGAAGGGCGCGGGCCTTCGACAAGCGCGGGACCGCGAGGGTGCACAGGCCGTCCCCACTGTATCCCCGGGGCCACGCCCCCGCCACTCATAAGCTTGCCATGTGCGTCACGGCCACGTCATTTTCACCGTTACCCGCCGGTGCAGGGGGACGCGAGCGACGGGGCGCCCAGCCCCTCCGACGAGCGCGCCCTGCGCGCACGGTTTGAGCGTGGACAGGCCGGGTTCCCTCTCGCCACCGGGCGCACTCTCCCCCGCGGGGTTCCGGGCCGCGCGGATTTTCTCAAGATTCCGGGAAGAGGGCCGCGGAATATTTTGTTGACAGGGCTTGGCGACGCTGCTATCCTCCGCCTCCCTGTGTTGGGTGCCCTTGCGCGGAAGCGGGGGAGCAGTGGTTCCGGGTCGGCGAGCGCGCCCCTGGGACCTGGCCTCCGTGCCCGAGCGACGTGGGGGTGTAGCTCAGCTGGGAGAGCGCTAGAATGGCATTCTAGAGGTCGTGGGTTCGATTCCCATCACCTCCACCATCTCGGCGCCGAGCACAGGACGACCTCTCATCGGGCGCGGGGGGGCCCATGCAAAAGGAGGGTGACATGCTTCACCGGCCCCATCTAGGGCAGAAGCTCTCCGACTCCTGACACCTCGACGCCACCGGGAACCGGCATTTCCTTGCTCACGGTGGAGGGACACCTCCGCCGAGTCACCGGTAAGCCCTTTCCGATGAAGTTCTTTTTCTTCGTCGGTTCCCGGCCTTCCTCTTCCGCCGACAGGGCGGAGCCCTTGCCGACCGCTCTCCCCGGCGCTTCGTCCCGGGGGAGCGGCGCGTCTCTTCGAGATGTCCCGGAGGATCGCCACTTCCGCGCCCCCTTTGGATTCCTGGGGGAATGGGGGCGTGGCGGGCGAAACCTCCAAAGGGTGTTGAGGGTTGCTGCAGCGATCCCCGCGCCTTTCTCCGGGTGCCTTCGCCCGGTTCGGGCGGCCCGGAATCGTCTTTTCGGTGATCCGAACCCCAGGAAAAGGAGGACCGGAGGTATGTTGACCAAGGGTTGGGCCATGACGCTGGCGGTGGCGATCCTGGTGGCTTGCGCGAGCTACGTGGCTTACGCCGACTGCGGGAAGTGCCATCAGACCAAGACCGAAGAGGGTTGGTGGTGCGGCGGCTGCAAGGCCGCGGTGACCCCGGCGGACCTCAAGGACGGCAAGTGCGCGAAGTGCGGCGGCGCGCCGGAGAAGTGCGTCCTGTGTATCGCGACGGGCTACGTCTGCGAGAAGTGCAAGGTCGAGTCGGCGAAGGCCGGCGACTGCGAGAAGTGCAAGGGCAAGCTCGCCGAGAAGACCGTCAAGGCGAAGGTCATCTGGGCCTGCCCGGACTGCGGCCACGAAGGCAAGTCGGGCGACAAGTGCGAGAAGTGCAAAAAGGATTGCGCGAAGAGCTGCTCGGCCAGCGGCACCTTCCCCCACACCAGCGAGAAGAAGGCGCCCAAGTAACCGCGCCCCGAGTCCAGCGTAGACTTCCCTCGAGCGGGGGAGGGTGATGCCCACCCTCCCCCGCCCTCATTTCGGACCCCGCTCGCCAGGAGGCCCCATGCGCACCCTGTCGTGGCTCGCCGCCCTCTCGGCCGCCTGCTTCCTCTCCCTCGCGCTCGCGGCCGACGAACCCAAAAAGGAAGACCCGAAGGGTCCCTCGACCGACGAGACCCGATGCGACCTCGCGCACCAGACGAAGGCCTGGGGCTGCGAGAAGTGCCGGAAATTCATGGAAGACGCGGACCTCGAGGACGGCGCCTGCCCCACCTGCAAGAGCGCGCCGATGAGCGTGCTCGTCTGCCTGAAGGTCGCCTACGAGTGCGCGGCCGACAAGGTCCAGGGTTTCGACCCCGGGAAGTGCCCCAAGTGCGGCAAGGACCTGGTGGCCCGCAAGGTTTACGCGCCGGTGTACTACGGCTGTTCCCAGTGCAACCAGCGCGGCAATCCGGGCGACAAGTGCCCCACCCACAACGAACTTCTCCGCCGCACGTGCCTGGAGTCCGGCACCTACCCGCACGTCCCGAGGCCCAAGGACGCCAAGCCCGCCGAAGCGAAGGGCGACGACGCGGGCAAGTAGGGATCGGTTTCCAAGACAGGCGCCGCGGGGCGACTACAGACTTCCCAGGGCAGCCCCTGGCCGCAACCCAAGGGACGGGCCACCGAAAACGCCGAAGACACCGAATGACGAGACTCTTGCGAATCGATGGGCGCAGCGGAGCCGAACCGCGACCGTGACGGAGCGGTCTCGGCGCGTCCTTCGGTTCCCGCAGGTTGGGTCTCGCAACCGATGGCCTACCGGAGGAAATTGGTTGCCGAAAAAGCAAGCTTCTGCGCGGTTGTGACACAGAGTAACGACGATTTCACAGATGGGTGAGCTGTGCGCTTTCGTTGGACGTGTTTTCCTCGAACGACAGGGTGAACAAGCATGCTTGCACGACCGCTCGCTCTCGCGTCCGTCCTGGCACTGGTCCTCGTGGCCGGCAACCTTGGCTCCTTCGTGGTTGCCCAAGAGGGGAAGCCCGCGGAACCGCCCAAGGACGTGCCGAAGGAGCCGCCGAAGGAGGGCGAAAAAAAGATTGATCCTGCGGCCGGCGCGCCCTCCGAGGTGCCGCCGACCACCGGCGAGGTCTCGAAGGGCCCGACCGGCCGGCCCGCGCACCTCTGCGACCTCCACACACTCGAGCAGGGTTGGCGCTGCAAGACCTGTCAACGGATGAAGGATCGCAAGGGGGATTGCTGCCCGCCGCCGTGCAAGTGCGGTCCGACGGGCTGCCCCGACGACGATCTTCGCCTCACCATTTCCTGCATCAAGGGCCTCTACGCCTGCGAAATGGGCTGTAAGGGGAGCGAGGCCCGCGAGCCGGGCAAGTGCAAGTCCTGCGGCTCCGTTCTGAAAATCAAGGGCTCGGACCGGGCCGAGGTCTACTACCGCTGCCCCGGCTGCGGGCGCACCGAACGGCCGCGACCGACCTTCACCTGCGACCACTGCGGGCCGGTCACGGCCACCGGCAAGGGCTATCTCTGCACCAAGTGTCAGAAACCCGTCCACGTCGATTTCGTGCCGGCGGGGAAGTGCCCCGACTGCGGCCAGCTCCTGTACCGCAACTGCGACAAGGCCGGCACCGCCCCGCACGGCGCCGCCGCCGGCGCACCGGACGGCGAGGGCAAGGGGAAGTAGCGGCGAAAATCCCAAATCCTAAATCCCAAGAAACGAAGGAATAGCCACCAAACACACCGAAGACGCCGAAGGACGAAACTCTTGCGAATCGACCGGCGCAGCCAATCCGAACCGCGACCGTGAGGGAGCGGTCTCAGCGCATCCTTCGGTTCCCCCGGGTTTGCTCTCGCAACCGACTGCCTACGGGAGGAAATTCGTCACTGCAAAAGCAAATTTCCGCCCGGTTGCGACACGAATCGACGCCGATTTCGCAGCTTTGCCCTCTGTGCAGTCCCGCTGAAGCGGTAAAGTCCGTGCTTCCCGTCCTAAAACCTCCCGAGAACGCTCCGCGCATCCACTCTACGAGCCGTGCTCTGCGCCTCTGCGTCTCTGCGGTTTCGTCTACCCTTCCTCCCACCTCGGCCCTTCCACTCCCGCTCTCCCCGATGTGGAGCAACCTTCCCCGGAATTGTAGAATGTCGGCATGAGCGCTCGCGACGACATCCTCGCCCTTCTCCTCGACGCCCTGCCGCCCCTCGGCTCCCCGGCTCCACCCGCGGCGCCTACGGCGAATACCCTACTCGCCCTGGACCTCGCCGCGCGCCTGGCAGACCTCGAGCCCGCCGTCGCCGCAAGGCTAGCCGCGATCGCCGACGAAGTGGCGTCCCGAATTGTCGCTCCCTCCGCCTTCTCCACCGAGCCCTCCCCGACCCTCGCCCCGGATCCCGTCCTCACCGCGCTTCTCGACTGGCTCGCCTCCCGCTCTCTCCTCTCCCCCCAGGCACGCGAGCTCGCCTCTGCCTCCGCCACCGCCGGCGTCTCCCTCTCCGCCGCCTCAACCCCGCCCTCCGCCGACGTCCCCCGCGACTCTCCACTCGTCCGCCTCCTCGCCCTCGGCCTCCTCCCCCGCGATCGACTCGCCGCGGAGCTCGGCCTCCCCCCGCCGCCCCGGCGCCTCACGACGCTCACCCAAATGGACACGAGCCGTACGCTCGCCGTCACGGGCACCTCCGCGCGCGCCGGCGCCGGCGGCAACACGCGCTCGGGCGCGGAGGCCGCCGTCCCCGCGCCGCTGCGGCCCCTCGATCCCGACCGCTACGAAATCCAGGCCGAGCTGGGTCGCGGCGGGATGGGGGTCGTCTACAAGGCCTGGGACCGCGAACTGAATCGTGCCGTCGCCCTCAAGTCCCTCCTCCTCGAGCGCTCCCGCGGCGCGGAGGGACTCCAACGCTTCCACAAAGAAGCCCTCGCCTCCGCCCGGCTTCGCCACCCCCACATCGTGCAGCTCCACGACGTCGGCACCTGGAAGGACACGCCGTGCCTCGTCATGGAGTTCGTCCCGGGCACCACCCTGGGCGAATGGATCGCCGCCACCCCACTTGCCGCGCCCGGCCGGCTGGAGCGGGGCGCGCGCGTCGCCCTTCAGGTCGCCGAGGCGGTCGCCTACGCCCATCGGCAGGGAGTCGTCCATCGCGACATCAAACCCGACAACGTCCTGGTCGATGCCGACGGCAACGCGTTCCTCACCGACTACGGGCTCGCACGCGAGGTCGACGGGCAATCGCACCTCACCCAGACCGGCGCCGTCCTCGGGACGCCGGTCTACATGTCCCCGGAGCAGGCGGACGGCTCCCCCGCCTCGGCCCTCCCCCCGACCGACATCTACGCCCTCGGCGCGCTCCTCTACACCGTTCTCACGGGCAAACCCCCCTTCGACGGGGCCACGGCCGCGGCGATCGTGTACCAGGTCATCCACTCGGAGCCGCCCCCCCCGCGGCGGCTCCGGCCCGGCCTGCCCGCCGACCTGGAGACGATCTGCCTCCGCGCCATGGAAAAGGAGCCGGCCCGCCGCTATGCGGGCGCCGAGGAGCTGGCGGACGACCTCCGGCGCTTCCTCGCCGGCGAACCCATCCGCGCCGTCCGGCCGGGCCTCGCCTCCCGCCTCTTGCGGCGCGTCCGCCGCCATCCGGCTTCCTATGCCGCGGCGACCGTCGCCCTGGCCGTCCTCGCCCTCGCGCTCGCGTGGGCCGTGTACGCGGGCGAACGGGCCGCGGACGAACGACGGCTGCGCGAGGACGCGGAGGCGGCCGAACGCGACCGCCGGACGCGACGCGAGGAGGCCGACCGGCTCGCCGGCCGCGCACGCTCCGCCCGGGGCGAGGCCGCGGTCGCCCTCCTGGGTCAGGCCCTCGCGCTCGACCCCGCGAACGTGCAAGCCCTCCTGGGCCGTGCGCGCGAGCTGCGCGATCTCGGACGCTTCCCCGAGGCGGTCGCGGACTGCGACCGCGCCATCCTGGCCTCCCCGCGCCCCACGGAGGCCTTGCTCCTGCGCGGCAGCCTCCTCGCCGAACGACTCGGCCGCGTGGAGGATGCCGTGCGCGATTTCCAGCGCCTCGCCGAGCTCGAACCCGCGGGGGACGCGGGTCCGCTGGCCCTCGCCCTGGTCCGGGCCGGCCAAGGCCGCCGCGAGGAGGCCCTTGCCCTCTTCGAGCAGGCCCTTTCGCGGAACCCGCGAAACCCCGATGCCCTCCTGGCCCGCGCCCGCCTCCTCCTGGGAGACGGGGACGCCGCGCGCGCACGCAAAGACGCGGATCAGGTGATCACCTTACGGCCCGAAGGCGCCGAAGGCTACCTCCTCCGGGCGGAAATCCGCCGGGCCGCGGGAGACCGCGGCGGCGCGATCGAGGACGCCAATCGCGTCCTCGAGCGGAATCCCGAAAACGCGAACGGCCTCCGCCTGCGTGCCGCCCTCCATGCGGAAGGCCGCGAAGTCGAGCCGGCCCTCGCGGACCTGAACCGCCTCCTCGCGCTTCTCCCCAACGAGACCGGGCTGCGGGTCCAGCGGGCGCGGCTCCACCTCGACCGAAACGACCATCACGCGGCCCTGGAAGACCTCGCCGAGGTCGTTCGCCGCGAGCCCGCACGCCGCGAGCATCGCGCCCTTCGCGCCGAAACCCTCGTCCGCGCCGGCCGCTTTCCCGAGGCCCTCGCGGCCTGGACGGAGCTGCTGGCCGACGGCCACGGGGTCGGCGAGGAGTACCTCTGGCGCGGCGTCACCCGGCTCCTGCTCCGGGACGGCACCGGTTTTCTGCTCGACCTTACCGAAATGGGCCGGCGACGCATCCACACCGAAGAGATCTTTCTCGCGGCGGCCGAAGCCACCACGCGGCTCGGCCGGTTGGACGTGAGCGAGACCCTGCTCACCTCCGTCACTCACTTCGTCCCCAAGAACGATCGGGCGTTCCTCGCCCTCGGCCGCGTCCTCGCCCTGCGCGGGCGCTGGCCCGCCGCGGCGAAGCAGTTTACGAAGGCCGCCGTCCTCCGCCAGGAGCGGGCCGGCGCGGCCTCCGACCCCAAGTCGGCCGCGGGCATCGCGGCCGGACGCGCCGAGGCGCTGGGGCTGCTCGCGGAGGCCCAGGCCCGCGCGGGGGACGTCGACGCCGCCGCGCAGGCCGCGACGCAGGCGCTCGAGTTCGAGGCCGAAGACCGACGGGCTCGCACGGCCCGCGCCCTCGCCTGGGTGCGCACGGGCCGCGCCACGCACGCGCTTGCCGATCTCGATCCCGTTCTCCGCGCGGCGCCGGACGACGCCTGGCTCCACGCGGTTCGCGCCGAAGCCTACGCCGCGCTCCTGGATTTTCGCGCCGCCGCACGAGAGGCGGACGTCGCGGTCGCCGCCGACCCGGCCCTTCCACCGGCCTATGTCTGCCGGGCGGAGCTGCGCGCTCGCGCGGCGGACTCGACCGGCGCGCTCGCGGACCTCGAGGCCGCCGTCGCACTCGAGCCGGCGTTGGCCGATGGGCTCGCCGCGCGCATCGCGACGCTGCGAAGCGGCGCGCCGGGCGAGGAGGCCGCGGGTATCGAGGAGGTCGAGCGCAAGGCCGCCGCGTCGCCGCCGGCGGAGGCGCTTGCCGCGTGGTCGGCATGGCTCGTCGTCCATCCCGACGACGGACGCGCGCGCCTCTTGCGCGGCCGGCTGCAAGCCGCGGAAGGCCGGCCGCTCCTCGCCCAGGACGACTTCCTCCAGGCGATCGACCGGGCCCCGCCCAACCCCCAGGCTCGCCTCGCCCTCGCCGGCCTGCGGCGCTCCGCCCTGGCCGACCCCGCGGGGGCGCTTCGCGACTACGACCAGCTCGTGCGCCTCGGCGCCCGAAGCGCGGAGCTCTTCCTGGGCCGCGCACGCGCCTGGACCGACCTCTCCGTTCCGTCACGCGCCATTGCGGAGCTGGGCTCGGCCCTGCTCGCCGACGGTAGCGCAGCCGCCGCCTATGCGGCCCGCGGCGCCCTCTACCTGGACGAAGGACTTCTCGCACCCGCGGCCGCGGACCTGGATCGGGCGATCGCCCTGTACGACAGGGCCGGGGGCACGAGCGCCGTCGCGATCGCGCAGCCGCCGCCGTGGGATCCCGGCCGCTGCACGCTCCACCGCGCCCGGGCCCGGCAGCTCCTGGGGCAAACCGCGGCCGCGCGGGCCGACCTCGACCGCTATCTCGCCGCGCGGCCGGAGGACGTCTCCGCGCTCGTGCTGCGCGCCGACTGCGCGCTGGCCCTGGGCGACCGCCAGGACGCGGCACGCGACGCACGCCGGGCCGTCGAGTTGGCGCCGGACGAGTCCGCGCGCGCCGCCGCCTCGATGGTCCTGGCCCGCGCCCTCGCGGCGGAGGGGGCCGTCTCCGAGGCCCTCGGCAGCCTCCTCGCCGCGGCCGGTCGAGGGACCGACCTTGCAGCCTTCCTGTCGCAGACCGAGGACGCGGCGCTGGACCTTCCCGACCTCACGCCGTGGTTTCGCGTCCTCGACGCCGCGCTCGAGGCCCACCCCCGCTCCGTCCCTTTGCGCGCCGCGCGTCTTCGCGCGAACCTCGCCGCGGGTCGCCTGCGCGAAGCGGGCGAAGAGGCCGCCGTGCTCGCGCAGGGCGGCAACGAGGCCGCGCCCTACGCCCGGCTGCGACTGCTTTTCGAAAAAGGCGCCTCGCGCGAGGCCCTGGCCGAGGCCTGCGCCCAGGAGGCCGCGAAGGCGCATGAAGGGGAGGCCGCGATCTGGGACGACCTCGCCGTCGCGGCCTCGGGCCGATCCGCCGCAGCCCTGCTCGCCCGCGGTCTCCGGCGCAAAGCCTTACGGCGATTCCCGGAGGCGCTTCGCGACTTCGAGCGCGCCGCCGCGCGGGACCCGGCCGCTCGGCAGGCCCGGCTCGAACGCGTCAGCACCCTCGCCTTCGAGCTGCGCGACCACGACCGCACGGTCGCCGCCGTGGACGAGGCGCTCCCGCCGCTTGCAAAGGACGGCGAAGCGCTCGCGATCCTCGGACGCGCCTTGTCGTGGGTTGGGGAGGTCGATCGCTCGATCGAGGTCCACGGGCGAGGGATCGAGGCGAGCCCCACGTATTTCGACAACTACGGCGAACGGGGCTTGCACCGTCGCAGGCGCGGCGAATGGGCGCGGGCGGTCCCCGACCTCGAGCGCGCCGCGGACCTGCGCAAGCAGGGGAGCGAGCACCTGCTCGTGGCCCTTGCGGAGTGCCGGCTCTCGCTGGGCCAGGACAAAGAGGCGGAGGCGGCGCTGAACCGTGCCGTGGACACGGCGCCGGGCAACGTCGAGATCCTTCGCCAGCGCGCGGCGTTCCTGATTCAGCGCGGGCGGAACTCGGAGGGGGAATCGGACTGCCGGCGCATCCTGGAGCGGACCGGCGGGAAGGATCCAGGCGCACACTTCTGGGTGGGACACGCGGCCCTCAACCAGGGGAAGAACCGCGAGGCCGCGGAGTCGTTTCGCCGCGCCGTCCGGCGCGACGACAGCTTCGTGGAGGCGCACCACTTTCTCGCCCTGTCCCTTGCGCGCGCGGGGGAGGCCGCCGAGGCCTACGAGTCCGTGTCGCGCGTGGTCCGCGACCGGCCCGGGTGGGCGGAGGGGTGGTTACTCCGCGGGCAGATCGCGCTCCTGCTCGAACGCAAAGGGGACGCGATGGGGGACCTGCGGAAGGCGCGCGAGCTGAAGCCGGAGCTGGGGGAGCGGGTGGACAAGCTGCTCGAAAGAGCGGAAGGGACGGAGCCGCGGAAGAGGTGAGGGAGGCGGACCGGAACGGAGGCCATTCCCCTGAAGCGTGTGCACAACAGGAGCCCCTTCGGAAAGGGAGTGGTCCTCGAACCTGCGGACGAAACCACAGAGACGCGGAGACGCAGAGGCCCATGGGCAGGGTAAAGGGCACAACAACCCAAACTGAGGCTAAACTCGACCGACGGCGGCAAATGGCGAGATCATGGCTCCGCGTCCCAGCTAGACGCGGGCGAAATTTGAAATTTGACTTTTTGCAATTTGAAATTTTGAAATTCGGCCCGGCCGTGTGGGTCGAATGCTAGACTTTTACACAGAGACGCGGAGACGCGGAGGCCGGGCGTTGAGTCCACCGTCCTCTACCGGCGAGGATCTCTGGCAACGCACGGAGAGATCGATTCTAGCTTCACTTCGGCTTATTGAAGTGACATGGAACCCATGAGGTTTTGGAGAGAGCCGGCATCTCTCTCCAGGGAAAAGAACTCGTACTTTTTTTTGAAACGTACGGCGGTTCCGTGTCGTTCACTCCTTCTCCACCGCCTCTGCGCCTCCGCGTCTCTGTGTTTTGGTCTACCTCCCAAAGACCACCGCCCATGCACTGAAGCACGGGGTCCTCGATCCTCTTGGCGGAGTACCCTCCGCCCTCCGAGTCCTTGACAGGTCCCCCGCCGCGCCGCTATTGTGGTCTGGGGTGAGCGCGCTGGCTGGCTTTTGACCTACCCGAGCCTCGCCCGCCTTCTGGCTCCCCGCGCCCCATGCACGAACCCGTCCGGCCGTTCTCCCGGAGCCGTGCCCGTGGACGCCTCGACCGACCAGGATCTCGCCTTCCTCAAGATCGCGATGCTCCGCGGACTGATGACGCAGGAGCAGGCCCGCGAGGCCCTCACGCAGCTCGCCGAAGAGCCGGAGGGGGGCCGCGCGCTGCCCGAGCTCCTCAAGGCGGGCCGGGTCCTCGAGCCCGCGGACGTCGCCGCGATCCGCCGGCTTGTCGAGCAGGGACACGTGCCGGTCGACATCCCCGGCTACGTCCTCGTTTCCATGCTTGGACAGGGCGGCATGGGCATGGTCTACAAGGCGCGCCAGACCAGCCTCGACCGCATGGTCGCGATCAAGGTCCTCTTCCCGCAGCACTCGAAGAACCCCGAATACGTCGCCCGCCTCCAGCAGGAGGCCCGCGCGGTCGCGAAGCTCCACCACCCGCACATCGTCGCCGCGATCGACTTCGGCGAGACCGCGGGCGTCCACTATTTCGTCATGGAGTTCGTCGAAGGCAAGACCCTTCGCGCCATCCTCAAGGAGCGCGGGCCGCTCCCCGAGGCCGAGGTGCTCGGGATCGTCACGCAGGTGGCGCAGGCCCTCGCGCACGCGCACAAGAACCGCATGGTGCACCGCGACGTGAAGCCGGAGAACATCCTCGTCTCTTCGGACGGCCAGGCGAAGCTCGCGGACCTGGGTCTCGCGAAGTCGAGCGACCGGGGCACGGACCTCGCCCTCACGTCCGAAGGGATGGTCGTCGGCTCGCCTCACTACGTCAGCCCGGAACAGGCGGCGGGCGAACGCGACCTGGACATCCGGAGCGACATCTGGTCCCTCGGGGCGACGCTGTATCTCGCGGGGAGCGGCGAGGTGCCGTTCCCGGGGGATTCGCCGACCGTGGTGCTGGCGAAGCGGATGGTGTCCACGTGCCCTTCCCCGCGGGAGCACGCCCCGGGGCTCTCGGACGGGTTCTGCCACGTCATCGAACGGATGATGGCGAAGGGGCCCGACGACCGCTACCGCGACCCGAAGGAGCTGATCGCGGACCTCGAAGCCATTCGGGCCGGCAAGCCGCCGCGCACGCGCCGCGTCGAGGCGGGTCGGTCGTCGGTGGAACGGCCGAGGTCGCCGTCGCGGGCGGGCGTTCCCGCGCGTCCGGGGAGCGGAAAGTCGGGGGCGCGCGTTCCGGCCTCGTCCTCGTCCACGGCCGCCACGATCGTCGCGCGCGCCGCCGCGCCCAAAGGCGCCACACCCGAAGCGGCGACCGCCGGGAACGCGGGCACGGCGGGAGCTGCGCGGGTCGCGCCGGCGGGGCGGTCCCCTCAAGCGCATGCTTCACCGCCGCCCAGGGCCGCGCACGCGACAGCGGGCCGGCACGGCGCGCAGGGTGGGGGGGCGGCGTCCGCCTCCTCGGCAGCCGGTCGTAGGGTCGCGGGCCGCGCAGGGCCCGACAAGACCGGCGTCTGGCTGGGCGGCTTCGCCGCGGCCGTGGTCGTCGTGGGCCTCGCGACGTTCCTGCTGCGCGATCGCGGCGGCGAAGGCACTGCGAAAAAGCCCGTCGAGGGCGCCGGCGCCGCGGGCGGCGGGACGAGTTCGGGCGACGAGCCGGCGACGACGCCCCCGACCGGGACCGGGACCGCGACTTCCGGCGGCAAGCCCGGCGCGACAACCGGCGTTTCCCCGAGGGACGCTGAGGCGGAAAAGGCCTTCGCCTACGTGCGCCAGTACGCCCAGGCCCACCCGACCGAGCACGACGACATCGCCGAGCGCTATCGCAAAATCGCCGCCGCCTACCCTGGAAGCGCGTGGAGCTTCCAGGCGGAAGACGAGGCGCGCAAGGTCGAGAAGGTCCGCGACGACGCGCGCGCGGCGAAGGCGGCCGCGCTGGTGTCGCGCGCCGACGCCCTTTGCCGCGAAAAAAAGTGGGCCGAAGCGGAGCCGCTCGTCGACGCGGTTCTCCACGACTACGCCAACACGCCGAGCGCGGCCGCCGCACGGGAGCTGCGGAAGCGCGTGGACGCCGAGGTCGCGCTCCGGTTCTCGGACTTCGAAGAGGGGAGCCCGGAACCGATGCCGTGGCGGAGCGGCGGCGCGAAGATCGACTTCGACAGCGATCCGGCGCACGTGAAGGAGGGGCGGCGCTCCGGGCGGGTGACCTACCCCGGGCGGGCGCAGGAACAGGACCTGCTGCCCTGCATCCGAAGCGAGCGGATGCCGCGCGACTGGACCGGGTACACGAGCTTCTCGTTCTGGATTTACTCGGAGAGCCCGACCGGGGACGAGCTGGGGATCCGCTGTTTCGTGAACGGCGAGACCGACAAGTTCTGGCACAACTTCCGGGTCGACTGGGGGGGTTGGAAGCAGGTCAGGCTGCGGCTCGCCGACTTCCAGCGAAAGGGCGCGCCGAGTTGGGATCGCGTGGAGGGAATGGCCCTGCCGATGGTGGAGGGAAAGCCGGGGTTCTACTGGGTGGACGATTTCCGGCTGGAGAAGTGAGGGCGGGGGGAGCGGGGCGGGGGGAGCGCGCGGGCAGCGAACTGGTGAGGCAACGCGGCGTGCGAGCCGAGGCGCCGGCCCCCCGTCCGGCGCCTCGACTTTCCGCGTCGTCCTTCCGCGTCATCGGGTCCCGAGGACGCTCGAGCCCGGCTTCGCGCCGCCGAGGGCCGCGCGCGTGCGCCCGAGCCTCTCCACCATTTCGGAGAGGCTCTCCGTACGGCCGGTGGGGAAGAGGCCGCGCCCACCGAGGAGCCCGCCATCCAGGCTCGGCGGCACGCCTCCGCCCAGGAGGTCAAGCCTCGGCACTTCGCGCGGGACGAGGGGCAGGGCGCCCGTCAGCCCCTTCGGCGTGGGACTCAGCCCCTTCAGCCCCAAGCCGAGGTCCATCCGCTCCAGCGACCGCAGTTCAAGACGGATGTTGGGCAGGTCCCCCAGGAGCCGGGTCGTCGTCGCCGGCTCCGTGCCCGTCCACCAGGCCCGAACGCGTTCCCACGCGCCGCCGGCGCCGCGGTGCAGGAAGCTGAGGACGAGCAGGATGGCGATGGAGCGGACGAGAGAGGCCATGGGTCGCATCCTCCAGGAGGTCCTGTGCGCGACGGCCGCCACGCGGGGAGTCATCCTCCCGCCGTGCCGCGGCGACCTGCGAGGGGGGGGGGCCGCGCGTCTCGCGTTTCGTCCGGCGCGCGTCCGTACCGCCGGCACATGGCGGGGGGGGGAGGTGGGCTTTTTCGAGATGGGAAAAAAATCGGGAGCCTTCGGCCGAGCTCGACCCGCGGATCCCGTCCGAGGTCTCGCGGATCGTCAGGAAGCTCCGGGCCGAACCGGCCGAGGACCGCCGGCGGGGTGTCGCCGCCCGGCATTCCCCGCACCCGGTTCGGGGAACCCTCCGGAAGAGGGGTTGGTTTGGTGCCGGAGGAGGGAGTTGAACCCACACCTACTTGCGTAGACTGGATTTTGAATCCAGCGCGTCTGCCAGTTCCGCCACTCCGGCGAGAGGGGGGAGATGCACATCTTAGCGGGCGCGCCGCGGAAATCAAGAAGAGTCGAAGCGAGGGGGGGGAGTCGAGACGCGAGACGCGTTGACAGGAACGCGGGGAAAAGCGAAAATGCACTCGTCGACGTTGCCGTCCTTCGGAATCCGCCCCGGGCCGTGGGCGAGAAGCTGCTGAGGAGCGCCGCGCATGAGAATCGCCGAGGGCCCGCTCGCCCCGTTCGGGCAGGTCCTGCTCGCCACCGAGCTGCAGACCAATCTGGCCGCCAAGCCGGCGCTCATCGCGCAGGCGGTGAACGCGCTCGTCGGCGCGGGCTGCGTCCCGGAGGAGGCACGCGGAAAGGCCGAGCTGTGCTTCGACGAGGCCCTCGCGAACGCCATGACCCACGGCAACTGCCTGGACAGAAAAAAAAAGGTCCGACTCACGCTCTTCGCCGACGCCGAGTGGTGGGGCGCCATCCTCGTGGACGAGGGGGCGGGCTTCGACCCCACCGCCCTGCCCGATCCGGAGGAGGAGGAGAGCCTCCTCGGCGAGTCCGGACGCGGCATCCAGCTCATGAACCGCTACCTCGACGACCTCGTATACGCGCCGAAGGGAAACGAGCTCCTGATGGTCCGCCGACGCGATGCCAGCGGCGGGACGGCGCTCACGCCGGCCGCGGAGGCCGCCGCTTCGACCCCGGGCGGCCCCCCGTCGCCGGCCGCGACGGCCGCGCCGCCCGCGGCGGAGGTGGAAACGATCGGTCCCGCGCGCGTCTGGGCCGAGGGCGGCGGGGTCATCGTCGAGGTCACCGCGCCGCGCCTCAATGAGGAAAACGTGACCGGTCTCAAGCAGGCGCTCGAGTACGCCCTCCAACTCCAGCCCGCGATCGTGATCGACCTGGCCGCGGTCCAGTACCTGTCCAGCCTCGTCATCGGCGCGTTCGTAGCCTACTTCAAACGGACCAAGGAAGAGAAGGGCGCCCTCGGCCTCTGCTCCGCGCAGACGGTCGTGCGCGACACCTTGCGCGGCGCGCGCATGGACAAGGTCCTTCCGATCGCCGCGGACCGGGCGCAAGCCCTGAAGATGGTGCTCGCTGCCCGGCGGCCGCCGGCCTGAGCGAGCGCGAGCCCGGGAGCCCTCCGCAGCGCCGCTCTCGGGGCCGGCCCCACCCAAGGACCGAGCATGGATCCCACAACCCACGGCCCCTCCGCCTTTCCGCCCACGGCGTGGAGTCTCCTCGGTCGCATCGCGGCCGGCGGCGCCGAGCGGGACGGGGCGATCGAGGCCATCGCTCGCCTGTACTGGAAGCCCGTGTACGTCTACCTCCGGCGCAAGGGCCGACCGGAGAGCGAGGCGCCCGACCTCGTCCAGTCGTTCTTCATCCACCTCCTCGAAAAAGACCTTCTCGCCCGCCCCGACCCCGCGCGCGGCCGGTTCCGCAATTGGCTCCGCGCCGTGCTCGAGCACTTCCTCGCCAACGAGGCGCGGCTCCGGACGGCGCTCAAGAAAGGGGGCGGCCGGAAGCCGCTCTCGCTCGAGCTCGACGTGGCCGAGTCGGCGGTCCGCTCCGGGAGCGAACTCACGCCCGAGGAGGCGTTTCATCGCACCTGGGCCCTGGAGGTCCTGGAGCGCGCGTTCGCACGGCTCTCCCGGGAATACAAAGCGGCGGGGAAGGACCGGGTCCTCCGCGCGCTCCGGCAGCGGCTCGCGCTCCCCGAGGAAGACGGCGCCGAGTCTCCGGCCGCCGGGCCCAAAGTCGATGGCGTGACCTTGCACCGCGCCCGCAAGAGACTCAAGGCTCTCATCCTCGACGAGGTGGGGGATTCGGTGCGGGACCCCGGGGCCCTCGACGAGGAGGTCGGCGACCTCTTCCAGGCGCTCGGCAGAAAACGGTGAAAGCTACCGGCTCCGGCTTAGGGCCTGTAAGAAAACGACTTGCTCGCTCAACGGACAGGGAAGCGACAGGAATTCTCAATGGGTGTGGCTACTTTTCGACGACAGCGCCCAGACCGCCTGAAGGCGGTACTACGAACAGTCGGTTCCGAGAGCAGCACCCACTGTTTGTAGTACCCCCTTCAGGGGGCCTACGAAAAGTAGCCACACCCATTCTCAATGCTCAATTTTCAAGACGCAGACAAGGTTCGAGGTGCGATTCTCAGTACCGCTCCACGGAAGTCGGTGACCCATAGGCGACGGCAAGTTTGGCCGCCCGCAAGGCGCGCGAACGAGGCGTAGTAGCGGAGAACTACGGCGAGCGAGCGCAGCAGCCTGCCCCCGGAAGCGCCGTAGCGCGAAGGGGGGACGCGGGCGACCAAAATCGCCGAGCAAATGGGTCACCCAATTCTGTGGGGCGGTGCTCAGGGACCGCCAGGGAACGCAGCCCGGGTACGGAATCGCGGACTCTGAGCCTTGCAGCTTGAGCCGTGTCTGGGTCCCTACCGTTCGACTTCTTGAAAGCCTGTCGCGATTTCGGAAGCCGTGCGCTCCGCCCACGGAAGGACGAGCCACCGAAGACGCCGAAAACACCGAAAGACGAACCGCCAGTTTCGCCAATTTCGCGAATTCTCTGCGGAGAATTCGTTGCCAGAAAAACAAGCTTTTGCGAGCTTGTGTCACAGATTTTTCGGGATTTCACAGATTGCGAATCTGTGAAATCGCCGTTAATCTGGGAAAGCTGTGGTTCCCGTTCGGTTTCGGGCGCGCGCCTGACTTGGAAATTGATCACTGAGCCTTGAGCCTTTTCAGGGAGCCTCGAGCCTCTTCCTGAAGAACTCCCTGATTTCCGAACTGCAGGAGTTACTTCTTGACGGGCCCTTACCTTGGGATCGGTGGGGGACGTCACGCCGCCGGCCCGACGGACGCCTCCCCTCGCACCTCGGGTCCGTTCGTTGGAGGAGCGGTGCCGATGCCGCAACCCGCCGGGGTCTGCCCCCGATGCGAGCAGCCCTTTCCCGCCAGCGGAAACGTCGACGGGCTCTGCCCGAATTGCGTGCTCGACTTCGTCTTTTCGAAAGAGGGTTCCGCGCCGGACGCGCCGACCGGGGCCGGCACGGGCGCGGGCGCCGGTACCGCGGTCGCACCCTCCGCCCAACCCGCCGCGGCGAACGACGCCTTGCCCAACGACTCGGCCTTCGGGATCTATCACATCGAACGACTCCTCGGCCGAGGGGGCATGGGCACGGTCTATCTCGCCGTCCAGACCTCGCTCGGCCGCCGGGTCGCGATCAAGGTCCTCCCGGTTGCGCTCGCCCGCGAGGCCGAATTCGCCGGACGCTTCGAGCGCGAGGCGCGCGCCATGGCGGCGCTTTCCCACCCGCACATCGTGACGATCCACGACTTCGGCTGCATCGAAGGGCGGTTTTACTACGCGATGGAGTACGTCGAGGGCGCCTCGCTCCGCGGCCTCCTCCGGAAAGGCCCACTTCCCGCCCCGCGCGCGATCGCGATCCTGTCGCAGCTTTGCGATGCGCTCCAGCTCGCCCATCGACACGGCGTCGTGCACCGGGACGTCAAGCCGGAAAACGTCCTCCTCGACGCCGCGGAGCGCGCACGGCTCGCGGACTTCGGCCTCGCCCGCGCCCACGGCGGGGACGCCACATGTTTCGGCGCCCTCACCGGCTCCATGGAGCTCCTGGGGTCGATCCCCTACATGGCCCCGGAGCAGGCGGCGCGCGCGGCCGACGCCGACGCGCGGTCCGATATCTACTCCCTAGGCGTCGTCTTCTACGAAATGCTCACCGGCAAGCTCCCGTCCACGCCCTGGCTCCCCCCGAGCCGCGGGGCGGACGTGGATCCGCGGCTCGACGCGGTCGCGGCGAAGGCGCTCGCGCCCGCCCCCGCGGACCGCTACCAGGATGCCGGACAGATGAAGCAGGAGGCCGCGCGCTGCCTGCCCGCGCCCGTGCCCGACACGCGCCTGCGAACGGGTGCGGCCGGCGCACCGAAACCCCCGGCCGCGCCGCCTGCGCCCTCCGCGCGCGCCGTACCTGCCGTACAATCCTCGCCATCCACCCGACCGGTGGACGCCGGGCCACGCCCCGGAGCACCCGACCCGGTCGCCGTCCGAGCACGCGCACCTCTCGTCCGTCCCTCGGGCCAGGTCTCGGCCGCGCGCGCGATCGTCCCTGCAGTCGCGCTCCGACCCGCGCCGACGGCACTCGCGCAGCCGCCCGCCCAGCCCGCACCGCCGCCTGCGCCACCGCCGACGGTCTCCACGCGCGGAGGGAGGAACCGATGGCTCCCTCTGCTTGCAGGCGTCGCCGCCATTCTCGCGGGCGGCGTCCTCTACGTCCTCGAGGGGACAAGCGGCAGGGAGGACCCTGCGGTAGCGACTCCGGAGAAAGTCGCGCGGGAGAACGCGTCGCCGGTGTCGCGCTCCACGCCGGCGATCCTCCAGCCTGAGGCCACGGCGCACGCAACGCCCCCGACGCCCCCACCCGTCGAACCGCGGGCGGCGGCGCCAACCCCCGCCGCGACGCCGGCACGGGGCCCGGACGCGACACCCGCTGTCGCGGGCCCCATGGCGACCGACGCCCCCGCGGTCGCAGCCCCGGCGCCCGCGCTCCCTCACGAGACCGATCCGCGGACCGACCCGGTCGTCCCCTCGCACGCCGAGGCGACACCGGTCGCCGCCGCCACACCGCGCGCCGCCGCTCCGGAGCAGGACCTCGCCGCCCTCGACGACGATTTCAGCGACCCGAGCAACCGCGACGCCTGGCGCCAACTCGACCAGGACGAGGGCTGGGGGATCAACCGCCTCGCGCGCTTCGAGTTCTGTCCGCGGTTTCAGCCGGGCTGGATGATCCTGCAGCCGGCCCCGAATCTCTGGGCCGAAGACTACCGCGGCGTCCTCCTCTACAAAACCGTCACCGGCGACTTCGTGGTGACGGTCGACCTGAACGTCAGCGAGGCGTCCGGCTCGAAGTTCCCGGGGGTCGCGTTCTCTTCCGCGGGGCTGCTGTTGCGCGCGCCGCGGGCCGTCACGCCGCGGACGTGGAAGGCGGGCGGCGAGAACCACGTCCTCCTGTCGCTCGGCGTCGCGGAGAGGCCCGGCGTGGGAGCGGTCTGGGTCGCCGGCACGACCGACAGCCGGACCACGACGGCGAGTTTTCCCGCGCTTTCGCCATGGGGGCAGTTGCAAGCGGCGCGGATCGGCCCCGCCGTGCTCCTCCTCGGCAAGCCTCGCGGCGGGACCTGGATCGTCCTCCAACGCTACCGGCGGGCCGACCTGCCGGCCACCCTGCAAGTGGGCCTCACCGCCTGCACGGATGCCGCCACCTGCCGGCGACACGGGCCCGACGAGCACAACACGCGCGTGCTCCGCGACGGCAAACCCGACGTCATCGCCCGGTTCCACGACGTGCGCTTCCGGCGGCCCTCGCTGCCCGCGGAGCTTGCCGGCAAGGACCTCTCCGATGCCGGCTCCGCCTCCAACGAGGGCCTCCGGTCGATCCTCGGCGAGGCCGCGACGAAAAAGTAGGAGGTGACATGAACGAACCTCTCCGGCGGATCACCGCCGGCGTGCGACAGAACGAACCCGGCATCTTCAAGGAGTTCTACCTCGCCACGGCCGGCAACCTCCTCCTCCGCCGGAAGTCCGACGCCGCGGGGGAGCTCGTCGGGTTCGAGGTCGCCTTTCGGCGCGTCCCCGACCCGGCGGAGCGGCACGTCGCCTGGGAAAAGGGGGGCGCCGCCTGGTCGGCGCGGGTCGACACGGGAGAGGTGGGCGGCGGCGTGAAGATGACCCCGCTGGTCGACCGCGACACTTCGATCAAGTTCCACACGCTCCGGCACGCGGTGGAATTCCTGCGGGACCCGGCGCACGCGCTCGCGCCTGACGTGCGCGAGTTCCTGCTCGCGCGACTGGCCGAGGGGCTGCCGGGTTGAGGGGCAGACACTTTTTTTTAGGGCCCATCGGACAGAGGAGGCGAAGCATGGGACGAGACCCGCTGAAGCTTTCGGCCGCTGCCGTCGCGCTGCTGGCCCTCGCGGCGCTTTCCCGCGCATGGGGGGACGACCCGCCGAAGACCCCGACCCCGGAGGAGAAGCTGCGGCAGTCCTACGAGTCGCGGCTGCGGGACAGGTCCAGGGACGCGGCCTCCGCGCGCGTGGCGGCGGCGGAGTTCTGCTACGGGAAGAAGCTCTACGAAGTCGCCGCGTTAGAGTACGAGCTGGCGCTGAAGCTCGACCCGACGAACGCGAAAGCGCATGAACGGCTCGGCTACAAGAAGACCGCCGCCGGCTGGGAGGAGAAGCCGAGCGGGACGGCCAAGCGCAAGAACGAGTGCCCGGCCAACGAGGTCAACAACCTCACCTCGGACTACAACGACCGCACCCGAAAGACCTACCCGAAAATCGCGGACGAATTTTTCGAGCTGGGCAAATGGTGCCGCGAGCGGAAGCTGGAGGAAGAGGCCAAGGGGGCCTGGCGCGAGGCGCTCGGGTTCGCGCCCGACCACGCGAAGGCGAGGGAGGCCTTGGGCTTTAAGAAGGAGGGGGACAAGTGGGTCTCCGCGGACGACCGGGCCGCCGCGGACGCGATGAAAAAAAAGGTTGCAGGCGCCAAGGAGGGGGAGGAAATCGCGCAACCCTCCGAGGACGAGAAGAAGCTCGGGTTCCCGCTGGCGAAGCGCAAGGGGGCGCATTTCGTCCTGCAGGCGGCGTTCGGCCAGGACGACGTGAAGGAGTGGATGAAGCTGGCCGAGGCCGCGTTCGACGACTTCCATGCGCTCCTCGAAGTGCCGGCCGACCACCCGGTCGTGGAGGAGCCGATCACGGGCTTCCTGCTGGACACGAAGTCCCAGCACGAGGCCTACGTGGACAAGCTGACCGACGGCTCCCCGGGGCAGAAGGACTTCATGAAAAAGGGGGGCGGGCAGGTGGAGTTTTCGCCGCCCCGGTTCGAGGGCTGGAAAGGGGGGGCTGCGAAGGAGGAGTTGGCGGACATCACCGTGCATATGTCCGTGCACGTGCTCTTCCAGTACTACATGGCCCTGGGGGCGGACAACGTCATGCCGTGGCTGTACGAGAGCATGGCGTACACGTTCACCGTGCGGCTCCGGCGCTCGGCGCTGACGCACTGCATCACGCAGTCCACGGGCGGCGGGGGCAAGGAAGAGATGCCGCGCGACGCGGGGCACTGGAAGCAGGCCATGAAGGAGTCCGTGCGGAAGGGGCAGGACCCGGCGGTGGACCGGATGCTGACCGCGGGGATCAATTCGATCCAGGGGGACCTGCTGCTCAAGGGCTGGAGCATGCTCGACTGGATGCTCGCGACCCGGAAGGAGGCCTTCCTCAAGTTCCTGTCGACGATGAAGGAAGCGCCGAAGGACGGCAAGGCGCAGCTGACGGCGTGGAAAGCGGCCTTCGGCAAGAGCCCGGAAGAGTGCGAAGTCGAGTGGCGGGCGTGGGTGCTCTCGACCTACTGAGCGCGCGCAAGGTGGTCCCTTGCGTCCCCCAATTCGGAACCGCGACCGTGAGGGAGCGGTCTCGGCGCTTCCTCCCTACTCCCCCCGGTTCAAGCCCGCCGACCCGTGGCCGACCGTTCCGGAACCGCTTCGCAAGCGGCGAGAATGGCGTTCCCCCTGCGTCCCCCTCCGCCGGAAGGGCGGGCCTTGCGCCCGCCCCTCCGGCGACGCCCGAGGTTTGCACGCGCCGCGCTCGAGCGCCTCCACCCTTCGTGGCGCCCCTACGTCGTGCCGCCTCCCCGCCCGCCGCGGCCGGGGATCAAACCCCGGAGCGGCTCCTACCCCCCGCCGGACGTGTCGGCGGGTCCGCCGTTTCCGCCCGGCCGCGCCCCGGGCGCAACGCGCCCGAGGAAGTTGCCGAGCAAGTCCTGCGCGGCCCCGAGTACGAACGTACGGCCCGGCCCGCCCAGAATGCCCTGCAGTGCCTCCAGTTCCTTGAGGCGCATGAGCGTCGGGTTCTTCGCGTAGAGGTCGGCGGTGTTCACCTGCGACCGGATCGCCGAGACCTCTTCGCGCCGCTCGATCACGGCGGCCTCGGCCCGCTTCCGGGCCTCGATGACCTGGTTCAGGATGGACTTCATCTCGCCCGGCAGGATCACGTCCTTGAGGCCGAGGTCCAGGATCCGCACGCCGTACTCGGCGGCGATTGGAGCGAGGAGCTCGCGCGCGCGGGCGCCGAGGGTGCCCTTCGCGGCCAGGAGTTCGTCCAGCGTCTGCGCCGCGAGCTCGCCGCGGAGCGCGAGCTGGGCGTCCGCGTAGAGCTGCTCCGCCCACTTCTCCACGCGGACCACGGCCGCGGTGGCGTCCTCGATCCGGTACTTCACGAGGGCGTTCAGGCGCAGCGTGACCTTGTCCGAGGTCATCATTTCCTGGCCACCGATGACGAGGGTGCGGATGCGCAGGTCGAGCTTCTCGAGGCGCTCGCGATGCCAGAGCTTCCAGATCCGGTACTCGCCGGGGCCGAGGACGCCGATCAGGCGGCCCTTGCGAAAGAGCACGCCCTTCTCGAATTCCTGGATGGTCACGCGCTGCATGGGCGCCTCCTTTCGACGGTCTGGTCGTTGCGGTGAGGGCGGAGGGAGGGCGCCCTTCCCCGGCGCGGGCGCGCCCTCGCGGCGGGGCGGGCGCGTACCGGCGGCGCCGCGCGCCGCTCTCGGCGCTTGCGGGGGCTGCCGTCGTCGCTCGCCTCGAAGCCGTCCGGACGCAGCCGTTTTCGGCCGCCCGCGTCGGTTCAGGTGCGTACGGGGAGTCGAACCCCAGGGGCGAACCCCTGCCTCCAGATAACAGTCTGGTGCTCCCTAGGGAGCGGGCCTCGGCCAAAGCACGGAACGCCGCGTCCTACCGGGCGGCGCCGCCTGCCGGAAGCTGCGAAAACAAAAACGCCCCGGGAACCTCGCAGCTCCCGGGGCGTCGTGAAAGAGTCGGAGAACGGTTCACGACCGGGGAGGTCGCCTGCGGCGGGGAGCGGGCTGGGAAAGAGGCCCGTTTTGCGTGGCGGCTGACATGCGACGGCTCCATCGGAGTGAAGAGGTCGAGAAGAAAACGGTCAGGGTCGAAAAAGGTTCGACCGGCGCAGGACGGAAACCGCCGCGACCGGCGCGCGAGGCCGACCACGGAGGCTCGCTACGCGGGCACGGCAACGCCGTGCCCCTACGAGACAGGACCCATCGGCACGCCCAGGCGGCGACCTGCGCCCCGCGCATTCGCGCTTGCCTCGCCCCGGCGCGGGCGGCTAGAATCGGTCCGAGCGTTCGCGTGCCCGATCGATCGCTTCACCACGGAGGCACGGAGAGGAGGAGGAGCTGGGAAAAAGTTCGCCGTGAAGCCTCCGTGTCTCCGTGGTGAACGTCTACCAACCGGCCGGCCACGCTCCCCCTTTCCTGCGAGCTTCGGACGGGCGCATGCGCATCGGCATCGACTTGGGCGGGACGAAAATCGAGGCCGTCGTGCTCGACGACGCGGGCAACGAGCGCGCGCGGCGGCGCGTCACCCCGCGAGCAGCCGATGCCCGATGAAAAGCAGGGCGGCGTCGACGAGCGCGTGGGAAACCCAGGCCCCGGCGAGGCTGCGTTGCCGGCGAACCAGTCCGCACCACAGCGCGCCGCCGATCCCCACGCCCGTTCCGAAAGCCGCGGTCGCGACGGCGGGAAAAAAGGACGCGAGGAGCACGTAGTGATGGGCCGCGAACGCCGCGGCCGCCAGCGGGACGGCCACTCGCGTCGGCACGAGCCGGTCGAGACGGCCGAAGACGTACCAGCGCCAGTAGTACTCTTCGAGCAGGGAGTGCACGAGGGCAAGGAAGCAGGCGAAGGCGACGTAGTGCTCGCGGAGGCCCATCTCCGCGGCCTTCGCGCGAACCACCGGCGTGAAGGTCGAAAGGTACGCGCCGAGCGGCGAAAGAAAAAAAGTCGCAAGGATGCCGCCGGCGAGGACGCAGCCGACGCCGAAACCGAGCGGGAGAGCGCGCGCCGCGGCGGCGAGGTCCGGCCGCAGCGCGGAGCCCGGAACCCTTTCGATCGCAAGCGCGGCGACGAGCGGCCACGCGAGGAGGAAGAGCTTGGTGAGGGCGTAGAGCCCCTGGGCGAAGCTCGTGCCGGGGAGCAGCACCAGGTACGTGAACGCGGCCGTGGCCGGCAGGCACATCGCAAGGGCGACGGCGGCCCACTCCACGCCACGCCGCGTCCGCGGCTCGGGGCATGACTCCGGTCTCATGCTTCACCCCTGGGGATCGCTGACCCCTGCAACACTCAAAGCGGGCGGCGCGTGGGTGACACGCATCGGGGGTTCGGACCTAGCGGCGGTCCTTGTGCCCGACCCGTTGGCGACCCGGCGCTGTCCAACGCCGAGTGCCCAGGCTCGGGCGCCCACAAGGGGCGCACCTGCGGCAGGCGGCCGACGACGGTCTGCAACCCGGACTCGCGCCATGCCCTGACCACCCATCGAGCCCGCAAGCCGGGCGTTTCCGCTCGCGCATTATCCCCGCCCCTGGACCCCAGGCAAGCGGATTCGCGCTCGCACGGCTTGATCCCTTCCGCCTCTCCGGGTAGACTGCGGATCGGGCACTCGCCCCGGATCCTCCAGGAGTGGCACGATGAGCCCCAGCCCGAGCCCGGTTCCCGCCGCCGGCCGACCCGCGGCGCTCCCTGCGGAGTCCTCACGGACGCTCGCCCGACGCCGCGCCGCGGTCCTCGACCCCGCCGCCGGCAGTCCCGCGGTCGCGGAATTCCAGCGCGTACGCGCCCGCCTCCTCGAGGAGGCCCGCGCCGTCCTGTCGCTCGCGGCGCGCCGCCTCTTCGAGGGTCGCTTCGACGCCGCGACCGAACTCACTCCGGCCGTGATCCGCGAAGAGCCGAGTCTCGGCCCCGCGGAACGGAACATCCTCCTCAATCTCGCGCACTACGTGGAGGACCTCGAGGAGAGCCGCTTCCTCGTCGGCGTCGTCGGCCGCTTCAAGTCGGGAAAGTCCACGCTCCTCAACGCCCTCGCGGAGCGCGACTGCTCTCCGGTGAATACCCGCGTCACCACCGGCGTCCTCACGTTCACCGCGCGCGCCTCCCGCATGCGCACGCGCGTCCGCTTCCTCGACGGGCACGAGGAGGAGATCCCGCCCTCGAAGCTCGCGTCGTACGTCGACGAGCGGCAGAACCCCGAGAATGAAAAGGGCGTCGAGTCCGTCTCCGTCGAAGCGCCGACCTTCGACATCCCGGACGACATCACCTACGTCGACACGCCGGGTCTGCAGGCCGTGAACGAGGCGCATGAACGGATCACGATCGACCTCGTCCGGCACCTGAGCGCCGCCGTGGTCCTGTCCGAGTACCCGCCCTTCGGCCTCGAGGAGCTGCGCTTCTACGAGCGCGTGAAGGACTCGGTCGCGCACATCTTCCTGGTGCAGAACCTCCCCGCCGACAAGCTGGCGGACTGGGTCCCGCTCGAGTGCCAGACGCTCGAAAACGTCCTCCGGCTGGGGCTCCTGCCCGGACCCGCGCGGTCGGAGCGGCAAAGGAAGGAACTCACCGCGACGCTGCGTCGCGCGAGCGACGAGCGGGACGAGGCGGCGCTGGCCCGGGTCAAGGCCGACCTCGGCCTGAAGCTTTGCTCGCTCGACGCGAAGACGGGCTGGACCGCGGTCGCCGCGCTCGCGGAGGCGGCGGACGAGGGTGGGGATGGGGCGCGCGCGAGGGTGGAAGCCGCGAAGCCCGTCGACGCGCTGCGGCGCGACCTGGAGGCCTCGCGCTTCCCGCTCTTCAAGCGCGGGCTCCACGCCTTCCTGGGCGCCGACCGGGGCCGCCTGCTCCTCGACGCGTGGGGACGGCAGGGCCGGCTCGCCCTGCGCGAGCTGGCCGCCCTCTGCGAAGGCCGCAAGGCCCTGCTCGAACGCGGCGTCGCGGCGATCGAGGGGGAGATTCTCGCGAACGAGCGCCGGCGCGACGACGCGCGTGAGCGCCGCGAGTCGATCGCCAACCGCGCCGCGGTCGAGGTCACCGAAGGCTTCCGCCGGTTCCGTGTGCGCGTCGCGGACGAGCTGGGCAAGAAGACGACCGACGGGCTCCTCGCGCGGCTCGGCGACGTCAACGAGTTCTCTCTGTCGCACGATCACCGCGCGGACGCGAAGGCCGCGCTCGATCCCTTCAACCAGGCGGTCGCCCTCGAGTGGCGCACGTTCGCCGCCGGCGTCGGCGACCTCGTGGCGGAGGCGGAAAAGCGCGCGCGCGAATCGGTCGGGAACACCCTCCTTTTCGCCCGGCTCTCCGCGGAACGCAGGTGGCCCGCGCTGACCGTCCGGGAGCTGGTCCCCGCCACGAACCTCGACCTCTACGCCAACGTGCTGGTGACCCTGGCCGCCGCCCTCGCCGGCGGCGTCCTCACGCGGGCGGTGCTGGGGCTGTTCGTCTCCGTCACGATCCTCGGCTTCCTCGCCGGCTGCGCGCTCGGCGTGGGCGCGCGCTTCGCGCTCCGCGCCAAGGTCCGGCTCCTGACCGGCATGCTGGCGGGCCTTCTCGCGCGGTTCAAGGGCCGGCCGATCCGCGAGGTCCTTGCCGCGCGCGTGAGCGATCGGCTGCGGGCGCGCTTCGACGAGATCGAACGGGACACGGTGCTGCCGCTGTCCACGCGGCTGCGGGGCGAGGTCGAACGGGCCTTCGCCGAGCACTTCGAGTTCGTGTCCAAGGCGCTGGCCGCCCTGAAGGCGAAGAAGGAGGCCGGCACCGAGCGGCAGGAGCTGGAGCGCTACCGGCGCGTCCTCGACGAGCTGGCCGCGGCCGAGGCGCGACTGTCCGCGCTCCTGCCCGCCGTCGAACCGTCGCGCGCGGGGGCGGCGGAGCCGGCCACCGAGGCGGCTCCCGGCGCCGAGAAGGGCCTCTGGGGCCGGCTCCGAGGGCTCCTCGGATGACGCAACCGACGGACGGCGACACTCCGGTCCCGCGCCCGAAGGACGCCGCGCGCGAGTACTTCGTCGCCTGCCCACCCGGGCTCGACGGCGTGGTCGCGGGCGAACTCGCCGCTCTTGGCGCCACGGACCGGCAGCTTCTCGGGACCGGCGTCCGCTGCATGGCCGACGCCGGCATGCGCTACCGGGCGAATCTCTGGCTGCGCGCCGCCATCCGCGTGCTGGAACCCGTCCTGAAGGCCGACACGCCGGACCCCAAGGCCCTCTACGAAGCCGTGCGCTCCATCGACTGGTCCCGGTACATGAGCGGGCGACAGACCCTTTCCGTGGACTGCCGGGTGCAAGACTCCGCGCTCACGCACTCGAAGTACGCGGCGCTCACGGTCAAGGACGCGATCGTCGACCAATTCCGCGACCGGACCGGCAGCCGGCCGAACGTCGACACGCAGGCCGCCGACCTGCCCCTCCATTTGTACGTGCATCGCAATCGCGCGACGCTCTCGCTCGACACTTCCGGAACGACGCTGCACAAGCGCGGCTACCGTGGGGCCATGGTCCGCTCCCCGCTCAACGAGGCGCTCGCCGCGGGCATCCTCTACCTCACCCGCTGGGACCGCGCCTCGGCGCTGGCGGACCCGATGTGCGGCTCGGGCACGCTCCCGATCGAGGCGGCGATGCTCGCCGCGCGCAGGGCGCCCGGGCTGCTCCGCACCCGCTTTCCCTTCGAAGGGTGGCCCGACTTCGACGCCGCGGCGTGGTCGACCGCGCGCGCAGAGGCCCGTGCGCTGGCCCTCCCCGAGCTGCCCTTCCCGCTTTACGCCTCGGATCACCACGCCGGCGCGCTGGACCTCGCCCGCCAGGCCGCACGCGCGGCGGGCGTCGAGCCGCTCGTGCGATTCACCGTCGCGGACGTCGGGGAGTTCGCCGCCGAGGCGCCCCTGCGCATGATGGTCCTCAACCCGCCGTATGGCGAACGCTTGGATGCGGAGACGGATCTGCCGGAGCTGTACCGGAAACTCGGCGGCGCTTTTCGACGTTTCCCGGGCGCGACGGCGTGGGTCCTTTCCGGGAATGCTTCGCTCACGCGATTCCTGGGGATGAGGGCCACGAAGCAGGTCAAGCTGCTGAACGGGACGATCGAGTGCAGGCTGCTGCGCTACGAGGTGTTCCCGCTGGGGGCGGAGCCACCGAAGGACGAGCGGCCACCGCAGCAGCGGAGGGGTCGGAAGTGGACACCTAACCCAAAGACGAAATAGACGAGCCACCGAAGACGCTGAAAACACCGAAACGACGCCGAAGGCTACCAAACCCAAAAAAAACACCGAACGAGCCACGGAAGAGGGTAACGACGCCAAGAGCGTTCAGGCCATCCATGTAGAATTCGGCGTCTTCGGTGACTCGTCCCCTTTTTCGGCGGCTTCTCTCCCTCGTTCCCGCCTGACGCGGCATCGTGTTTTCGGTGTCTTCGGCGTCTTCGGTGGCTCGTCCCCGTTTTCGGCGGCTTCTCTCCCTCGTTCCCGCCTGGCGCGGCATCGTGCTTTCGGTGTCTTCGGCGTCTTCGGTGGCTCGTCCCCGTTTTCGGCGGCTTCTCTCCCTCGTTCCCGCCTGACGCGGCATCGTGTTTTCGGTGTCTTCGGCGTCTTCGGTGGCTCGTCCCCGTTTTCAGCGGCTTCTCTCCCTCGTTCCCGCCTGGCGCGGCATCGTGTTTTCGGTGTCTTCGGCGTCTTCGGTGGCTCGTCCCCGTTTTCGGCGGCTTCTCTCCCTCGTTCCCGCCTGACACGGCATCGTGCTTTCGGTGTCTTCGGCGTCTTCGGTGGCTCGTCCCCGTTTTCGGCGGCTCTTCAGACCCCTTGCGCCCTCCTCGAGCTCGTATCTTCGGTGTTTTCGGCGGCGAGTTTTTCGGCGGTAGCCGAGCCCCGGGGTTCGATGTCCGCCGAAAGGGCTTGACAGGACGGCGTGCGCCGCTAAAATCTGCGCTTTCCGATTTCGCCCGGGGACGGGCCCCCCCGGGCCCAGAGGCGGCCGGGCCATGCGCTTCGACGTCATCACGCTCTTCCCTTCGATGTTCGAGGGGGCGCTCAGCGAGAGCATCCTCAAGATCGCCCAGGAGAAGGGCCTCGTCTCGATCCATCTCCACAACCTGCGCGACCACACTCTCGACCCGCACCGGAAGGTCGACGACCGGCCCTTCGGCGGCGGACCCGGGATGGTGCTCGCGCCGGACCCGGTCTTCCGCGCCTACGAGGCGGTGATCGAGGAGATGGGGGGCGCGGTCGGCGTTCGGAAGGTCGTGCTCTCTCCGCAGGGACGCCGCTACGACCAGGCCCTGGCCCGGGAATTCGCGCGAGAGAAGGCCCTCCTCCTCCTCTGCGGCCACTATGAGGGCTTCGACGAGAGGATTCGCCTGGGGCTTCCGTTCGAAGAGGTCTCGATCGGCGACTACGTCCTGACCGGCGGGGAGATCCCCGCCATGGCGATCCTCGATTCGGTGATTCGCCTGCTCCCCGGCGTCGTGGGCGACCCGGCCTCGCTGGAGGAGGAGTCGTTCAGCGCCGGGATGCTGGACTACCCGCACTACACGCGCCCGCGGGAGTATCGCGGGATGACCGTCCCAGAGGTCCTCGTGTCGGGGGACCACGCGAAGATCCTGGAATGGCGGCGCGAGCAGGCGCTCCGCCGAACGAAAGAGATGCGACGCGACCTCCTCGGGCCTGAAGGGCAGGGAGACCGCGATACGTCGGCCACCCAAACAGGAGACCGCTCATGAACCGGCTGGACGAATTCGAAAAGACCTACCACCGCAAGAAACAACTCGCCTTCGACATCGGCGACACGGTGGACGTGCACGTGAAGATCACCGAAGGCGACAAGGAGCGCATCCAGATCTTCTCCGGAACGGTGATCAAGAAGCGCGGCGGCGGCCTCCGCGAGACCTTCACGGTCCGACGGATCGTGCAGGGCGAAGGCGTGGAACGGATCTTCCCGCGCCACTCGCCGAAGGTCGTTGATCTCATCATCAAGAAGAAGGGCAAGGTGCGCCGCGCCAAGCTCTACTACCTCCGCGACCGCGTCGGCAAGGCCACGAAGGTCAAGGAGAAGGTGTGGGAGCGCCCGGGCCTCGAAGGGTCCCCGGCGGAGGCTGTCGCCGCGAAGGCCACCCCGGCCGCCGCTCCGGTGGCTGCCGCGGCGCCCGCGGCTGCGGCTGCCGCGCCCAAGAAGGGCTAGCGACTCATCGGCCGCGCCCCCTGCCGGCAGGGGGCCGCGGCTTTCCGATCCCGCACAAAAATTGCCTAGGTACCGCTCCACGGAAGTCGGTGACCAATGGGCGAAGGCAAGTTTGGCCGCCCGCTAGGCGCGCGAGCGAGGCGTAGTAACGGAGAACTACGGCGAGCGAGCGCAACGACGCGCGCGGCCAAAATCGCCGCGAAAATGGGTCACCCAATTGCGTGGGGCGGTACTAAGGCCGGGCCGGGTTCAACCTGGAGGCGCGGATGCCCGGGAAGAACCGCTACCGCGACGAAGAAGACGTCAAGCTCGACGCAGCGCTGCGCCCGACGAAGTTCGATGACTTCGTGGGGCAGCGCCGCGTCGTGGAAAACCTGAAGGTCTACATCGGCGCAGCGCGGAAGCGGAAGGAAGCGCTCGATCACGTCCTTTTCAGCGGCCAACCGGGGCTCGGCAAGACCACGCTTGCCGCCCTGGTCGCGAACGAGATGGGGGGGAAGTTCCGGGCCACCTCGGGCCCGGCGCTGGATCGCGCCGGCGACCTCGCCGGCATCCTGACGAACCTCGAGGAGGGCGAAGTCCTCTTCATCGACGAGATCCACCGGCTCCCCGCGCCAGTGGCGGAGTACCTGTACTCCGCGATGGAGGACTACGCGATCTCCATCGTCATCGACCAGGGACCCCACGCTCGCAGCGTCAACCTCACGCTTCCGCGCTTCACCCTCATCGGCGCCACGACTCGCGAGGGCCTGCTGACCGGGCCGTTCCGCTCGCGCTTCGGCGTGGTCGAGCGCTTGGAGCCCTACCCCTGGGAGGACCTGGCGAAGGTCATCAACCGCTCGGCGAACCTGCTCGGCGTGAAGATCGAGCCGGAGGGGACGGAGCGGATCGCGCGCCGGTCACGCGGGACGCCACGGCTCGCGAACCGGTACCTGCGTCGAATCCGCGACCTTGCGCAGGTGGAGGCGGGCAACGTGATTTCGGTGGCGGTGGCGGACAAGGGGCTCGGGATGCTTGGCGTGGACGAGCGGGGCCTGGACGCGATGGACCGGAAGATCCTCGACACGCTCATGCTGCACGGCGCGGGCGGGCCCGTAGGTCTCAAGACGGTCGCGGTCGCGGTCGGCGAGGAGGAGGACACCATCGAAGACGTGTACGAGCCCTACCTGATCCAGCAGGGGTTCCTGCGGAAGACCCCCCGCGGGCGGATGGCGACGGAGCTCGCCTACCAGCACATGGGCGCCCGCCCCCCCGCGGCCCCCGCCCAGCCGTCCCTCTTCTGACTGCGCTTTGCACACCCTACGAGCACGCCCCACTCCCCACCCCCGCTCGCGTCCCAGCCCGTCCCCGCGCCCGTTGACAGCCGTCCGCGCGGCCTTGTATAATGCGCGTTTCCGGCAAGTTGCCGGCATTTTTTTTCGCGAGGCCCCGTGGATTTCCGGACCACCGCCGACATCCCCGTCCCCGAGCGCCTCCTCGAGCAGGTCGTGGGGCAGGACGAGGCCGTCGCTCTCGTCCGACGCTGCGCCGAGCAGCGAAGGTTTCTCCTCCTCATCGGCGAGCCCGGCACCGGCAAGAGTCTCCTCGCCTCCGCCCTCTCCGAGCTCCTTCCCGCGGAAGGCCTCCAGGACCTCGTCGTCGAACCCGGCGAGGAGGACCACAACCTCCCGACCGTGCGCGCGGTCCAGGCCGGCGAAGGGGAGGCCCTCGTCCGGGAAGCCCGCCTTACGCGCCGCAAGGCCGAGGCCTCCTCGCAGTTCGTCTACGGCGCCGCGCTCGCCGCCACCGCGCTCCTCTCCCTCTGGTTCACGGTGAAGAACAGCTCCCCCGTGTATCTCCTCGGCGGACTCGTCTTCGGCATCCTCCTCGTCGCATTGCGCCGCCTGGTTCGACCCGCCTCGGCTATCCCCGTCCCGAAGCTCCTGGTCGCCAACGCACGCCGCACGTCCGCGCCCTTCGTCGACGCGACCGGGTGCCACATGGGCGCCCTCCTCGGCGACGTCCGCCACGACCCCTTCCAGTCCGGCGGCGTCGAGTCGCCCCCCCACGAGCTGATCGAGGCCGGCGCGGCCCACCGCGCCCACCGCGGCGTCCTCTTCATCGACGAAGTCGCCACGCTCGAGATGGAGTCGCAGCAAAGCCTCCTCACCGCCATCCAGGACCGCGCGCTCCCCATCACGGGCCGCAGCGCGGGCTCCTCCGGCGCGATGGTCCGCACCGGCCCCGTCCCCTGCGACTTCGTCCTCGTCCTGGCCGGCAACCTCCAGGACGTGGAACGCATGCACCCCGCCCTCCGCTCCCGCCTGCGCGGCTACGGCTACGAAGTCCACACGGCGAGCGACATGCCCGACACGCCCGCCAACCGCGCGCGCCTGGCGCAGTTCGTGGCGCAGGAGGTCCGCCACGACGGAAAGATCCCGCACTTCGACCGCGGGGCCGTCGAGGCGCTCATCGAAGAGGCGCGGCGCCGTGCCGGTCGGGACGGCCGCTTGACGGTGCGGCTGCGCGAGCTGGGCGGACTGGTGCGCGCGGCCGGGGACGTGGCGCGCGGCCGACGCGCGCAGACGGTCGAGGCCGAGGACGTGCGACTGGCACGGGCGACGGCGCGGCCGCTGGAGGCGCAGCTCGGCCGGATCGAGATCGCCTCCGCGAAGGGGCTGGTCACCGTGCCGCCCGAGGGCGAACGGGTCGGTCGCACCCTCGGCACGGCGGTGCTCGCGGGGGGGACCGCGGTCGTCGTGGCCCTCGGCGCGGAGGCCCTGCGGGCGGCAGCCCCCGGCGCCGGGCGCCCGATCGTTTGCGGCGCAGCCGGCCCCGCCTCCGAGCGGCGCTACCTGGACGCGCTCGTCGCTCTCCGCGCCGTGCTCGCGCGCGCGGGCGACGCGGACGCGGCCGACCTCGACCTGCTCGCGCAGCCGCTGCACGCGCACCCGGGCCTGGACGAATCGGGCAACGGCCTCGCCGTCGCGGTCGCCGCGGTTTCGGCCCTGCGCCGCGCGCCGGTGGACGCGTCGCAGGTCTTCCTCGGCGACCTCACGATCCACGGCGAGGTCCTGCCGGTCCCGCGCGCCGCGGAACGCATCCGCGCGGCGGCGGAGCTGGGCGTCCGGCGGATCGTGCTCCCGGTCGGCAACGAGGACGAGGTCATCCTCGACCCCAGCGAGCGGCCGAGGGTCCGCGTGCTCGCCGTCTCCACCCTGGCCGAGGCCCTGGCGGCCGTCCTGCCGGCCGTCGCCACCCGCTGAACCGAGAGGAACCCCTGATGCCCGGGCGACCGAAGCTCTACTATCCCGCGATCCTGCGGGAAGTCCGGTCGGTCATCTCGCGCGTGAATCCGGACGACACGCTCGAGCTCCTGCGACGACTCGTGAAGGCGCGTCGCGTCTTCGTCGCGGGCCAAGGTCGGAGCGGCCTCATGGTGAAGGCCTTCGCCCAGCGCCTCATGCACCTGGGGCTGCTCGTGCACGTCGCCGAGGAGATCACGACCCCGCGGATCGGCCCGGGGGACGTCCTCCTCGCGTGCTCGGGTTCGGGCGAGACGCGCGTGACGATCGACGTGATGGCCGCGGCGCACGAAGCGGACGCGGCGGTGGTGCTCCTCACCGCGGCGCCTGACGGACGCGGCGGGGACTTCGCGGATCTCCTGATTCATTTGCCGGCGGGCACGCCCGGCGCGAACGGCAAGGGGCTGGTCCGCACCATCCAGCCGCAGCGAACGCTTTTCGAACAGACGCTGCTCTTGTATCTCGACTCCCTCATCCTGAGCCTGCGGGACCGGCTGGGCGTGAAGGAGCAGGAAATGCGCCGGCGACACAAGAACATCGAGTGACGGCGCTTTCGGCGCAAGGACGATACTCCGAGTTCGGCTCGCGCCCGAAAGTCAAAAACGAAGGAATAGCGCCCGCGCAAGAATTACTTTACATATTCGTGGATCGACCGATGCCTGGGGGCGCGGGCCTCCGGCCCGCGCAGCGCGGCCCAGAGGGCCGCGCCCCCAGGAGCCTCGAGGACTGAGTCTGCACAGTTATTTTTGCGCGGGCGCATAGCCACCGAAGACGCCGAATTCCACGACGGGTCGTTCGGTGTCTTCGGCGAATTCGGTGGCTCGTCCCTTCAGGTGTGCGCGCAGGCGCTTCGACCGCTTGAACAGTCGTCGTGAAGCCGAACGGTGGGGAGCCATGAAGATCCGGATCATCGGCGTGCCGGTGGACCTGGGCGCGGGCCGGCGCGGCGTGGACATGGGGCCGAGCGCGATCCGCTATGCCCAGCTTCAGGAAAAGCTCCGCAGCCTCGGCCACGAGGTCGACGATGCCGGGGACATGGAGGTCGCGATCCCGGAGACCCAGGCGGTCCGGGACTCGAAGCTGCGGTATCTCCCTGAGATCGTGGCTTTTTCCCGCGTGTGCGCGGACGCGGTCGAGAAGGCGCTGCGCGAGGGGTGCTTCCCGCTCGTGCTCGGCGGAGACCACTCGATCGCCGTCGGCACGCTCTGGGGCGTGACCCGCGTGAAGCGCGACTGCGGCGTGCTCTGGTTCGACGCGCACGGAGACTTCAACACCGCCGAGACGACGCCGTCGGGCAACATCCACGGGATGTCCTTCGCTTCGTCGTTGGGCATGGGCGCGCCCGAGCTGACGCAAAACCCGCTGCCCGCCTCGCGGCTCAGCCCCCGCCGGTGCGTGCTCATCGGCGCCCGGAGTCTCGACCCCGGAGAGCAGCGCCTGCTGCGGGCCTCCGGCGTCCACGTCTACACGATGCACGAAGTGGACAAGTACGGCATGAAGGACGTGGTCGGCCGCGCGCTCGACGAGATGCGCGGGGCGGACGGCGTGCACCTGAGCTTCGACATGGACGTCGTGGACCCGCGCGAGGCGCCCGGCGTCGGCACGCCCGTGCGCGGCGGGATCACGTTCCGCGAGGCGCACCTGGCGATGGAGCTCGTGGCCGAGGCACGCGTGGTGACGTCCATGGAGATGGCGGAGGTCAATCCGATCCTCGACCACCAGAACCAGACCGCGGAGCTGGCGGCGCACTTGATGGCGTCCGCGCTCGGCATGAGAATCATGGCCTGACGCGAGGTGGAGCCCATGGGCGCGGACCCGGCCGACGAGGGACCGAAGAGCACGACCCAGTGCGCGGTTTGCAAGCGCACCTGGACCGGCGTCCGCCGGCCACCGGCCGCGTTCGACAAGGGCTTCTTCAATCACACGACCCTGTACTACCGCTCGAAGGCGCCGGACCAGCCCATCTGCTGCCCCAAGTGCAAGGCCTGGTATTGCCTCGAACACTGCTCCCTCGACCCGTACACGAGCACCGGGCTCTTTCCCTTCGGCAACGACGTCTCCTGCCCCTCCGGCCACGGCTGCGGCCGCATCCCCGACATGTAGTCTCTCAGCGCCGAATTCCTTTCCGTCGCGGAAAGGAATTCGGCAGGCTGAGAGACTACCCTCCGTAGCTCGCCACAGCGAGCGAAGGAGGGTCGAGCTGTTGCTTGCGGCTCCACCGCGTCGGGACAACGACTCGAGAAAACGCCGGCGAACAGCGATCGGCGTCGGGTTCGGCTCAAGGGACCGGTCCGAGGCCATCGCGCTTCGCCCGTCGTCGGGTCGTTCATGTAAAGCGGTCGTTGCAGCGCCGTTTCGCGCCGGAACGCTCGCCGGCTGCGCCTGACGTCAGCCCACCCACCTTTCCCCGGCGTTCTTCACGCGCGCCTCCCCCACAACCCCCGTCCCGACGTGCCGGCGCCATCCGCCTCGCGCGCCGGTACGCCAGGGCACGAACCTTGCGATGCCTGCTCAGTGGCGCTCTTGGTGCGCGCCGAAGGTCCGTCCAGTCGCGATCGGAGGTTTCCGCTTGGGTTCCCCGCGCCGCCCCGCCTTGCTCGCCCTGCTCGCCGCCGTCGGCTGTTTCCTCGCGGCCCCGTTCGCCTGGGCCGGCGCCGAAGTCGGCATCGACATGATGGCCCCCATCGACACGTCGACCGGCCACGCCGGCCCGAACACCGACCCGGACCTCCTCGCCTCCACCCACGCGCGCTGGGTCCGCATCAACTACATCCTCGGCCCGTCCTCCACCCCCGAGCCGACCTTCGCCGTGTACGACGCCATCGTCAACGGCGTCCGCTCCCGCGGCGTGCGCGTTTACATGCTCCTTGGGGCCGAGACCTATCACGATCCCGGTGACCTCTTCCGCGCCGAGACCTCCCCCGATCCCGGCGCCGCGGAGGCGTGGATCCAGGGGTTCGCCTCGCACTGCGTGCAGGTGATCGACCACTTCAAGGACCGCGTCCGCCACTTTGAAATCTACAACGAGCCCAACGATTGGGCCGGCGGCACGACCTCGAAGCTCCATCCGAAGTGGTTCGCGCGCATCCTCCAGGAGGTCTACCTCAACGTCAAGCAGTTCAACGGCCACGCGGCGGACCCGGCCTGGCGGGTGACGCTCGTGAGCGGGGCGCTCTTCTCCTTCGACGGCACGACCGCGGCGGACTACGCAAGCGGCGCGTACTGGTACGGCAAGAACGTCTGGGCGTGGGACTGGACCCACGCGGAAACGGGCTCGTACCCGCTCGACGGCTTCGGCTATCACGTCTACGTCGCGCAGGACTCGACGCACGTCGCGGCCGCGGTCGATGGAAACGTGACCGCCTTCTGGAACGCGTGCACGGCCTACGAAGGGGCGGGGACCGCGAAGCGCGTGTGGATCTCGGAGTTCGGCTGGCAGTCGGACATCGTCGGCCTCGCCGGGCAGGCGGACGCACTGACCGACGCGTTCCACGGGCTGAAGGCCGACGCGCGTGTGGCCGCGGCCTTCTGGTTCGGCCTCGGGGATTTCGCGAGCGGGGACGGCGTGGCGAGTTGGGGGATCTTTGAGGCGGGCGGTTTCGGCGTGGCGAATCGGAAGCCGTCTTTTGCCGCGTTCCAAGCGGCCGCGGGTCCGCCGCTGCCGCCGATCGCGCCGACCGTGCTCTCGCCCGCGTGGCCGAAGCCGGGCAACTACGTCTCGGGCTCTTCGATGACCCTCTCGTGGCATGCGGTCGCGAACGCCACCGGGTACCAGGTCTACGTCCAGGTGTACGGCGCGGGGGCGTACAAGTACTACGGGACCTGGTTGACCGGCCTCGGCGCGACGAGCACGAAGCTCTGGCCGCAAAAAAAGAAGACGTGGTACCGCTGGTGGGTGCGTGCGAAGAACGCGGGCGGTTGGGGCGCGTGGTCTTCGTGGACCCCGGCCGGGGGCGCGCCGGGCGGCGGGGCGGAGGCGTACTTCGCGGGGCCGTAGGGGGGGGGGAACGGGAAGAGGCCACAGCCGACGCGACCGGCCTACGCAAACGCGTCAGCGACGGCGGGCACGTGTCGAGCGGTAGGCTGCGCGCCGCCCTTCGATCGCCCGGCGTGTCTTCGCCAGTTCCTCCGCCAGCAAATCCTCGTCCGGCAACGCGGTTCGGTACTCCGCAGCCAACACCTTGTTCGCGGACCCTCCGAGTGCGTAATGGGCGACGGCGGCATCGCGGCCGGCGCAGAGGATCAGGCCGATCGGCGCGTTCTCACCCGCTCGAGTCCAGTGCTCCTTCGCGTAGTTGAGGTACAGGTGCATCTGTCCGGCATCGGCGTGAGTGAATCGGCCCAGCTTCAGGTCGAGGAGGACCAGGCAACGCAGCCTGCGGTGAAAGAAAAGCAGGTCGACCCGATACCACTCGCCGCCGACTCGGAGACGCTTCTGGCGCCCTACGAACGAAAAGTCGCCGCCGAGCTCCAGAAGGAAGGCCTCCAGATGCCGGATGAGAGCATCCTCCAACTCGGTCTCCGAGTACTCGTCTTTGAGCCCTAGGAACTCGAGCACGAAGGGGTCTTTGATTTCCTCCTCCGGACTCACTCGCTCGCCCGCCCTTGGTCGTGCCCCCTTCCGGAGGATGGCGGCCTTGTCACGGGAGAGCGCCGCGCGTTCGTAGAATTGCGAATCGATTTGACGTTCAAGCTGGCGTACCGACCAACCACCACGGAGCGCCTCGTATTGGTAGAAGACCCGCGCCTGCGTCGAGCGGGACCGCCTCAGGAGAACGACGTAGTGACTCCAGGACAAGGGGAGAGCCGCCGCAACCTCAACCAAGGTCAATTTCCGAGACCTCGTCTCGGATTTTCCGGCGCGGGCGAACGCGCCGCCCGATTTCCGCGACACTGTCTCGGAAATCTGCTCCGACGGATACGCCTGATACAGGAGGCGCATGAGCTCCAGGTTGTCGGCGGAAAACCCTCGACCGAAGCGCCGCGTGAGATCTATCGAGAGTCGGGCAAGCAGAGCAGCCCCATATTCGGCGCGGCTCTCGCCCGCTTGCTCGTACTCAACGATCCGCCGTCCGACTTCCCAGTAGGTCGCAGTGAGAATCGCGTTCACGGAGCGCGCGGCCTGTCGGCGCGCCGCTTCGAACAGAGCGGCGAGCTCCGCCAGGAAGGGGGTGTAGCCCCGGGTGCGTTCCATGCGTCTGGTCGTCATACGGCAGCCCCGAGCTTCGGAAACCAACCATCGACGTCCCCGACCAACCAGTGATGCGCGACGAGCAGGTCCACATGCTACATCCTGCGGGCGGGGAGTCCAGGAATGGCGAGGCGGCGCTTGGGGGACACCGAAGTTCGTCGACGTTCCGCGGGTCGGCCTCGTTGTCAGGACCTGGTCGACCGGCCTCGGCGCGACGAGCACGAAGCTCTGGCCGTAAAAAAAGAAGATGTGGTACCGCTGGTGGGTGCGTGCGAAGAACGCGGGCGGCTGGGGGGGGTGGTCCTCGTGGACCCCGGCCGGCGGCGCGCCGGGCGGCGGGGCGGAGGCGTACTTCGCGGGGCCGTAGGGGCGGGGGTAGTCGGGCGGGGGCGGTCGGTCTCGACGCGAGGGTGCGGGTGAGAATAGAGTTCCGGGGCGTCGCGCGGGCCGGCGCTCCGTCTTCGCGGTCGTCGCCGGTCCAGCTCGCGGCCGGCGCGGCCCATGCGCCGGCCGGCCCCGGTGGCGGAGAGCGACCGGTCTGCTCTTGCAATCGGCCAAACTCCGGAGTAGGATCGCGAGCAGGCGAGGCGCGGCCGGCCTCGGCGCCCAGCCCGATCGATCTACGGATCGCTCGTGCACCGTCGATCCAGGGGCGTGCTCGACGCCGCGCCCCGGGTGTTTCGGTCGTGGGAGACAGCAGCTCGATCGTGAGAGAGCGGCCCGAGAAGGTCCTCCTGCCGGCTCAGATTTGACTTCGGAGCTCCCTCGACAATCGCGCCGACGCCCGACTCGCGAAGGTTCAAGCTTCAGGTGCAAGGCATGGACGGCAAACCTGGCCTGCCGGGGAGGGACATCCCCCCGCCGGGGTACAAGACGCAGTCCGAGGACACGAGTTACGATGTCGAGCGGATGCTCTTCGAGGCCTACCGCCGGATGCAGCCCTGGGAGAAGGCGAGGCGGATCGCGGAGGACAGCCGCTTTTGCGACGAGCTCAGCCTCATCGGGATCCGGTCCCGTCACCCTGAGGCGACCGACGAGGAGTTGAGGCTTCGCCTTGGGGCGCTCCGTCTGGGGCGGGAAACCATGCTGAAGGTGTTTGGCTGGGACCCGGCGACTCGGGGCTATTGAGATGACGACGGAGCCTGTTCAGGTTGTGCTCCTCGTCATCGATGCTCTGGAGCTTCTGGCGATTCCCTATGCCGTCGGGGGGTCCTTGGCCAGTAGCGTCCACGGCGAGCCCAGGGCCACCGCGGACGCCGATCTCATCGCGGACCTGCGACCCGACCAGGTAGCGCCGCTTGTCGCTGAGTTGGCGCGCAACTTTTACGTCGCCGAAGAATCGCTGCGGGAGGCGCTCCGGTTCCGATCCTCCTTCAGTGCGATCCACCTCAAGCTGTTCCGGAAGGTGGACGTCTTCATTCCGGGGGACCGTCCGTTAGACCGGGACCAACTGGAGCGGCGGCGGCAGGAACTCCTGGTCCCGGACCCCGAGAGACGCGTGTACTTCACCTCCGCGGAGGTGATCGTCCTGAGGAAGCTGGACTGGTATCGGAAGGGCGACTACGTTTCGGATCGGCAGTGGCGCGACGTGCTCGGCGTGCTGAAGGTCAAGGGAGCGGGCCTCGACCGTGCCTACCTCGAGCGGATGGCAACCATTTCCGGGGTCGCCGACCTCCTCGCCCGCGCCTTGAGGGAGTCCGGCCTGGCGGCCGACGGCGGGTAAGCTCCCACCACGGGCGCCCCAAGGAAACACCGGGGCCTGCTGCCGCACGAACGACCGCCGGCCCGTCCTGGAAATCCGGCGGTTCCTGAGGAATCGGGTTTTGGATCCGAGGACGGACCGTGGGGAAGCAGCGGAAACACGGCGACCCGGTGAGGTTGCCCGTTCGCCATCCTTCAGGGAGCCCGTCCAACCCGGAGCGCAGCACGGCCGGGCCTCCCGGGAAGGAACGCGACCACCCCGTCGGCAGCAAGCTCGTGGAGGCCCTCCGCGGCCGCATCCACGGCGAAGGCGTGGACCGCGGCGCGGCCCAGGTGCGCCGAGCCGTGCTGGCGGAACTGCGGAAGACGGGAGTTTCCAAGGAGTCTTTGGCCGACCTTCATCCCGCTCACGCCCCCTACGTCTTCGCCCAGAACCGGGTATCCATCCTATCGGAGCAGATCACCACGCTCGACGAGATGGCGGAGTTCGCCGAGCTCGTCACGCGCGCCGAAGACCTGTACGGCACGGGTGGGCCCCCATGCAGCCCGCTCACCTCTTCCTATTTCGTCAGTTGGGCCTTCTTCGACGCGTGCGTCGGTGCTGGAAGGGAAACGCTGGGCACGTGCATGCTCGAACTCGGCGCGGCGTTCGGCATGGACGACGAGCTGCTTCGACTGGTGCGGATGCTGCAGGATGCCCGGATGGGCCTGTACGTCCACGAGGGCTGCGCGGGCAACCTCGTCTCCCTGCGAGAGGTCGTGACCGGCGCCGCGTGCCGCGCGCTCGTCCCCGCAGGCTACTCCGGCCGGGCGGGCGAGCTATGGTACGTGCGGGTGCTCCCGCCACCCGCGCCCGGCATCGTCGAACACCTCGTCTTTACGACGCCCTACGTCCTCCTCCAGCCCGGTCTGGCCGAGTGGGAGGCCTACTTCCACCGCACCCTCCCTGCGGCGCCCCCGCAAGCGCGCCTGGACGCGTACGAGTCCCACCTGAAGTACGGTCCCTCGCGCACCTACTGGAACGATTTCGTGTTCGAGGGCTACGTGAACCACCAGCGGGAGGTCATTTTTTTGGCCGGCCTGCCCGACGTGCCGGAGAGCCGACCCCACTCCGATGTGAACCGATCGCGGTTCCAGCGCTGACGCTTCCGATGCGGACACGACAAGTGAGGAGGAGGGACCGATGGGTGATCGCGATGACGAATGGGGGCGCAAGGGAGCTACCCTCAGCGACAATACCGCGCACAAGGAATTCAGGCTGACGCGGGACGAGATCGTCGCGGCGATCCGAGGCGGCAAGCTCCACTACCGGCCCGGCTCCATCTTCGGGAACCCCATCCTGCGGCTTCTTCGCCGTGAGGTCGAGGCGCTGGTCAAAAAGAGGCACGGGTCCACGTACCTGGCGGATCAGAAGAACAAGAACGAGCTGGAGCGGATTCAACGCGAGCTGAAGCGGCTGAAGAGAGAGGTGGTTGCGCTGGAAGCGCGGAAGGCGGAGCTGCTGGCGCGCGGCGGCAGGTGAAGACGGCGACGCTCTCGCCAAGCAAGGAAGGAGATGGTCGCCCCCGCTTCAATGGGGCCACGGCCTCGCGGCCGTGGAGAGTCGAGATGGATGAGGAGGGACCGCCCCTCCGCGTCGCTTCAATGGGGCCACGGCCTCGCGGCCGTGGAGAGTCGGCTTCGGGAGAATTCAACGAACAACTGCCGCCTGCTTCAATGGGGCCACGGCCTCGCGGCCGTGGAGAGGCCGACCAGAAGGCAAGGTTTGGTTTCAGGAAATCCGCTTCAATGGGGCCACGGCCTCGCGGCCGTGGAGAGGGAGCCGAGGGGCAGGTGTTCCCGATGCTCTCGCAGCTTCAATGGGGCCACGGCCTCGCGGCCGTGGAGAGAGCTAAGATCGTGATGCCGGAGCTTGACCTCGACCCGCTTCAATGGGGCCACGGCCTCGCGGCCGTGGAGAGCCGACCGGACTTGAGCCCCATGGGGGGTGCCTGCATCGCTTCAATGGGGCCACGGCCTCGCGGCCGTGGAGAGCCTGCGAGGGGAGCAAATACGTAGAGCGGCTCGGGCTGCTTCAATGGGGCCACGGCCTCGCGGCCGTGGAGAGAAGGCTAAGGACGACGCCGAACGTCGCCTCGGCCGGGCTTCAATGGGGCCACGGCCTCGCGGCCGTGGAGAGCATGTCCGGGTGAAGGAGCACCCACTCCCGCACGAAGCTTCAATGGGGCCACGGCCTCGCGGCCGTGGAGAGCACGCGACGTAGGACGTGGTGAGAACGGCGGAGGCGCGCTTCAATGGGGCCACGGCCTCGCGGCCGTGGAGAGCGCCCGCACGCAACCCCGCTGTGAGGTTTGGCTACGGGCGGCGAATTCGAGCGCGTGCCGGGACCACCGTCGGGAACTGCTGGACTGGTCGTCCCCCATTCCGTATCCTCCAATAGACCCTGGTGTTCCACTCGCGAGCAACCCCTTGGAGTCGCGCGCCACTCCGACGCTCGCACGGCCGGGCAACGCGCCGCAACCGTTGGCCTGGGATCACACCACCACCGCGCCGATCTCCTCCGGCGGATGCTGACGGCCCATCACTTCGAGACACTCACCGCCCCGGCCGTCCGCCGGGCCCAGGTTCACGATCAGCAGCCGGTCCTCGTCCATCTTCATGACCTCGGTCACCGCCGAGCGCAACAACACTCGCTCGTGCTCGGAGAGGTCGCAGAGGAACACCGAGAACTGCAGCGACTCGCCGAAGCCGCGCATCGTCCGGTGCATCCGGCGCAATCGCTTCGCGTCCGACACATCATACGCCACCAGGTATCGCGCGCGCAAGGCTACCTCGTCACAACTGTGATTCAGACGTAGGGGCCCCCTACGCCGTCCGCGATTCCCCGCCGCCCCATGTCCGCCCCTCCGGGACGCACCATCTCCCGTCGCGCAGCGGCCCTGGAGCCGCAGAAATCGTAGTGCTCCTCAAGCCGTCCGGGCA
>JACPWG010000187.1 GCA_016197205.1 Planctomycetota bacterium
TCGGTTTCAACGGCCGCTACCGGCCACGCATCCTCCCGACCGAGTCTCGTCACGTCCGACGAGGACCAGACGAAGTTGTTTCAACGGCCGCTACCGGCCACGCATCCTCCCGACCGAGCTTCCCTCGGAGTTCTCGCAGGAGAATCCGAGTTTCAACGGCCGCTACCGGCCACGCATCCTCCCGACGCGGTGGAGATGGCATCCACGCCGCCTCCGGGTGTGGGGTTTCAACGGCCGCTACCGGCCACGCATCCTCCCGACCGGATGCTCGCCAGCAACCCGACCCTCAAGGCGAAGTTTCAACGGCCGCTACCGGCCACGCATCCTCCCGACCGCTCGATGCCATGAACTCCTCGACCGACACGTCCGCGGTTTCAACGGCCGCTACCGGCCACGCATCCTCCCGACAGCCACCTCCCCAACTTAGCACTCCGCGCCGACTTGTCAACCCATTTTGCCTGGACCCCCTGATTTTTGCAATTTTCTCAAGAACAGTTCCCATGAGCTTCTCACGAATTCTGTAGCAACTCCATTGCTCTAAAGCTGTTCCGAATCTGCCTGGACCCCCCTCGTTTCCTGGGGCATTTTGGGTCCAGGCGGAAGCTCGGGCGACCCGTTCAGCCACCTCGCCAAGCCCGTCACCCATCCCTCCAACTCGAGGTCGAGCCCCCCGCCCACCCAATGACCCTCCCAGCTCGTCACCACCCGCGGAAAGACGTCCGGCACCAGCCGCATCCCCCCTCCAACCCACTCGAATTGGCTCGGGCTCACCTCCGCACGATTGCAAAGAGCAAGCACCCACCGATCGACAGCACCCACCCGCAGCGGCTCCATCAGGTCGCAAGCCAGAGAAGGACGACCCGGCATGTATTCGTGCAGAGCCCCCAGGTTCACCTCCAACCCCGCAGCCGCCAAGCGCGCCACCGTGCGATTCAACAGCCATGTGTAGCCGAGACTCAGCAGCGCGTTCACTGGATCCGTCGGCGGCCGCCGCACCCGCTTCGCGAACTTCCACGGCTCCAGCAGCAGTCCACCCAGCACCTCGAACCAGGCCGCGCTCGCCGCCCCTTCGATCCCCCTCAATACCGACACGTCCGTCGTACCCGCGACTTTCTCCTGCAAACCCCGCAGACGCTCCAGCACCGTGCCCGCGACAGTTGCGCCCTGGCGCTGATAGTGGCGCGCCGCGTCCACTTGGCTCGCTACCTTCGCCTCCACCACCCGCACCGCCAGCAGGCCACGCTCTTCCACGCCGGCGAAGACCGCGTGTTGCCGCATCCGCAGCGCCGTCCCCCCGTCGATGCCCGCCGTCATACGGCCCCAACACGCACGCCCCTTCGGCGTCATCCACGCCACTTGCACGCCGCGCTTCAGCAGCAGCTCGACCGCCTCTCCCGTCATGCCGACCGAGCCATGACACATCAACACCTTCAACCCGTCCGCGTCAAGTCGAATCGGAGTCTGCTCGGGCGCGGAAAAGGCCAAGTGCCCGTTCATGACCTTCAGCCGACCTGGGCCCACCAAGTGTGCCGTCGGCGTGGAAACGCGATCGGTTCGACTCATGCCTGCATTCCCTTCAATTCGCGCTCTTGCTTCCACCCGCACCCGGCCACACCGTCCACTCTCCGGGCGCCGCCGCCGCCGCCGCTTGATTCTCTACCGCACTCGCGACCCGGCGCCACGAGGGCGGACGCACCGGCACCTCCTGGCCTCTGGTCGCGAGCGAGGACAGCACGACCAGCCGCGTATCCCCCACTCGCCAGGTTCCGAACCCACGCGGAAGCCGTACCCACTGCTCCGCCTCGACCTGCGACGCCGGCCTTCCGGTCGATCGACCCAGCAACTTCGCGACGCCTTCCGCCGCCGCCGCGTCGAGCTCTCGGAAGACTTCCGCCGCATTGTCCGCACGCCCATAGGCCTGCCGCCACGCAAGCAATTGCTCGTTCAGCCCGTCAAGCCATCGCTCGGGGCGGAGTGTGAGCTGTTCAGGGCGAAGGCCCGGCGCAGCCGTCAGTTCGCCCACCCTGCGCAGCAGGTCGAGCACCTTCGCCTCCGGGACGAAGTATCCGAACCGGCCACGGCCCGAGCCCAGCCCCGCGCGCCGCCGAAGGCTCACCCCCAGCCACTCCACGCCCCCGTCTACCACGAATACCTTGAGCTTGCCTTCCCGTAACCGAAGGCTCAGCTCAGCAACCGCCTTCCGCAACGCGGTGGGACCCGCCGAGGTGCGCCGCCGGCCCGACGCAACCAGAAGGAAATCGTCGGCGTAGCGCAGCGCACGAAGGTCGCCTCCCGTCTCGACTGCCAGCTTCTCGAGAGCGCAATCCACAGGGGTCAGGTAAAAGTTGCACAGCAGCGGAGACAACGGGCTGCCCTGGACCAGGCCGCAAAGTCGCCGATTCCACGGCCACCCTCTCGACTCCGCCCAGGCGCCCAACAGGTCGAACAGGAGCCGCACGAAGGAGTCGTCCTCCACGGGACCCGCGAGGGCCCGTTCGAGGATGCTCAGGTCCACGTTGGCGAAGCAGTCCGCGATGTCCGCTCGCACCGCGACGGCCGCGCTACCCGTCGCCGAATAGGCGCCTGAGAGGAGCCCCACCGCATTCCACAACGCAGCACCGACCGAACGTCCCGGGCGGAAGCCGAAACTGCAGGGGGCAAACCGCGGCTCCAGCACCGGCTCCAGAAGCTGCTTCAATGCGGCCTGCACGACCCGATCCCGCAGGGTCAAGATGCCGATGCGCCGCCCGGGACCGGCGCCGGCCTCGCCCGGCTTTGGGATGTGCACCCAGCGTACGAGTGACGGACGGTAGGCCCCCCGCTCCATGTCCCTGCGCAACTCCGCCAACCACGGATCCGCCGAGCGCGCCAAATCAAGACCGGTGACTCCGTCCGTGCCCGGCGTTCGAGCCCCCGGCGCCTTGAGGACGCGATCCAACGCCGCCCGCAGGTTTCGGGCATCCGTCAGCCGCGCTCCCAAGCGACGCGCCGGGCGCGCACCGCCCTCGACCTCCCGGTCGAGGTCCGCCTGAAACCGGCGAAGGCCCTCTTCGATCGCACTCATCGGTCGGTTCGCTCCACGCGCAAGGTAGTTCCCGGAGCGGCTACGACGCAGGCCGCTTCCGGCGAGAAGGCTGCTCCGCGGCAAAGGCCGGCGCCAGACTGCCCGGGCGCAAGCAGCCAGGCTTGCACACGGTCTTCACTACAATTCAGCAGCTTGGCAGCTTCGTCAAGGAGAGCCACCAGCACCTCCGGCCCGCCGCGAAACAGGAAGACCGATTTCTGGCAACGAAGCGCGCGGTGCTCCATCAACCGGGCAACCCGGCGAAGTCGGCGCGGTTGGCAGATATCGTACGCCACAAGGTACACGGCCGCCCTCCTATTCCGCGCTTTGGGATTCACGTGAGCCGGCAGCCGCGCCGGTGGCTGAGGCTGTCGGTTTGGGCGAGGCGAGCACGAGCCGAAAAGTCGACCCGTCCGGCTTGAAGCGGCCGACCATCTCGCGAGTGTCGCGGGCCTTCGCCTCCTCGCCTGAGGCATCAAGGGCCCGTCGTTGGATCGCGGCGAATTCGCGGTCCAACTGCGCGGGAATCAAGACCCACCAGCCGGCCGCCTGCTCTCCGGAAGGGAGCAGGCGCGCCGTCGCGGGCACGGCCTCCCGGCCCAGCGTGCGACCGCGCGTTGAGTAGCCGACGAATGCGCCCGGCGGCAAGGGCTCGACCCGAAGCTCGCCCGGGCCCAGGCGCAGCAAGCCCGCCGGCTTGTCCCGTGCGTCGACGGCGACTACCCTGAATTCCAAGGCGCGCGCAACGCGGATGAAGTGTTCGGCCGATTCCCAACTCAGTCGCAGCTCCGGCAAGCCGTCCTCGCGGGTGGGCGACGCCCAATCGCCCGGCTCCGAGCCTGAAGGCGTCTCCGCCTCGGCAGAGCGCGTCTTCACGACGTCCACCAGGCCACGGCCCAACGGCCCTTCGAGCGGCCACCCGGCGGCGCGTCCCGGGCGAGGCGCCGGGGGGTGAGGCGGGGCGAGGGCCGGAGCGGAGGGAGGAGCCGCGGTCGCGGCGGGGTCCGGAGCGGGCGCCGGGTCCGACGCTGGAGTCGGCGTAGGCACAGAAGTCTGGACCGGAGTGACAGTCGCGACTGGAGCGGGTGCGACCGCCACTCGGGCCGGGTGCGACGACCCGCCGACGACCCGCGAAGCGGAGGGCGTCAAGGGTGTCGAGGGCGGCTCGACCAAACCCCGGCGCAGGGCGGCGGCCGGGTCCCCTTCGGAAATCACTACGGCCACGGCTTTGCTTGTGTTCTGCGGGGCCGCCTTGATTCCGGTCCCAGGGCGGACGAAGTAGGGTGAAAACAATACAAGATGAAGCACCAGCGCGAGCGCGAAGGCGGTGATCGCTTCCCATAGTTTGCGGTTCATCTTCGTTCAACTCCTGAAGCAGGCGGTCCGTCCCTCACATCCAACGTGACTTCTTGTCGATGCTGACGCTTCAGCGCCACCAACAGGCGTACGACATCGTCATAGGGCACACCCGCTTCCGCCCGTAGCGCGAGCGGGCGGTCCGCCGGCAGACGATCCAACGCGGACAACTCGATCGGCTTGCCGCCATGAAAAAGCGCGCCTGTGCGGGTCAGGGTGAGAATCGTCGGCGCAGGGCCGCTGCGCCCCTCGCCCTCGCTCCCGCCCACTCCCGCCGAAACCAGCTCCACGGGGATCGAGGCGATCTCCTGACGCTCTCGGTTGGTAGCGTCGGAATCGGTGTCCGGCCGGCTCACGGCGAGCCAGAGCAGGAACGTCACCAGGATCACGTCAATGAAGTTCGTTGCGGTGTGGGGTTCCATGTCCGCCTCCCGAATCACTGGGCCGTCGGGTCCGCTGTTCCTCTTGCCGCGGTCTGCGGCGCCGCTCCCTTGAGCGCGACCGTGAGGAGCTCCTTCAGGCCCATATCGGGGCGCCAGGCCGTGCGCACGCGGGCCTTCGCCTCCGGCATGCCGAAACCCAAGCGACGGAGCCTCTGGATCGCGACTTCTTCCAGATCGTAATCCTCCTCGCAGGGAGGCAATTCCGCGGCTGGTGATGGACTGACGGCGGGAGTATTCGTCGGCCGCGCCGGCGCCGGAAGCGCTGCCGGCCGCCCGCCCACATCCGGCCCTGGCGCCGCGTCCCTCGCCCGGTTCGTCGAACGATTCGAGGTTGCGTTGGGCGCCAGGTTCGAGGCGGAGCTCGGCGCGGGGCCCGCCCGCTGCATCAGCGCCACGGTCGGTGCCCGCATCCTCGCCGGACTTGGACTGAGCCCCGGCTTCGTGCCTGAGGTTCTCCTGGCGCGCTCGGCCAGCAGCGAAAAGAGGTGGCAACTTCCGGTGACGACGATCGAAAGGATGGTGCCGAGGAGGGTAGTGATGAACGCGGTGGACAGGGCATGCAGGATGGCCGAACGGTCGAGGGCGCCGGAGATTCCCCCGAAAGCGCCCACGAGCCCCGCGACGTTTCCAAGCAGGCCGAGACTCGTGGCGTGCGCTGCCAGGGGAGCGATTTCGCTCTTGTGGAGCTCGACACCCGGCAGGAAGAGGAACCGGCCCTCGGACGCGGTCCGCCACCACCGGAACCACCAGAGCAGCCGCTCGAAGACGAGCGTCGTGGTTACGAGGGAGAGCAGCACGAGGGGCCACATCCACGCGCCGCCGCGTTCGATCCAGGACCACAGCATGGGCGTCGTGCCTCCACTTATCGGGAAACCGCCGGGGCGGGAAGGAGCGGCAGCGGTACGATGCGGGCGATCCGGGCGGCGTCGTGCTCGAAGGCCCGGAGGACGATACGCCGAGCGGGCTCAAGACCGGCCTCTTCCGGAGAGCGAGGAGTGGCCTCGAGTTCGGGGAGAGCAGGGTTTGGCGCTTCCCATCCGCGGACCACGGCAAGCCAGGACGCACGCGCTACCAAGCGGTCCCTGCGGTCCCGCAGGTCGGCCAGATGGCTCGCGGTTTCGGGGCGAGGGCGCCCGCTTCGGTCAAGTCGAGCCTCGCCCAGGGCCTGCGCCACGGTCGCGACCGCCTCAACATTGATCCCGGAGAGCTCTCGGAGGAGACCGAGGAAGGCGGTCCTATCCTTTTCGACCTGCGCCGTTTCGTCGGCGGCGAGCGGCGCGCACAGCGCGAGCCCGACGATAAGGGGCGCAAACAGGAGTCGGAAGGGTCTTCCCATGAGCGCATCTCCCTTACTGTTTGGAAGCTGGGTTGGACGGGGCGGACGGCATGAGGGGAGCAGGGGGCGCCGGCATTGTGGGGCCCACAGGCTGCGCGGGTACCTTGGGGGCCAACGGCTGCGCAGACGCGGCGCAACGCTCGATCTCACGCGCCAACTCCGGGTCGATAGTTGGTGGCGCCGCGGCCGAGGAAGCCGACGCGGGATCCAACGGCGTGCTCTCGCCTTCCGCCTCGGCGGCGGCTTGGCCAAGGAAACCGTCCAATTCCTGTTGCAGCGCGCCTCCCTGGTTCAGGGCCTCTTCGATGACCGGTGGCATCGCGGAGAGGTCCTCCTTGCCGCCAAACAGCTTGGTCGTCATGCGGGCGACACGATCGGCATCGTCCAGCGCGGAAAGCACCTCCACGTGCAGGGCTACTTCGTCTCTCTGGGCGGCCAACAACAGGGCCGATGTCTCCAGGGAGAAGGCGGCCTTGACCAGCCGTAGCTCTAGGTTTCCCAACACGGAGAGGAGATGGCCCTGCACCTGGATTCGTGCAGGTGCCGGATCCAGGCCCGCGACACGCCGGGCGTCGGACCGAAGTCGCTGAAGGGCCTGGAACGAGGTCGCGAGCCGGCGCTTGCGCTGCGGATCGGTTTCGCTCTTGAAGGCCTGCGCGAGGGAGGCCAGCTCGCGGTCGATGCGGAGCTGGAGCTGGCGTGCCTTCTCCGATGCAGGACTGATGGTCGACTGCTCCGCGGGGGTGGCGCGCAGGTTGCTGATCGCGCGTGCCACCGTGTCCTCCGTTGCCCACACGGGTGTCACGCATTCTTCGGTCCAGTTCTTCAGGGCCAGATCGTACGCGGCCATCAGCTCCCGCAATGCGGCCACGAGCTGCTGCTTGTCCGCGCTGGGCGCGTGGGCCAACCGGCGCACCTTCTCCTGCTTTTCGCGCAGGCCCGCGGAGGCGCTTCGCACTCGCTCTTGAACGCCTGCGTAGGCCGCTTCGCAATTCTGCACCATCTCGCCGGCCTGGAACCGGCGCTCCTTGTCCGTGATTTCCTGCGCCCGAAGGATCGGTACGTCGAGCGCAAGGACGGCGACCGCAAGGGCGAAGAAATTCGAGGTGCGGGACATGTGGACCTCCGAGCTTGTGGTGGTTGAAACGGATTGGCGGATGCAAATCGAGGAGCGGCGCACATGGAGTCTTCGGGACTCCAGCCTTGCGGGAAGAAGGCGGCTCTCGTTTCCTGTCAGGCCATCCACCCAATGCGACGCTCTGGTAGGATTGACCTGACAGTTGCTTTTCAACGCGGCTGATCGGGGGGTGGGGCCGCCGGCACTCTGCGCCGAATCGACTCGTGGGTGTTCCGGCCGTCCCTCAAAAGCTCCTCGAGGGCCTTCCACGCCTGCTGCTGGCGGGAACCGGACGCAGGAGGGGCGGGAAGCGGGACTGGACCTCCCGAGATCGGTGGCGACAAGACGGCCGACCGTCGTGCTGCATTTCGTGCGGGCTCTCGAACCGGCTCACCTGCGCCCTCGCGCGCGGGCTCGCGCTCGCAGGCGGCTGCCAGCATCGCGAGCAGGCCACCTGCGAGAAGCGAAGGAATGCCCTTGGGTCGCATAAGGCCTCCGAGTGACTATCGCGAGGCAGGAGCCGTTGGCGCAGCGCTCCGCTCAATCTCGCGCTCCAGTGCGGGGTCGATCGGCGGGGCGGGAGTTACCGGCGCGCCTGGACCGCCCGCTCCGTTTTCCATGTCTTCCAGCAGAGAGCCGAGCAAGCCGTTCAAGTCATTCATCGTGTGTTCACCCGAGGACGCGACACTACCTATCGAAGCCGGAAGACCGGTGGCGGGATCATCGTCCGCCCCGAGCTTACGGAGCAACTCCCCCACCTTCTGCGCGTCGGCAAAATCGTGGAAGGTGAACCCGTACGACCGGAACGCGTCCCGCTGCGCAGCCAAGTAGACCCCGGCCGTTTCGAGGGCCAGGCCCGCACTCGAAATGCGCATGCTGAGCCGCGTCAGCACTTCCAGCAAGCGGGCGAGACCGCGGTCTTGATCGGCGCCGGCGGGGATGCCGCCCGCCTTGTCTGCCAAGTCGCGGAGCCTTTTCAGGCTGAGGAACATCGCGGCAAGTCGCTGCCGGCCGGCGGGATCCGGGTTCTGCTTGAACCGCTGGGCAAGCTCCGACATGCGATGACCCAGGCGAGCCTGAAGTTCTTTGGATCTCGCTGGGACCACACCTCCAGCCGGAGGGTCCGCGATCCCGGCTCTGGTTTTCTCGATGCCGGCAGCGATTTCCCGCTCGGCCTTCCGAACCGGCGCGACCACCTCGGTGTCCCAGCCCGACAGGAAGGCGTCGTATCCTGCGGCCAATTCGTTCAGCGCGCTCTCGAGTTGCGCGGGCGAGGGATTCGCGCTCCCGGCGATCTCGCGCAACTGCCGTTGTTTCGCCTTCAGCAACTCGGCCGACCGAAGCACCTTCTCCTGGAACGGCGCCAAAGACTCCTCGACCTGCCGGCTCAGCCGGTCCACGTCGAACATTCGTTGGCGATCGACGACCTCCTGTGCCGAGACGCAAAGCGGCAGCGCGAGGAGGAGCGCAGCGGCCAGGAGAGGCAAGCGCTTGTTTCGCGGAGACATGGTGAGCATCCTACTGTGGAAGCCTTGTGTCCTGACCGGCTAGCGAGGTCGCCGACGGATTGCGGAGTGCGTCTTCGACGGCGGCGCGCAGCTCCAGTCCGCGGATTTCGCCCCAGGTACGGAAGGCCGCTTGGGGGTCGCCCGCAGCATACCGTCGAAGTCCCCGACAATATGACTTGAGATCGTGTACACGCTGACAGTCCTCCGGGGCGGTGTAGGCGACAGCGGAGAGCGCCTGATCGGCTTGGCCGTAAAGTCCCTGCACGAGATACGCCTTGGCAAGGGCTTCTCCCGCAGACGGAGAGGATGGGGCACGTTCGACCGCCGCGCGGGCAAATCGTTCGGCCTCGTCGCCACGCCCTTGGCGCGAGAGGGCTTCGCTCAACAGCAAGAGGGCGGCGTCATCTCGCAGGCCCGATTGCGCGGCCACCTGACGGGCATGATTGGCCACGCGGATCGCTTCAGCGGGATCCTGTGCCTGGAGCGCGGCGTGGGACTGGGAGAGCAGGGTGTCATAGAGAATGGCCTCGGGGGGCGGTTGGTGCTGGGCCGGTCGACCGAGCCCGAAGGGGAGCTGGGAACACCCGGTGAGGTGCAGGAATACGACCGCCACGGCGCATCGCTGAATCGTGCCGAACATGGAAGGTTCTCCTCCGTGCCGGGGGTGATGTTGTTTTGGTGAAATGCGCTCCTCTGTCCAGTTACACGGGCGTGTGGCGAAGAACTGACACCCGGGACCGAGAGAATCGCCGCCAAGCGGGCGTGGACTGTGCCTGAAGGCCCCGATTTGTGGATCGACGGTGACGGTTTCGTGGTGTGGAGTTGACGACTGCGTCGCGGAGGGTTAGGCCGGTGTGGATCGTGTACCGGCCCAGGTAGGCCGGGGCGCGGAGCGTGGTGGCTGCGCCGGGTGGCGGGGGGGGGCGGTACGGAGGCGGGTAGCCGCAACCCAAAGCGAACCTGGGTGCCGCGCGTGTGGCGCCACGCCCCCCGACCCCTTCCCCTCCCGGGGAGAGGAGGGCGATCGGCCCGGGCGAAGCAGCCACCTTGTCACCGCTTTCCTGGTCCGGGAGAGTCGCCGCTCGCCGCCGCCGCGCCGATCAATTTGTACAGCACCCGAGCGCCGACGTTTCCGTTCCAGTCCCCGCCCCACGTCTCCGCCCGCGTCCCGCGCTTCGGCGCCACTTCGTTCAGGTCGAAGCCGACGATCCGCCGCCCGCTCCGGACCAGTGCGCGCAGGAGCTCGACGAGCTCGGCGAACTCCAACCCTCCCGGCACCGGCGTGCCGGTGTCCGGGCAAAGTTTCGGATCCAGCCCGTCGATGTCCACGCTCACGTAGACGACGCGCGGCAGCGGTCGCACGATCGCGCGCGCGAGCGCGCCCCAGGCCCTTCCCCGCATCTTCGCCGCGGCGAGGTCCGTGTCGAAGTGCGTGACGATCCGCGTCTCGGACCGGGCCTTCCTCCGCCGAATCTCCGTCAGCTCCTCCGTGCAGAAGTCCCGCACGCCGACCTGCACCAGCGTCGACACGCCGCGCGGTCCCCCGAGCCGCGTCACGACGTTGCGCATGATGCTCGCGTGGCTCCAGGTGAAGCCCTCGTAGGCCGACCGGAGGTCCGCGTGCGCGTCGACGTGCAGGAGGCCGAGGCCGGGGTGGCGGTCCGCGTAGGCGGCGATCGCCCCAAAGGGCGTGGAATGGTCGCCTCCAAGGACGACGGCGGTTCTTCCTTGGGCCAGGAGCGCGCGGACGGTCCCTTCCACGAGCGTGTTCATGTCGCCGCAGAGCCGGTTCGCGCGGTTGAGGGCCCGTTCGCGCGCGCGGCGCGCCCCTCCCCCGGCCGGCGCGTCGAGCACGACGCGCGCGTGGCGGCGCGCCTCCTGGTTCCACGCGGAGATCTGGGGGACGGGGCCGCGGTCGAGCGGGAACATGAAGATCCCGCGCTCCCAGGGATTGCCGAAATCCGCGTCGTAGAGGTCCACCTGGTAGCTCGCCTCCAGGACCGCGCGCGGGCCGTCGCGGGTCCCGTCCAGGCCGCTCGTCGTGGCGTCGAACGGAACGGGCACCACGACGAACGCGGCGTTCGTCAACGTGTGCGGCAACCCGAAGAGCCCGTCGTGCCTCGCGGGCCCGTTCGGGTCGAAGGCTTCGTCCACGCGCGGCTCCTTGCTCGAAAAAGCTTCCTCTCCTGCCTGGGCGCCCATGGCCGACGTGGCCCTGTCCGGGGACGTGCGGTGCTCCTGCCCGGCGCGGAACTATTGTAGCCCGCCGCGAGGAGCCAATGCAAGCCGCAGCCCGGGACTGCCGGTCCGGCAGGTTGAAAAAAATGGCGTCCCGGGCCGCTTCCTGGCATACTCGGGGCATGGACTGAAAGGTCCCCCCCCCCTCTCCCGCCGCGGGGCGACGCTGCCGCGGCCCGGCCCCCAGCGAGGGAACCGCATGCTTCGATCGAACAACTTGGCTTCTTCCCCCGGCGCCTCCATGGGCCCGCTCCCGTCCCCGCGACCCTTCGGGGTCCGCCGCCTGCGGCGACTCCTCCTCGCCGCCTTCCTCCTCGTGGCCGCCTCCTCGCTCGGAGGTTGCCTGGATATCGAGGAGGAGCTCCTGATCACCCCGGCCGGGAGCGGCAGCGTCCGGTTTCACTATTCGACGCGCGCGTCCTTCCTCACGACCACCCTACCCGAGGGGGAGACGGTGGACTGCCCGGGCGCGCGCTACTTCGATCCCGCGTGGATCCGCAAGGCGTTCGACGGGACCGGCGCCCAGGTCGGCGAGATCGAGGCGGCGAACGTGGGCGAGGAGCGGCAGGTGAACGTGCTCGTGCACTTCGCGCGCCTCGCGGACCTGCAGAACGCCCCGCCGCTGGCGGGCTTCTCGTTCGACCTGCGGCGCGACGGGGACAAGCTCTTTTTTTCGCAGCGCATCGAGCCGTCGGAGCTGGCGGCCGCCGTGCAGGGGGACCGCCTCCTCGACCCCGGCGTCCTCGTGCCTCTCTTCGAAGGGCGGCGGGCCGTCTTTCGGGTCCACGTGCCCGGGCACAGCCTCAAGCAGCCGGAGCCGCCGGGTGGGCGGGTGACCGGGTCGATCCTCGAGCGCATGGTGAATCCCGGCCGCGTGGGCGAGGGGCGCGCGATCAGGGTCGACGTGGAGGCGCGCTCGAACACGGGCGCGCGCGTCGGCGCCCTGGTGCTCTACGCGTTCGCCCTCGCGGCCCTTGTCGGGCTCGCCGGCCCCCTCCTTTTCGGCCGGAGCCTTCCTTTCCGCTGGTCGATGTGACGCCCATGGCGACGCGCATGTTCGGCACCGCGGGGATCCGCGGGCTGACGAACGTCGAGATCACCCCCCTGCTGGCCCTGCGCATGGCCCATGCCTTCGGGACCTATCTCGGAGGCCGGGGACGCATGCTCGTCGGGCGCGACACCCGGTACGGGGCGGAAATGCTCTCCGCAGCGTCGGCGGCGGGCCTCATGTCCGCGGGCATGCGCGTCGTGGACGTCGGCGTCATCCCCACCGGCGGGTTCGCCACCTACCTGACGCGCCGCAAGTTCGACGGCGGCGTCCTCATCACCGGTTCCCACACGCCCAACGACCGGATCGGGTTCATCGCCATGATGTCCGACGGCGCCTACGTGCCGGAGGCGGTCGCCAAGGCGCTGGAGGCCGCGTACGAGAAGGACCAACGCGCCCGCATCCCGGTCAAGCACGAAATCGGCGCGATGGAGCCCGCGGAGCTGCCGCTCGAGCTGTACTTGCAGTCCCTCCTGGAGTCCGTCGACATCGACCTCATCCGCAAGCGCAAGTTCCGCGTCCTCGTCGACCCCGTCAACGGCGCCGCGGCGGGCGTCATCCAGGACTTCCTCCGCCGGCTCGATTGCCAACTCCTCGAGATGAACGGCCGGCCCTCCCCGGTTTTCGGCCGCCCCTCGGAGCCTCGGGCCTCCTGCCTGGGTCCCGCCGCGGAGGCCGTGCTCGCGGCCCACTGCGACCTCGGGCTCGCGACCGACGTCGACGCCGATCGCATCCTCTTCATCGACGACAAGGGGAACATCCTCTCCGAGGACCTGACCGGCGCGCTCTTCGCCGACGACCTGCTGCCGCGGATGAAGCGCAAGGTCTGCGTCATCCCGATCAACTCCTCCGGCCTGATCGAGCTGATCTGCGCGCGTCACGGCGCCCGGATCGTCGATTGCCCGCCCGGGCAGCCGGCCACGGTCGAGGCCGTGAAGGCCGCCGATGCCGACTACGCGTACGAAGAGTCGGGCAAGTACTACTTCTGCCGCCAGGCCCTCTGGTGCGACGCCCTGCTCGCGGCCGGGAAGATGCTCGAACTGCTCGCCCGCAAGGACCTCTCGCTGTCCAACGTCTCGGTGCCGTACCCGCGTTTCCACCAGGTGAAGCGGACGATCCACTGCGACGACCGCGTCAAGGTCCGCGCCATGGAGCTGGTCCGGGAACTGTGGGAGAAGGAGCTGCTCGAAGGTCGGCAGAAGGACGTCACCGTGGACGGGCTCAAGCGCGTGTACCAGGACAATAGCTGGCTTTTGCTGCGGAAGTCCGGAACCGAGCCGCTGATCCGCGTGTACAGCGACGCGACCACGCGCGAGCGCGCCGACGAGCTGGTCCGCAAGGGGGACGCCCTGCTGCGCCGGGCCCTCAAGCTCGCGGAGGGGGAGGGCGCCCCGCCGGCCGGCGCGCCGCCCGCCGGCGGCAAGTAGTTGCGCTGGGTTCACGCCACCCGCACCTTCGCTCCCCGCAGTCCGCGGTTTGATCCGGTACCAGCCTACAATCAGGGTGCACCGCACATGGCCGAACGCTTTCATTCCGCCGAGATCGTCAAGACGGGCGAAGGGAAACAGTACCACATCGGCGTGCGGCCCGGGGAGGCCGCCCCTTACATCCTCCTTTGCGGCGACCCGGCCCGCGCCACGCGCGTCTCCAAATATTTCGACGCGGTCGAGTACGAGCGCTCGAACCGCGAGTACCGCACCTACACGGGGACCTACAAGGGCATCCCCGTCACCGTCATGGCCACCGGCATCGGGTGCGACAACACCGAGATCGCCGTGGTCGAGCTGTCGCAGTGCGTCGAGCAGCCCACGTTCGTGCGCATCGGGAGCTGTGGCGCGCTGAAGAAAGAGATCAAGCTCGCCGACCTCGTCATCTCCTCCGGGGCGGTGCGGCTCGAAAACACCTCGCTCTACTTCGTGAACGAGGGCTATCCCGCGGTCGCCCATTACGAAGTGGTGCTGGCCCTGCTCCAGGCCGCGCGCGCGCGCGGGCTCCCTCACCACCTCGGGCTCACGGCCACCGCGCCGGGCTTCTACGGCGCCCAGGCGAGAAAAGTTCCGGGCTTCCCGCCGCGGTTCCCCGACCTCGAGAAGGACCTCGAGCGCATGAACGTCTCCAACTTCGAGATGGAGACGAGCCTCCTCTTCACCCTCGCTTCCCTCCGCGGCGTCCGCGCGGGCGCCGTGTGCGCGGCGTACGCGAACCGGCACGCCAACACGTTCATCGACACGGATACCAAGGACCGGGCCGAGCTCTCGTGCATCGAGTGCGGGCTCGGCGCGCTCGAAATCCTGTACCAGATGGACGGGGAGAAGCGCAAGGCCAAGGCGCAGCACTGGACCCCGGAGCTGGCGCGGCCTCGGAAGTGATCGCGGCGGGTGCCGCACGAGCACTCGGGCGACCCGGGCGGCGAACGCGGGGGACGTCGGCGTGAGCGAAGAACTGCGGCAGGCGCTCGTCGCGATCATCCGAGGCGACGGGGTGAAGCGGGGACGGCACGACCTTCGGCTCGAGGGGCGGGACGTGTCCGGGGAATTCGTGGCGGCCCTGGCCTCGCAAGGCTACGTGCCGCGCGCGACCGCGGAGCTGGAGGTCGAGGTGGGGCTGCGGATCCCGGCGTTCCTGGTCCGCGAGGGGGTCGCCTACTTCGGGTGGGTCTTCTGGGAGAAGTTCACCGACGCGAAGAAGCGACGCCTCTGGGGCTCGGTGCTCCGGAACGCGAAGGGGGATTGGGCGATCCAACTCGGAGCGAACGATCGCACGCCGCTCTATGCGAACCCAGGCCTCGTCGAGACGACCGATTCGGACAACCCAAGCCCCTGGTGAAGTTCGCCCGCATTGCGGTTGCTTCCCCGGCGCGTGGCTGATAAAATCTCCCGCCCTGCATCGGTCCGCTCCCCCGGTTGGACCTGATGTTTATTTTGTTGGAATCGCGGAAATTCTCCGGAAACCTCGCCCCTGGACGGCGGTTCAACTCGTTTTGACAGGAAGGCCTTCGTGGCGCAGGACTCCCAGGCCTACGTCGAGCGCTACCTCGAGGAAACGATCGCAATCGCCCGGCAGCTTGACCGCACCGAGATGGTACGCGCCGCGTCCCTGTTGCGCGAGCTGCGGCAGGCCGGCGGGCGCCTCTTCATTCTCGGGGTCGGCGGCAGCGCGGCGAACGCTTCCCACGCGGCGAACGACTTTCGGAAGATCGCCGGCATCGAGAGTTACGCGCCGACCGACAACGTCGCCGAGCTTACGGCCTGGGCCAACGACGTCGGCTGGCACGCGATCTTCGTGGAATGGCTGAAGACCTCGCGCGTCGGCGCACGCGACGCCCTCCTGGTCCTCTCCGTCGGAGGCGGGAGCGCGACCGTCTCGCGCAATCTCGTCCTGGCGATGGAGCACGCGAAGGCGGCCGGCGCGCGGCTGGTGTCGATCGTGAGCCGTGACGGCGGCCGCGCGCGCGAGCTGAGCGACGCGTGCATCCTGGTCCCCGTCGTCGCCCAGGAGCGCATCACGCCGCACGCCGAGGGCTGGCAGGGCGTGGTCTGGCACTGCCTGGTGAACGCGATCCTGTAGCGCCGCGTTGACGAAGTTCACTCACGGCTCCCGGGGGGCGCGGGCCTCCCTCCTTCGCTCGCTCGCCGCGAGCTTCGGAGCGCGGGCCGGCCCGCGCGAACCGGCGCAGGACGTGCGCTTCGCCGGGACCGCGGGCACGACGAGGTTCGAAGTTCGACAGCGCGGCATCGGCATCGGCGCCGGCGCCGCGCTGAAGCACCTGTCCGGGATGACCGATGAAAACAGACGGCGACCGGGCGGTCTTCCTGGACCGGGACGGCGTCCTCCTCGACCTGGCATGGAACGCGGGGACCGGGACCTACGAGTCCCCGCTACGGCCGGAAGACGTGCGGCCGCGGGCCGGCGCAGCGGCGCTCCTCCGGGGCCTGCGCGCGGACGGTTGGCGGCTCCTGGTGGTTTCCAACCAGCCGGCCCTGGCCAAAGGGGAGTGCACGCGGGAGTGCCTGGAAGCGGTCCACCGGCGGGCGATCGAGGCGTTGGCCGCGGAGCACGCCCGCGTGGACGGATGGTACTATTGCTACCATCACCCGCTGGGCGTGAACGCGGCCTTCGCGCGGGCCTGCGGGTGCCGGAAGCCTGAGCCGGGTCTCTTGCTCGCGGCTGCCGCCGAGTGGCGGCTGGACCTGCGCAGATGCTGGATGGTCGGGGACCGCGACACGGACGCCGAGGCCGGGCGCCGGGCCGGCTGTCGCACGGTCCTGGTCCCGGACCGGTTGTCGGGCGCGGGTCGATCGGACGGCGTCGCGGACGAACGGGTGGAAGGTTTGGAAGCGGTTCTGGAGGCGATCCGGGCGCGCGAGGCCTCGGCCTCGGGCCGCCCGGGCGGGGCATGATGAGTGACCAACTTCTGGAGCCCTTCGAACCATGAAGACGATTGCCGACCTGCGCGTGAAGATCTTCGCGGACGGCGCCGACAAGGCGGGCATGCTCGAGATGTACCGGCAGCCCTACATCAAGGGGTTCACCACGAACCCCACCCTCATGCGCAAGGCGGGCATCTCGGACTACCGCGCCTTCGCGAAGGACATCCTGCGGGAGATCCCCGATCGCCCGATCTCGCTCGAGGTCTTCTCCGACGAGTTCGAGGAGATGGAGCGGCACGCCCTCGAGATCCGGACCTGGGGAGAGCACGTCTTCGTCAAGATCCCGGTGACCGACACGCGGGGCCGCTCGAGCCGGGCGGTCGTGGAGAACCTCGTGCGGCAGGGCGTGAAGGTGAACGTGACCGCGCTCATGACGCCCGAGCAGGTGCGCGACGTCGCGGGCTGGGTCGCCGGCGGGCCGGCCTCCATCGTTTCCCTGTTCGCCGGTCGCGCGGCGGACACGGGCCGGGACCCGCTCCCGATGGTGAAGGCCTCGCTCGAGGCGCTGCGGCGCGCGCCGAACGCCGAACTGATCTGGGCGAGCCCGCGCGAACTGTTCAACATCTTCCAGGCCGACGAGGCGGGCTGCCACATCATCACGGTCACGAACGACATCCTCAAGAAGATCCCGCTCGTCGGGAAGGACCTGCTCGAGTACTCGCTGGAAACCGTGAAGATGTTCCGGGAGGACGGCCAGAAAGCCGGGTATCGGCTCTGAGCCCGTCATGACGCGCGCGCTCGTGCTCGCGGCGGGGAAGTCCACCCGCATCCGCGAAGTCGCCGGCGACCGGCCGAAGCCCCTGCTCGAAGTGGCCGGTCGCTCCGCGCTCGCGTGGAACCTTCGCTGGCTCGCGGTGGAGGGGGTTCGCGAGGTCTGGCTCAACCTGCACTACGGCGGCGACCGGATCCGCGAGGCCGCGGGGGACGGCGCCGGTCTCGGGCTCGCCATCAGGTATTCACCTGAGGACCCCATCCTCGGGACCGCCGGGGCCGTGCGCCGCCTGGAGGCGGAGCTGGGAGGCGCGGACTTCCTCGTGCTCTATGGGGACAACGTGACCCGCGCGAGCCTCACGCGCCTCCTCGCGACGCACCGGGCGCGGGGCGCCGTGGCCACGCTCGGCGTCTTCGATCGGGACACGACGCCGAACAGCGGGATCGCCGGGGGCCGCGTTCTCCTCGGCCCGAACGACCGCGTGACCGAGCTCGTCGAAGGGCGCGACCACCCGAGCCCGATCGTGAGCGCAGGCGTGTACGCGCTCTCCCCCTCGATCTTCCGGTGGCTGCCCCCCGACGGGACCTTCGCCGATTTCGCGCGGGACGTGTTCCCCGCGCTCCTGGCCGCCGGCGAGCCGGTCTTCGCCCATCGCATCGAGGGCTTCTGCTTCGGCCTCGACACCCCCGAAGCCTTTCGCCGTGCCGAGGCGCTTCTTCAGAAGCTGCAATTTGAGATTTGACTTTTTGAAATTTGGAATTTGAAATGAAAACCCACCGCATTCGTTCCCCGCGCGCCGCCGACGATTTCAAAATGCAAATTTCAAATTTCAAATTTCAAATTTTGCGGAGGCGTGGATGATCGTCACCCGCACTCCCTTCCGCGTCACCCTCGGCGGGGGCGGCACCGACCTGCCGAGCTTCTACGAGAAGCACGGCGGCTACCTCGTGTCGATGGGGATCGACAAGTACATGTACGTCGTCCTCAACGTCCCGAACGCCGACCGCAAGGTGCGCCTCCATTACACGAAGAGCGAGACCGTGGAGCGCGCCGCCGAGCTTCAGCACTCCCTCGCGCGCGAGGCCCTGCGCCTCCACGGCATCGACGACGCCATCGAGATCGCGTCAGTCGCCGATCTCCCCGCCGGCACCGGCCTCGGGTCGTCGAGCTGCTACCTCGTCGGGCTGCTGCTTGCCATTCGCAGCTACCTCCGCGTCCCCGTCCCGCTCCAGGACCTCGCCGAGGAGGCCTGCCATCTGGAGCTCGAGGTCCTCAAGAAACCGATCGGCAAGCAGGACCAGTACATGGCAACCTACGGCGGCCTCACCACGCTCGATATCGCGCGCGACGGCCGCGTCCAGGCCCGACAGCTTGACCTCGAGGCCCACTCCCTCGCGAGCCTGACCGCCAACATGCACCTCTACTACACCCGCGTGCAGCGCGAGGCGATCGACATCCTCGAAGAACAGAACCAGGCCCTCCGCGCTCCGGAGAGCGAGGCCGCGCGCAAGAGGACCGAGGAGAGCCTCCTCCGCATCCTCGACATCGGCCACCGCACCTACGACGCCCTCACGACCGGGGATTTCGACCGGTTCGGCCTCCTGCTCGACGAGCACTGGCAGCACAAGAAGCGCATGTCGAGCAAGATCTCCTTCCCCGAGGTCGACCGCCTCTACGAACAGGTCAAGGCCGAGTACGGCGTCCTGGGGGGAAAAATCGTCGGGGCCGGCGGAGGCGGCTTTCTCATGCTGTACTGTCCCCGCGACCACGCCCGGCTCACCGACTTCATGAAGTCCCAGGGCATGGCCCGCCTCCACTACCACGTGGAGTTCGAAGGGGCGAAGGTCATCACGAACGTCTTCAACGCGCAGACGCTATCGATTCACCGAAAAGGATAGGCGGAAATGACCGAGCCGAGCGCTCCGACGCAGGAGGGGCCGTCGCCCGTGGACTGGGCGCGGATCCACGCGGCCGACGAGTCCTGGCGGAAGAAGCTCCTCGGCGGCATCAACGACGCCTTCGTCGTGCCGCGGTACGTGAAGCTCTTCTACGACAACTTCCGCGGCGTGAAGGACTGGGACCTTTGCGAGATCGGCTCCGGGAACGGCGACATGTCGCGCGCGATCCTCGCCGCGAACGCCGGCCAGGTGCGCCGCTACGTCGTGTCGGAGTACTTCGCGGAAGGCGTGGAATGGCTGCGCAAGCTCGGCCTCGACGCGGTCCAGGCCGACGCGCAGGCGCTGCCGTGGAAGGACGCGGAATTCGACGCTTCGGTTGAGTTCGACGTCATGCACCACGTCGACCGGCCGCGCGACATGGCCCGCGAGCTGATGCGCGTGGCGCGGGGGCGGGTCCTGCTGGTGGAGTCGAACGGCCTTTCGATCTTCCGGAAGCTGAAGGAGCTGACCCCGGCCCATCGCGCGGCCGGCGAGCGCTCGTACACGCCGTGGGGCTATCGCGGTTTCTTCGAAGGGCACGCGGGGTACGAAGTGACGCGCTTCACGCTCTTCCCGTTTCTCTTCCCGTTCAAGGTCCCGCGCCCGGTGCTGCCGGCGCTCGTCGCGTTCAATCGCGCCATCGAGCAGGTGCCGCTCTTCCGGTGGACCTGTTCCAGCGTGGCGATCGCCGTCGAGTACCGGCGTGTCGGCGGCACAGCCGCGGGGCCGGCCACGCCCAGCGGCGGCGCCTGGCGCGAAGAGCCCGCGGAGTGGCAGGAGACGTATTTCGACGAGGCCGAGGTCCGGAAGCGACGAGCGCGGATGCCGGGAAAGCTGCGCGCGCTCGGGCTCGGCGAGGCGGACCGCGGCGGGCGCGTGCTCGACCTGTGCTGCGGCGGAGGCGAGGCGCTGGAGGCGCTTCATGACCTGGGCTTCCGGGACCTCCACGGCGTGGATGTGACCCTCTCCGAACGACTGCGCGCCGACCCCCGTTTCCAGGTGAAGGCCGGCGACGTCCGAAAGCTCGAGCTCCCGGATGCGAGCGTGGATTTCGTGCTCCTGCTCCACTCGCTGCACCACATGGAGACGGTCGAGAACGTCTCCCTGCTGCTCGACGAGGCCTGGCGCGTCCTGCGCCCGGGCGGGCGCTTCGGCATCGTCGATTTCGGGAACACGCTCCCGATCCGGCTCGCCTTCTGGGTCTTTCGCCACGACGCGCTCCTCTGGACGCGCGGCATGCGCCGTTTCGGCAGGATCATCCAGAGCGAGTGGCGCTTCCTGAAGGACTACTTGCCGCGGTGGGGTGAAGTCGAGAAGCTGCTCTATCGCGGGCGGTGGGAGGTCGCGTCCCGGCGCCCGGGACTGTTCTATTTCAAGCTGGTCCTCGGCAAGCCGCGAGGTTGAAGAGATGGAAGCATCGACGCCGGGCGCCGCGCCGTCCCTTTCGGTGGTGCTGCCGGCCTACAACGAATCCCACCGGTTGCCGCGCACGCTGGACGAGATCCGGCCGTTCCTGGACGGCCGCCTTTCCAGGTACGAGGTGATCGTGGTGGACGACGGTTCCACGGACGGGATGGCCGCCGTCGTGGAGGAGCGGGCGCGCACCTGGCCCGCGTTGCGCCTTCTCCGTCAGCCGCGCAACCTCGGTAAGGGGGCCGCCGTGCGGCGCGGATGCCTGAGCGCGCGGGAGGAGCTGGTGCTCTTCATGGACGCCGACCACGCCACGCCGATCGAGGAGGTGTTGCCGATGATCGGCATGCTCGTCGCGTCCGGCTACGGCGCGGCCGTGGGCTGCCGCACGTACCAGGAGGACGAATCGAAGTGGCGCCGGATCGCCGGGCTCGGGCTGCAGATCCTGGCCCACCTGATCGTCTTCAAGAAGGCCGTGGTCGACAGCCAGTGCGGGTTCAAGGTGTTTACCCGAGACGCCTGCAAAATACTTTTCTCTCGTTGCCGCGTGGACGGCGGGATGATCGACGTGGAGCTCTTCTTCCTGATGCACAAGCTCGGCGTGCCGTGCTATTATCATCCCGTGCACTGGCACAACAAGGAAGGCTCCCGGATCAACATCCTGAAGTGCATCCTCTTCGATCCGATCGACCTCGCCCAGGTGCGGATGCGGGACCTGCGCGGGGGATACGAACATGAGGTGTCCTCGGGCATGCAGCCGTGGGAGCGGTGAGCGGCGCCGCGAGGCCACGGAGACGATGCGAGCCACAGAGGGCACGGAGAACACGGAGATCCGGTTTGAAGGGATTCGCGCGTCAAGGTTACGCTCCTCCGTGAGCTCCGTGAACTCTGTGGCTGGTCTTCTCTGTGGCCTCGCCTGGGGGACGTTGTGTTCGAGAGTAGTCACACTGGTTGCAAATCGATGATTAACGGCGCCTGCGGGCGCCGCGTGGGCCATCTGCTCCTGACCGGTGTGCCCGGCTGGCTTACCGAGGGGCTCGCGGCCTCGCTCGGGCGCGACCCGTTGCCGGGGCTCGCGGGCGTGCGCTACCTCGTGCAGCCCGGCGTGCCGTTCGATCGGGAGGCCTTCGCGCGCCGCGTCGGCCTCGAGGCCGAGCCCGTCGCCGCCGACCTGCGCGATGCGGACGGCGTGCGCGCGGCGCTCCGCGGGATCGACACGTGCATCCACGCGGCCGGCGTGATCCACGTGCGGCGGATCCGCGAGTTCTTCGAGGTGAACACCGACGGGACGCGCCGGCTCGCCGAGGCCGCCGCCACGTCGGGCGTCGGGCGGTTCGTCTTCGTCAGCTCGAACGCCGCCGGCGGCAGCGCGCACGCCGAGGATCGGCCGCTGACCGAGGAGGACCCGGCGCGACCGCGGAGCGCGTACGGCCTTTCGAAATGGCGGGCCGAGGAGGCGCTGGCCGCGGTCGCCGGGCCGATGGAGCGGGTCGTGCTGCGGCCGTGCATGTTCTACGGCCCGCCCGTCCCGGAGCGACACGTCGACGTGTACCGGCGCCTGCTCACGGGCCGGCTGCCGCTCGTGGGGAGCGGACGGTACGCGCGGAGCGTCACGCACATCGATCACCTGGTCCAGGCGTGCCGCCTCGCCGCCGTGCATCCCTCCGCCGCCGGCCGGACCTACTACGTCGCGGACCGAGAGGTCCACACGACGCGCGGGATCGTGGAGGCTATGGCGCGCGCGCTTGGCGTCTCCCCTCGGTTTCTGCCGTTGCCGGCAGCCGTGGGCCCGGTCGCGCACGCGTGCGACGCCGCCCTGACCGCCGCCGGCATCTACTGGCAAAATCTCCACTTGGTCGGCGAGTCCACCTGGCACGTCGGCGTCTCGATCGAACGGGCCCGCCGGGAGCTAGGGTATTCGCCTGAGTTCGACCTCGACCACGGCTTGCGAGCCGCCGTCGCCTGGTGCCGCGAGCGTGACAAGCTGCCCCCCGAACCGCGAGCGTGAGCGAGCGGTCCCGGGGCCTTCTTCGGCCACGCAAGTTTCGCCCCAGGACCTCGTGCTCGACCTTCCCGTCTTGCGCGAATGCCCGTGACCTTCAAGAGTCGCAGCGCGGCAGTGCCGCAGCCAAGCGACGACGGAACCACAGATTTCCCAGCGCAGCCGATGGCCGCAACCAAAGCTCGACGAACCACAGATTTCACAGATTACACAGATTGCGACGATTCTAATCTGTGAAATCTGTGCAATCTGTGGTTTCGTCGACCCCGGGATCACCGAGAAAGGTTGCAAAAAAACAAGCTTTTGGGCCTACGGCGTCATTCTACGGTTGCCGCTACGCCAAAGCTACGGTAATTACCGGAGCGCGGCTGTTCGCCGCCGCGAGGATTCTCGCCTCCATAGCCGGCGCACGAACCAACTGACGGTCA
>JACPWG010000013.1 GCA_016197205.1 Planctomycetota bacterium
CTACTTTTCGTAGGCCCCCTGAAGGGGGTACTACAAACAGTGGGTGCTGCTCTCGGAACCTACTGTTCGTAGTACCGCCTTCAGGCGGTCTGGGCGCTGTCGTCGAAAAGTAGCCACACCCATTGAGAATTGAACCTTGAAGCTTGTCTGAGTCTTGAAAATTGAGCATGGAGAATTCATGTCGCTCCCCTGCACGTCACACGAGCAAGTTATCTTGATGCGGGCCCCGGAAGGTGCAACAACGAACCCGTTGGGCTCGAAGGCCCCAATCTTCTAGCGTTGTAGTGCTAGGGTAAAACCCGTAGATAGAGCCAATCGAGCACGGGGTGGAGCCACAGCCACCAGTACGGCCGCTCGCCGACCGTGAGCTTCGCGGCGCCCTCCATGCCGGGACGGAGCCAATCCTCCTTCGACTCGAGACGGAGTCGCACCTGAAAGACGTTTCGTTGGTCGAGCGCCTCCCCGCTCGGATGGATCCGGTCCACGACGACCGGTATCGCCCGGCTGGGAAACGAGGCCGCGGCGATCGTCCCGGCCTGCCCCACGCGCAGGTAGCCGATCTCCTCCTCCGGGACGAAGGCCTGGGCGTAGAGCGAGTCGAGCGCGGCGACTTCGAAGAGGACCTCCCCCTGGCGCACGGGCGCGCCGAGCCGCTGCTGGAGGTCCTCGCCGACGACCGTGCCGCTGATCGGGGCGACCAGCGTGGCCTGAGCGATGTGCCGCCGGCACAGCTCGAGCCGGGCGCCGAGCTTGCGCGCCTCCGCCCTCGCGATTTGTTCCTCCGCGCGCTCCCCGCGGCTTAGCCGGGCGGAGGCCTCCTTCAGGTAGGAGGCCTCTTCGGCCTTGGCCGCGGCGAGTTGGAGGTCCAGCTCCGCGGTATCGAGGCGGGCGAGCACGGTCGTGTCCCCCTTCACTTCGTCGCCGGGCGAGGCCAGGGCCTCCTTCAGGTACCCGTCGAAGGGCGCGGGAACCACGCGGTGACGGTCGGCCTTCAGCACGAAGGGCGCGTCGACCCGATGGGCGCCGTGACCGAAGAGCACGAAGAGGAGGAGGCCGGCGGCCGCGAGCGCGGAGAGCCGCGCGCCGGTGTGGCGGGGTCCGACCGCGGCGACGGCCGCGTCGCGCGCGAGCCGAGAGGCGCGTGCACCGAGCCAGCCGTCCGTGGCGGCGACGCACAAGAGCGCCGGAGTCACCAGTTCGAGCGTGAGACGCAGGGACCGGATTTCGTCGTCGGTGAACGGCCGTTCGCCCGGGCGTTCCACCGTGACCACCGCGCGGGCCTCGCCCCCGCCGCGGAGCGGCAGGCTGCAGATGCAGGCTGGGCCGTGCTTCGCGGACAGCTCTGCCGCGGCGCGCTCGATCGCGGAGGACTCGGGGGGTGCGGGATGGACGACCTCGAGGTCCTGGTCCAGGCACTCTTCCATGGCGGACTCGAGCGCGGAGACCAGCTCCGCCTTCCGGCTGAAGTCTTCGGCCTGGCTCATGCCGCGCAGTTTGACGTACCGGCCCGACAGCATGCCGAGGCTTACGCGCTCGCAGGACCAGCGAACGGCGATTTCGTTGCAGAGGCTCATCGCCGCGGGGCGCAGGCCGTCCCGGAGGTTCATGGAGGACGCGGTCTCGACCGCCGCGGACAGTCGGAGGTCGGAGAGGGCGAGTCGCGCGCTCTCGCGGCGGAGGTCCTGGAGCTCCAACACAGGTGCGACGAGCGCCAGGCGCTCCTGCGTGGCGGTCAGGGCGCGGGTGTCGGGGGCGCGAACGAGAAAGACCGCGCGCTCCGAGGAGCAGGCGCCGCCTCGCGCGAGGGGGACCGCGACGAGGTGACGGGTTGGTGGCTGCCCGTACATGTCGTCCGGAGAGTCGAAGGCGCGCGTCGCCTGTCCCTCGCTCGCGGGGGAAGGCTCGAGCACGAGACGCCCGGCCTGTTCGAGCCAGGAGGCGATCGTGGGCGGCAGGGAGGCGGGCGCCGGGTGCAAGGCGAGCACCTGCACGCCTGCGGCGGGGTCCAGCCGCAGGATCGCCCCGGCCTCCGCGGGCGTACCGCGGCAGAGCAGGGCCAGCGTCCGACCGGCGCCGTCCTTGTCCCCTGCGTCTTCCGGGGGAGTCGCGGAGGTCGGAGCCGCGGGGACGACCCCCGGGCCGGGCAGCTCCGAACCCGTCAAGGGGCCGGCGCCGGCTTCAGGAGCGGGAAGGGTCGACATGGTGTATTCGTGCCCCGGGCCGGGACACTCGAGGGCCTTCTACTTCGATTCGATGGGTTTCCGTAGGGGCGCCCCTTGTGGGCGCCCTGCGGCGGACGTCCCGTCCGAAATCCGGGCGGGCACAAGGCCCGCATGCGCTCCCCGATGCTGACCCGCGGAAGCATCCTCGAAGCCCCACTAGGGCGTGGTCCGGCGTCGCCGGTCCGCGTCCACTTCCAACTCGCCGAACTGCTCTTCGTGTCGCCGGATGTGCTGGCCGAGCGTGAGGACGAGCCGCTTGGCGGAATAGAAGTTCAGGATGATGCGGTCCGTGATCTGGAAGAGGATCTCGGGCTGGCTGGGGTCGACCGCGGCGGGGTTCTGCATGTTGAGCCCGAGGTCGAGGATCACCTCCTCGGCCGTGCTGCTCGTGCGGAAGGCGTTGGCGTAGCTCGTGTGCAGATTGCGCTCGTCGAGCTGCACCCGGAGACGCCGTTGACCGGCGGCCTCAGCCCCCTGGGCATCGCCCTGTGACCTCTCCGCTCCCGCGCCGGGGTTCCTACCTGCTTCTTTTTTTTCGTCTGCCATCTGCTTTCATCCTTCTGTCTGTACTGGTTCGCCCGGGTCTACCCGACCTGCCGCCCCGCCGTTCGTAGTGCCGCCTTCAGGCGGAGCGTCGGGCGGCACGGCGATGGGCTGCCGAGCCCTGGGGCTGACAGTGGGGTAGCCCCGCCTCAACGGGCCTCTACGGGTTGAACTGGACCAGCACGTGTTCGCCCGCGGGCCTGCCGCCGGCGTTCGGCAGCTCGACGCGAACGGTAAGGGTCTCACTCGCGGCGTCGGCGACGGCCTGCACGAAGACGATCTTGCCGGTCGCCGAAGGGCTCCCGTCGCCCGGAAAACGGACGGTCGCGAGGCCGTCCCGCCGGAGTGCCCCGGCGTCGTGCAGCGGCACGGCGACGTCGATCCGCAGCACGTCCACCGAGACGATGCGAACCACCCGCTGCAGCCGGTCGACCGTTTCGCCGACGCTGACGAACACTTGCTCGACCTTGCCCGCCGACGGGCTCCGGAGCGCCATGCGTTCGATTCTGGCGCTCGCTTCTTCCCACTTGCGCGTGGCCTGGAGCAGGTCCAGCTCCTCGCGCGCGAGAGTGAACTCGGCGAGGCGGGTTTCCAGGCGCGCCTGCTCCAGCTCCAGCGGGGACGCCGCATCGCGCGCCGAGGCCCGTTCCAGTTGCTCGAGCAGGGACTTCTTCTGCGCGAGGCGCGCCTGGGCCATTTGCGTGCCGAGCCTGTCGTCCTTCTCGGCTGCGAGCTGCGCGAGCTGGATCCGATCCGGGCCGTCGTCGAGCTGCACCAGCAGCGCACCCTCCCGGACGGCGTCCCCCTCCTTCACCGCGAACTGCGTGATCCTGCCCGGATAAAGGAACGAAAGGGTGACGTCCTCCTTCGGCCGCGTGGTTGCTTCAATCGCGGCCGGGGCCGGGAGCGGGACGGGCTCGTCGGCCCGACAGGCGGTCGGCACAGAGCACGCCGCCGAAAGCACCGTCCAAAGCATGGCGAAGGCGAGACGGGACGGGAGCCAGGGCAAGCGACATTTCCTCGCCGAAGCACGGTGCATGCCTGCTGCCTATTTCGGGTTCGGGTTCTGTCCCGAGGCGTCGGCGCCGCCCTTGTCCGTCGGTGCGGGTGCCTTCTCTTCGGGCTTCGAGGCCGGTGCGCTCCCGGCGGGAGGATTCCCCGCGGGTGACCCGGGCTTCGCTCCTTCGCCGCTCGCGGCTTCCTTCGCGGCGGCTTCCTTCGCAGCCTCGTTTTTCGGAGCGGCATCCTGGGTCGCCGCCTCCTTCGCTCCCGCGGCGGCGTCGCCGGCCGGCGCACCCGCCGGAATTGCAGGCGCCGCGGATCGCCCGCCCGAGCCTGAGGCCGCGCCCTTGCGCAGGAACATCTCCGGCAGCTCGTCCGCGCCCGTGCGGCGATCGACATGGATGTCCAGGTAGTTCAAGAGCTTTCCCTGCGCGCGCTGCACGGTCATCAGCGCCACGCTGTAGGAAGTCGCACTGCGGAGGAAGTCCTCGTCGGCAAACGAGACCCTGCCCTGCGCGTCGAGCAGCAGATCCAGGTAGGCGGCCCCTGCCTGTCCGCCCGCGTTCCCGTTCAGGCCCCAGCGCTCCTCCAGCGTACGCAGGTCCTCCTGCGCCGAGAGCAGCGCCTGGTACTTCCCCTGCAGTTCGCGGTAGGCCGTCGCGTGCTCGCGGACCGCGAACTTCACCTCGAGCAGGATCGTTTCCACGCTCGTGCGCATCTGCTGAAGCTGCTGGCGGACCTCCAGCCGGCGCCGCTTGTAACGGGCCGTCGCGTCATTGTTCCCGAGCGGGAACTCGACGCTGAGGCCGACGAGCCAGTTCTTTCGCTCCGGTTCCACGTCGATGGAGTCGCGCACGTTGTATTCGTCCGCGAGCCCGCGCAGAGAGCCTTCCAGGATGAGGTTCACCTGGGGGAGCAGCTCGTTTTTCGCGATGTCTTCGCGGACAGCGAGCGACTTGAGCTGATTCATCCCCTGGGTGATCTCGGGTCGGTGCTGGATGGCGGTCACCGCGGCTACCGACGGGTCCAGCTCGATCGCGGCGAAGCTGAGCGGCGTGGTCGGCAGCAGTTCCACGGTCGGGGAGCGCCGGAGGATGTCATCGTTCACCAGGGCGCGGAGGCGATCCTCGGCGTTTCGGATGGAGAGCTCCGTCCGGACGAGGGAGACCTTTCGCGACGCGAGCGCGGACGTGGCGCGGACAAGCTGGACCTTGGCTGCGTCGAGGTCCTGCCGGCTCTTGATGTGTTCGAGGACTTTTTCGGTGTCCGCGACGAGCTTTCTCCGGATCAGGAACTCGGCCCGGGCCTGGTAGAGCCCCCAATAGGCGCTGCAGACGGAAATGAGGTGGGACTCCGCCTGCCGAATGAACTCGGCCTGGGCGACTTCGCTGTCGAGGCGCGCGACGTACAGCACGCTCTGGTTGTAGCGGAGGCCGGCGCCCTTCAGCAGGGGCTGGACGACCGACAGGGTCAGCCGCGCCTGAGATTGCGGCTCGGGGGACAGGAATTCCGAGTTGCTCGCCGTGGTCGTGGCGCGCTGCGAAAGCGTGAGGTCGCCGCCTAGGGGCGACTTCCAGCGGAGGCCCCCTTCGGTGGTGAAGGTCTTCTGGCGGAAGACGTCCTCGACCTCGCTGGTCAGCAGCGAGCCCACGGGCTCGTTCACGCTCTCATATTTGGAGTCGATGAAGGCCCGGACGTCGAAGCGTCCCTCGGCTTCCTGGATGCCGGTCTCGCGGATGAGCGGCAGTTCGGAGAAAACCCGGATCTGGCCGGAGTGGAGCAGCGTGCGGACATAGAGGTCCTCGAGGGGGCATGGCTCGAGATCGTTGGATTCGAAGACCTTGGCGCCGAGCTGCTGTTGCCACCACGGGGAATAGCTCTCGGGCACGGGGGGAAGGTGGTTGGCGACGGGCGGGCGCTTGTCCGGGGCGGTCGTGACCGCGCGCGTGAGGTGGTCGTCCACCGTGCGCGTGTAGGCGCGATGCAATTCCGCGTAGGTCGACTCGTCCGGCGTCGTGCAGCCGGGCAGGAGCGCATACGAAACGGTCAGCGCAAGAGCAAGCGCGACACGACGCGCTTCGGCCATCGGTAGTCGGGGCAACGTACCCTCCGGTGAGAAGCGAAAGGAAGTAGGGCGAAAGCGCCCGCGCAAGAATTACTTTACATTTTCGTGGATCGACCGATGCCTGGGGGCGCGGGCCTCCGTCCCGCGCAGCGCGGCCCAGAGGGCCGCGGCCCCAGGAGCCTCGAGGTCCGAGTCTGCGCAGTTATTTTTGCGCGGGCGCAAAGCGGACGAGGCAACCGGCTAGGGCCCGTAAAGAAACAACTCCTGCAACTCGGAAGCCGGGGAGCTCCTCAGGAAAAGGTTCAAGGCTCAATGATCAATTTTCAGGCAAGGCTCAAGGTTCAAGGCTCAGTACCGCCCCACGCAATTGGGCGACCAATTTTCTCGGCGATTTCGGCCGCCCGCGTCCCCCCTTCGCGCTGCGGCGCCTCGGGGCGCGGGCCGTTGCACTCGCTCGAAGTAGTTCTCCGTTACTACGCCTCGCTCGCGCGCCTCGCGGGCGGCCGAATTTGCCTTCGGCTATGGGTCACCGACTTCCGTGGAGCAGTGCTCAGGGTCCGCGATTCCGTGCCCGGGCTACGTTCCGAGGTGGTCGATGAGAATTGAACCTTGAGCCTGTTCTGAGTCTTGAAAATTGAGCATTGAGAATTCTTGTCGCGCCCCCGCGCGTCAAACGAGCAAGTCATTTTCTTACGGGCCACTAGCCGCCGGTCGGGATCCAGGACTGGCACAGGAATTCGGCCGAGTAGGAGATGAACCCGACGCGGAGCGGGTTCGAGTTGCCGCGCGCCATCACTTCGACGACCGCGCGCGACAGCACGGCTTCGAGGCCCGGCGGCGCGTAGGTGAAGACGCCGCTGTTGAAGGCGGGGGCGAAGTAGGTGCGCAGGTTCATGCCGGAGGGCGCACCCGGGTCGATCAGCGACGGATGTTGGACGATCGACAGCTCGTGCGGACCGTCGAGGATGGCGTGTTTCGTGGTACGACCGCGGCCGCTGTCCAGGAAGAGCACGTCGGCGGATTCGAAGAGGTCACGATTCTGGCTCGGCTGCGGGGCCCGCGGGTCGGGCGCGAGGAAGGCGCCGAACGAGAAGTCGTATTCGACCAGCGAGATCACCGCGAAGGTGACCTGCCAATTGCCTCCCGCGTCCACCTGGACGGTTTGCCGGCCGACCGTGTCTCCGCGGGAGTTCTGCACGGCGAATTCAAGGACCGAACCCGGGTCCGCGGCGCCGCTGTAGATCGGGGACATGTCCGGGAGCAGCGGCAGATGGAGCAGGACCGGGAAAGGCTCCGGCGGCCTGCGGGTGGACGTGAACGTGTTGTCCGGCAGGACGTCGTTGCGCCGGATCGTGATCAGGTCGGCGTCCTCCGCGCGGTTGTCGGCCAGGTTCGGGTCCACGCCGTTTTGGCCGTCGTCGGTGACAACGACCGTGTTCGTCACGGCGGCGATGCCGACCTGAATCACGGTCGATACCGTCCCGGAAACCGTGAACGTCCTGGACTCGCCGGCCGGGAGCGCCCCGACGTTCCACGTGACGGTGCGCGCCGTCGCGTCCACGATGCCGCCGTCGGAGGCGCTCACGCCCGCGAAGGTGGGTTCGAAGCTGTCCACCACGACCACGCCGGTGCCGCCCTGGTTCCCGAGGTTCTCGACCTTGACCGTGTAGGTCACGGTCTGGCCCGCCTGGACGTCCGTGAGGTTGTCGGTCTTCGTCAAGCGGTAATCCGGCAGCGCGTCCAGCACGTCCGTGTCCGTTGCCGTGTTGTTGGCAGCGTTCGGGTCGGCGCCGTTCGCGCCGTCGTCCGTGGCGGACACCGTGTTCGTGAAGTCGTTGATACCGGCGAGGGCCGGGTTCGTCACCGTCGTCGTGAAGGTCAGCGTGACGCTCCCGCCGCCCCCCGCGAGGGCGCCGACGTTCCAGGTGATCGTCCCCGCGGCCGCATTCACGATGCCGCCGTTCTGCGCGACCACTCCGGCGAGGACGCTGGTCGGGAACGTGTCCTGGACGACCACGCCGGTCCCGTCCTGGTTGCCCACGTTCGTGACGACGAGGGTGTAGGTGAGCGCGTCCCCCGGCGCCGCCACGGCCCGGTTGTCGGTCTTGGTGATCTGGTAGTCCGGCGCGGCGTTCAGATTGTCCGTGTCGCTCGCAGCATTGTTCGCGGCGTTCGGGTCCGCGCCGTTGGCGCCGTCGTCGGTCACCGTGACGTTGTTCGTAAAGTTCGCGATGCCGGCGGCGACCGGGGTCTTGACGTTCGTCGTGAAGGTCACCGTCGTCGAGGCCCCGGCGGCGAGGGCCCCGAGGTTCCAGGTGATCGTCCCTGCGCCTGCGTTCACGATGCCGCCGTTCGCGGCGACCACGCTCTCGAGCACTTGGGTCGGGAACGTGTCGACGACCACCACGCCGGTCCCGTCTTGGTTGCCGACGTTCGTGATCGTGAGCGTGTACGTCAGGGCGTTCCCCGGCGCCGCGGTCGCAACGCCGTCGCTCTTGGCGATCGAGTAGTCAGGCGCGGCGTTCAGCGCGTCCGTGTCGCTCGCCGTGTTGTTCGCGGCATTCGGGTCCGCGCCGTTCGCGCCGTCGTCCGTGGCGTTCGCGGTATTGGTGAAGGCGTCGATCCCGGCGGCGACCGAGCTCTTGACCGTGGCTGTGTACGTCACCGTCGTCGAGGCGCCGCCGGCGAGTGCGCCGAGGTTCCAGGTGATCGTCCCGGCACCCTCGTTGAAGAGCCCGCCGTTCTGGGCGACGATGTTCGTGAGGACGTTGGTCGGCACGAGGTCGGTGATCACCACGCCGGTCCCGCCCTGGTTCCCGACGTTGGTGACCGTGATCGTGTAGGTCAGGGCGCCTCCCGGGGCCGCGGCCGCCACCCCGTCGCTCTTCACGATCGAATAGTCGGGGGCCGCGTCCAGCGCGTCCGTATCGGTCACGGAGTTGTTCGCCGCGTTCGGGTCGGCGCCGTTCGCGCCGTCGTCGGCGACCGTCGCCGTGTTCGCGATCGTGTCGATCCCGGCAGCGGCCGGCGTGATCACGGTGGCGGTGTAGGTCACGGCCGACGAGGCCCCGCCCGCGAGCGCGCCGAGGTTCCAGGTGATCGTCCCCGTGCCCGCATTGAAGACGCCGCCGTTCTGGGCGACGATGTTCGTGAGGGCGTTCACCGGCACGACGTCGGTGACGACGACGCCCGTGCCGCCCTGGTTCCCCACGTTGGTGACCGTGATCGTGTAGGTCAGCGCGTCTCCGGGCGCGGCCGTCGCGCGGTTGTCCGTCTTCGCGATGGCGTAGTCCGGCGCCGCATGGAGCGTGTCCGTGTCGGTCGCCGTGTTGTTCGCGGCGTTCGGATCCGCGCCGTTCGCGCCGTCGTCCGCGACCGTCGCCGTGTTCGTGAAGTTCTCGACCCCGGCCGTGGCCGGCGTGACGACCGTCGCCGTGAAGGTCACCACCGTCGAGGCGCCGCCGCCCGCGAGCGCGCCGACGTTCCAGGTGATCGTGCCCGCGCCCGCGTTCACCACGCCGCCGTTCTGCGCGACGACGTTCGTGAAGAGCCCGACCGGGAGCGTGTCGGTTACGACGATCCCCGTGCCGCCCTGGTTGCCGACGTTCGTGAGGGTGAGCGTGTAGGTGAGGCCGCCGCCCGGCGCGGCGACCGCGACGCCGTCGCTCTTCGCGAGCGAGTAGTCAGGGGCCGCATTCAGCGCGTCCGTATCGCTGGCGGTGTTGTTCGCCGCGTTCGGATCGGCGCCGTTCGCGCCGTCATCCGTGACGGACGCGGTGTTCGTGAAGCTGTCGAGCCCGGACGCGGCCGGGTTGAGGACGCTGGCCGTGTAGGTGACGGTCGTGGAGGCGCCGCCCGCGAGCGCGCCGACGTTCCAGGTGATCGTCGCCGCGCCCGCGTTGAAAACGCCGCCGTTCTGGGCGACGATGCTTCCAAGGACGTTCACCGGGACGAGGTCGGTGATCACGACGCCGGTCCCGCCCTGGTTCCCGACGTTCGTGACCGTGATCGTGTACGTCAAGCCGCCGCCCGGGGCCGCGCTCGCGACGCCGTCGCTCTTCGCGATCGCATAGTCGGGCGCGGCGTTCAGCGTGTCGGTGTCGCTCGCCGTGTTGTTCGCGGCGTTCGGATCCGCTCCGTTCGCGCCGTCGTCCGCGACCGTGGCGACATTCGTGATCGTGTCGATGCCGGCGGCAGCCGGCGTGAGGACCGAGGCCGTGTACGTTACGCTCGTCGAGGCGCCGCCCGCGAGCGCGCCGAGGTTCCACGTGATCGTCCCGGCGCCGGCGTTGAACACGCCGCCATTCTGCGCCGCGATGTTCGTCAGCGCGTTCACCGGCACGACGTCGGTGACCACGACCCCGGTCCCGCCCTGATTCCCGACGTTCGTGACCGTGATCGTGTAGGTCAGAGCGCCGCCGGGCGTGGTCGCCGCGACGCCGTCGCTCTTGGCGATGGAGTAGTCCGGCGTCGCGAGGAGGGTGTCCGTGTCGCTCGCCGTGTTGTTCGCGCCGTTCGGGTCCGCGCCGTTCGCGCCGTCATCGGTGACCGTCGCCGTGTTCGTGAACGTCTCGACGCCTGCGGCGACCGGGGTCACGACCGAGGCGGTGAAGGTCACGCTCGTCGAAGCGCCGCCGGCGATCGAGCCGAGCGCCCAGGTGATCGTCCCGGCGCCCGCATCGAAGACGCCGCCGTTCTGCGCGACGACGTTCGTGAAGATGCCGCTCGGCAGCACGTCGGTCACGACCACTCCCGTGCCGCCCTGGTTGCCCACGTTCGTGACCGTGAGCGTGTACGTCAACCCGCCGCCCGGCGCGGCGGTCGCGACGCCGTCGCTCTTCGTGATGGAGTAGTCCGGCGCCGCGTTCAAGGTGTCCGTGTCGCTCCCCGTGTTGTTCGCGAGGTTCGGGTCGGCGCCGTTCGCGCCGTCGTCCGCCACCGTCGCGGTGTTTGTGAAGTTGTTCACGCCCGCGGCTGCCGGGTTTCCGACCGTGGCGGTGAAGGTGACGGATTTCGTGGCCCCGCCGCCCGCGATGGCCCCCAGGTCCCACGTGATCGTGCCCGCACCGGCATTCACCACGCCGCCGTTCTGCGCGACGACGTTCGTGAAGATGCCGCTCGGCAGCACGTCGGTGACCGTGACGCCCGTGCCGCCCTGGTTGCCGATGTTCGTCACGGTGAGCGTGTACGTCAGCCCGTCGCCCGGGGTCGCCGTCGCGACGCCGTCGCTCTTCGTGAGCGCATAGTCCGGCGCCGCGTTCAGCGTGTCCGTGTCGCTCGCCGTGTTGTTGGCCAGATTCGGGTCCGTGCCGTTCGCGCCGTCGTCCGTAACCGTCGCCGTGTTCGTGAAGGTGTTGACGCCGGCCGCGGCCGGGTTGAGCACGGTCGCCGTGAACGTGACCGTCTTCGACGCCCCGCCGCCGGCGATCGCGGCCAGGTCCCACGTGATCGTCCCGGCGCCGGCATTCACGACGCCGCCGTTCTGTGCGACGACGTTCGTGAAGATGCCGCTCGGCAGCGCGTCGGTGACGGTGACCCCCGTGCCGCCCTGGTTCCCAAGGTTCGCGACGGTGAGCGTGTACGTCAGGCCGTCGCCCGGGGCCGCGGACCCCACGCCGTCCGTCTTCGTGATCGAGTAGTCGGGCGCCGCGTTCAGCGTATCGGTGTCGCTCGCCGTGTTGTTGGCGAGGTTAGGATCGGCCCCGTTCGCCCCATCATCCGTGACCGTCGCGGTATTCGTGAACGTGTTCACGCCCGCCGCGGCCGGATTCACGACCGTGGCCGTGAACGTCACCGTCTTCGAGGCCCCGCCGCCCGCGATCGCGCCGAGGTCCCACGTGATCGTCCCGGCGCCCGCGTTGAAGACGCCGCCGTTTTGCGCCACGACGTTCGTGAAGATGCCGGTCGGGAGGTTGTCCGTCACGGCCACGCCTGTCCCGCCCTGGTTGCCCACGTTCGTGACCGTGAGCGTGTACGTCAGGCCGTCGCCCGGGGCAGCGGCCCCTACGCCGTCGGTCTTCGTGATCGCGTAGTCCGGCGCCGCGTTCAGCGTGTCCGTGTCGCTGGCCGTGTTGTTCGCGAGGTTCGGATCGGCGCCGTTTGCCCCGTCATCCGTGACCGTCGCCGTATTCTTGAACGAGCTGACGCCCGCCGCGACCGGGTTGAGCACGGTCGCCGTGAACGTCACCGTCTTCGAGGCCCCGCCGCCCGCGAGCTCACCCAGGTCCCAGGTAATCGTCCCGGCGCCCGCATTGAAGACGCCGCCGTTCTGCGCAACCACGTTCGTGAAGATCCCGGTCGGCAGCGTGTCCGTGACCGTCACGCCGGTCCCGCCCTGGTTGCGCACGTTCGTAACCGTGAGGGTGTAGGTCAGCCCGTCGCCCGGGGCCGCGGCCGTGACGCCGTCCGTCTTCGTGATCGAGTAATCGGGCGTCGCGATCAGCGCGTCCGTGTCCCTCGCCGTGTTGTTCGCAAGATTCGGGTCGGCCCCGTTCGCGCCGTCGTCCGCAACCGTCGCCGTGTTCGTGAACGCGTTGACGCCCGCCGCGGACGGATTCAGCACCGTCGCCGTGAACGTGACCGTCTTCGACGCCCCGCCGCCCGCGATGGCGGCCAGGTCCCACGTGATCGTCCCCGCGCCCGCATTGAAGACGCCGCCGTTCTGCGCGACGACGTTCGTGAAGATGCCGGCCGGCAGCGTGTCCGTCACGGCGACGCCCGTCCCGCCCTGGTTCCCCACGTTCGTCACCGTGAGCGTGTACGTCAGTCCGTCACCGGGCACGACCGCCGCGACGCCGTCGCTCTTCGTGAGCGCATAGTCCGGCGCCGCGTTCAGCGTGTCCGTGTCGCTCGCCGTGTTGTTCGCAAGGTTCGGGTCCGTCCCGTTCGCGCCGTCGTCCGTAACCGTCGCGGTGTTCGTGAAAGAGGTAATGCCCGCGGCTGCCGGACTCACGACCGTGGCGGTGAACGTCACCGTCTTCGAGGCCCCGCCGCCCCCGATCGAAGCCAGGTCCCAGGTGATCGTCCCCGCGCCCGCATTGAAGACGCCGCCGTTCTGCGCGACCACGTTCGTGAAGATGCCGGCCGGCAGCGTGTCCGTCACGGCCACTCCCGAGCCGCCCCTGTTTCCCGCGTTCGTCACCGTGAGCGTGTAGGTCAGGCCGTCCCCGGGGGCTGCGCTTGCCACTCCGTCGCTCTTCGTGATCGAGTAGTCCGGCTCCCCGGCCAACGAGTCCGTGTCGCTCGCCGTGTTATTCCCAAGGTTCGGGTCGGCCCCGTTCGCACCGTCATCCGTCACGGACGCGGTATTTGTGAACGCGTTGACGCCCGTGGGGGTCGGGTTGAGCACCGTCGCCGTGAACGTGACCGTCTTCGACGCCCCGCCGCCCGCGATCGCGGCCAGGTCCCACGTGATCGTCCCGGCGCCCGCATCGAAAACGCCGCCGTTCTGCGCGACCACGTTCGTGAAGATGCCGGCCGGCAGCGTGTCCGTCACGGCGACGCCGGTCCCGCCCTGGTTCCCCACGTTCGTGACCGTGAGCGTGTAGGTCAGCCC
>JACPWG010000188.1 GCA_016197205.1 Planctomycetota bacterium
ACGGTCCGAGGGCCGGTTGAGAAGGTTGGGCGTCCGTTTTTGCTTGGATCCTTCGCTTCGCGCTGCGGCGCTCCGCTCAGGATGACATGTCGGGATGACGGGTTCACCGAACGCGTACTCCGCTACAGCGGCGGACCCTTGCAATTAGCGTAGACGGGACCCTAGCTCCGACTCGAAGGGGACACGGTCGTCATGTACTGGGAAAACCCGAGCCTGCTCTTGCTCCTCTGGGCTGTGCCGGCGGTCGCCGCGCTGCTCGTGCGCGGGCACCGCCTGCGCCGGGCGACCGCGCGCCGCTTCGCCGACCCCGGCATGGTGGAGCGCCTCATGCCCGCGGTCCGCGGGGCGCGGCCGTGGGTGAAGGGGGCGGCGGTCCTGCTCGGGCTCGCCTGCCTCATCGTGGGGGCCGCGCGCCCGCGCTTCGGGGTCTACTTCGAGAAGGTCACCTCGCGCGGCGTGGACCTCTTCGTGCTCCTGGACGTGTCGCGCTCCATGCTCGCGGAGGACGTCGCGCCGAACCGGCTGGAGCGTGCGAAATCCGACGTGCGGGACCTGCTGGGCAAGCTCGGCGGAGATCGCGTCGGACTGATCGCCTTCGCCGGAAAGGCGGTCGTCAAGGCGCCGCTGACGAGCGACCACGGCTTCTTCCGCATGGCCCTGGACGAGGTGGACGTCCGGAGCGCCCCGCGCGGCGGCACGGCGATCGGCGACGCGATCCGCAAGGCGATGGAGGCGATGGAGGCACGCCGCGACCGTGACCAGGTCATGGTGCTCATCACGGACGGCGAGGACCACGACAGCTTCCCCGAAGAGGCCGCGAAGTCCGCCGCCGAGCGCGGCATTCGCATTTTCGCCGTGGGGCTCGGCGACACCGGCGAAGGGGCCCGGATCCCGGTCCGCGACCCCTCGGGAGCGCTCGCGTACGTGAAACACGACGGCCGGGAAATCTGGTCCCGCATGGACGAACGGCTGCTCAAGGAGATCGCTCTCGTGACCGGGGGCGCCTACGTCCCCGCGAAGACCCGCGCCTACGACCTGGGCGAGATCTACGAACGCCACCTCGCCGAACTGACCCGCGGCGAGGTCCAGGCGGAGAAGCGGAAGCGCTACCGCGAACAGTTCCAGCTCTTCGTCTGCCTCGGGCTCGCGTTTCTCCTGGTGGACATGCTGCTGCCGAGCGTTTCTCGTACGTAGGGCGCATCCTCGATTTCGGAGTGAGTCCACGAGCAGCGCCCCCTCCCCCCGGCCCTTCCCCGCGTAGCGCGAGAGGGCCGGAGTGCGGGCCGTTCGACGCTTGACTCCCAGCCCCGGAACCCGTAGATTTCCAGGCTTCTCACTCGACCTTCGTATTTTCGGAAGAACCCCATGCCCCCCAGCCCCCCCCTCGAGCGTTCAATTCTCCTTCCCCTTGCGCTCTTCGTCCTTCTGCTCCCCCCCGCGTTCGTCCTCGCCGACGACGCGGAGCCGAAGGTCCGCGCCGGCGTCGAGCACTACGGCGCCGGCGCCTTCGAAGCCTCGGCCAAGGCCTTCGCCGAGGCCGACGTGGCGCGTCCCGACGACCCGCGCATCGCCTACGACCGCGGCTGCGCGGCGGCGGCGCAGGGGGAGGCCGACAAGGCCGCCGAGTTCTTCCAGAAGGCCGCCTCCGCGCGCGACGCGCGCCTTGCCCTGCTGGCACGCTACGACCTCGGCGTCCTCGCGGCCGACCGCGGGCGCGCCGCGCTTGGGGCGACCCCCGAGAACGCCCCGCCGGAGGCCCGGGGCGAGGGGATGCGCCTGCTGGCGGAGGCCGTGGGCCACTTCCGCGACTGCCTGGCGCTCGAAAAGGACCCGTCCGCCGGAACGCTGCCCGACGCCCGGCACAACCTCGAGGTGCTGCGGCTCTGGATGAAACACATGCAGTCCCTCTGGGACGAGCAGGACCGCAAACAAAAGCGCGACGAGCTGGATCCGCTCTCCTTCCTCGAAATGCTCCTCGAAGGGCAGAGCGCGCTCCGGGTCCAGGCCCATCGGCTAGAGGCCGAGCCCGACTCGCCCCGCCGCCGGGAGGCGGCGAAGGCCACCGAGACCGCCCAGCGCCGCCTCGTCGAGGAGCTCCCCGCGCTTCGCGAGAAGCTGCAGGCCGCCTTATCCCCGCCCGCGGCGGGCCCACCGGGCGCCGGACCCGCCCCCGCGCCGGGACCCGCACCCTCGGACCAGGAGCGGCAGGCGCAGGAGCTGCTCTCCAAGTGGGTCGACCAGGCGGGCCAGGCCATGGGCGCCGCCGCGGACCGGCTCGGGGTCTTCGCCCTCGGGCCGGCCGTCACCTCGCAGGGGGAAGCGCTCGAACACCTCGATCGGCTGTTCGCCGCGCTCGCGCCGTTTCCGAAGCTGGTCGGCAAGTCGGTCGAGTTCGAGCAAGGCATCGTGTCGCGCACGGCCCCGCTCGTCGAGGGGCAGGGCGCACCCGCGGCCGCCCCCTCCGGCGGCCCGGCGCCCGCGGGCGAGACGCGCGAGCTCGCGTGGGACCAGACGCGCGTGGGCACCTGGGCCGAGGCCCTCGTTTACAAAGCGAAAGAGGGCCTCAAGGGCCTGGACTCCTCCCCCCCCGCCCCAGCCCCCGCTCCCCCCGGCCCCGGCAACGGGCCGGACCCCGAGGCACTCAAGAAGCGGACCGAGGCGCTCCGCACCAGTTTCCAGAAAGCGGTGGAGCTCGCCCCGAAGGTGCGCGTGCTCGCTACCGAAGCCACGGAGTCGCTCGAGGCCGACAAGCCCCCCGACGCGCTCCCCAAGGAGGAAGAGGCCCTCAAACTGCTCAAGGAGATCGCGGAAAGTCTCCCGAAGCAGGACCCCAAGAACCAAGATCAAAAAAAAGACGAACAGAAGAAGGACGAACAACAAAAGAAGCAGGACGAGCGGAAGAACCAGGGGCAGCAGGGTTCCCAAGGCGACCAGAAGCCCGGCGAACTCTCCAAAGAGGACGCCGAGGCGCTGCTGAAAAAGGTCCGCGAGCGCGAACGGAAGCACAACGAGCGTGAGAAGGAAATGGAAGGCGCCCTCGGCGGCCCGGGCAACGTCGACAAGGACTGGTAGGCGCCCGCGCAAGAGTTACTTTACATTTTCGTGGATCGACC
>JACPWG010000195.1 GCA_016197205.1 Planctomycetota bacterium
CGTCGTGCTCATACCCCGCCCGATTCTCTCCATCCGCTTCGCCGACCGAGGCGTCGCGATCGACCGCGCGAGCCTTCGCGTGCTCCTCGACCCTCATGCCGCCGCCCCACAAGACGTGTCCGCCTTTGCTGGCGATGTCGCTGGAGGCGTGGAGCTCGAGGTCCCGCTAGTCGCCGCCCTTGCGGACGGCGCGCACGAAGTCCAGGCGGAGTTGTCTGACGTCGATGGGCGTCGCACGGAGACCCTGGTCTCGTTCACTGTGGACGCGACGGCGCCTATGGTGCAGATTGTCGCCGGCGGCCAAGGGGGCGTGGAAAGCGACGCTTCCGGCACCATCCGTGTGACCCTTGCCGACGCCGGCACCGGCATCGCGGCCGGGACCTTCCACGCGGTCCTCGACGCCGGCACGCCCTGTGAACGCGACGTGACCGACCTTGGCGTGCTCTGGCCCGGCGAGATGCGGCTCTCCTTCGCCGGCGGCGCGGCGCTTTCGGAGGGGCGGCACACGCTCTCGGTTTCCATCGACGACAATGCCGGGCACACTGCGGGTTTCACGAGCGCATTCTTCGTGGACCTGAGTCCGCCTACGCTCACGCTGGTCGCCCCGGCCCCCCATTCGGTCGTCGGCACGCTTGCCCCGCGTATCGAGGTCGCGTATACTGATGAGTTGTGCGGCGTCGAGCCGTCATCGGCGAAAGTGTGGGTGAACGGCGTGCCGATCCTCCAAGATGTGGCAGCAGGGCCGGAACGCCTGGTTTTCGACCCGGCGCCCGACGCGCCATCGGTTGTGATGGAAGGCCAGAACACGGTCGCTGTGACCGTCCGGGACCGCGCGGGGCATGAGGCCAGGCTTGACAGCGACTTTTCGGTGTCGATCGGCTTCGAGCCCATTGATCCGAGCATACCTCCCGGTCCGGAAAATCCCGAAATTCGCCTGGCCTTGGTTGGCGGCGCCGGACAGGAGGGTGTGGTCGGCAGGTGCGCGCGGTTGCCGATCCTCGTGAAGGCCGCGGACCGGCAGGGTCACCCGCGCGCGGGCGTCCTC
>JACPWG010000196.1 GCA_016197205.1 Planctomycetota bacterium
CAATAGCCGAAGGCAAGTTCGGCCGCCCGCGAGGCGCGCGAGCGAGGCGTAGTAACGGAGAACTACGTCGAGCGAGTGCAACGAAGCAGGCGGCCGAAATCGCCGAGGAAATTGGTCACCCAATTCTGTGGGGCGGTACTCAGGTTCGGTCTCACAACCGCTGGTCTGCTCGGGGGAATTTGTTGCCGAGAGAACAATCTGCTGCGCGCTTGAGACGCGGAGTATCGATGGCTTCAAAGACTCGCAAGCCGTAGCGTCCGTGGTTTCGTCTACTCGATCGCGCAAGAAACTTGCGGAGTGATCCAGGAGATGCACGGTGGGGAGCCAACTCGGGCGAAGGCCCGAAACCCAAACGGACGACGAAACCACAAAGCCACAAAGGCACGAAGACCACGAAGGACGCTGTGTGAGGGGGGCGAGTTTGGCTCCGCCGAAAAGCGCCTTTGTGGTCTTAGTGACTTCGAGTCTTTGTGGTTTCGTCGCCTGCGAATCTGGATACGCTTGCAAGAAGTTCACCGGTAGGTGTCCAAGGCAGCCTCGGACCGCAACTCCGAAGGCCAACGCGAGCGTTCAGCACGGGGGCACGGAGGCCCCACGGAGAAAGGCCCGCAAGCTCCTCCCCCTCTCCGTGCGTCCTCCGTGTCCCCGTGCCTCCGTGGTTGACTGCCGGCCGGGCGTCAGCCACTCAAGAAATTCCGCAGCAGCTCCAGCCCGTGCTCGGTCAAGAAAGACTCCGGGTGGAACTGCACGCCCTCGACCGGCAGGTCTTTGTGCCGGATCCCCATCAGCTCCCCGCGGTCGGTCCAGGCGACCGGGCGCAGCTCTTCCGGCAGCGACTGGGGCTCGACGAGGAGGGAGTGATAGCGCGCCGCACGAAACGGGCTGGGGAGGCCTCGGTAGACCCCCGCGCCGTCGTGCCGCACGGGCGAGGTCTTGCCGTGTACGAGTCGTCCGGCGCGCACCACCCGGGCCCCGAAGGCGGTCGCGAGGCACTGGTGTCCCAGACACACGCCGAGGGCGGGAATGCGACCCGCGAAGTACGACAGCGCCTGCGTGGAGATGCCGGCCTCGCGCGGGGTGCGCGGGCCGGGGGAGACGACCAGGTGGGTCGGCCGCCGTCGGGCAAGCGACGACAGCCGCGTCCTGTCGTTCCGCACCACGTCGCAGCGCCAGCCCAGGACGCCGATCGCCTGCACCAGGTTGTAGGTGAAGGAATCGTAGTTGTCGATCAGGAGGACCGGACCCTTCATCGCGGCTTCGGCGGGGTGGCGCGCCGCCGAGGACCCTTCGGCCCGGACTTGTCCATCTCCTGGAGCAGGTTCTGGAATTCCGGCTCCCCGCGCAGGCTCGTGAGATCGCCGTCCAGCCTCATCCAGTCGGCGTCGTCGAAGCCGAACGTCTTGGCCTTTCGGAGCCAGGTCAGGGCCTCGGCCTTCTTGCCCTGGATCGACAGGATGCAGGCGAGATTGTAGGCGGAGATCGCATTCTGCGTAGTGATGTTCAGGAACTTCCGGTACATCGCCTCCGCCTTGCCGTAATCGCCGACGCGTACGTGCAGGCTCACCAGCCTCCGCTGCGCCTCCCCGAAGAGCCCCTCCCGCCCCGCCTCCACCTCCAGCCTCGCCCGGATCTTCTGGATGTAGCTCGGGTCCCCCAGCTTGAAGAGCACGTAGGCCGACGTGTCCTCCAGCGTGTCCGGGTTCGGAAAGTTCGCCTCGCTGATCGCGGCCGGGTCGTCCAGCAGTTTTTTCATTTCGGGAATCAGGCTCGGGTCCTGCATGTCCGCGAGCGCTTCCCCCGCGAGCGCACGGAGGATCATTTTGCGCTCGTAGGTGTCCTCCACCTGAAACGCGTATTCGGGGTTCTTGTACATCTCCAGCAGCAGCGGGACGCAGGGCTTGCCGATCGCTTCGAGCCGGGCGAACTGGCCATCGTAGAAGCCGTACCCGTTCTGCGCGGTGATGAGCGACAGCAACTCGCGCTCGACGGCCGTGCGGAGCTGCTGGGAAACGATGCGGTCGACAACCTCGCCGATCTCCGGGTGCGCGGTGCGCGCGGCCGTGAGGGCCTGCGCCGCCTCGGGACCGAGCCGGCTGACGGCCTCCACCGCCGCCTCGCGCACCTCCGCATCCTCGTCCAGCAGGAGCGACACGAGCGGTCCGACGAGGGAGGGGTTCTTCCACGTGCCCAGGATTTCCGTCGCCGCCACGCGCACGCGGAAGTCCTCGCTCTTCAGCGCGGCCAGGACGAAAGGCTCGGCCTCCTTCCCGGCCTCGATGAGCGCCTGCTTGGCATTCTCCCGATCGTCGTAGTAGCGGCTCTCGAGCCCCTGGATCAGGCGCTTGTACTCGGCTTCGGTCTTCGGCTTCGGGGGCGCCTGCGCAGGCGGCTCGGCCGGGCGCTCGTCGCCGGTCGCAGGGACGTCTTGCGCGCCCAGCGGCGCCCCGAAAACCAACGGCAGCAGGAGCGTGAGTTCCGAAATCCGTCGAAGGACTGCCATCGGGCATCTCCTGGATGTTGCTTCGTGAAGTGCGGCGTGCAGCCCCGGGGCCAACCTCGTAAGCATACGAACGACCGCCCCCCAAGTCAATGACGCTACTCGCGTGTCAAGGCCAGATGAACTTCCGGGACGGCCCCGGCGGCGACTTGCACGGTCTGCCGTTCCTGGCGGAACCCGGGCGCTGACGCTTCGAGGACGTAGGCGTCCGGCGGGAGACCCGCGACCGCGACCGCTGCGCCGCGTTCCGATTGCCCGACCCAGATCCGGGCCCCGTCCGTGCGGGCCAAGGCGATCTCCACGCAATCGATCCGACCGCCGGTCCCCATTTCGGCGACCTCCACGCGCAGCCCCCCGCTCGCCGCCATGGCGAAGACCGGGCTCGCCTCCCCCTGTGCGGGAACCTCCACGGCCATCGTGGCCAGAGGCTCGACGTTTTCCGCGAGCGAAAGGGCCACCACCGCCGGCCCCGCGGGAATCCCATGGAAGTGGGCGCGGCCCTGTCCCGCACGGACCTGCCAGACTTGCAGTCCCGACGTGGACTTCGTCATCAGGCGGGCCCAACCCGCGAACGGCGCTTCCCCTTCCGCTCCGGGTATCTGCGCGGTCACCGACCCGGTCCCGCCGCCGGGCGCCTCGACCGTGGTCAGCCCGCCGCCGACCAACACGGGGAGGTCCTGCTGATATTGGAAGCGGGAATCCGAAGGACTCCCCTCGGTGGCGCTGGTCAGAAACAGCGCGTACTCGCCCGCCGGCAAGCCGCCCACCTCCAGGCGATCGGGCCCGCCGGCGCCGGGCAACGAATGCCACCGGGCCGGTGCGCCCCCTTTCCGCTCGAGGACGGCGGTGAGCGGCATCGGCGGCGGCGCGGCGAAGGTGACGGCGACCGAACCGACTCCCGGTCGCGGCAGGGCGACCCGCGTCTCGCTTTCCGCGCTCGCGGACGCGACGTCCACGGTCGTCTCCACCTCGGACCCTCCGGGAAGCGAGGCGTGGATCCGCCAGCTTCCTACCGGGCACGGCGCCAGGACATAGGCCTCGAGGCTGGGGGCCGCCTCCGCCTTGCGAGCGCCGAAGCCCTTGAGCGCACCCTGCACCCGCGCGCCGGCGACCGGGGTGCCGTCGTCCTCCCAGACCACGTGTACGAAGAGTTTTCCGTTTCCCGCCTCGAGCGTAACCGGCGCCGGCGTCGCCGCTTCCGGCCCCGGTCCGGACGGCGTCGGGGTCTCCGAAGAGGGCCTCCTTGCGCCCGCGGGAAGGGGTTTCGAGGCGCCCGCGGTCCGGGTCGGCGCGCCGCCGGCGCGCTGGCGAATCTGCTGTCCGGAGCGGTCCCGCCCGTCGTCCGGCTCGTCCCGCTTTCGCCGCCGATACTCGAAGCTGTCCTGCAGCACCAGGTACACCATGAGGCCCGCGGCGATGGCGATGGCGGGAAGCTTCCATGCCGCGCCCATGCCACGGAGAATCTTCCCGCAGGATTGCGTTACGCTCGTTTCTCTTGGCATCGGCTTGCCGCCTCGCAGGGGTGCACGGGGGATTCGCCACATTATAGGGAAGGTCGCATGGGTCCGTCAAGCAGGGCCGCCTTCGGGCTTTCCCCCTGCCCGATTCCCGTCGGGTTCGGAATTGCGCTCAGCGCCCGCGCAAAAATGACTGCGCAGATTCGGACCTCGCGGCTCCGGGGGGCGCGGCCCTCGGGGCCGCGCTGCGCGGGCCGGTGGCCCGCGCCCCAAGGCATCGGTCGATCCACGAAAATGTGAAGTAATTCTTGCGCGGGCGCTCAAGTCCCCGAACCGCCCCGCCGATGAAAACTACGGACGAAGAGTGGAACGAAAAAAAGACCTGACAAGAGAAGACCTCACACGCCCCTCTCCGGAACCATGGGGCCAGGACAGAGATCAAGAGATCTCTCCTGGCCCCTGGTTCTATAAATGGGGGGCGCTTCCGACTCTCCACGGGCCGCCCTCCCTGACCCCGCCCCCCCCCCACTCGGCCATTCCGCCTTGACAGCTTTCCTCGCCTCCCGGTATAGTGCCTCGAATCGCGCCCGCGGCGTCCGCCCCCCGGCCCTCAACTCGCTGCGCCGAAACCTCGAGGCCCGCTCCGCATGGACCTGATCGTCGACGGCAGGAGGGAGATTTTCGGCCCGCCGCCCGGAATGTCGATGGCCGCCGCGCTGACCCATCTGAAGATCCAGCTCAACCAGGCCGGCCGCCAGATCCAGACCGTCCAACTCGAAGGGGAGGAGCTGGACGTGGCGCGCATGGTCGACGTCATGGCCCGCACGGTCGACGATTTCAGGGTTCTCTCCGTCACGACCGTGTCCCCGGACGCCGCTCGACAGCGACTTGGCGCCGCGGCTCCGGCGGCTACCGCGACCACGGCGCCCCCGGCGCAGCAGCGGCCCACCGCTTCGCTCCCTGTCGCTGCGCAGTCGCAGTCGCAGCCTCAGCCCCAGCGCTCAAATCCTCCCGTGCCCCCGCCCGCCTTCGTCCCCGGGCCTACGCCCATGACGGTCGCCCTGCCGCCCGCGGCGACCGCGCCGCAAATCTCGTCGAACGCACTGTCTCCCGCCTTGGCGCCGCCCCCCACGCCGGTCGGAGCGCAGTCCCGGCCGGCTGCCGCCGCGCAGCCGCAGGCCCCGTCCCCCTGGGAGGCCCTCGCACGCGAGGCCATGGCCGCGGGTGTGCCGGCGGTCGCGGGTCCCCGGGAGTCGAACCGCCCCGCCGTCGGCGCCGGCGCGCCGGCCCCGATGCCAACGACCGCCGGTCCTGCCGCGGCGGTCGGGCCGGCTGCCGTCGCCGCCGGCGGCGCCGAGTCGCAGGCCCTGGATCGGATCTTCGCCTCCGTCCCCACCCTGATGACCATGAGCGTGGAAGCCGCGGCCTTCTACCAGCAAGGGGACCGCGCCGGCGGCTTGGAGCGGCTGCAGCAAGCGTCGGGCGTGGTGGACGCCATCGTGTCCACCGTCGAAAGCGTCGCGGCGGCGCATGCCCTCGAGCTGGGACGTTTCCAGGTGCGCGGCCGGAGCATCGCCCAGCACATCCAGTCCCTCAAGGGCATGCTGGGCGGCGCGCGCCAGAAAATCCTGAGCGGCAACCCGCTCGCCGTCGCCCGGCTCGTGGAATACGACCTCGCCCCGACGGTGGAGGTGTGGCAGGCGGCGATTCTCGCGCTCCGCGCCGACCTCTTTCCCGGCCTGCCCCCTCCGGTCTCGGGTCCGGAAAAAAAAGGGCCGACACGCCCCGGGGCGCACCCGAGCTGGTTCTCGTGAGCGCCGGCGGCGGACCGGTCGAGCTGGACGGCTCGGAGGGGGAAGGCGGCGGCCAGATCCTGCGCACCGGCCTCTCGCTCTCGGTGCTTACAGGCCGGCCGCTCCACATCCGCAGGATCCGGGCCGGACGCGAGAAGCCGGGGCTCCGCCCCCAGCATCTCGCCTGCGTCCGCGCCGCCGCGCGCGTCAGCGGCGCCGCGGTCCACGGCGACGGCGTGGGCTCCTGCGAGCTGCGCTTCGACCCCGGGCCGCTCCGGCCCGGCGCCTACCTGATCGACATCGGGACCGCGGGCGCCACGTCCCTCGTGGTCCAGACGCTGGCCTATCCGCTCGCCCTCGCCTCGACCGCCCCCTTTGACGTGCGGATCGTCGGAGGGACCCACGTCCCCACCAGCCCCGCCTACCACTGGCTCGAACGACAGTGGCTCCCTTGGATGAAGAAGCTCGGGTTCGCGCTGGACCTGCGGTTGGAGGAGGCCGGCTTCTACCCGCGCGGCGGAGGGCGCATCTCGCTCGACGTCCGCCCCTCGCGACCTCTCGCGGGGCTCGTGCTCGGGGAGCGTGGGCGGCTCCGCCGGGTCCACGGACTTTCCATGATCGCACGACTCCCGCTCGAGATCGCGGAGCGACAACGGGACCAGGCGGAGCGCGGGCTCCGGTTGCTGCGCCTCGGACCGGACGTTTCGACGCGCGTCGAGGTCCTGCCCGTCGCCGGCGCGGGCCCTGGGACGATGCTCCTGCTTCTCGCCGAGCACGAAAACGGCGTGGGCTGCTTCGCCGCGCTGGGGGCACGAGGCAAGCGCGCCGAACGGGTCGCGGACGAGGCCGTGGAGGCGCTCGCGCGCTACGAGGCGAGAGGGGCTTGCCTCGATGCCCACCTGGCCGACCAGCTCCTGTTGCCGCTCGCCCTCGCCCCTACGCCCTCGAGTTTCACCACCGAAGACGTCACGCTGCATCTGCTCACGCAGGCCGAGGTCGTTCAGCGCTTCCTCCCCGCGAAAATCCACGTCGAGGGGGAGGTCGGTCAGCCGGGCACGGTCCATGTCGAGCCTGCACCGGGGGTCGCCCCTTCGGCGTGAGGCGACTTGTCGACCGGTAGAGCGAATGCGGCGCCTGCTGCCGTCGCCCCATTCCCGGTTCTACCGACCGCCGGTGCCCGCGACGTTGCGCAGCGGGACGCTCATCCCGGCCAGCCGACCACCGAGCGTGAGTGCGGGCAACCAGCCGAAGATCGGCGGCGGGGGAGTGCCTGCGCCGAGCAGGACCGCCCGCGCAGCGGGTTCGTAGAGCCGGAGGATCTCGCGGGCGAAAAAGGCGCCCGCCTCCGCGGACGCGCGGTGCGGCCGGCCGGTGTAGCCGGGAAAAGGCCGGAGCCGGGTCCAGCCCAGCCCGCGCGCGCCGAAGAGCAGCTCCGCCGCCAGGCCGGACCGACCCAGCGCTTGGGCGAGGCGCGAAAGCGCTTCGAGGGCGCTGGACGGCGCGAACGGCGGGCAAGGGGGGACTTCGCGAAGGCTCGCGGAAACGGAGTCGGGGGCGTAGTGCAGGGCGAGGGAGGTCTCGAAAAAGCCCGCGTGAAAGTCGCTCGCGAGGTCCCGCTGCATCGCTTGGCGCTCCGCGGCGTCCGGGACGCCGGCGAAGGCCTCGGCGAAGCGCGCGGGCTCGAGCACGAGGAGCTCCCGCAGCAGCAGATTCAACGGCTGCAGCGCGCGTCCGCCGCGGGCGCGCACATGACGCACCGCGGCATGGAGCGCGAGCGAGTGGAGCGGCGCGCCGTGGAAGGTGGTGACGACCACGCGCGCCGCGCCGAGGTCGACGAGGGCGTCGCACGCCCGGACCGCGAGGTCCCGCACGACGCGAAACGAGGCCGGCCGCGAGCCGGGACCCGGGCACGGATCGACCCCCGCGTCGATCGCGCCCGCGACCACGAAGGGCCAGTCCGGACGGTCTTGGGCAAGGCGCGCGTGCAGGTCACGAGCGAGGGCGAGTCCCAGGAGGTGGTCCGTGCGCAGGGAAAGGTGGGGGCCGTGGTATTCGATTGGGTTCACCGGCAGGTACACCGGCACGCCCGTCGCGAGCAGTCGTCGCGCCTCGGCGTGCGGCAGTTCGAGCAGGGGAATGGTGGTCTGTGCCGAGCCTAGGTGCATCGCTTCCTCCGCCGGCGGCGTGTCGCCCTGGGACAGCTCGAGGGCCGTTGACGAGGTCCAGACACGGTGCCTGGGGACGCGGGCCTTCCTCCTTCGCTCGCTCGCCGCGAGCTGGTGGCCCGTTCACGAAGTACAGACACGATGCCTGGGGGCGCGGGCCTTCCTCCTTCGCTCGCTCGCCGCGAGCTGGTGGCCCGTTCACGAAGTACAGACACGATGCCTGGGGGCGCGGGCCTCCGGCCCGCGGAACGGCCGCATGGGCTACGAGCCGCCGTGACAGCGTTGACGACTGTGTCGGAAGTTCTTCAACGGGCCACTAGGGAGCGCAGGCCGGCGCGCACGAGCCGCCGCACGGCGCACGCATCGCCCCAGCGGCGGGGCCAAGGGTGTCCGCCACTCGTCCACGGGGCAAGCCCCCGCGCCCGGCCGAGACGCATCCGGGGTGGCTACGAACGCCCCGGCGGCAGGAGGCGTCCGCGGTGGTCGGCGGAGGCGCCGAGCCCCGCGTGGATCGTGATCGCGCGGCCGTCGCTGAGTCCGGCGGTGAAGCTCTCGGTCCTGAGCACGCCGGAGCCGCCGCGGTGGACGATGCGGGGGTGGACGATTCGATGAAATTCGCGGAGCAGCGGGTCCCCTTTCCAGACGAGTCCGGTCTCCTTCCCGAGCCCGTCCCGCTGGGCGTTGAGCTTGGCTTCGAGGCCGCGCAGCAGGCCCGCGAGGTACTGGGTGCGGGTGCCGCGCCGCCCGCGTCGGCCTTCCTGGTGCGTCCGCCAGAGACTGCGCGTAAGGTTCAGCACGAAGTGGTACGCGTACTCCGCCATCTGGAGGTTTTCGCGGGTGCCGGCCACCTCGAGAATGCGGCCCCAAGCGTCGGTCGACGGGTCGTACGCGTGGGTCCAGATGACCTCGACGAAGAAATGTTCCTGGAGGATGTGGGCGAGCGTGTATTCGTACTGCTGGATCCGTCGCGAGGAGGCGCCCAGCCAGCGCGTTTCGAAGCCGCGGGCGGCCGACAGCCGCGCCGCGTCCAGGTTGTACTCGAGCATGAGGCGGTTCGCCATGCGCATCGCGCTCGTAGCCTCGTGCTCGTTCGGGCTGCCGGCGAGCGCCAGGAGCTTCTTGACGCGCGCCATCACCTGGTCCGCGGCCTCGGGCGAGGCCTCCAGCGAGCCCGGCGGACGACCCGCCGCGGTCGCCGACGGCTCGACGCGGAGGATGCGGCACGCCTCGACGAACGCGGCATCGTGGGGGCCCGCGGTCGGCCCGCCCAGGACTTCGTCCACGTACTGGTGCGCCATCTCGTGCCGCAGCGTGTCGAGGACGCTCTTCCAGGAATGGGAGAGGATGTGCCGCTCGGCGATCGTGAGGCAGCGCGTCAGCCGATTCCACTCCCCGAGCTTCGCACTCCCGCGTCCGATGCCGAAGAGCGGCGGACGCAGTCTTTTTTTTGCGTAGAGGTAGTTGTAGCCCTCATATTCCCAGCGCAGCCGCCGCAGCCAGGCCGCCTCCAGCGCGGGCGGCACGGCACCTGCCGCAGGCGACGGCTGTCCCCGCGTCCCGAAATCGCGAGCTTCGTCCAAGCCGAGACTCCCCGTGAAAAGCAGGCTGTTGCGGTCGCGGCGCCACTATACCCGAATGCGCGGGTTCAACTCCAACGAATCCGAATGCGAATTCCCGAGCCGGTCTTGCGCTCCCGCGCAGTCGCGCGCGCGGCAACGACCGGCGTTGAAACGGGCCCGTCGAAGGGAATAGAATGCGCAATGCGGGAAACGGCCGACGCCCGGCGATCCGACATTGTGGTGCGGGGCTTCCGCCCAGCCCCTTCAAGGTGCAAAGCACGAGTCGTCTTTTGTGAAATGGAGCATCAAGGGTCGGCTGTAGGAAGGGGCGAACTTCCCACTGCCATTTTCCGCCGGCCACCAGCCCTTGTGGTGCAGGGCTTCCGCCCTGCACCGTCGGGGCAACCGGCGTTGAGAACACGGAGCTCGGACTGGGCGGGAGCGACTCCTGGAGAAACCGGGGAGGTGATTTTCATTGTCCGCTCGCGACTGGGTGCAGGGCGGAAGCCCTGCACCACAATGTGGACTCACGATGCATGCTCAGGTGAACAGGCAGCTTGCGGGTGGATACCCGGACGGGGCAGCCACCTTGAAAGGGCTGGGTTTCCGCCCCGCACCTGGACTCGCTCGGACCGTCGGCATCGTCGCCCCCGTTCCACTCCGGCACTGGGGGAAATCGGCATGGTTCAAACCGGGGTAACAGCCTTCGCACGCTCAAGTGGAGCAATTATGCCTAATTTACCGTAATTTCTACTTCCGCCCCCCCCCCGGCATCCCCTTGCCACTCATCGCCCTCCCGTGGTGCACTGCCACGCACGGGAGCGCTGCACTCCGTCGCGGTCCGCCGGGAAATCGAGACAGGCGCAACTGCTTTCACGAATGCAAACCGAACGTGCCTATCCGGCGGGAGGCTCAGGGATATCGGCGTCGCGCCAGGCCTGTCGCAGGCGCTCGAGCACGCCGTAGGACTCCGACCAGCGCCGCACGTACGCCCAGTCCAGGTTTCCCTGCACGGCGAGCAGGCGCTCGATCGGCGCCCGGTCCTTGTTCCGCCATGCGATCAGCTTGTACACAAGCGGATCTTCCGGAACCAGGACTCTCGCGCGAAGGCCCTCCTCCAACTCCACCAGTTGCCCTCGCCGCATGGCCTCTCGCTGGAAGGGCTGCAGCGCCAGTTAGATGTCGGTCGGGAGGAGGCCGTCCTGAAAGGGCCAGGAGACGCTGAATTCGCGGAACTTCGGCGTCCCAACCGACTCGAGCCATGCCGAGGGGGGCGGGACAAACCCTTCCGCCTCCAGGACACGGATCAGGGCCGGTACGTCCTCCTCGCGGGCATCGATGCACAGGTCGATGTTATAGGTCGGAGCGGGGATGGTCCATGCGTTCACGGCCAGACCGCCCATCACCGCGACCCGAAAGCCGCATCCCTCGATCAGTCGATGGAGCTGCCTCACACGCTCAAACAGCTCATGAGCCGGTGGCCTGGCCATGCGTCTGGTCCCATCGATCGAGGCCTCCCACGCTCGAAGGGGACCCGGCGGACCTACGGCGCGGACCCTACGTCATGGTGGACGAGTCCGCGCGAGCGCGCTTCGGGCCGTTCGCGGTCGGCGACTACCGCGAGGTCCAGGGGCGGCGGCTGCGGATCATCGGGCGCACCGCCGAGGCGCTCCTTCACGACCACCCCCATGGTCGTTCTGGACTACCGGCGTGCCCAGGCGCTCCTGCCGGGCGTCCTCGACGGACGCACGACCTAAATCCTCGTGCGGCTTTCACTCGGCGCGGAGGCCGAGGGCGTGTGCGGGGAGATCCGCCGCAGGCTGCCCCACAATGACGTCCGCACGCGGGCGGAATGGGCCGCGCGCTCCAGGTCCTACTGGGTCGACAGCACCGGCATCGGGTTCAACATGTACCTGGCCGTCTTCCTCCGCTGCCTCGTGGGCGTCGTGGTCGTGGCCCAGACGCTCTACTCCTCCACGATGAACCACCTCAAGGAGTACGGCACGATGAAGGCGATCGGCGGCAGCAACGCCGACATTTATGCCGTCCTGGCGCGGCAGGCCGTGATCTCCGCGTGGGTCGGGTTCGCGCTCGGGGCGATCCCGTCGTACGCGCTCGTCCCGCTCGTCGAACGGGTCGAACTCAAGCTCTACATGCCGCCCATGCTCGCCGGGTCGGTTTTCGCCGGCACCATCGTGCTGTGTCTCGCGGCGGCGGCCGTCTCGTTTCGCAAGGTCGCGGGGATCGACCCGGCCCTCGTCTTTCGCGCGTGACGCGGGACGCCATCGGAGTGATCGGGATGCAGGCACTGGCGGCGGAGGAAGTGACGAAGCGGTTTCGCGAGGGGTGCGATCCCGTGGACGTGCTCAGGGGCGTTTCGCTTTCGCTCGAACGGGGAGAGGTGGTGGCGCTGGAAGGCCCGTCCGGGTCGGGCAAGACGACGCTGCTTTCCATCCTGGGGTGCATCCTCACGCCGACCTCCGGGCGGGTCGTCGTGGACGGCGAGGCGGTGGACCCGGCGCGGACCGAGCGGCTGCCGGCGATCCGGCGGCGCGCGATCGGGTTCGTCTTCCAGCAATACAACCTCTTTCCGGCGCTGACCGCGGCGGAGAACGTCGAGTTCGCCCTCAACATCCGCGGCGTGCGCGGACCGGGGGCGCGGACGGAGGCGACGCGTGCGCCGGACGCGGTGGGGATGACCGACCGGGCGGGCTTCCTGCCGCGCGACCTGTCCGGCGGGCAGAAGCAGCGGGTCGCGATCGCGCGGGCCCTGGCGGGCAGGCCGGCGGTCCTCTTGGCGGACGAGCCGACGGCGAACCTCGACTCGCGGACGGGGAGCCGGGTGCTGGAGCTTTTCCGTGAACTTGCCAAGCGCGAGGGGAGCGGGCTCCTGCTCGTGACGCACGACCCGAGCGTGCGGACGATCGCGGACCGTGTGTTGGCGATCCGGGACGGGCGACTGACTGCGTGAGGTGTTCCATGAGAAAATCGACGCTCCTGGCGGTGGGACTCGTGACGGGGGTGGCGTTGGCCGGGCTGGCCGCGCTGACGGGCGACGGGCGGATCGCGCACGCCGCCGCCTGGGCGCGGGGCCGCGTCGATGCGGAAGGTCGGACGGGCGGGGCGGCGACCGCGGCGCACGCGTCCGTGCCGGTGCGGATTCAGGCGGAGGGGCGTCTGGCGTGCCGTAGCGGCGGCAGGCCGTCGTTGGAGCGGAGGTCGGCGGAAGGGTTGCGCGCGTCTTCGTGGCCGAGGGCGCGCGGGTCCGGCGCGGCGATCTTCTGGTGGAGCTTGCGGGGGACGAGGGGGTCGCGGCGGTTGCCGAGGCGCGTGCGCGCCTAGCGGAGGCCGAGGCCCTGCTTCTGTAGGCGGAGAGCCAACGCCGGCAGCAGGAGTCGCTACGCGGGACCGCGTCTGGGGCCGAGGAGGAGTGGGAGCGGGCGGTGCGCGAGCAGGAGGCCGCGCGGGCCCTGCGGGAGATCGCGGCTGCGGCCGTCCGACGAACGGAGGCTGTCGCCGCAAGGAAGCTTGTCCATGCGCCCTTCGACGCCGCGGTCCTGCGACGATTCGTGGAAGAGGGGGAGGCCGTGGCGGCCGGCGCGGCGCTCTTTGCCGTCGGCGACCTCGGTCGGACGTGGGTGGAGGCGGAGGTAGACGAGTACGACGCGGGTCGGGTTGTGGTGGGGGCGGGGGCTGCGATCACGGCGGAGAGCCATCCGGGGCAAACGTGGCGCGGCGAGGTCGATGAGAGTTCTTTCCAGGCCCGTGACCGGCAGCGACTCCCCCTGGGGACCATGTATTTCCACGACTTGGAGGTTACCCGTGTGCTTGCCACTGATCACGGTCACCGCCGCGGCGCCGAACTCGAACGTGTACCTCGACACTCTTGGGCGAGCCCTGAACGCTCGGTCGATAGACTCCTGACTCATCTTTCCATCCGGCTGGGCCTTCGTCGACTGTTCTCGATTGACGTAGATCACACCTCTCAGGTCTTGACCCAGTCCATGGAGTGTCGCCGCGGTTGCGTGAGAGAGGTAACCTAAGGGAGCGATCGTCAACGCGATTTGGTGTTTGGTAGCGTGTCCGTAGACCAGTACCTCGCGCTGCCCATAGTCGCTCGAGGACATGACGAGTCGGCGAAGTGTACCGGCTTTCACCAAGCCTTCGATGAAACCCTTGATCGTGATGCGGGACTGCCCCCCAGTTTCCTCACGATGTGCTCGGAGGAGCTGTTGGAGCCTGATTCTAGAAATCGCCTGAACACCCAGGTGCTCAAGGAGCGTGCTCCCGCGTGGTTTCCGAAAGGAAGGGAGAGTGGTCTTCATACCGTCTGCGTCCCCCAATATCCCCAACCAGCCTGAGTCGGCGGTATATATACCGCCGACTCAGGCTGGTTGGGGATAGGCTTCGAACTCGTCGGTACGGCAAGGCGAGGTATATATACCTCGCCTTGCCGTCGTGAGGAGCGATTCGGAGCAACTCGCTCTGTGAAGTGGTGTTGAGGGAGGTCAGGAAGCTCCGAGAAACTCGGGCGCGGTTCAAGCAAGAGCGGGGTTCGTATTCTGAACTTGTTGGCGTATTACACTCGTGTCCTTCGTCTGCGCCCTGAGATCCAGGGGCTCGAAACGCCACCATTTTCGCAAAGCCCTATCGCGACGAACATAGGTGCATTTCGAGTCTCCAGGTCTCTAGGAAGTATCCCGACATGTGTCGCGATTCTTGTCGGGATAGTCGAGGGTCGCTGCAATCAAGTATCCCGACACTATCCCGACATGTGTCGGGATATGCAGGGCTTGGCCCCTGGTCCGAGTATGCGGTAGCCAGTCGCGCGAGCCGCGCCGACTCGCTCGATAAGCCCAAGCTTGGCGAAGCGTCGCAAGTGTCGCTGGGCAGTTCGCTCGGTCAGGCTCATCGCCTGTGCATAATCAAGCGCGGTGATCGATGTGCGAGTAGCGAGGAAGACCCAGCCCTTCTCGTGTTCGCAGCCGATCAACGAGCGCGTCTCGACGCTCAGGCCCGAGAAGGCCGCAGCGACCTCAGCCGCCGATGCGGCATTGACCGTCCGGAAGATTGTGAGCGTCAGGAGTCCGCTCTCGAACGAATAGGCAGGCAGCGGGTATCCGCTCTTTGGCAGGAGCTTGAAGGTCTTCATGCCGAGATTCTGCTCTTCCATGAGGTCAAGCTCGGCGAAGTAATAAACAAGGCTCGTGTTGCGCATGTAGACGCCCGCGCACAACCCCGTCAATTCGGCCAGCGTGACCGGAGGCACAGGACCTCCCGGACTCTTTACGACGATCTTGTCCTCGGAAACCGAGAGGTGGCACTTGGCTTTGCTGGCGTCCTTGCCGGTGTAGTCGCGATGGACCAGAGCATTGATGACGGCCTCGCGGATGGCCTTGTAGGGCAGGCGTTCGACGGGCTTACGCACCATCCGGTCGCGGCTCTCGGCATCCGGAAAGTTCTTCTTGAGCCATTCCTCGACTTGGTCCGGAATGAGGATGCCCGGGCTGTCGAAGCGCTCCGGGATCTCCAGCTCGTCCGAAACGTGGATCACGGCGTTGAGGCCGGCTTGGGGAACGAAGCGGCGGGGCTTATCGCCGAAGAGGATGGCGCCGAATCCTGTCAGGTGGGCATCGATACCGACGCCGTCGAGGATCCCGATGTCGTGGAGGTGCAGGCGAAACTCGGGCGAGTCGACCTTGTGCTTGATCTTCTTGTGGCGGCGGTAAAAGTTGAGGGCCGCGGTCGATAGGTCCGCCACCGTCGCTTTCGGGAAGACCCGGTCGAACAGGTCACTGGACACTCCGGCTTGGTGCTTCGCTGCAGCCTGCATCGCGGCGGCCAACCACTCGGCGTTCTCCGCGCGGATGACCTCCTGGAGGTCAGGGTCGAACTGACGGACGATGATCTTCTTCGCTCTGAGATAGGCGAGGCCTCGGCCGTCGACCAGGTGATGCGGGTCCTGGATCCCGAACCACAGCTCGCTCACGCGGGCCTCGGCGATGCGCTCCGCGCAGGGCTTCTCCTTGTCGCCGCGGGACCCTGGGCCGCATGGCTCTAGCGTCACGAATAGATGGGACCCCGTCAGGTCGGTCTGTAGAAGCTTCTGGTCAAGGAGCGAGTGCTCGGCGTGCGCGCCGTCGCGCAGGTGCGCTCGATGCGCCCCGTGCACGGTGCCATCAGGCAGGCGGATGGCGGCGCCGACGAGCGGGTTGTTCTTGCCACGCTCGGGGACGGAGAGTCTCATCTGTTTGATGGCCATCTCCATCATCTGCCGGTCCGTCAGGGCTTCTGTTGCGGCCGAGGCTTCGGCGCTGGGCTTCGTCATGACGGCCTTCTCATGGCAGCGGCCATGCGAGCAATCGTCGAGATGGGGTCAGGCCTTCACTTTTCACTTTCTAGCCGCTTACCCCTGAACCTGGGTTCGATGACCGCGTAGTGACAGATCGCATCGGTCCTCGAGTTGAAAGCGTTCCGCAGTGAGACGCGGCCAGGGCGGGGGGGACCGACCCAGGCCCGAGAGCATCTGGCAGGCTCCTATAACAAGCGGCTTGGCATATTCCGCCGTCTTTCGATCCGGGACGGCCAGCGCAGCCTGGATGCGGTCGACTTCGTGGGATTCGAAGAGAGGCCCGCGGCACTGTGTGCCTCACGGCCACCGGCCCTGCGCTTCGCCGAGGTCTTGCCCGCCCCGTATACTTGCGATGCGCATGGTAGTCTCTGGAGTCTCTCGGCGTCAAGCATGCCCGCATGAAAATTAGTCTCCTCTTCTTTTCGCGAGAGTGCTTCCCACTCATCCCGCACCCTGCCGTGCCGCCGTCCGTCTCCGGTGGGACCGCTGCCCCCTCCCAGCCTCCCAGTCTCGCCGCTCCCCTTCTACTCACCAGCATCCCCCCCCACCCCTGTCCCCCACCGCGTCACCTTCACCACCGCCCTGCACAGCTCCCAGAGGAGGCGGCCGGAAATCGTCCCTGTCCTGAGCGGCGGCAGCTCGCCGAGAAGTTGAAGGCCATTCAGGGGAAGGAGGCGGCGGCGGCTCGCGGGGCGGGGGGGCACGGGGGGTGGTCGCGGTGGGGAGGGTGACGCAGGGGCCGGAAGTGCGAAGGCGGGGAAGGGGGAGGGCGGCGCGGTTCGGGGCGCAGCGAACGCGGAACCAGCTCGGGGCACGGGAGCGGGCGGCGGTTCGAAACCGGAGACGGATCCGCACGGGAATCCGTCGCCCCCGCCGAGGGGTACAGGCGAAGGCCGGTGATTGTCCCGCATCACCCCGGAATTCCGATACTCCGTCCTGGGGCATCAGTCAGGCAGCGTCCGGAGTCCGATCGCTCGCAGGCCGCGGTCGAAGCTGAGAACCGGCGGACGATCGAGTCGATC
>JACPWG010000039.1 GCA_016197205.1 Planctomycetota bacterium
CGCCTCGGCCGCTCCGCCGAGCTCTCCGGCCTCCACCTCTCCCCCAGCGGCCTCGGCAAGTCCCTCGCCTGCTCGTTCCAGTTCTTCGGGGCCTCGCTCCTGGACCTCAAGGACGTCGCCGCCGCCGGGTTCCCGGAGCTGACCGCGCTCGAACGCGGCACGCTCTGCCACGGCGTGCTCGAGAAACTCGCGCCCGTCCTCAGGGCAGGCCTCCCGCCACCGGCTCGCGAGAAGTCGCTCGTCGAGCGCGCGAGCGCCCTCCTGGACGACTGCGTGCGCGAGAAATATCCGTGGGCCCTCGCTCCGCAGTTCGGCATCGACCTCGCCGCCCTCCGCGCCCTCCTGGCCGGGTTCGTGCCGCGCTACCTCGCGCTTCTCCGCGCGCTCGGCGCCGTCCCGCTCCAGCCCGAGTTGCCGCTCCGCGACGCGAAAGACGAGAGACCTCGCTTCCCCCTTCCGACGCGCGCCGGCGGCCCCGCGGACGTGGGCGTCGGCGGCCGCATCGACCAGCCGCTGCTGCTTGCGGATGGACGCAGCCTCATCGTCGATTTCAAGTTCGGCAAGGTCGCGGAGCGCCTGTCGAAGCAGGCCGCGGCCCACGCGGACGCGCAGGCGCCGCTCTACGCCTGGTTTCTTCGCACGGACCCGCGCTTCCCCGACCCGGTGGGCATGCTCTACCTGTCCCTCGCGCAGCCCGAGGCCGTCTTCCGCCCCACCACGCTCGGCGCGGACCTCGTCGACCTCTTCGACGAACACGCGACGGTCGTCGCCGAGCCCGACCTCGACGCGGCCGAGCGGGTGATCGCAACGCGCCTGGCCGACCTCTTCGAGAGCCTTGCACGCGCCGACGCCCGCGTCCCCCCCGTGGACGACGAGGCATGGAAAGTCTGGAACCACGCGAAGGCGAACCCCTGCCAATACTGCGACCTCGGCCTGCTCTGCCGGGCCAGGAGGCGCCAGTGACGGACCGCGAGCCCGAGGTCGTCACCGCCGGCGCCGGGACCGGAAAGACCTACGACATCGTCGAACGCGTCGTGCGGGCGATCACGCAGGACGGCGTCGCCATCCAACGCATCGCGGCGATCACCTTCACCAACCGTGCCGCGGACGAGCTGGCCGGGAGGCTGACGCGCCGGCTGAAACAGGCCGGGCGGGACGAGGACGCGCGCGAGGTGGACACGGCGTACCTCTCCACGATCCACGCGTTCTGCCTGCGCCTGCTCACGGAGCACCCCGTGGAGTCCGGGATCCCGCCGGAGACGCGGTCGATCGACGAGGAGGAGGCGAGCCCCCTGCTGCGCCGCGCGATCTCCGACGCGATGAGCGCGCGACCCGCCATCGCCGAGGAAGTGCGCTTCGTGACCCAGGAGTGCCTCGCGTACGACCCCCAGGCCGGCTCCTCGGAGGACCAGCTCCGGGAAAAGGTCCTTCGCCTGATCGACAAGGCGCGCGGCGTCGCGAAAAGCGCCGCGGACCTCCGCCGACTCGCCGAGCCCAACGACCAGGACCTCGTCTCCCGGCTGCCGCCGGCGCTGACGCCGGCCCAAGTGCGCAAACTTCTCGCTCCGGCGCTCCGGCCTTACGAAGAGTGGTGGGCCGAGCTCGGCGGCGGCGCGAAATTGCCCGCGGACCTCGTCGCGAATCACGAGCAGGTCGCGCCTCTCCTGGCCGGCGGCGACGTTGCGCTGGCGTGCATCTGGACCTTTCACTGCAAGACGTCCAAGTCGAAGAAGTGGCAGAGCTACAACGTGCTGATCGAGAGGCTCCAGGCCGCGATCGAAGACGCGCTCCCCCGGCATGCGGACTGGCAGTCGTGGTATCGGAGGTATGCGCGGGCGCTCTTCGCGATCGCCGCCGCGGCGCTCGAGCGGTACGAAGAACTGAAAGTCGCCCTGGGGCTCCTGGACTACGCCGACATGCAGGTGGCGGCGTTGCGGCTGCTGCGCGCGACGGCGGGCGGGCGGCCCTTCGCCGACACCCTACGGGCCCGGTTCGGCCTGCTCGTCGTGGACGAGTTCCAGGACACGAGCCCGCTCCAATACCGGATCGCGGAGGAGCTGCGGGGCGGGCGGCTCGCGGGTCGCTACGTCGGAGACCTCAAGCAGGCGATCTACGGCTGGCGCGACGCCGACGCACGCCTTTTCGAATCGGTCCTGGCGCGCGTGCGAAAGCCCGAGACCCTGCGCGACAACTACCGCAGCCGGAAGACGCTCGTGGACTTCGTCAACGCGCTCTTCCGACCGCTCTTCGCGGGGGTGAAGGTCGACTACGAGGACATGCGGGCGAAGAGCGCGTATGTCGAAAAGAAAATCGCGGCCTTCGGTCCGGAGTTGGCGCTCCTGGACGGGGACACGTCGAAGCCGAAGACGGCGGAGCGGATCGCGCGGTGGCTGGCGGGGCTGCTGGGGGACCGTTCGCAGCGGGTGTACGATCGGGAACTGGAGTGCGAGCGCACCTTGCGGCCGGGGGACGTGGCGGTGCTGGCGCGCACAAACCGCGAGGTGAGCGAGGTCAGCGCGGCGCTGGCCGGCGTGGGACTCCGGTCGAGCCAGGCCGTCGCGGGGCTGGGAGACGCGCCGGAGGTCGGGGTTTTCCGGGCCCTCGTAGCGGCCTTCTCCAGCCCCGAAAACCGGCTCTCCCTCGCCGCCGCGCTCGTGTCCGAGGTGTACGGGTTGTCGTTCGCGGGGCTGTACGCGCTCGGCCGCGCGGGCCTCCTGCGCTCGCCGCGTCGGTTCCATGCCGATCCGGAGCTGCGCGCCGCGCTTTCGCGGGAGCTGTCCCCCGCGGACCTGGAGGCGGTGGTCCGCTTCTACGCGGACCTCGACGACCTGCACGTCCGCTTCCGCCGGGAGCCGCTCGTCGAAGTGGTGGATCGGCTTTTCGAAAGGACGAGGCTGCGGGACCGGTTCGCCGGGAAGGCGGACGGGCCACAGCGCCTGGCGAATCTCGAGCGCTGCCGCGAGGAGGCGCGGGCCTTCGCGTCGCTGTCGCCCGACAGCCTGACGCACCGCGGGCTCTCGGGGCGTGACGTCGAGGCCTTCCTCGCGTGGTTCGACCAAGGGGCGGGTTCGGCCGAGGAGCCGCTCGCGCAAACGCGGCCGGTGGACGAGGAGGCGGTCCAGGTCATGACGATCCACAAGGCGAAGGGGCTGGAGTTCCCGATCGTCGTGGTCTACGCGCTTCAGTCGAGGACCGCCCCGGTCTTGGATCGCCTCGAGCTGGTGCGGTCCGCGGACGCGGACGGACCGGCGGCGCTGGAGGAGGCGGGCCTGCGTCTCTTCCCCGGAGCGGCGAAGGCTGTCCCGAAGAAGCCGTTTCTGGAGGATGCGGCCGAGGGCGCGCTCGCGGACGCGGTGCGCAATCTGTACGTGGCAATGACGCGTGCGCGGGAGCGCCTCGTGCTGGTGTGGCCGGTGAAGGACGCGAAGCCGGGGGAGGAGCGGTGCCTGGAGCTGCTGACTGGTGGCGGAGTGGTCGTGCGCGAGGACGAGCACGCGCGGCTGGTCGTCGGCGGGAAGGCGTTCGCGGCGGAAGCGGTGGCGCCGTCCGAACCGGCCGCCGCGGAGGGCGGCGGCGAGGGCACGCGCGCCGACCTTGGCGGTGCCGGGGTTTCCACGCCGGTCGCTACGCCCGCGGATGCGCGCGACGCGGCGCTCTGCGCGCCGGACGCGACGGCGTTCGAGTTCGGGGAGACGCCGGATCGCGAGCGCGGAGGCGTGCCGCGGCTGTCCCCGAGCAGCTTGATCCGCTGGTTCGATTGCCCGCTCGTGGTTCACCTGGAGGAACGCTGCCACGTCGAGCATCGGGGGATCGCGGTGAACCCCGCGACGCTTCAGGTGTCGGTGCGCCCGCTCGACGGCGTCGTGGGTCTGCCGCCGGCGGTGAAGCGGCCAGCACCCGGCGCTTCCGGGAACAGCGAGGGGGAGCGTGCGCGGCTGGGGACCCTGATGCACCGCGCCGTGGCGGCGATGCACTTGCCGGCATCGGAGGTGCTCGCACGCATGGAGGCGCTGGCGGGGCCGTCCGGCCGCGCCTACGCCGCGCGCGTGCTGGAGCCGATCCGTCGACATCTTGCGCGGCACGCGGCGACCGGGGAGTGGCTCATCGAGCACCCGTTCCTCTTCGAGGTCAAGGGCACCGTGGTGAGCGCCGTGCTCGACCTCGCGATCCCGACCGCGGACGGCCTCTGGATTTACGACCTGAAGACGAACGACATCACCGCCGCGGACGTCCCGCGCTACTCCGAATACTACGCTCCGCAATTGTGGACCTACGCGCTGGCCGCGGAGCGCGCGCTCCATGTGCGCATCGCGTGGCTCGCCCTGCTCTTCGCGACCCCGGGCCTCGTGGCGACCCTCCCGCCGCGGCCGGCCGGCTTCGCCGCCGACGTCGCGGCCGCCGCGCGCCGCATCGCCGCCGGGCCGCCTTTCGAGAAGCGCGCGGAGCGGGTGTGCGAGACGTGCCCGTGGAAGGAGGCGTGCCCGGTGGGGTCGGGTCGGGGGTGGAGGTAAAAATGCTCGTCATCAGTTGCGGCAGCAATGCTTGACCTGGGACGTGACCATCCCAACTTTTTCACTCGGAATCACGTCGACCGTTTCGAACGACGGAGGACCCAAGGAGCGGAGCGAGTTCGAGGAAGCGGATGTGGCACGAGAAACTGGAGGCCTCGGAGGCGTGGCCTGAGTGGGGACGCCACGGCAACCGTCGAACCGCACGTCAGTGCCGGGAGACGGCACGAGCAACCACCGCCGCTAGGTCAAACCCGGGGCGCTGCGTGCCAGCGCTCGCACCCGCGTAAGCGTCTCGACGGCTTGACGACCAGCCGCGAGAGTGGCACGTCGACCCGCGTATCGGTATTCGACGGCCCCGACGGACAGCAAGGCAAGACCCTTCGGCCGCCGACGCAGGTGCGTTCCGACGGGAGCGAGGATCCGCCAGAGCAAAACGAGGTCGTGCGTCTTTGGAACGGGCTGCCCATGCTCCACGAGTACCGCCTTGAAGTACTTTTCCACGCACTGTTGCGCGTGGAAACACACGGCTTCCGGGCACGGATCGAGGTTCACGTTCGATTCGCGCATGGCGACGCGATAGTCGCCTTCCGCTTTCCTAATCCACCCGCGCACGCTTGGCTTCATAGAGCACTCGCCCCGTGGTCACGACCTCCCGGACGAACGGGTCCGCCCCCTGAAGAGCCCGTTGAACTTCCCGGGGCGTGCGGACAAGCACGTCGAGCGGAAAGCGGCCGTTGAGGGACCCCAGGATGCGTGCCGCGAGCTCCAGCGGACGCTTCGTTTCCGCGATCACCAGCCAGTCCACGTCGCTGTCCCAACGCGCCCTTCCTGTCGCTTGCGAACCAAAGAGGATGATGGCCCGGGGGCGGAATTCTCGCGCCACGTGCCGCGCAGCAGCACGAATGCGGGAAGGTGAAATGGGTGGGCCCAAGGAGGCAGGCATGGAAGAGAGCACCGCTTGCAGGTACCAAACCGATCCTAGCGTCTACTCCCCGAATTATATCCGGGAAGCGGTGAGTTCCAACAGCAATCTCGGGCCCGGGCCCTTGAGTGCCCGGAGAGCACATCATCTCCCCAGCACCAGCAGCCGCTCCGCCAGGCTGAGCGCATCCACGGGCCACAGCGGTCGCGGTCGCGGACGATGCACCGCCTCCAGGCCGGCAATCGGGCGGCAGGTCAGGACGCGATCGCGCCACTGCGCGGGCACGGCCGTGCGGCCGTGCGCGGCGCCGAGGAGCGCGCCCGCGATCGCGGCGTTCGTGTCGGTGTCCCCGCCCCGCATGACCGTGTCCACCACGCCGGCCTCAAGGGTCGGGGCGGAAAGGAGCTGGTAGAAGGCGTTCCGGAGGGCGATGAGCACCCAGCCCATTTGCGACTGGTAGTCGGAAGGCGGCCCCGAGGCGGCGTCGACGACCGCGGCCACCACGTCCGCGTGCAGCCCGGCCGTGCGTGCCCAGGCAACGGCCTCCGCGTGCAACTCCGCGGGCTTCCGGCCCGTGGCGATCGCGCGCGCGAGCGTGACCGCGAAGAGCGCGGAGGCGTCCTGGCAGATCGGGTGCGGATGGCTCAGCGACGCGTCGGCGCGCGCCCACGCCGCCAACGACTCCGGCGCGGCGGAGTAGCCGAAGATGCCGAGCGGGCTCACCCGCATCAACGCGCCGTTCGCCTGGCTCGAGCGGCTCGCGGCCGACCGCGCCGCGGCTGCGACCCCGGTCCGCTCACCCGTCCTCGCCTGGGCGGCCGCCGACAGCGCCTGCCGCGTGGTGCCGCCGATGTCGAACGGGGCCGACTGATACCACCACGCGTAGGCCCGCGCCACCGCTTCCTCCTCGAAGCGCCCGGCGCCGACCAGGGCGCGCGCGAGCAGCAACGCCAGTTCGGAATCGTCGGTGGGCTGGCCCGCGAGCGTGTCCCAGGTCCCGCCGTCCGCGAGCAATCGCACGCCGTCCGGATGCCGCCCCCGGATCCAGTCCGCCCCGCGGAACTCGACCAGGCTCCCGAGCGAATCGCCCGCGACCTGGCCGAGCAGGCAGCCCTGGGCGCGCGACAGCACGCCCGCGTCCCGGAACAGCCGCCCCGGCGCCGGCAGGACGAGCGGATACTCCTCCGGCGCCACGGCGGGCCGGGCGAAGACCGACCGCCGGTCGCGGCCCAGGAGCGCCCGCGCGACGGCAGCCCCTCCCCCGAAGCAATCGGAGGACGGGCAGACGCCCTCAGGTGAATACCGTAGGGGCTCGCCGCGGGCGTCGAAGAGGTCGCCCGCGACGGCGCGCAACAAGGCATGACCCGCGGCGAGGTCCCACGCCTTCGGGCCGTTGAGCGAGACCGCGCACACGCCCTCGCCGGCCGCGACAAGCGCGAGCCGCCAGGCGATGCTGGGGACCGCCCGGAAGCGCGCGGGCGCGACGACCCGGGCGTTCGCTTCCGAGTTCCGGTCCGCGTGCTGCGAAACGAGGAGGGTGTGTTCGCCTTCAAGAGTCGTCGGCCATGAACGCTCCGGCCCAATCGGCGACCCGTTCCGCGTGAGCGGACCGCAGCCCTCCGCCCAGGCGAAGAAGTCGCCGTCGTCGTCCGGCGCCGCGAAGGCGAAGACCACCCCGAGGATGGGCTCGCCGTTCCGGAGAAGCGCGATGGAAACGGCGCTCCCTCGTTCCCCTTCCAGAAAAGACACCGTGCCATCGTTCGGGTCAATGACCCACAGATGACGACCTTCGTCCTTCGGCGGGCAGTCGCGGTCGGACAGCTCCTCTCCGAGGACGCCGTACTCGGGGAATTCCGCGAGCAAGAGCGCACGGATCAGCGCCTCGGCCTCTTCGTCGATCGGCGCGTGGCCGCCGCTGCCGCGCGGCCCGCCCGGTCGATGCAGCTCGCTCGCCAGCAGGCTCCCGGCCTGCCGGGCGGCGCGCTCGGCGACGGCGAGGGCGCGCGCGTAGGACCGGGAGGACGAGTTGGGCGGGTTCATCGACGCTCCTTCGAGGGCCGCGGCGCTTGTCCAGCGCGTGCCAACTCAAGGTGCCGCACCCGGGGGCGCGGCGCACCCGTGCCTTGACGAGCGAGTCGACGTCGAAGCGCACAGGGAGCCAACGCGCAGCGAGCGCTCCGTGACCTGCGAACGCCGGGGGACCGCTCCCTCACGGTCGCGGTTCGGTTTTCACGCCCAGCGCTTTCCAGAGGTCACCCAGGCGCGAGCCGGCGGGCAGGTCGAGCCCCGCGTAGCGGCCGGCCTCGTCGGCGTCGGCGGGACCGAAGGTCGAGAGGCCGCACAAGCGCTCGGTCGACGGACCTTGCCCGGGCGCGACGCGCACCATCGTGAAGAGCTCGCTCCGCGTCCAGCGAAAGAACGCAGCGACCTCGTCGGCGCCGACGCCATTGGCCGCGGCGAGGGCGGCGAGCCATGCGCGCGCGTCGTAGATCGGCTCGCCGACGGGGTGGATCACGCGGGGTCGGCGCGCAGGCGGGGCGAGTTTCTTGCACGCGAGGAGCGGCGCGAGCGCGGCGTCGAGCCGGCGCGGCAGCTCCTCGAGCCGCGCGGTCCGCAGGCAGGTGTAGATCGTGTAATCGCGGTCCTCGTCGGCGATCTTGGCGGCTACGGCGTCGCCGGTCGCCTCGGGGTTCGCGGCCAGCCACTCGTGCAGCGCCGTGTAGTAGGTGTTCGGCGCGCCGACCGGGACCGGCGAGCTCATGAGGTAATCGGCCGTGCCTCGAAAGCTGTAGAGGTTTTCCATGGAGCCGCGCCCGCACTGCTGCAGAAAGAGCAGCTCCCACTTTCCCGGCAGCGCTGGGCGGAAGGCGCGCAGCTTCTCCCCGAGCGCGCGCCCGGACATCCACTCCTGGCCGGATTTTCCGGGGTGCTCGTCCGCGCACATCTCGTCGAGCCGGCCGCCGTGGTCGAGGAAAGTGAACACGTACCGCTTGCAGCGGAAGGTCGACGCGAACCAGCGCAGGTAGGCCACGACGTCCGCCTCGTCCGCGGAGTCTTCGGAGCGGATGCGCTTCTCCTCGACGCCGCCGGCGGTGACGGAGTAGCGCCGCATGCCGTCGCGATCGGTGAAGTCCGCCTGCACGGCGGCGACCACGTTTCCCTTCGTGATCCCATTCCGAATCATGTCGAGAATCGGGGCCCCGCAGCGTTCGAGATTGTTGTCGTAGGACATGTAGTAGCAGATGCCCCAGTCGTAGACCGGCTGGGCGGGGTCCGCGGTCCGCGGCGTCGGCCCGTCCGCGCGGGCGACGCCCGCGAGGGCGCACGCGGCGAGAGCGAGGAGAGAGACGAGGGCAACCTGGAAACCGCGTCGGGAAGCGGCGAGGGTGGGGGGGAAGGGCATGGCGGCTCCTGCGGGGAGATGGGGAGCGAGAGAGGGAGCGGGGTGGTCGAGTGGCCCTCCACCGCTACGCGGGCGACACGGACGGCTCGCGCCGCGCAGCGGTCGGCGCGGCATGCGCGCGCGCATAGTCCTGCAGGACCGCGAACTGCCGGTCGAAGCGCTGCTCGTCGGTCCCGATCGGGGCCTTGAAGAAACTCGCCGTCTGCGGCATCGGCCCCGCCTCCCCGGAACGGCGCGCCAGCTCCGCGAGCCGCACAAGGTCGAGGACGAGCGGCGCCGCGAGCGCGGAGTCGCAGCCCTGCCAGATGAACTGCATCACCATCCGCACGTCCAGGAACCCCTGGAAATGGATGAAATCCCACGCCGTCTTCCAGTCCCCGAGCGAGGGCACGTAGTCGATCCTTACGCGCGAGTGCGTGTCCGGATCCGGCACGAGCTTCCGGAACGAGTCCTCCTTGTCCGCGACCTTCGCCCGATTCGAGGCCGGGTCGCGCAGGACCAGCCCGTCGCGGTTCCCCAGGAGGTTGTGCCCCTCCCAGGCGAGCAGCTTCAGGTTGCGCGCCAGGAACATCGGCGCGAGGACGGTCTTGACCAGCGTCTCTCCGGTCTTGCCGTCCTTCCCGCAATGCGGCACCCGCCGCTCTCGCGCCAGCTCCAGGATCCCGCCGACGCTGTTCCCGAGCGACGGCGTGAAATTCACGAAGGGGAAGCCGGCATCGATCGCCGCGTACGCGTAGAGCAGGCTCGCGACGACCCGCTCGCGCGCGTTCGTGCGGAGCAGCCCCTCCACCCCTTCCAACGTCGCGTGCTGCGGCACCGCATCCATCGCCGGCTCCGTGGAGGCGAGGTTTACCACCACGACCGTCTCGAGACCGTTGGACTCGCGGAACGCCCGCAGATCCTCCTGCATCCGCGCGACCACGTCCCCGAGGCTTCGCTGCGCCTCGAGCGAACCGTTCGACCGGAAGCCCTCGATCGTCGCGCCGCAGTTCAGGCTGCAGCCGGTCTTCACCCGGGCGCTCGCCGCCAGGAGCGGGCCGCGGACCGCCTCCACCAACCGCTCCGGCAGGATCCCCGCCGAGGCGTCCACCTCTCGCGCGCTCTCGAGGTAGTTTGTTTTTCGGAGATCGTACCCGCCGAAAACCAGGTCGTCCAGGTCGACGAGACCGCACCCGGCGAAATCGGCCAGGTCGGTCACGAGGCCCGTGCGGGAAATCCGGCCCGCTTTTACCGCCTCCGCGCCGACGACCGCGCAGGTCGCGACGCTGCCGAAGGCCCCGAGGATCCAGACTCCGGTCTTTCGGGACATGACGCATGCCTTCCCAGCTCGACCGCGGCCCCCTGCCCTCGGGGTCCGCGGCTTGCCGCAAACGGGTCAACGGAACCGCGGCTTGGCCGCGGCGAACAAGCGAAATGCGGACTCGACCGCGTCGGGCCTCGTGGCCCGTTGAGAAACTTCGGACACAGTCGTCAACTCTGCCACGACGGGTCGTAACCCATGCGGCCGTTCGCGCGGGCCGGAGGCCCGCGCCCCCAGGCATCGTGACTGGACTTCGTCAACGGGACACGAGTGCCCCGTTGACGAACTTCGGACACATTCGTCCCCGCAGCTCCGGCGCAGTGTAAGCCATGTGCGGGCTCGCGCGGGCCGGAGGCCCGCGCCCCCTGGCATCGTGGTTGCGCTTCGTCAACGGGCCGCTAGCGGCTCGTCCACTTCGCGCATCGGGCCATGGAGAGGAGCGAGTAGCTCGTCACCAGCGGGCGGTAGTCCTCCCACCACTTCGGATTCTCGTTCTGCCACCAGCCTTCCGGCGACTGGAGCGCGGCCAGCTTCACGGCCAGCTCGTCGGCCCAGAGGTGCTTCACGCCGTCCTCGGTGACCAGCTCCTTCTCCCCCCACGCGTCCAGGGCCTTCGCGAACGTGTGGAAGTAGTAGAACCAGCCGCGACGCCCCGACTGCGGATCGGCGTCCGTGCGCAGGCCGGGGTTCTCCTCCAGCGTGAAGTGCTGCTGGATCCAGCCGTAGGCGGCCTGCACGCGCGGGTCCTTCTTGTCCACGCCGGCGTAGATGAAGCTCTTGATGCCCGAGTAGGTCATGCTCCCATATGAGGCGAGCGCCTTCTTGCCGTCGGCCCCCACCGCCTCGCCGGCCTTGCTCTGCGTGGGGTCGTACGTGAAGCCCCCGTCGTTGCCGACCGCGAGCCCCTTCGCGGCCAAGAGCTCCTTCCGGTCGTTCGACTCGCTCCGGTTCTGGCAGCGCTCCAGGAACTTCACCGCGCGCTTCCAGATCTCGCTGTCGGCCGGCAGCCCCGCCTCTTTGAGCGCTTCGACGGTGAACGAGACGTTCGACAGGTCCGGGCCGGGCTTGCCGGGGCTGTGCTCGTCGTACTCCCAGCCGCCGTACGCCGAGTCGTCCGGCTGGATGCCGTGGTACTTTTCGCAGAACTGGTTTCCCTCGAGAGAGGCCCGCGCCTTGAGGATCGCGTCCTTGTACTTTTCGCGGTCGGCGGCCGTAAGGGCCATGATCGCGATGCAGGTCTTGTAATTCGAAAGCGCAGGGATCTTGCCGGGGTCGTGGATTCCGCCGTTGAGCTGCTGGCAGGAGAGCAGGTAGGCGCAGCCCTTGTCGATGGCGGCCTGGTGGGGCGCGCGGAGCGCGGCCGGCCCGCCGGCGATGGAGGCGACGACGAGACCCGTGATGCCGACGTCGGGCTTCCCCTGCTGATCGTTCCAGGCGCCCCCTTCCTTCTGCTGGGCCGCGAGCCACGCGGCGCCTTTGGCGAAGGCGGCGTCAAGCCGTGCGCCCGCCGTCGGGGGCTGCGCGTCCTCCGCGAAGACGCGCGGCAGGAGGCTGGGCGCAGGGACGACCACGGCCAAGGCGAGCACGGCGCGGGCAAGCCGCGCCGGCGAGAGACCACGGGGGATCCGGAGGGACATGGGGTGCAACTCCTGGAATCGAGAAGCCACGGGGGTCGAGGGTGCGCGGCCGGCCAAGCCCGGGAGAAAAGACCCGGGCTGTTTTCGCACGCCGCGTGCCGGGAAAAAGCTCACTTTCCGGGCTCCAGCAGGGGACCGGTCGCGAAGTAGGCTCGCACGACCGCGTCGCGCGCCCGGGGCCAATAGGGATGTCCGAGGGCCCATTCTTTTTTTCGAACCCCGGCGGCGGCCGGCGAAGCGACCTGGCCCGGCGGAGACGAAGGCTGCGAAGCCGTCTCGACCGGCCCCGCCGAAGCGCCGGCCGGCCCCGCCGTTCCCGCGCCCGACGAGGGGGACGCCCCCGCGCGCGGCGGATCCAGCCGCGCGAGGAGGGTTTCGAGCCGGGCAAGGCCTCCGGCGTCCAGCCTCCGGGCCATCGCGCGCAGCTCGGCCGCGGTCGTCGTCGCGGCTGCGTCCGCTTCTCGACGTCCGGCGTCGGACTGGAGCCGCCAGGCGGCTTGCCGGGCCTGCCGGGCAAGCCGTGCGGCGCGCGGGTCGTGCGGCCGGCCGCGTTCGAGGTCGTCGGCTGCCTCGCTCAGCTCCGCCGACGCCGCGCCGGCGATTTCCGCCGGGCCGCTGCCTGAAAGGGGGGCCACGGGCCCCGCGATGGCCGGCGGCAACAGGGCCACGCCGATCAATGCAAGGGCCGCAAGCCCGAGCCCCGGCAAGAGCCGCGGCGGCCGCACGTCGCCGAGCTGCGGCGGCACGCGGTCGGGCAAGCGGGCCGCCGCGTCCCGCAACACCAGCGTCACCAGCGGACCGCCTGGCTCCGAGCGAGGGCGCGGGCGCGCGTCCAGCCGCGGCGGCAGCCATTCGGCGGCGGTCAGCAGCCGCTCCTGCAGTCGCAGGAATCGGTCCGCGTCAAGCGCCGCTTCCTCCAGGCCGACGCGCACACGGGCAAGGGCGAGGGCCCACCCCGCGACCGCAGCCGCAAGCGGGAGTGCAAGCGCAGCGGACTGCCCCCCAAGAGACGAAGGACGCGCGACGGCCAACAGCACGACGCCCGCGACGGCCCCGGCGAGTCCGCCCGCGACCCCGGACGCCGCGGCGCGCGACCACCGCTCCGCCCGAGTGACGGTCGTCAGGAATTCGCCGATCCGCCGGGCCGGGTCCTCGTCCGCTGACGTCTGCACGCCGATGCTCCTTCCAGGAATACCTCCCAAAGGACAATTCCCGTGCCCAATCAGGCTCCGCGTAGCCGGCGTCCCTCCCCGCGAGAGAATCGAACCCAACGCGAATGCAGCGCGGCCCCTGCGTCCGTAGGTTGTTGCTTGGCGTGCTTGTTGAACGCGCGCGGAGCGGCGGGAGTTGCGCTTGCGCCGGTCGCGTCTTGTCCAGCGCCGGCGATTTAGTGCCCAGGCATCGGGGGCTGCGGGGGAGCGCCGGTGCCGGGGGACTCGCCCGCGGGCGGCGACGCGGCGGGGGGGGCCGGCGGGGGGCTTGCTGTCGGAGGTTGACCCGCGGCAGCCTCCGTCGGGGCCGCGGGCGCGCCGGTGGCCCCTCCCGCGGCGCCCGCCGCGGGTGTCGAGCGCAGCGCCGCGGACGAGGCCTGGCCCATGTAAGCGAACCACGTGTTGTACCGGTCGAATTCCTTGGGCGTGTCGAAGACCAGCTCGTGCACCTCCAGCCCATCGAGGAGCGCCATCGTGATGCTCGAGACCAGGGCCTCGCGCGAGAAGGAAACGATATCCTGGGCGAGAAGCTTGAAGTTGTCGAAGCTGCGCGGCCGCGCGCGCGCGCCGAGGTAGTCGAAGCGGAAGTCGTGCCGCGAGATCCGCAAGTGCTCCCGCTGCGGAGCGATCAGGAGGTCGAGGTAACCGAGCGTCTGGTCCCCCTTGAGGGTCTCGATGTCGTCTTCCTTCATCTTGTTTTTCTGGCGGATCTCGGTCCCGCCCGGCACCTTCGTCTTTTTCATGGCTTGGTTGGCGAGCTTCTCGCGCAGCTCCCGCTTGGCGTCTTCGTCTTCGATCCGGTGGATGGCCGGAAGCAGCTTGAAGGATTTCGAACTCAGGTAATTCCTGTATTGGTCCGTTGCGATGATGCCCGCGCACGCGTACTCGACGCGCTCCCAGGGGATGAGCTCGTACTCCCGTCGGAAGTCGCTTTTCACCTTGAAGCCGGCCTCGGAGCAGTCCGCGATCACGACCCGACGGGGGCGGGCGAAGGAAATGAACTCCGCCTCGTCGGCTACGAGCGTCTCGACGCCGAGCTTCGCGAGCGCGGCGACGACGGCCTCGGCGCGGGCCTGTTCCAGGGAGTCGAGGAAGATGCCCCGCGCGTACCGAACGAGTCGCTTGGCGTCGTAGATGTTGATCTGGAGGCAGTCGGCGAGCGGTCCCGAGACCTTGGGGACTTCCAGCTTGACGTCCTTCCGAAGAAGGACGGCGTAGTGAGCGGAACCGGACATGGGGCCTCCTTCGATGCTAGGGAGAACCGACATTCTACTCGAAGGGGAAATGAGGCGCAAGCGTCTGGATCGAGCGGCAACGAAGCGGCCCTTGGTGCACCTCAAGAAAGAACTCCCGCGGTTCGAAGACCAGGGAGCTCTTCCTGAAAAGGCTCACGGTTCGCTGATCAAGTCCCAGACAAGGGTCAAGGTTCAAGGCTCAGAGTCCGCGATTCGGTGCCCGGGCTGCGTTCCATAGAGGCTATGTGATTTCCACCCGAGCTGTCCCGCGGTGCGCGGCGGATTCCCTGCACCACAAGAGCTCCTGGACGGCGGGGGCGAGCACTCCGAAGAACGCCCCTTCCCGCGCTCGGAGCTTCGATGCTCTCCGCCGCAAGAGTCGACCCATGCACCCAGATGGAAAGGGCTACGCACACGGGCCAGCATTCCGTCGCACAACATATTTACAGCAACGCTTTTACATGAATTCAATTGACAGATTAGAATATCTGTGATAATATCGAATATATCAAAAATATCGAATGTTTCCGAGGTCCCCTGGGGACGGGGTTGAGTTCATGCATCGCGAAGCGGGCAAGTGCGAGGATTCCGAGGGGCAGACGACCCAGGGGAAGGGAACCTGCGGAAGTGCTCCGAGGTCCCGACGCGGAAAGCTGCTGGACGCTGCCGGCGTATCCGAGGCCTTGGAGCCCGCAGAAAAAGAACTCATGCAGTTCGAAAACCAGGGAGTTCTTCGGGAAAAGGCTCAAGGCTCAATTTTCAGACAAGGCTCAAAGTTCAAGGCTCCGAGTCCGCGATCCCGTGCCCGGGCTACGTTCCATGGTGATCATTGAGAATGGGTGTGGCTACTTTTCGTAGGCCCCCTGAAGGGGGTACTACAAACAGTGGGTGCTGCTCTCGGAACCTACTGTTCGTAGTACCGCCTTCAGGCGGTCTGGGCGCCGTCGTCGAAAAGTAGCCACACCCATTGAGAATTGAACCTTGAGCCCTGTCTGAGTCTTGAAAATTGAGCATTGAGAATTCTGGTCGCCCTCCTGCGCGTCAGACGAGCGAGTTAATTTCTTACGGGCCCTTACAGGGTCGGTTCCCTGACGGTACGGCGAGCCCCGCGGACTCCCGAGCTTCGACGACTTTCCTTGCTACGGGCATCGCTGTCGGGTCGACACGGGAGCGCTGCACGGACCCGCGCGACGACGCAGGTAGCTACCGGTCGATAGCGCCTGCGCCCCAGTCCACTCGGCCGATGGCCGCTCCGAGTTCTGGCCGCGGCCCCCCCGAGCGCCGGCGATGCCGGGGAGAGCTCGCTCGAGGGCGTGTCCGGTCGCCCCCCAGTCCATGCCCACAGGTTTTTTTTTGTCGAATGGAGGCTTTCAGCCATGCGACGAATTTCCCTGATGGTGCTCTGTGCAGCGGTGATCGCCGGCATGACCACCTCGAAGCTCCGGGCGGAACAGCCGCCCGCGAAGGAGCCGGTGCGTCAGGAAGCTGCCCCTGCACCGGACTCCTCGAACGCCGACGAGCCGCGAACCGCGGCGCCTTCGAGCACGCCGGGCTACCCGCCGCCTCCCCAGTCGCAGCCCGCCCTCAAGAGCCAGCCGACGGGACAGCCCGCCTTCCCACCCCCCGGCGCCACCGGTCCGTGCGGGACGTGGGTCCTGGTGCCGCCGAAGTTCAGGACCACCAACGAGCAGGTCCTGGTGAGGCCCGCCGGGAAGCGTTTCGAGTTCATCCCGCCCCGGTACGAGACGCGCACGCAGCAGGTGCTGGTTACGCCCGCAACCGTTCGGTGCACGGCGGTCCCCGCCGTGATCGAAATGAAGACGGAACGCGTGCTCGTGAGTCCGGCCCGGAAGGAGTGGCGGCTGGTACCGTGCACGGAGATCGCCCTCGCGGCGGGCGAGATCCAGGGCGCGTCCTGGTGTTTCGTGGACGTGCCGCCGGTGTACGACACGCGCACGCACGAGGTCGTGGCCAGCCCCGCGGGCGTGAAGCGGGAGGAGATCCCGGCGGTCTACAAGACCGTCGAATACCAGGCCCTCGTGAGCGAGGGCACGTGGAAGGAGATTCCCGTGCCGCCGGTCTTCGAAACTCGCACGCGGACGGAAAAGGTCGCAGAGGCCCACTGGGAGTGGCGCACTTCGAAGGAGTGTCGGGAGACGACGGTGGCCCCGCCGCCCCCCCCGCCGCCGAAGAGCCAGCACATCCCTCGCGCGCGGTGCGGCTGCGATCCGCGTGATCGTCGATAGACGAGAGGGGATCCGGACCACCGACAGCGTCCGGATCCGAGCCGGGGGCCGGCGCCCGCGGGCATCCGCCTGGGGTCCGGCCCCCTCGCACCTGGAGCGCGCCCCGACGGCTCCCGTCTGGACCTTGAGGCTGGGGTTCCGGACGGAGCGGACCCTGGAGCCCGCCGAACCCCCGCGGAGAGCTTCGAACCGAAAGGGCACGTCAAGAAACAACTCATGCAGTTCGGAAACCAGGGAGTTCCTCAGGAAAAGGCTCAAGGCTCAGTACCGTCCCACGGAATTGGGTGACCCATTTTCTCGGCGATTTTGGCCGCCCGCTTCCCCCCTTCGCGCTGCTGCGCTTCGGGGCGCAAGCGTTGCGCTCGCTCGCCGTAGTCCTCCGTTACTACGCCTCGCTCGCGCGCCTCGCGGGCAGCCAAACTTGCCTTCGCCTATCGGCCACCGACTTCCGTGGAGCGGTACTCAGAGTCCGCGATTTCGTGCCCGGGCTGCGTTCCATGGTGGTCATTGAGAAGTGAACCTTGAGCCTTGTCTGAGTCATGAACCTTGAGCCTTGAGCATTTATGCCGCTCCCCTACCCGTCAAAAGAGCCAGCTATTTTCTCACGGGCCCTAGGCTACGAGTGAGGCGACCGGGCTCAAGGACGGACCGAGGAGCTCCTGCGGCCCTCGAGTCCCGCGAAAGAGTTCCCCCACGAAGGGGTGGGGCCATTCGGGAGGATGCTGTCATGACCGAGATCCTCGTCGTTGACGACGAAAGCGACGTGCGGCAGACGCTTGGGGAGATCCTCGAAAGCGCCGGCTACCACCCCGTTCCGGCGGAGAGCGCAGCGCAGGCCCTCGAGGCCATCGCAAGACGGGCGCCCGACGCGATCCTCCTCGATCTCCTGATGCCGGGCATGGACGGTTTCGACTTCGTCCACGAGCTCGTGCAAAGGGGCCTCGCCGGGGGAGTGCCCATCATCGTTCTGACGGCCGTGGACTGCATGTTCTCGCAGCCCGAGCTCTTCTCCGCCCTGCCGGGTGTGCGCGCCATCCTGACGAAACCCTTCGGGGTCTCGACCCTCGTCGAGTGCCTGGATTCGATCCTCGACCACGACGCCGCCGCGGTGCGTGTCTCCTCGTGACCCGTTGACGAACTTCGGACACCGTCGTCAGCCGAGTCACGGCGGGTCGAAGCTCATGTGGCCATTCGCGCGGGCCGGAGGCCCGCGCCCCCAGGCATCGTGTCTGGACTTCGTCAACGGGCCACTCGCGTGGCCGAGGGAAGATGGCCGGGTGGATTTCTCCTGTATGTCTCGCGGGGCCTCGAGGGCGCCGCGGAACCGTCCGCGGCCGACGGCCCCTGTCCATCGCCAAGGAGGTCACACATGAAAACGCTGACGAGCCACGGGCGCATCTGGATGGCGCTCCTGGTCGTGCTGGTCCTCCCCGCCTGGAGCGGCGCGGCAGCGGTGCTCGCCGTGCCCCCTAAGGGGGAACAGCCCCCTGCGCAGCCGAAGGACTCGCCGGTCCTGCCGCCCGTGACGGGCGAAAAGCCCGCTCCCCGGGAAGAGACCTCGCCCGCGGACCGGCCCGCGTCGGTCCTCCTGACTCCGACGCACGGCGGCGTGCTGGCGACCACCAAGGAGTTCTCGTTCGAGATCGTTTTCCACAGCGACCGCGTGGAGATCTACGTCCGCGACAAGGGCGGCCAAAACATCCCTCTCAAGGACGTGAAGGGCACCGCGGGCTTCGAGTTCCCCGACGCGGTGAGGAAGAGCCTGGAGGCGAAGCTCGTCCGTCTCGACAGCAAGGAGGGCGAATGGCTGCAGGGCGAGGCCGACCTGCGAAAGATCGCGGACGGAGAGGCGATCGCCCGCTTCCATTTCTCGGGTCTGCCCGGCAAGGAGGCGGACCTCGACTTGATGCAGGCGTTTCACATCGTGCGACTGCTCAAGTACGTCTGCGAGAAGGACAACCAGATCCTGGATCAGCCGGGGACCTGCTCGAAGTGCAAGGCTGCGTTGATTCAGGCCTACATGTGCTTCCGCTGCCCGAAGCACCCGGAGGTCGTATCGGACAAGAAGGCGGACCCCTGCTGGAAGTGCGGGGACCGGGCACTTGAGCTGAGGGTGGACCGCATGTACGGCCCCGGCAGCCGCGTCGACTAGCTCCAGGGAGCTCCGGCGGTTTCGGGTCGCAAATCGCAGGCGGGTCCGGCCGGTTTTCACGGCCGGGCCCGCCTTGTCGTGTGGACGGCCCGGACGGAGGCGGCCGCAACCCGAGAGCGGCAAGCGCATCCTGGCGCGGCGGGGCCGCAGCTGAATCGGGAGCGGCCTGCAACGCCTGTCGCCCCGACGAACCGACGGGAACACAGCTTCCACCAAGCCGACGAATTGCACGAAGTGCGGACGATGCGGCGGTTGGGCAGGGTTCAGTTCGGGTGGCGTGCGGGTGACACGGATCAACGTTCGGAGGTAGGGGCGGGCCGTGTGCCCACCCGCTTGGCGACACGACGCACTCCGAGCACTCGCAGCCGATCGCGGCCGCCCACCAGGGGCGCAGCTACGACAGGCGGCCAACGGCGATCCGTGACTCGATCTTGAACCATGCCAATGTTGCGCAGGAAAACAACCTTCGCACGGTTGGAGGAGCAGGGTGGCAGTCCTGCTTCCCTCAGCGAGTCCGGCGCGCAGGGCCGGATCCGCCGTCGCATGGTCGCCGGTCTCGACCGCGCCCAGGCGCCGCGCCAGTCTCTCGCCGGTCTCTGCCTCGCCGTCGGGCCGAGGGCGGCGTTTGTGCTCGCATCCTGGATCCACCTCGCGCTCCGCCGCGCCCCGACGGGCTCGAGCCGCGTCGCGGCATCGAAGTCTCGAACGGCCTCCGCTCAGGGGCACCGCTCACAGGGGAGCGCCCCCCGGCGCACGAGCAGTACGGGATGGCGGCCCTTCATTCGCGCCAGCGCGTCGAAGCCCCTGCGCGCGCCCTCCAAGTCGGCGGTCGGGTGTTCCCACCGCTCCTGCCGCACGCGCCCGAGTGTCCAGCGCACCTCCTCCCGCGCCTCGGTGCTGGAACGATTCAGCGTGAGTGCGCGCCCTGTGTCCACCACAGCCTCTTGGACCACTCGACCGCCTGAAATGAAGGGCCCCGTCCGGGGCGAGCAGGCCTGCCGCCGCGACAGCCTGGAGGAGGGGACTTGTTTGACGGCAACAACTCTGTTGCTGTATATACACGAGCACAACAAAGCTGTTGTTCCATTGACTGTCCCCTGTGCGAAGGATGACCGCATGGAAATCAAGACGCGGGTGGGGAACACTCCCGAGCCGGACGACTTGATCGGTCGCGACCGGCTCTTGTCGAGGATCTGGTCCCTCCTCCCCGAAAAGAACATCCTGCTCCTGGCCCCAAGGAACGCCTACGCCGTTGCCGCTACGTCATCGGGGGGAGCATCGGATTGGACCTGATTCTCCGAAGGCTCGGGTTGCCGGATCGGGTCAACGATTTCCACCGGGTGGCCGTCGAGCCCCTCTCCCAGGAGGACGCGCGGATCCTGCTGCTCGGGCTCTGCGAAGGGGCAGGAACCACCTTGTCCTCCGCGGCCGAAAGGGAGTTCTTCCGGTTGATCGACCCGTCGATTCCCTATTTCATTCAGCTCTTCTGCGACCAAGTGGCCGCGGATTGCGGTGGGAGCGGGCGAGAGGTCACACCGGAGGATGTGGAGGCCGTTTATCGCAAACGGGTCCTGGGGCCGGCATGCAGGCATTACTTCGATCACTACCGCGACCGCCTGAAGCGGTATGGCCCTGCCCGGGAACGCGCGGCCCGCGGCATCTTGGACGCGGTGGCTCGGTCCGAGCAGGGCCGGGTCGGGGAGGCCGCCCTGTACGACGCATACCTCCGATCCCGCCGGAGAAACGCCACCGAAGACGAGTTCAATGAAATCCTCGCCGACCTCGAGTGCGAGTTCTATCTCCTCCGGAATGAGGCCACCAATGAGTACTACTTCTTCCTGAACGTCATGCGGGATTGGTGGCGGCGGTGGTACCCGAAGCGGGCCGCCGGACCCTCACGCCCGGTCTCGGAGGCGGGAGGGGACAAGACATGAACGCATGCATGCTGTCCGCCTACAATCCCCACGACATCCCGCCGGAGGAACTGGCGGCCCGGTTCGTCGGTCGGGAGCGGGTCTTCGAGCGGCTGCTGGCCATCCTTCGGGAGCAGGAGGGCCGGAAGATTCTCGAACACTGCCTGCTGCTCGGGCCGCGCGGCGCGGGAAAGACCACGCTCCTGCTGATGCTGCATCGGGAAATCCAGCGAGACCCCGCCCTCTTCGCCCGATGGCTCCCCGTCCGGTTCAAGGAGGAACAGCCTTCGGTCCATTCCCTCGCGGACCTGTTCCTGCTGACGCTGGAGAATCTCCACGAGGGGGAGGGGTTCGCCGAGGCGGGCCGCCTGAAGGAGGCCGTGGTAAAGGAGGGGACCGAGTCCCGGCGATTGGCCGCCGCGACGGACGCCCTGCGAAAAGTGTCACGCACGACGGGCAAGCGCCTCCTCCTCCTCCTGGAGAACGTGGACCTGATCTGGACGGGAGTAGGGCGAGACCAGGCCTCGGCCAGGGCCTTGCGACGAATCCTCTCGACCGAAGGGTTCCTCCTGGTCATCGGCACGTCCGTCAAGGTCTTCGAGGAGATCGCGGGCTACGACCAGGCGTTTTTCAACTACTTTCACCCGCACCATCTGGCCCCCTTGCCGGAGCCCGACGTCGAACGCATGATCCGGCGGCTGGCCGAGCAGGACGGCAACGAGAAGTTCCTCCGGGAGTACGGGACCAAGCGTGCCCACGTCCGGGCCATCACCGAGTTGACCGGGGGGAATCCCCGCCTGGTCTGCATGCTGTACCGGATCCTCTCCGCGGGGGGCCTCCCGACGGTGGCGGAGGAGCTCCGAGCGCTTGTGGACGGGATCACCCCGCTCTACAAGGACGTCGTGGACCACCTGCCCCGCCAGCAGGCGAAGGTGCTCGACGGGCTCATGCGCAATGGCGGGAGAGGCTCGCCGTCGGAGATTGCCAGGATCGCCCGACTGCAGCTCAACGCGGTGACCACCCAGTTGGGACGCCTGAAGGAGGGGGGCTTCGTGGAGGCCGGGGAGGAGGGGAAGGGAGCCCGGTACCTCGTCGCCGACGCGCTCTTCCGGACGTGGTACCAGATGCGCTACTTCTGGCAGCGGCGCAGGCGCTTCGAACTCTTGGTGGACTTCCTGAAGGCCTGGTTCTCCTCGGAGGACCTTCGCAAGGCCGTCGAGCAGACGGCGGGGACCTTGTCGCGTAGCGGCGGCGCGGGCGGTCGGGCCCAGAAAACCGTGGTGAGCCTGGAATACTACGCGGCGGCCTCGGGTGATCCGTCCGTTCGGCAAACCGCCTTCGAGAGGATCGCGGATTTTCATCTGGGGGCGGGCAGCCGGGAGGAGGCCGCCCTCGCCATGGCGGAGGCCCGCGGCCTGGATCCTTCACGGCCTGATTTCGAGATCGCCGGCTATCGGGCACTGGGAAAGAGACTTCTTGAGAAAGGCGAACCGTCACAGGCCATCGCGACCCTGGAGGAGGCATTGAAGAGGTCGCCGGACCATCCGGAAACAATGGTTGACCTGGGAGTGGCCCGGGGGATGTCCGGAGATCACGCGGGGGCGCTTGAACTGTTCGAAGGACTCTGCGCCTCCACGGATCAGCCGCCAGCCGTCAAGATGCATGCCTTGGAAAACAGGGCTGTCGCGCACGACAAACTGGGTAATGTGGAAGAGGCGGTTCAGTGTTGGTCCAAGGTAGCGGAGACGGACGGTGCCTCGCAGGATCAGGTGGGCAAGGCGCTTTTCAACAAGGGCGTCGCGCTGGGTGAGCTGGGCCGCCCGGAAGAGGAATTCGGCGTGTATGACGACATGGTCCGGCGTTTCAAGGACCGCCCCGAGACGCCGCTCGCCGAGCTGGTGGTCATGGCACTGCTGAAGCGCGGGATCTTGATGGGCAATCGCGGCGAGTACACCAAGGCAAGGGAGGATCTTGATGCAGCCCTGAAATTGCCCGCCTTCCCGGCCTTCCTGCGCAGGGGATTGCTGCTCTTGCGCGGAACCAGTCATCTCATGCAGGGCAATCTAGGCCTTGCGGAGGTGGATCTCCGCGCTGCCATCGGGGAGGGCCTGAACTCCATGAGCATGCCGTCCGCCTATGCCGGGTTGCTTTCCTGCGTCAAGGGTCTTGATCGGGAGTCCGAGATCCCCTCCCTGCTGGACGCGTTCCAGTCGGAGGAGCCGATAGAAGGGGGCTCCTTCGATGACGCCCTGGCGATGCGCGTGTCCCTGATGACCCAACTGACCCGGTCCGCGGGGCCCGCATGGGTGGGCCGGCATCTTGCGCGGCTTGCCGAGTCGAAGAACCCGGCGTTTACAGCGAGGCTGGTGTTCCTGAAACCCGTCTTCGCGGCTCTGCGGACAGGGGACCGGGCGCCGCTGGACCTGCTCCCGATCGAGGAGAAGAACGCGGCGGAGATGATCCTGGAGGGACTAAAAAAAAGTAATCCAGGAGAGGGTGGGACCGAATAGGCACTGCGCGCGGCGCGGCGTGCACCGCAAGGGAAAGTCGCGACCGAGCGGCCCTGCACCGGGCGGTCCCGCGGCCGGCGGGTCGGGCCGCACTTCGCGCTCACCCACGCTGCCGGCTCCAACTGCGAGAGTGTCGCGAGCGCCCCATTGTGCAGGATGTGCACGACTTTCCCGCACGCCTCCAAGCCCATCCGCCGCAGTCTTGTGAGAATCCACACCCTAACCACACTCCAAGTCGGCCTGCCCAGGACTGCGCAGGGTTTCCTCCCCGAAACGGTCGGACATGATCCGGACCCCGTCGATCGCCAGCGTCATCCCTTACCTTTGATCTGCCTCACCTCTCCGGCTCGCCGGCCACCTTGAGGAGCCGCTCCCAGCGCGGGTCCTCGTGCAGCGGGACCAGCTCGGGGTCGGCGCGGAGGCGCTCGACGTCGCGCCAGCCCAGCTCGACGGCGGCCTCGAGGTGGGTGAACGCGTCTTCGCGGAGCCTTTTCGCACGATCCGGCGTCGGCGCGGGCGCGGGCGGAGCGACCGCGCCGGGCGCCGCGGGCCCCTCGCGTCCCGAGCTGCGCGCGGCGCAGACGCGGCCGAGCTGGAGGTGGGCGTTCGTGAGCCCGTCAAAGACCCCCGGCTCCTCGGACAGGCGCTGCCGCTCCGGCCGCGAGAGGGCGTTGAAGGCCGCTTCGAAGCCCGCCAGGCCCGCGCGCAGCGCCCGCTCCGCCGTCGCGTAGTCGCCGGTCTCGACCGCGCGCACGCCCCGCGCCCAGGCGCCGCGCCAGTCTCTCGCCGGCCTCCGCCTCGCCGACGGGCCGAGGGCGGCGTTCGCACGCGCATCCTGGAGCAAGCTCGCATTCCGCCGCGCCACGGCGGGCTCGAGCCGCGTCGCGGCATCGAAGTCTTGAA
>JACPWG010000183.1 GCA_016197205.1 Planctomycetota bacterium
GGCCGGCTTCCGCACCTGCCGGCGCGGAGGCCCACGCCGCGGGCGCCGCGTTCGCGGGCGGGCTCGCCGGGGCCGCGGGGCCGGGTGCGGCCGCGGGCGCGCGGCCACGATCCGTCTTCTTCGCCGCCGTCCGCGGCGGGGCCGCGCGCTCGTCCTCCTCGTTCGCCTCGCGCACCGACCCCAGCGCGTGCAGCACCGCGGTGATCTCCTTGACCCGGGCCGCGGGCACGCGCTGCTTTCTCGTGGAGGTCATCACCTCCCACAGCGCGGCCCCCATCTCCTTGGCCGTCGAGTACCGCCGCTCCGGTGCCTGCGCCAGCGCCTTCAAGATCACCTCGTTCAGCCCCGGGTAGCCGAGCGCGACGTCGTCCGGCAGCTCGAAGCGTCCGAGCGGCAGCTTTCCGAACACGGCCTCGTAGAGGATCACGCCGATCGCGTAGATGTCCGCCCGGCGATCCACGTCCCGCGTGCACTCGCGCTGCTCGGGCGCCATGTAGTCCATCGTGCCCATCACGACGCGGGACTGCGTCAGCCGCTCCTTTTCCCCGCCGGTCCGCACGAGTCGCGCCAGCCCGAAGTCGCCGATCCGAACCTGCCCGCGTGCGTCGAGCAGGATGTTCTCGGGCTTGACGTCGCGGTGGAGGACCCCCTTCTCGTGCGCGTACTCGAGCGCCTCGCAGATCTGGTAGACGACCCGGAGGGCCTCCTCCGTCGAAAGGCTCCGGTCCTTGATCCTGGCCCGCAGCGAGGCGCCGTCCACCAGCTCCATCACGATGTAGGGCACGCCCTGGAAGCGGTCGCAGTCGTGGACGCCGATGATCCCGGGGTGCTGGAGCCGGCCCAGCGCGCGCGCCTCGATGGCGAACCTGCGGACGAACTCCTCGTCTCGGGCGAGACGCGTGTTCAACACTTTCAGCGCGACGTGCCGATCGAGGTCGGCCTGGTACGCCTTGAAGACGCTCCCCATGCCCCCCTTGCCCAGGGCGTGGACGATGGCGAACTTGTCGAACGTCTGCCCGGGGGTCAGAAGCAGCTCGGCGGGCAGCGGCGGGCGCGCGCCGGCCGCGCGCGTCGTGTCTTCCGCGTCGTAGGACGCGCCGGACTCCGCGGCGGGCGTGACCGTGCCCGCGTCCTCCAACAGCGGCGAGTCGACCGGGCGATCGGCCTGTCGAATGGTGTCCGACGCGGTCGTGTCGAAGGCCCGGCCGCAGCGTGGACAGGCGGCGGTCTGGTCCGGCCGTACGACGCCGTCGAACAGCTCCTTGCAATGGGCGCACCGAAGCAGCATCCGGTTCTCCCCTGGCGGGGCCGTGCGACGGTTTGGAAGTCGTGGGGGGGGCGTCGAAATGGAGCGGGCGAAATTCGCCGAATCGAAAATAGCACCGGCCGGGGAGGGGTGTCAACAGATTGTCTTGGTCGCGCCTCGGCCGCGGGTATAATAGTGGAAAATCCCCTTGGTCCCGCTCCCGGATCATCGACGCGGATGCGATGCGCGGAGGCGCAGAGCATCCGCCTCGATCGCCGGCCTCTTCCCGGGTAGGGGAGCGGGTCGGGGTGAGAGGTGCCGCGAGCGCGGCGCCCTCGCTCGCTTTTGGGTGCGGCCTTCAGCGGCAGGCACGCCCTTCCTCGCGTCCCCGAGCCACGGAGCACTCGCGCATGGGCGAGGAGAACGACCTCGCGATCGCCCTCATGGCCAAGCGCCAAGGGCTCATCTCGCAGGACCAGCTCACCGAGGCCCTTCGGCTCGCCGGGCGCACGCCCGGCAGGCAGCTCGTGGACATCATGGTCGAAAGCGGGTTCCTCACCGCCCCGCAGGCGCACGCCCTGCTTTCGTCGCTGGGGACGGACGGCAGCCAAGTGACACGCGTCGCGCGTACCTCCGTGGGCGCGGAGCCAGTGCCCCCGGAGGAGGGCGGCCCGCCGCCCGCGGAGGAGCCCGCGGCCGGGTTCGCTCCCGTCGCCGCTTCCGCCGTGACGCGTGCCGTCGCGCCCGACTTTCCGCTGGCGCCCGCCGCGGACGGCCCGCCCCCGCGATCGCGCAACACGCCGCAGCGGCCGCTGAAGGCCCTGACTCCCCGGCGACCGGTCGGCGGCGCCGCGGCGGCGGCGAGCGGTGGCCGGCCTTCGCCCAAGACCCGCCCAAAGAAGCTCGCCTCGCCGAAGCCTCCGGGCTCCGGGCCTCCGGGCCGCCTCGGCGTGGACAGCGCCGTCGCCGCCGGCGGCACCGGCCGGCTCGGCCCCTACACGCTCAACCGCGTGATCGGGTCCGGCGGCATGGGCGTCGTCTACGAGGCCGTACACGACCACTTGCCGCGCAAGGTCGCGCTCAAGTGCCTGCCCACCTCCCTCTCCAGCGATCCAATCGCCGTCGACCGCTTCTACCGCGAGGCGCGCGCGGCCTCCAAGCTGAACCACCCGAATCTCGTCCCGGTTTTCGACGTGGGCCAGTGCGGCAACACCTCGTACTTCGCCATGGAGTACATCCAGGGGGCCAATCTCGAGGAGCTGGTCGAGCGGAAGGAACTCTCCATCGAGGACGGCGCGCGCGCCATCCGCGACGTCGCCCTCGGCCTGCACTTCGCCCACGAGCAGGGGATCCTGCACCGCGACGTGAAGCCCGCGAACATCATCCGCACGCCCGCCGGGCGCGTCGTCCTCACCGACTTCGGCCTGTCGCTGGAGTTGGAGCTCCCCGCGCTCACCGCCGCCGGCCTCGTCGTCGGCACCGCGGCCTTCATGAGCCCGGAGCAGGCCAGCGGCGACCGGGGCGCCCTCGATGCCCGGTCCGACGTCTACTCGCTGGGCGCGACGCTCTTTCACCTCCTCGTCGGCCGTCCCCCCTTCCAGGGGAGCGCGTTCGAGGCCATCCTCGCGCAGGTGCTCTTCAACGATCCGCCCGCGCCCCGCACGCTCAGCCGCCGCGTGCCCCAGGACCTCGAGACCATCACCTTGAAGGCGATGGAAAAGGAGCCGGAGCGCCGGTACAAGAGCGCGCAGCTCCTCGCCGAAGATCTCGACCGTTTCCTCGCCGGCGACGCGATCCAGGCGCGCCCCATGAGCACCGTGGGGCATCTCCTGCGCAGGGTCAAGCGCCACCGGCGGGCGTTCGTCCTCGGCTCGGTCGTCGCCGTCGTCGCCCTCCTCGGCGGCGCCTGGGCCTGGCGCGAGATCGCGGAGGCCCATCGCCGCGTAGAGGCCGAGCAGGACTCGGCCAAGGCGCGCGCGGACGAGCAGCGAAAAAAAGAGGACGCGGAAAAGCGGTTGCGCGACGCGGAGCGCGAGGGCCGTTCCTGCGCCCAGCTCGCCATGGCCATGCGCGCGCAGGACCACGCCGGCGCGATCAAGCTGCTGGATGACGCGATCGAAAAGGCCCCGCACCTCACCGAGCTGTACCTGCAACGCGGGCGCACGCACCGCGAGGTCGGGGATTTCGCCAAGGCGATCAAGGACTTCACCACCGTCATCGACAAGGACAAGAAGGCGATGGAGGGGTACGCGGAACGCGGCGTCACCTACTACCTGTCCAACGACATGCTGCGCGTGCAGTCCGACCTCCTGACCGTCCTCGCGCTCGCTCCTGACCATCCCTTTGCCGACGTCGGGCGCGGCTGCTTGGCGTATGTAAGCGGCAAGCGGAAGGAGGCCGTCGAGTCCCTCGGGAAGGCGATCCTGAAGGACCCGCAAAACGCGATGGCCTTCGCCATCCGCGGGGCCGCCCTCGTGGAGATGGGACAGGCGGAGCCGGGGCTGAAGGACCTGCAGCGCGCGCTGGAGCTGGACGCGAACAACGTGACCGCGCTGACCTCTCGGGCCGCGTGGCGCTTCGGCCAGAACCAGGTCGTGGAGGCCCTCGCCGACTCGGACCAGGCCCTCAGGATCTTCCCCGCAAGCCCCTTCGCGCGCCAGATCCGGGGACTGGCTCGCAACCGACTGGGTCGATTCGCGGAGGCGATCGAGGACCTGGAGATGGGCCTCCGGCTCGCCAACCTGAGCCCTGTGGCCTGGAGCGCCCTTGCGGAGTGCGATTATTTCACCGGCAGGCTCGCGCAGGCGGAGGTCGCCGCGACCCACGGCCTGGAGAGGAAGAGCGAACCCCGCCTGTGCCACTTCTTCCGCGGGCTCGCCCGTGCGGACCTGCTGAAGCTGCCGGAGGCGGCGCAGGACTTCGAGCAGGTGGAGAAGGCCGGGCCCGGCGACGCGTATTCGCGGGTGCTGCGCGCGGCGATCCTGCTCCGGCGTGGGGAGGCCGCGGAGTCCCACCGCGCGATCCACGTCGGCGAAGTGAAGGGCCAGGAGCACACCGGCGAGCGGTCGATCTGGTACTTCGTCGTTCACGGCCGGGTGCTTGCGGCCGACGGCCGGCCGGACGAAGCGCTGAAAGAGTTCCAGGCGGTGCTGAACGCGTCCGCGTCGGTCGAGGGGCTGATCAAGGACGACATCGCGGCCCTGCGGAAGTAGTCGGGGCATTGGCAGGGCTGCCTGTCCGGCGGCGTCGTGTGAGCCACGGAAGACGGGCCACCGAAGACGCCGAAGACGGGGAAGGGGACGACGGAGGACGGGCCACCGAAGACGCCGAAGACGCCGAAAGGGACGACGGAAGACGGGCCACCGAAGACGCCGAAGACGCCGAAAACCGCCTGAAGGTTGTTGAGTTCTCGGTCGGGTACTCTTGGGGAGGCCCTGGCAAGTCGCCGTCCTTCGTGGACCGGCGGCACGGGTCGCGGCTCTGCGGCGCCCGCACGCGCTTGGCGCCCTGCAAGAATAACTGCGCAGACTCAGTCCTACCGGCTCCTGGGGGCGGGGGCCACCCGCCCCCGCGGCTGGGAAGACGACGGTCCTTGAGGCCGCGGGCGTGGCCTGCTCTGGGACGGCGGTGGAGCTGGCGTTCCAGGCGCTTGCCTCCCGAGAGTGGCTGGGCCTCGCGGGCATGAAACACTGGTTCGACCCGATTGTTGGTCTCCTTGTCCGGGCTGATCTCGTCGTCCCAGGGATCAGCGGGGAAGCTGAGACCAGCTCCTCTGAATACAGGATTCACTCGGTTGCTCTCGACCCAAGGCTGGTCGAACTTGCACGCGCGGATGGAGAGCGTGGAAACCTCGCTGCCTTCGGCATCGATGGGAAGTCCACCAAGCACGAAGGCCGCGGAAAGGGCGTCGGTACCCTCTACAACCAGGTCCTGGTAAGCGAGGATGGGCATCCGGGCTGGCATTGGCTAAGCAAGGAGGCATCTCCCTTCTCCCTCCTCGGGCCCTTCGCGGATCGTCCCGCATGTGCAGCCCGGCGGTTGCAACCTCCGCACTTCTCAAGTGCCCTGCGCGACGCCCTCACAACAATAAAATTGAGCCCCTGGTACGACGACTTTCTCTCGTACCTCAAGGTCCTGCGCCCGAGCGTCACCTCCATCGAGAGCATCGCCGTCGGCGACCGGGACGAGCCGTTCATCTTCGAGCAGCAGCCTCGCGTCGGGTATCCCGTTGCCTATGCCGGTGACGGCTTCTACCATACCCTCCTGGTTGCATCTGCGCTCGCCAAGGCCAAGGGCGGCACCGCGGCCCTCGACGAACCCCAGATTTTCGCACATCCACGGATGATGCCCACGCTGCCGCGCCTCTTTCACCGCGCGGTCAAGGACGGGACGCAGGTCCTGGTCGCGACCCACAGTCTGGAACTTGTGGCTGCGACCCTGGACGAGTTCGGAGCGGACATCGGCCAGGTGGTCGTCATCGGACTTCGTCTTGAAGCCGGGGAGCTGGATCCGAACCTCATCACTGGGCCGGAGGCCTTCAGACGCGTCCTCGAGATGAAGGACGACCTTCGCCTCTGATCTGGAGTGGGTGGACGTGCGGACCTTTCTCGCCGAAGGCCCTGAGGATTTGGTGGCCCTCCGCGCGCTCGCTCGTGATCTTGGGGCATTGGAACACAAGCTCAAATTCGAACCGGGACGCCGGCTTGTCTACAACGTTGGCGACCGGCGGATCTGGATCGAATCGGCGGACGGCAAGCAGAAGCTCGCACAACGCGCACTGGACTTTGCGCAGGGTGGTGCACAGGAGAGAGCCGACTTGATCGGGGTCTGCTTCGACCCCGACGCAGACACTCTCCAAAAAGAGTTCGACTTCTTCCGAAACCAGCTCACGAACCTCGTCTCTTCGCACAAAGGGGAGGGCGGCCTCATCGCCGACCCGCCCCGAGGCTACGCCTTTCGGTATCGCGCGCGCCTCGTTCGCGTCCGTCCTGCCCCGTGGCGATCCGCGAAAGTGTCGGACTTCGATAGTCTGCAACCTCACCACTCACTCGAACGCCTGCTCCTCACAGGGATCCTCCGAGCGGACATCGAGGGGGCCCTTGGAAATTGGGCGAATCAGGCCACCACCGACCTGGTCGCCCTTGTGAGCGATCACGGCTGGAAAAGAGCCTTTCGCATCTGGAACGCAGCGCTGTATCCGGATGCAGGGGGCGCGGGTTTTGTCGACGCTCTCCTCCAGAGGGAGCCGACAAGACAGCCCTGCCTCGACGCCCTCCGGGGGGCGGTGGCTGCCGAGGTCCTGCGGAGTGTCCTGTGCGATGCTGAGGCATGATGGTCAGCGCGCTGCCCGGGCCGGCTGGAGGTATCGACCGCGCTAGAAGCGCCTACTCCGCTTGAGATCCTCAAGCGTACTTGATGGATCGGGTGCAAAGGCGCAAGGCCGCTTCCTCGGGGGCACGCTTGCAAGTCCTTCTGCCTACTCAGCCTCCTTCATTCGTTCTCGCGTCGATGGGTTGGTCCGAGCCGTGCTCAGGTCCCAGTTCGGTACGAGGCCTTCGCACCGCGGGCGGCGGCGAGCGCTCGTTGCCCCGCGCGTTGCACGCTGTTCTCCCCGCCCGAATCCTCTCAACACGGACTCTTTGAATCGCGAATCGCGGCCATTTCGCGAGCCGCCGGTCTGCCCGCCCTGCTGACCCTTAAGGCCGGGCTCTCGGGGCCCACGGCGCCCGCCGTCTGGGTCTCCGTCATGAAGGATCTGCACGCTGGAATCCGAGCTCTGTGGGACATCCGGCCACGCGACGTGCTCGTGGCCGCGTGGCGCGAGTCCGCGAAATTGAAAAGTGCCTACGACTCTTCGCGAGAGCATCCGGACAAGCCGACGAAGGTGCCTCTCGCCGAACACACGATCGAGGCCATTTACAGCCCCTACATCGAGGTTCAAGAGCACGGAGTCGCGACCCTCCAGCTCGACATGCGACTCCACATCGCTATGCGGCTGGAGGGCGTGGTGCTGACGGTCCTCAACGGCGACAGCAAGAGCGTCCGAACCGGAGCCGCCGAGGCGGCTGCGAAATTGAAGCTGGGGGCCGTCACTCTGTTGGAGTTTGGTCCCAAGACGATCAATCTCCCCGGGATGATCGCCCTCGCTTGACCGCAGGGTCGATCGCGAGTGAAGCTCGCGAGCCAAGAGAACCAAAAGCCTGCGGCCGAAACCGCGAGTAGGGAGCGGGTCGAGTTCGGCGCGTCCGTCGTTTTCGAGGGTTGGCTCGTGCGCATCCTCGGAAGCGGGTCGAGGCTGCCGAGGACGACGAGCCGGCGGAGAAGCGCGGCCACGGCGACGCGTATTCGCGGGTCCTGCGCGCGGAGGATCCATCGTCCTGCGCTGGGGTTGGCGCGCCTACCTCCCCAGGTCCGTGTGCCCCCTGGTCGCCCCGGATCCCGCATGCGTCGAGCGACGCCCACGCCCATTCCGTGCTCCGTCGTGGGGAAGGCAGGCGGCTCTCGCGGGAAAGAATACGTTACCCGTTGGAACTCGGCTTATCCAATGAGAAAGGGAGATCAGCATGGTACGGAGCGCGAGAACGGCCCGTCTCGACGAGGATTTGCGGGTCATGGGAGTGGCCAGGGTGATCGTACTGCTGAATCCGAGCAGGTCGCAGCCTGCCGCCGCCGCGGCTCGGGGCGCCACGGGGGGCGGGATTGGAGCGGAGTACAAAGCCTTGGAACGGCACTTTACCTCGAGTGAGCGCAGCCAGACCTCGGCACTCTTGCGTGAGCTGGAGCGCGCACCGTCCAGCATGGCAGCGCGATTCATGAGCGCGGCGTCGAAGCCCGGTCGTGGTTCGCGCGCTCCGATCGCGCAACCACCCATGAGGGTCTACGCGAGACTGGGCGTCATGCTGGGCACGGTCCGCGAAGAGGGCCTCCGAGCCCTGCTCCAGGACACGCGCATCCACTCCGTAGGACGGGCCCCCGAGTTCAGCCTCATCCGCCCGCTGAGCGCGACGCGCACGACGCTCAAGACGCGCGTCACCTGGGGCTTGACCCAACTCGGCGTTCCGGCGCTCTGGGCGAAGGGCCTGACCGGCAAAGGTGTGCTCGTGGGACACCTGGACACCGGCGTGGATGCCGGACATCCCGCGCTGCGCGGTGCGGTCCAGAGCTTCGCGCTTTTCGACTACATGGGAAACGAGGTCGCCGGGGCGCAGCCTCAGGACTCCGACGAGCACGGCACTCACACGGCCGGGACGATCGCGGGCCGAAAGGTGCGCGGAAACGCCTTCGGCGTCGCTCCGGAGGCCAAGCTGGCCTCCGCGCTCGTGATCGAAGGCGGGGACGTCGTGGCGCGCGTATTGGGTGGGATGGACTGGGCCGTGGGACAAGGGGTCCGCGTCCTCAGCATGTCGCTGGGACTCCGCGGCTATCACCCGGATTTCCAACCGGTCACGCAGCAACTCCGCGCCCTCGGCGTGCTCCCAGTCTTCGCATCCGGGAATGAAGGGCCCGGGACAAGCCGCTCACCTGGAAACTACCCCGAGGCTCTCTCCGTCGGCGCAAGCGACGCGCGGCGGGACGTGGCGTCCTTCTCGTCCAGTCAACAGTTTGCCCGCCCCGAGGACCCATTGGTGCCTGACGTCATCGCTCCAGGGGACGACGTGCTCTCGTGCGTGCCGGGGAAAAAATACAGTTTGATGTCCGGGACGTCCATGGCCACGCCCCATGTGGCAGGACTCGCGGCTCTCCTCGCGCAGGCGAAGCCCGCAGCCACGCCCGACCAGCTCGAAGACGCGATCTTCCGTTCCTGTTCGCTGCCGCCGGGCGTCCCCGCCGATCGCGCGAACCGCGGCATCCCCGATGGCCTGAAGGCGCTCGAGCTCCTCGCCGGGCCGTGATCGGCCGGCGGAGGCCGCGACCGCCTAGGACAGCTCGGTGGGCTTGGACTTCACCGGACGGATGAGCATCTCCCGCGGCTGGAGGTTCGCCGTCGCGGTCGCTACCTCCTCGTCCTCGAGGAGCTTGGCGATGAAGATGGGCGGGGCGTCCAAGACGAACGATCCCAGGTTGCGTAGGACGTTGACGCGGCGCGGAGCGACTCGCGTGACTTCCTGGATGCGGCCGAGAAGGGCCTCCACGCGTTGCACCGTCTCGGCCGGAGGGATGGGTTTCTTCGCATCCCCGGTGCGGGTCAGGCTGAAAACCGCCTGTACGTGGAAGTCCTTCCCTGAAGTTGCGGCCAGGTTCAATTGGTGGACCAACTCCGGGTCGATGTTCTGCCGGCGTTGAGACATCGGATCACCCAAGGAGGTGAGGTTTCGGCCACACCGATCGACCGGGAGCCCGCGGCACGGACTCGTCGTGGAGAAGGGAGGCGGCTGAACACGGGTAACTCGCCACTCCGGGAATTATACGCCGCCGGCCGGCTCAAGGCAAGCAAGCCCTGGGGCGCTCGCCGAGCCGCTGGAGCGGGATGCACGTTTCCCCTACGCTGCGGCGCGCCTGGGCGCCGCAGGGGCAGCCGACTTCATCGGCCTGTCGAGAAAACCGCCGTGACAGGATCGTCCTGAATCCCTTGCGCAACCGGCGTTTCCAAGCTAGGCTGTTCCGCAGTCGAGTCCTCCCCCGCAGCCTCCGCTGAAGAGTGGGAGCATGGCCGAAAAAAAAGGACTTGATCTGGTCCTCGCGGCCAGGCGAAAGGGCTGGATCACCCAGGACCAGATGACGGAGGCGGTCCGCGAGGCGGGAGCGACCGACGGAAGCGATCCGCTCGAAGTCCTCGTGGCCCGCGGCCGGCTTTCGCGCGAACAGGCGGACGCGCTGGGGCGAGGGAGCGACGGGGACTGCCTGTCGTTCTCGGGGGCAGGTCCTCCACCCGGGACCGAGGCGGACGCCGGGGCCCTCGCGCGGACCGTAGCGTATGACCGGAATTCCGCCCACGGGGCGGCGGTCTCACCGGACGCCGGGGGTCTCGAGGGCGCGCCGGGTGGCGCTGCCCGCGGAGCACCCGGCGCCGCGGGGAGGCCAGGCTCCGGCGACTCGGACCGCACGGTCCTCAAGTCCGCCGGCGCCGGGAAATCGGCCGGGAGCGTGCGAGTCGGCCCCGGCCCCGCGCCGAGTACCCCAACGCCGGGCAGGAAACCGGGTGACCCCGACGGCACCGGGCGGCTTGGGCCGTACACCCTTTTCCGCGTGCTCGGCTCCGGCGGCATGGGCGTCGTCTACGAGGCCGTGCACGATCGACTCCCCCGCAAGGTCGCGCTCAAGTGCCTGCCGAGCGCGCTCGCGACGCACCCCTCCGCGGTCCAGCGCTTCCTGCGCGAGGCCCGCGCCGCATCGCGCCTCCAGCACCCGAACCTCGTCCCCGTGTTCGACGTCGGCCAGGCCGGGCAGACGTGGTACTTTGCGATGGAGTACATCGAAGGGGAGACGCTCGACGAACTGGTCAAAGCAAAGCGCCTCTCGCTGGACGACGCGGCGCGCGCGGCGCGGGACGTGGCCCGCGGGCTCGCGTGCGCCCACGCGCAGGGCATCCTCCACCGCGACGTGAAGCCCGCGAACATCATCCGCGAGCCCGGGGGGCGCGTGGTGCTTACCGACTTCGGCCTCTCCCTCCAGTCCGACCTCGCGGCGCTGACCGCGGCGGGCAAGGTGGTCGGGACGGCCGCCTTCATGAGCCCGGAGCAGGCCTCGGGCGACCGCGAGGCGATGGACGCGCGCACGGACGTGTACTCGCTCGGCGCGACGCTCTACCACCTGAGCACGGGACGTGCGCCCTTCGAAGGGCGTTCGTTCGAGGGCGTGCTCGCCAACGTGCTCCTGCGCGAGCCCGCGCCGCCGCGTACGCTCAATCGCCGGATCACCGAGGACCTCGAGACGATCACGCTCAAGGCGATGGAAAAGGAACCCTCGCGCCGCTACCCTTCGGCCGATGCGTTCGCCGACGACCTCGAGCGTTTCCTGCGCGGCGACGCGATTCAGGCACGGCCCACGAGCGTCGTGGGCCGCATCGCGCGCAAGGCGGCGCGACACCCGCGTTGGGTCGCGGTCGCGTGCGCTCTACTCGCCGTGGCGGTGGCGGGCGGCCTCGCGGTCGCAAGCTCGGTGCTGAAGGCCCGGCGCGAGGTCGAGCTGCGCAAGGCCGAGGCGGAGCGGCAGGAAGCCGAGCGGGTCCGGCACGAGGAGGCGGCGGCACGCGCGCGGGCGATCGAGGACGAGGCGCGCGCTCTGGCCGCGCAGGCCGCCGCGATCCGGCTCCAGGACCGCGCCGCCGCGCTCCGCCTGCTCGAGCGCGCGGTCGACCTCGCCCCGGTGCTCCCCGAACTGTACCTGCAGCGCGGGCGCACACACCGGGACGGCGGGGACTGGAAGAAGGCCGTGAAGGACTTCTCGAAGGCGATCGAGCTGTCCCCCAAAACGATCGAAGGGTATTTCGAGCGCGGGATCACCTCGTACATGGCGCAGGACCACCTGAAGGTCTTCGGGGATCTCCAGACGGTGCTGACGATGCAGCCGAATCACCCGCTGGCCGACGTCGGCCGCGGGTGCGTGGCCTATCTCCAGATGAAGTGGAAGGCCTGCATCGCCTCCATGACCAAGGCCCTGGAGAAAGACCCGAAAAACGCGCTGGCCTACGCCATTCGCGGGGAGGCGTCCGTGCAAATGGGGAAGCCGGACGAAGGCGCGCTGGATTTCGAGAGGGCGCTGCAAATCGAGCCGCAGAACCTCACGGCGCTGACGGCGCGCGCGGCGCTCCGGCTGGGGCAAGGGCGAAACGCGGAGGCGGTCGCGGACGCGGATGCCTCCGTACGGGTTTTCGCCGCGAATGCCATCGGGCTGCAGTTCCGGGGGATCGCGAAGGCCCGGCTCGGGCGCTTCGCGGAGGCCGTCCTGGACCTCGAGGCGGCCGCCCGGCTGCGGCCCCTGCGCGAGGACGGCTGGTTCGCCTTGGCGGAGAGCGACTACATGATCGGCCGGCTGGAGCGGGCGGAGGAGTTGGCGGGGAAGGCGGCGGAACACGGCTTCTCGGGGCCGCTGTGCGCCTTTCTGCGCGGGATGGCGCGTGCGGAGCTCGGGAAGCTCGACGCGGCGGACGAGGACCTCGCGACGTTGGAGCAGGCGGCGCCCGGTGACGTCCTGGTCGCTCTGTTGCGGGCGGAATTGACGCTCAAGCGCGGGGACGCGTCGGCGGGTCACCGTGCCCTGCATCCGAGCGAATCGAAGGGGCCGGCGCCCCGTGCGGAGTGGCTGCCGCTCTTTCGCGTCGTCCACGGCCGCGTCCTGGCAGGCGAGGGGAAGACCGCGGAGGCGCTCAAGGAGTTCGACGCGGCGCTGAAGTCCGCGCCCTCGATCGAGCCGCTCATCCGGGCGGACCTGGCCGCGCTGCGGAAGTGAGTCGGTGCGCCGCTCCCGCTCCTACAGCACGCGCAGCAGCGCGTACAGCGTCCCCGCGACCCCGAGTACGAACGTGCCTCCGCCGATGCGACGCGCGGAGGCGCGGGGGGCGGTGAGGAAGACCCAGCCGCCGAGGAGGAGGGGGGGGATGGGCCCGAGGAGCCCGTACGCGCCGGGCCAGGTGAAGGTCGCGAGCGCGCCGCCGGAGGCCGCCCAAAGCCATGCCGCGGCCAGGGCGAGATTCTCCGCGGTCTCGCGCGGGGGCGGCGGTTCTTTTTTTCTGTCGGGGTCGCGGACCTGTCGTCGCCCCATGGCGGCCTCCGTGCCGGCGTGCGCCGCTCGCGTCAGCTCCGATGCCCTGCCCAGAGCAGCAGTCCCAGGAGGCCCGCCGCGATGGGCAGGAGCGACAGGCGCGAGAACCGGCGCGTGCGGGCGCGTGCCGCGACCACGATCCCGAGGCCGAGCGGAAAGAGCGGCGCGAAAGCTTCGAGCGTGCCCGGTGAGGTGTACAGGTTCCCCCAGTGGGAGTACCGGTCGTATCGGGGGAAACCCAGGTCGTGCAAGATCGGCGCGAGCCAGACAAGCCAGAACGGGACCGACGCGGCGAAAACGGCGACGGCCTCGGGGGCCTCGTTCACGGGCGGGCGGGCGGGCGCTGAGCCCGCTGGGGCGGCCTCGCCCGCGGTCGCTGCGCCCGTTGCCGGCGTCGGCTCAGGCATCGCGGCACCGTCGAAAAAGCAGATCGGACTCCGTGAAGTTTGAAAATGGAGCGTTGAGCATGGAGTCTTGAGCCTTGCTGGGACAAGGCGGGGTCCGCTGCTCCCCACGGCTCGGGCATCGCCGCGCGAGCCCCGGACGCATGCTATGCTATTGCCCTGTGGGATTTGCGCGATCAGCGCAAATCTTGCGGTGACAATAACCAATGACCAATTTTCAAGGACCAATCAATGCCCAAATGACCAAGGGCTTGCGCTCCAGCAGCGGAGAGGGATGACGGTGCCGCGGCCCTGACGCCTGTCACACGTTCAGTTTGGTCATTCGGGCTTCGTCATTGATTGGTCATTGGCCATTGGAGCTTGGTCATTCGTCAGCGGACTTTGGTTGCGGCCCACGGCTGCGTTAGGGATAGATCTTGTACATCATGCGCGGGAACGGGATGCACTCGCGCACGTGCTCCGTGCCGCAGATCCACCCGGTCGTGCGCTCGACGCCGAGGCCGAACCCGGCGTGGGGGACGGCGCCGTAGCGGCGCAGGTCGAGGTACCACTCGAAAGCGGCGCGCGGCAGCTTGTGCTCCTCCAGCCTTCGCTCCAGCGCGGCGAGGTCCTCCTCGCGCTGCGAACCCCCGATGATTTCGCCGACGCCCTCCGGCGCGAGCACGTCGACGCAGAGCGCCCGGTCGGCCCGCTGCGGGTCGGGTTTCATGTAGAAGGCCTTCACCTTCGTCGGATACCGATGGATCATGAGGGGCTTGTCGTGCGCCTGGGAGAGCGCGGTCTCGTCGGGGGAGCCGAGGTCGTTTCCGTCCTCGAAGGGCAGGCCCTTGTCGTGGAGCCATTTGGCGGCCTCGTCATAGGACATGCGCGGGAAGGGGGGGCGGATCTTTTCGAGCAGGGCCGTGTTCCGCTCCAGGACCTTGAGGTCTTCCCTGCGGCGCTCCAGGCAGCGCTGCACGATGAACGTGATGAACTCCTCGGCGAGGTTCATGACGTCGTCGAGCGTCGCGTAGGCGATCTCCGGCTCGACCATCCAGAACTCGGTGAGGTGGCGGCGTGTCTTGGACTTCTCGGCGCGAAAGGTCGGCCCGAAGCAGTAGACCTTGCCGAACGCCATGGCGCCCGCCTCGACGTAGAGCTGGCCGCTCTGGCTGAGGAAGGCCTTGTCTTCGAAGTAGTCGACGTTGAAGAGCGTGGTGGTCCCTTCGCAGGCGGCGGGCGTGAGGATCGGGGAGTCGAGGGCGACGAAACCGCGGGAGTCGAAGAAGTCGCGAATTGCGCGCATGACCTCGGCGCGGACCCGGAGGATCGCGTGCTGTTTCCGGGACCGGAGCCAGAGGTGGCGGTTTTCCATCAGGAACGCGACGCCGTGTTCCTGGAGCGCTATCGGATAGGGCTGTGCCTGCGCGACGATGGTGACCGCGGTGAGCGAGAGCTCGTAGCCGCCGGGCGCGCGCGCGTCCTGCCGCACGGCGCCCGTCACCATGAGGGAGGACTCCTGCGGGAGGTGGTCGCACGCGGCGAACGTGGCGTCGTCCACGGCCCCCTTGCCGAGCACCGACTGGACGATGCCGGTGCCGTCGCGGACCTGCAGGAACTGGATCTTGCCTTTCGAGCGGTTGTTGTAGAGCCAGCCCTTGATCGTGACCGTCTCGCCGACGTGGTTTTTCAGGTCTTCCACGTAGACGTGCTTCGCGTCCATGGGCGCTCCGTGAAAGGGGGGAGGGGAGGTGGTGAGGGGGCCCGGGGGGCGAATTATAGCAGAGCGCTTGCGGCCCGGACAAGGAATCGTGCAAGCCGGGCGGGGCCGTCGGGCGGGAAGCGGACGCGCAAGGCTGCGCATGGGGCTTCGATGAGAGATTGTGGGCCTGCGGCGCCGGTCGCCGTCCGGGTGCAGGGCGGAAGCCCTGCACCACAAGGTCGGGAGCCGGCTTGAAGCGCCTCTCCACAATGCCGGGAGCAGGGTGGAAGCGCCGCACCGGAAAGTCGTGAGCGAATCCTCATGGGGTGGACTCCCGCTTGGCCCATGCGTTCCTCGCGCCAGGGCGTGGGGGCGCGCCACACGGCGTTGATCGGCCGCCACGCCTTGTGGTGCAGGGCTTCCGCCCTGCACCGTCGGCGCGCGAGGGCTTCGAAGCCTCGTGCCAGGGGAGCGAGCGCGGCGGCGGACCTGGGGCACGCGGTTGAGCTTTGCATGGCGATGCACCCGCGCGCGTCGTCTTGCGCACGAAGGCCAACCCTGTTACAATCCCGCTCTCCGAACGCCGATGGCCGCGCCGTAGACCGTCCGACCGCGTCGCCCGTCGGCGTCCCGAGCCTGCCCTTCCGAAGCAGCGACCGCGAGAGGAGCCCCATGGCCGTCGGGCCCAGCGAAACCAAGCGCATCCTGGCCAAGCTCCCGCTCTTTTCCGGCTTCTCGGAGGAGGCCTTCCGCCTCATCATGGAGGGCCTCGACCGGCTGCAGGTCGCCAAGGGAGGCGTGGTCTTCCGCACCGGCGACCCCGGAGACTGCCTGTACATCGTGCGCTCGGGCGAGGTCCGCATGCTCCTCGAAGGGCAGGGGAAGGCGGTCGAGGTGCTCGGCTCGGCACGACGCGGCCACATCTTCGGCGAGACGTCCCTCCTCACCGGCTCGCCGCGCTCATTTTCCGCCATCGCCTCCCTCGACTCCAACCTCCTCGTCCTCCGAAAAGCGTACTTCGACGTGATCGTCCGCAAGAGCGCCTCCGCCGGCGTGGCGCTCTCCAAAATGCTCGCCCAACGCCTGCGCGAGCGCGGCGGCGCGCTCGAGACGAGGCAGCCCGTCGGCATTCTCTGCCTGGACACCGTACTGCCGGTCCTCGCGGCGCAACCTCTCGGGCTCGAGCTCGCGCGCTACCTCGCGATGGAATTCCCCGATTCCGTGGCCTTCCTCGACCTCGGTGACGAGGGGCCGACGGCGGCGAAGGCCCTCGGCGTGCGCGAGACCGCCCACCTGCAATCGATCCTCGACCGCTTCTCCGGCCTGTCCAAGGACGCCGTCCGTCAACTCTCCGGAGAGCCGCACAACGGCTTCCGCCTGCTCGCGCTCCGGGACCGCAGCAAGGCCGAGGCGCGCCTCCGCCTCGACCTGGTTCCCCAACTCATGTCGTATCTCAAAGAGGCCTTCGCGTGCGTCGTCATCGACCTGTGCGGACGCGCGCAGGACGACCCGCTCCGCGAGCGCATGCTCCAGCAAGCGGATCGGGTGGTCTTCCTCGACCGCTGGGAAAGTTCCGGCCGCAGCGGCCGATGGGGGAGGACCCGCGACATCCTCGAGAAGGGACGCGAAGGGGGCGGGGCGAGCGCCGACCGCATCGCGGTGCTGGCACCCAGGTCCGAACTGCCCGCGGAACCTCTGCTCGGCGCCGAGCGACCGCGCTACATCCTTCAGATGGAGGACATCGTGCCCCCGGGCGGCGGCGTGCCGACCGGCATCCGGCCGACGGTCCCCTCGCTCGGCCGCATCGTCCGCCACCTTTCCGGGACGGCCGTCGGCCTCGCGCTCGGCGGCGGCGGCGCGCGGGCCTGCGCCCACCTGGGCGTTCTCAAAGTGCTGGAGGCCGAGAACATTCCCGTGGACCTGATCGGCGGCACGAACGTCGGCGCGCTGATCGGCGGCCTCTATGCCTACGGGCTCTCCGCGGCGGACGTCGAATTCCGCGTGCGCGCGATGCTCAAGGAAAACCCCTTCGGCAGCGGCGACAAGGTGCTCGACAAGTGGCTGCGACAGCTCTTCTCCGACGCCGTGATCGAGGGGCTGCCGATCCCGTTCTTCGCGGTCGCGGCCGACCTCCAGAGCGGGCGCGAGGTGGTGTTCCGGGACGATCTCACCTGGAAGGGCGTGCGGGCGAGTCTCGCGCTGCCGGGGGTCTTCTCGCCGGTGTACGAAGGGGAGCGCTGTCTCGCGGACGGCCTGGCGGTGAACAACGTCCCGGGGGACGTCTGCCGGCGGCTGGGCGCGCGCGTGGTCGTGGGCGTGAACGTGACCTGCGCCGCCGACGCGCAATTCCTGCCCACCGATCGGAAGCGCCTGTTCGCCGAACAGAAGGCCGAAGGAGGAGCGGCCGGCTGGCTCGGACGCTTCATCCGCCAGAGCGAAGTCGTGACCGGCTTCCTCGACGAGCCCTCGGTGATGCAACTGTTGCACCGCTCCCTGGAGGTGCAGGCGGTGGACGCCACGCGCCGTAACCCCGGGCAGTTCGACTTGCTGCTGGAGCCGGAGGTCGCGGGCCTGCATCTGCTCGATTTCAATGCGATCGACCGCGCCATCGAGGCCGGGGAGAAGGCCGCCGCCGAAGCGGCGCCGAAGATCCGGGAGCGGCTGGCGAAACTGCGCCGTCTCGAGGGAGAGAAAAAAAAGGAGCGAAGCGGGGAAGGGGCCGCGACGCCCGCCTGAGCGCGCGCGGAGCGAAACGGGCATTTGCCCGCGAGCTGGGCGCCGTCGAGGGGAATCCGTGCCGGGGAGCCGCAAGCAGAAGAGGTTCGAGCCGCATGTCGTCTTCGTCGCTGCCGGAGGGCAAAGGGTTTCGGAGGAAGTACATCGAGGAGGCGTTCGAGATCCTGGGCTACAACCAGGACCTGGTGCAGTTCGCGGATACGAAGGCGGGCACGCTGATCGTCATTAACAGCCTCTTCGTGGCGTCTTCGCAGGTGGCGCACTCGCAGGCCTGGATCGTCAACGCGCTCCAGACCGCCGCGGTCGCGCTCGCCGCGGTCGCCATCGCGTGCTGCTTCTGGGTGGTGCGGAGCCGCAACCCGCCCTTCCGCGGGAAGGACCATCATGACTTGGTCTTTTTTGCGGAGGTCCTGACGCGGCCGGACCACGAGCGGTACATGGCGGAGTTCCTGTCGATCCCCGACCAGGTGCATCTCGAGGACGTGCTTCGGCGCGTGTACATCGTGTCGTGGATCGCCTCGCGGAAATTCCGCGGCTATGCGCTGGCGGAACGGGTGACGATCCTGGCGGGCGCGGTGTGGGTGGCGTCGAACCTGCTGGCGCTGGTGCTGCGGTAGCGGCGGGGAGCGAGGGCGCGCGACGGGGAGGGGGGGATGGGTCGCTCGCTCCCCCTTCGCGCTTCAGGCGACCGGCGCCGAGCTTCGTGTCGCAGGCCCAGCCCTTTCCCCTGCGGGGGAGAGGGGGAGGGCCGGCCGATAGGAGATGGGCGCGTAACGAGGCGGGGCGGCGGGGGGCAGTTCAGCGGCGTTTCCCGGCCGGCGGAGCGGGCGCGGGCGCTGCCGCCGCCGCGGGGTTGAAGAAATCCGCGGGCAGCTCCAGGCCGTAAGCTTTCAGGCTGTCCAGGAAGGTCGGCAGCTTCCCCGTCGGGCGCAACGAGCCGATCACCTTCCCCTTCGCGTCCACCGCGGTCTGTTCGAACCGGAAAATGTCCGAGGTCTGGTAATTGCCGGCCTCGGTCAGCTCGAGCACCTCCGAGATGTGCGTCACCTTGCGGGAGCCGTCCCGCAGGCGCGCGGTCTGCAGCACGACCTCGATCGAAGTCGCGACCTGCGAGCGGACGGCCAGGATCGGCATGTTGAGGCCCGCGAAGAGCGCTAGCGTCTCCAGGCGCGACAACGTCTGGGTCGGCGAGGAGGCGTGGATCGTCGCCATCGAGCCCGAGTGGCCCGTGTTCATCGCCTGCAAGAGATCCAGCGCCTCGCCGCCGCGGCATTCGCCCACGATGATCCGGTCCGGGCGGAACCGGAGCGAAGCCTTCACCAGGTCCCGGATCGTCACCTCGCCGTGCCCTTCCCGGTCCGGGGGCTTCGCTTCGAAGGGGAGCACGTGCTCCTGCTGGAGCTGCAGCTCGCTCGCGTCCTCGATCACGATGATCCGCTCGTCGCTGGGGATCAACCCCGACACGATGTTGAGGAGCGACGTCTTGCCCGAGCCGGTCCCCCCGGAGACCAGCAGATTTTTTTTCAGCTTGACCACCACGTCCACGAATTTCGCCGCGTCCGGCGACAGGGAGCCGAACTTGATCAAGTCCTCCACCCCCAGCCGCTTCCGCGAGAACTTCCGGATGGAGATGGACGGCCCCACGCGGCAGCACGGCCGGATCATGATGGCGACGCGCGAGCCGTCCGGCAGGCGCGCGTCCATGTAGGGGCTCTCCTCGTTCACGCGCCGGCCCACGTACTGCGCGACGTTGCGCACGAGGGACAGCACCTGGTCCTCGTTCCGGAACTTGATCGACGTCAGCTCGATCTTGCCGCCGCGCTCGACGTACACGTGGTCCGGCCCGTTGATCATGATCTCCGAGACCGACCCATCGTCCAGCAACGGGCCGGCGTCGACGAGGAAGTTCTTGACCGTCTGCATGAACATCTCGTCGCGATCGAAGACGGGCTCGTCCTCGCCCTTCTTCCCTTCGGCCTTCGCCGGGACGGCCTCCGCGTGCACTGCGGGCGCCGGCTGGAGCGGCGGGAGCGGAGTCGCGGCCTTTTTCGGCTTCTCCCGTTCCGCCGCGCCCCCGCCGATCGGTCGCTGGTAGGCCTCCGTCGCGCCCTCGTTGTCGAACTCCGGTTCCTGCGGGAGGACGGGCATCACCTCCGCCGGCTCCGCGGGCGTGTGCGAATCCTCGGCGGCCTCGATCGCGGCCTCGACGGCCTCGGCCGACACCTCCAGCTCCGCGGGCAGTGCGTCCACTTCCTCCGCGGGCGGCAGGCTGTCCGGCACTTCCTCTCCGACCGCGGTGTCCGGAAAGAGGGGCGGCTGCCCGATCGTCTGCTGCCACCCGGCGGACTTGCCGCCGCCGGCCTTCGAGGGCGGGGGGGCCGCGACGGACGCCGCGATCGGCGGGAGGGGTTCGTCCTCCTCCTCCTCCTCCGGGATCTCCTCTTCGAAGCGGTCGCTCAGGTCGTCCTGGGTCGGCGCGGGCGTGGGGCGCGACACGACGCGCGGGGGCGGCGACGCGGGGGAGGGCGCCCTGCGCGCCGGCTCCTTGCGCTCCGGTTCCGCTTCCTGCTCCTCGGCTTCCTCCTCGGGCTCCTCGTCGTCGTGCCGCGGCGGCTTCCCCTTGGCGTCTGCGCCACGCGCGGGCTTCGCGGCCGGCGCCGCCTCCGCGCGACGGGAACCCGCTCCCGACGGGGGCGCAGGCACGGCGGCGGCGCCCGGCTTCTTCCCTCCGCCGGCGGCCGCGGCCCCCTTCTTCGCGTCCCCCCCGCCCGACGCGGGCTTGTCGCGGTCCCCGCGCACCGCGGACGCGGCGGCGGCCCCCTTCGCGGCGGCCTCCTCCAACTCCTCCGCGGTGAGGACGGTGTCGTCATCGACCGTCGCCGCCTTGAAGTAGGCGCGGATCACGAAGTCTCCCAGCCGGATCTCGTCCTTCCGGGACAAGAGCTGTGGACCGGGGATCCGGACGCCGTTCACGTACGTCCCGTTCGTGCTGTTCCCGTCCTCGACGTACACCTTCCCGTCCTTGTTCGAAATGCGGGCGTGCCGGCGGGAAATGTTGGGACGCGCGAGGACGATGTCGTTGTCTTCCGCCTTGCCCAGGGAGATGGCGTTCTTGCTGTATTGCGAGGTCTTGGTGCTGCCCGTCGTATAGTCCTGGATCTCGACGATGAGCATCGCTGCCTCCGGGGGCGAAGGGGAGCCCAGGCCCGAAAAGGGGAGAGTCCTGGGGGAGAAAATGCAAGCCGAAGATAGCATGACGCTTTGGTCGTGTCAAGCGCACGCCTTGACAAAGCGGAGATGGGCCCCTAAGATACGCGACGATCCGGGCGAGGCACCGCACGAACCAGCACGGAGGAGGCGAAGAGCGCATGCTCGGCAAGGTTTGGAGCGCCGCCGTGCGCGGGATCGAGGCGCGCACGGTCGAGGTCGAGGTCAACGTCAAGCCGGGGAGCCCGCACGTCGTCCTCGTCGGCCTTCCCGACGCCGCCGTCCGCGAGAGTCTGGAGCGGGTCCGCACGGCGATCGAGAACGCGGGCTATCAATTCCCGACGTCCAGCATCTTGACGATCAACCTTGCGCCGGCGCACTTGCGCAAGGAGGGGCCGGTCTACGACCTGCCGATCGCGATCGGGCTGCTCGCGGCGACCGGCCAGGTGAAGAGGGACGGCCTGCTGCGTCGCTACGCCCTGCTCGGCGAGCTGGCGTTGGACAGCCGCGCGCGGCCCGTGAAGGGGGGGCTCGCGATGGCGGTGGCCTGCCGTGACGCCAAGCTCGCGGGCCTCTTGGTGCCGGCCGACAACGCCCCCGAAGTGGGCGTGGTCGAAGGGCTGGAGGCGATCCCGATCACGGACCTCACGGAGGCCGTGGGCTTCCTCAACGGAGAGCGCAAGATCCCGCCGCTCGCCGTGGACCTGGACCGCATCTTTGATGACGCAGCGCGTTACGAGCTGGACTTCGGCGACGTGAAAGGGCAGGAGCACGTCAAGCGCGCGCTGACGGTGGCGGCCGCGGGCGGGCACAACTGCCTGCTCATCGGCCCGCCGGGCTCCGGCAAGACGATGCTTGCGCGCCGCGTGCCCACGCTCCTCCCGCGGCTGTCGCGGCGGGAGTCGCTCGAGACCACGAAGATCCATTCCGTAGCCGGCCTGCTGCCTGCCGGGGGGACGCTGCTCGCGCAGCGCCCGTTCCGCGCGCCTCACCACACGGTGAGCGACGCGGGTCTCGTCGGCGGCGGGAGCTATCCTCGTCCGGGCGAGATCAGCCTCGCCCACCACGGCGTGCTCTTCCTGGACGAGCTGCCGGAGTTCGCGCGTCGCACGCTCGAGGTCCTGCGCCAGCCGCTGGAGGACGGCGTCGTCACGATCGGGCGCGCGGCGGCCTCGATCACGTACCCGGCGGCGTTCATGCTGCTGGCCGCGATGAACCCCTGCCCGTGCGGCTACCTCGGCGACCCGCGACGGGCGTGCTCGTGCTCCCCGCGCGAAGTGCAGGGGTATCGGTCGAAGATCTCGGGTCCGCTCCTGGACCGGATCGACCTGCACGTGGAGGTCCCGGCGCTTTCGTACCGGGAGCTGGTCACGCCGGGGGACGGCGTGCGGTCGGCGGACATGCGGCGGCAGGTGGAGGAGGCGCGCGCGCGGCAGGAGCGTCGCTATCAAGGGGAGCGGGTGTTTACGAACGCCGCGCTGGGGCCGCGCCAGCTCAAGAAGCACTGCAAGCTGGGGGAGGCCGCGGAGGCGGTGCTGCGGATGGCGATGGAGAGGCTGAACCTGTCGGCGCGCGCGCACTCGCGCGTGCTCAAGGTCGCGCGGACGATCGCGGACCTGGCGGGAGCGGAAGAGCTCGCGGCCGAACACGTCGGGGAAGCGGTCCAGTATCGCACGCTCGACCGTGGGGCGGGCCCCTAAATTTCTTGCGCCTCCGGAGGGGCTCTGATAGATTGGCTGTGTTCCGCGCCCCCCATTCCGGCCCGCGTCGAACGGGCGGCTGGGAAGGGCGGGGCCGCCGGGCCTGGCGCCGCCGGGACTTGCAACTCCCTTGCGCATGGCCAATTGCGCGCGCCTCGTTTCCGATGCCGCTCCCTCGCGGAGTACCGTCCCGCGGAAGTCGGTGGCCAATAGGCGAAGGCAAGTTCGGCCGCCCGCGAGGCGAGCGAGCGAGGCGTAGTAACGGAGAACTACGCCGAGCGAGCGCAACGAAGCAGGCGGCCGAAATCGCCGAGCAAATTGGTAACCCAATTCTGCGGGACGGTACTGAAGAACTCTCCCCGAAGCAACCGTAGGCAGGATCGTCGGAGTCTCCATGATCACGATTGACGACTTCAAGAAGGTGGAACTGCGGGTCGGCCGGATCCTGGCGGTCGAGAACCATCCGAAGGCCGACCGGCTGTACGTGCTGAGGGTCGACGTGGGGCCCGCGCCCGCGGCGCCCGCCGCGACACCGGCGGCCGCGCCTCCCGCCGGGGCCCCCGCGAGCGCCTCGGCCCCCGCCGCCGCGCCTGCCTCCGCGGCACCGGCACCGCCTGCGCCCGCGGCGCCCCCCGCACCGGTCATTCGCCAAATCGTCGCCGGCATCAAGCTGCATTTCAAGCCGGAGGACCTGGTCGGGAAGTTTTGCGTCATCGTCAACAACCTCCAGCCGGCCATGCTTCGGGGCGTGGAGAGCCAAGGAATGCTGCTGGTCGCCAGCGAAGGCGGCGGAGTGGTGCTCCTGAGTCCCGAGAAGCCGGTCACTCCGGGCAGTCCTATCTCCTGATCGACGTGGTCCCGCGATGCTCGACAAGTGGAAGAAGGAGCGGGAGGCCGCGAAGCTTCGGGAGTGGCTCACCGGGACGCTGGCCGCAAACCCCGCGTGGAGCGTGGTCGCCGGGCGCACCCAGTGGATCTGCCCCCTGTGCGGCCTCGTCGGCGCGACGTTCCAGGCTCGCACCGAACTGCTCGACAAGGTCGGCGCCCACCTCGAGGCGTGCCCCGTCTTCAAGGAGGGCACGCGCGGCCCGAAATTCACCAAGGACCAGCTCGATCTCAAGGCGCGGTTCCTGGAGGTGAAGGCACTCGTCCTCTCGAACCCGCTCTGGCAGCAGCGCGACTCCCGCGGCCGGTGGTTCTGCCCCTATTGCCTCCGCGACAGCGAGGTGCAGATCCCGCTCGACGGGAAGATCAACCTGGACATCATCGACAAGATGCATGTCCACATCGAGAGCTGCTTCGCGTATGACCATGGGCGCGGCCAGCCGAAGACCCTCGCCGACCTGCAACGCACGATCCAGGCGCACGACGCGGTGGCGAAGCTGGAGGTGCAAGTGAAGCAGAAGATCGCGGCGACGCCGGTGTGGCGCGTCCGCGACGCGAAAGGCTCCTGGGTCTGCCCGTACTGCCGCCAGGTCCTTCTTTCGATCAACGCCTCGTCCATGATCACGCTGACCGAGACCGCGCCCGTGCAGATCTCCATGCACCTGGTCAATCACTGCGCGGGCTACCGCTCCAAGCGGGAGCCGGCCGCGACGGCGCAGGAGCTCGAGGCGATTTTCAAGCCGGCCGCTCCGCCCGTGCTCGCGTCCGCCACCGCCGCCGCGGCTGCCGCCGCCGCCGCCGCCGCTGCGAGCGCCGAGGCCGACGCGAACTCCGCCACCCGCATCCTCACCGACCAGCTCATGCAGAAGATGAAGAAGGAAATGGCGGAAATCCGGGCCGAGGTCCAGGTCGACAAGTCCGCCCGCCTGGGGCTCGAGGAGGCGCGCAAAAAGCAGATGCAGATGCTGCCCGAGCTGCCGAAGCTCCCCGGCCTCGACTTCCATGTGATCTACAAGCCGTGCAGCACCGTCGCGGGCGACTTCTACGACTTCCCGCGCGTGTCCGAGGACGAGATCGGCATCCTCATCGGGGACGTCTCGGGGCACGGGATCGAAGCGGGGATCGTGATGGCCCTCGTGCGCAAAGTGATCAGCATCCACGCCAAGGGCAAGTCCTCGCCCAAGGCCACGATGGTGGCTTCGAACGCGGACATCTACCCGGACCTGGATCGCAGCACCTTCGCCACCGTCTCCTACTGCGTCCTCAACCTGAAGACCCGAGAGCTCCGCATGACGCGGGCGGGACACAATCCGATCCTGCTTTTCAATCCCGCGCGCAGCCCGAGCCTGTTGTCGTTTGAGCCGAAGGGCATGGCCGTCGGCGTGGACAAGGGCCTGCGCTTCGAGGCCACGCTCGAGGAGTCGGCCTGCGACCTGCAGCGCGGCGACATGCTCCTCTTTTTCACCGACGGCATTTCCGAGACCGCGAACGCCCAGAAGGAAGAGTTCGGCATCGACCGCGTGAAGGAGGAGCTAAACCAGTACGGCGGACACGAAGCGAAGTACCTTCTCCACATGCTCGACATGAACGTCGCGGAGTTCCGCGGCGCGGAGCGGGAGCTTGAGGACGACATCACGATCATCGGCATCAAGGTCAAGTAGCTCGCCGGACGGAGAACGCATGGAGCTCAGTTCGAAGGATCGCGAAGGCTTCCACGTGGTCGAGGTCCACGGGAACATTCTCGTGGGCGACGTCGACTCGTTCGAGATGTATTTGAAGAGCCTGAAGTCGCGAAACGTGCTCAAGATCGCGGTGGAAATGTCGCAGGTGGACAGCATTGTGAGCGGGGCGATCGGCGCCCTCATGGGCCTCGCCGACGAACTGGAGGCCATGGGGGGCAGGCTGGTCCTCCTGACGCCGAACGTGAAAGTCCTGAACGTCTTTCGCCGCATGGGGCTCGACCAGGTCTTCCGGATCTACGACAGCGAGGAAGAGACCCGCCGCTCCTTTTCCTAAGTACCGCTCCACGGAAGTCGGTGACCAATAGGCGAGGGCAAGTTTGGCGGCCCGCCAGGCGCGCGAGCGAGGCGTAGTAACGGAGAACTACGGCGAGCGAGCGCAACAAAGCGGGCGGCCAAAATCGCCGAGCAAATGGGTCACCCCATTTCGTGGGGTGGTACTGAGCCAACTTGAGTTCTCCCCCCTGCCGCCGGCCCGGTTCGAGGCGAGCATGCCCAGCACGCACTTCCGACTCCGCACCCGATCGTTCTCCACTCCCGGTCGCGTCCTCGTCTTCGCCGCCGCCGTCTTTGCCCTCGTCGCGGCGGCCCGGACCGTGGCCCCGGCCCCGCCGGCGCAACCCGCGGACGGCCTTCCGCTCGAGGACGTGTTCACCGCCTCGGTCCTCTCCGTCGTGAAGGCGTATCCGACCGATGGCACGCACGGCTACTATTGGCCCAAAGGGGAGAACTGGCCCGGCACGACCTGCGATCTGGACTACCTCGGCGTGCGCGTCTGCGAGGCCGACCCCCAGAAGCGGTGCTACTGCTGCGGGCTCACCTTCGAGGTCTTTGTGCAGGCCTGGAAGAGCTGGTGCGAGGCACGTAGAGCGGAGTTCCGCATGCCGGGCCTGGACGCCAAGGACCTGCTCGCCCTCCGCGGCGACTGGTTCGGCTCGACCGGCGACACCCAGCGCACGTTGCAGCACGCCATCGTCTCCCGCGGCCTGGGGCGGGCGATCGGCCGGCCCGACGACGCGCGCCCCGGCGATTTCGTGCAGCTCTGGCGCCGGAACGGGACCGGCCATTCGGTGGTGTTCCTGGAATGGAAGCGCGACGCGCAGGGCCGCGCGCGCGCACTCCGCTACTGGTCCACGCAAAAATCGACGAAGGGGATCGGCGAGCGGGAGGAACCGCTTACGGGCAAGGACGGCATCGATCCGGAGCGCGTCCATATCGTCCGCATCGGCCGACGCTAGGCGACCGCCAATATCTCGAGAGGGCGGGGTCGAAGATGGGGGAGTCGGGCGGCGAGCGGGACGAACCGCGGTTTAGGCCCATTACGCGAAGGAAGAGGTACGACGCATGTCGCCGACGCGGCACAGCGGTTTCCTGATCGAGTCACGGACCACCCCCTCGCTGGATTTCGAGCTCGTGCTGCCGGATCCGACCGGCGGACTCTTCCACGCCTGGCGGAACAACGACGACCCGGGCATCCCCTGGGTCGCGGGCGCGTCCTTCGCCGGTCGGCTCCCGGTCGAGGGCACCCCCTCGCTCATCCAAAGCAACTTCATGGAGCCGGGGAACCTCGAGCTGGTCTGCAGGGTCGGCGCGCGGCTCGCCCATTTCTGGCGTCACTCCCGCTCGCTCGAGTGGAGCGCGCCCACCTGGTTCGGCGAGGGGTGCGCGGGCAGCCCCGCGCTCCTCCAGGGCGTGTTCGGCGCGCGCGGCAATTTCGAAGTCGTCGTGCCCGCGGTGCCCGCGGGCATCGCGCACTACTGGCGGAACAACGACGATCCCGCCCTGCCCTGGGTCGGCCCCGGCGTCTTCGGCGAGAACCTCGGCCGCGTCGATGCGGTCGCGCTCGTCCAGGGGAACTACGGCCACCCCGGCAACCTGGAGCTGGTCCTTCGCGTCGGGGCGAAGCTCTTCCACTTCTACCGCAAGGGGAATGCGTGGCTCGGCGGGAAGGAGTTCTTCGACCGGGCCGCGGGCCAGCCGGCGTTCCTGCAGGGGCGGCACGGCGGCCGCGGGCATTTCGAAGTGGTCACGCCCCTCGTCGGCGGGGGCTTCGCCCACCTCTACCGTGACAACGAAGAGGGGCAGACCTGGCGGCTCCTCGCGCAGGTCGGCGCCGCGGACGGTTCGTTCACGGCGCTCGCCCTGATCCAGAGCCACTACGGCACGCCCGCGCTCGGCAATTTCGAGGTCGCGGCCTGGGACGGGCGTCGCGTGCTGACGTATTGGCGGGATGACGGCCGTGCGCGCGCGTGGCACGGGCCGGTGAGCGAGCTGGGCTTCGTGCGCGGACGTCACGTGCCCGAGCTGTGGGACGTGGACCTGCTGCTGTTGCGACGCATGCGGGAACGCGGGCTCAAGGCCGCGACCCTGGCGGTCCTCAGGAAAGGGCGGGTCCTTTTCGAGCACGGCTACGGCTGGCTCGCGCCTCCTCCCGATGCGCTTCTTCGGATCGGCGAGGTGAGCCAGGCGCTCACAAGGTCGGCGATCGGCGTGCTGGTCCGCTCCGGAAAACTCTCGCGGGAGACGAAGGTGTTTCCGCTGCTCGGGCTGCTGCCCGCGGCGGGCCGCAAGCAGGATCCTCGCCTCGAGCGGGTCACGGTCGGGCACTTGCTCGACTATCGCGGCGGCTGGGACGTGGGCGCGGCGGGCGCGGCGGCGGACGGCGGCTCGGGCGTGCGGGCCTGTGACCCGGCCTTCGCCTCGCGCACGATCGGGCTGGAGCTGGGCCTCTCGGCCGCGCCGGGGGCCTGGGACATCGCACGGTGGCTGGCCGGCCGGCAGCTCGACTTCGAGCCCGGGACTCGCGAGGCCTATTGGTCGGTCGGGTATCTCCTGCTCAGCCTGGTCATCGAAAAGGTCTCGGGGCAGCGCTTCGTCGATTTCCTCCGGGAGCAGGTCCTCGCGCCGATCGGCGTGAAGGACGTGTTCCTCGGGCGGTCCCTGCCTGGCTACCGGCACGAACGGGAGTTGCCGTACCTGGACCCGGGGCTCGCGCTTTCCGCGTTTCCGCCTTCGTCCGAGCGGCGGGTTCCGGTCCCGGACGGTTCCTGGAGCATCGAGGCGACCGAGGGTGCGGCCGGTCTCGTCGCCTCCGCCGGCGCGCTGGTCCGCTACCTGGACAAGTATTGGCTGGTCGGCATGGAGGCCCGCGATGGGGACGCACGCGAGGCCGTGCGCGCGGTGGGGAGCCTGCCGGGGACGCATGCGGAGGCCGTCCAGCGGCCGGGCGGAGTGAACTGGACGCTCCTCTTCAACTGCCGCGTCGCGCCGCTCGGCAAGAGCGTCGACGAGATCGGGCCGGAGCTGGACCGGGAACTCGCCTCGATCGCGCAGTGGCCGGAGTGAGGAAGCGCGGCGGCGGTGCCGCGGCCCAACGACTCCGCAACCGGGCGACGACGGAACCACGGCTTTCCCAGCTTCGTCTTTTCGAAAACCGGCCTTCCCCTCGAACCCACCGACCGCGGGCGGTCAGAAACGGAACCGCGACCGTCAGGGAGCGGTCTCAGCGACTCCATCGGCTCCCTCGGGTTTAATCTCGCAACCGATCGCCTAGCGCCCGCGCAAAAATAACTGCGCAGATTCGGACCTCGAGGCTCCTGGGGGCGCGGCCCTCGGGGCCGCGCCCCCAGGCATCGGTCGATCCACGAAAATGTAAAGTAATTCTTGCGCGGGCGCCTACTGGCGGAGATTCGTTGCCGAAAAAGCGGTCTTCTGCCCAGGGGTGACACGGATTGGCGACGATTTCACGGCTTCGCCATCTCTGAAAGCTCGTAGAACCGGTGAAACCTGCGGTTTCTGCGGCGTTCGAGCCGAGCCGAGATTCCCGCAGGCAAGCGAACCCCCGCGATCCGATGCTGCCGGGAAGCCGAACCGGAAACCACGCATGGTCCGTCGACACCTGCCTGGGAGCCCTCGATGCAAGCGCCGCGCGGCCCGCTCAATCGGCGGCTGGAAGCCTTCGGCACCACCATCTTCACCGAGATGACGCGGCTCGCCGTCGAGCACAAGGCGATCAACCTGGGCCAGGGCTTTCCCGATTTCGCCGGCCCGGCCTTCGTCAAGGACGCGGCGGCGCGCGCGATCGGGGAGGAGCGGAACCAGTACGCCCGCATGGCCGGCGAGCCGGTGCTCGTGCGGGCGATCGCGGAAAAGGTCCGGCGTCTCTACGGGCTGACGTACGACCCGCTCGACGAAGTCACGGTCTACTCGGGGTGCACCGAGGCGATCCACTGCACCCTCCTCGCCCTTTGCGAGCCGGGGGACGAAGTCGTCCTGTTCGAGCCGTACTACGACAGCTACCGCGCCTGCGTGGCCATGGCCGAGGCGACGCCGCGGTTCGTCACGCTGCATGCGCCCGACTTCCGGTGGCGACGGGAGGAGCTGGAGGCCGCCTTCACGGACCGGACCCGCGTCGTGGTCCTCAACACCCCGCACAACCCGACGGGTAGGGTATTCACCCGAGAGGAGCTGGAGCAGGTCGCGGCGCTCGCGCGCGCCCGCGGGACCTACGTCGTGACCGACGAGGTGTACGAGCACCTGGTCTTCGAAGGCAGCCACGTCGCCATGGCCGCGCTGCCGGGGATGCGGGAGCGGACGGTCACGCTCAACTCCACCGGCAAGAGCTACTCGCTCACCGGCTGGAAGATCGGCTACTCCACGGCCCCGGCGGAGCTGACGCGCGCGCTCCGAACCGTCCACCAGTTCGTCACCTTCGCGACGGCGACGCCCTTTCAGCACGCCATGGCGGAAGCGGTCGCTGCGCCGGCCCCGTACTACGAGGAGTTCCTGCGTGCCTACGCGCGCCGTCGGGAAAAGCTCCTCGCCGCCCTCCTGGCCGCGGGCTTCGGCGTGCTGCCGCCCGCGGGGACCTACTTCGCCTGCGCCGACATCCGCCCGCTCGGCTTCGACGACGACGTTGCCTTCTGCCGGCACCTCATCGAGAAGATCGGCGTCGTGGCCATCCCGATGTCGGCGTTTTACGAACACAAGGAGGCCGGGCGCCACCTCGTCCGTTTCGCGTTCTGCAAGTCCGACCCGGTGCTGGACGCCGCGGCCGTCCGCCTGCGATCGCTCAGGGGGCGGTGAGGTGAGCGCATGAGAGTCGCGGGCATCCAGGCCGACCTCGCGTGGGAGGATCCGCGAGCGAATTTCGAACGCCTCGCGCCCAGGATCGCGGCGGCCGCCGCCGCGGGCGCGCGTCTCGTCGCGGTCCCCGAAATGTTCCCGACCGGCTTCTCGATGGACGCCGAGCGCGTGTCGGAACCGCCCGGCGGGCCGGCGGAGAGGTTTCTCCTCGAATGCGCGCGCTCGACCGGCGCCGCCGTGTGCGGTTCCGCCGCGACCCGGCCGGACGAAGCCTCCGGCGCCGCGGCCAAGCCGCGCAATCTCGGCCTCCTGGCGGTCCCGGACGGCAGCGTGGGGCGCTATGCGAAGATCCATCCCTTCACCTTCGGCGGCGAGACGGAGCGCTATGCGAGCGGCGACCGCGCCCTCACGCTCCTCGTCGCCGGCGTCCGCGTCAGTCTGCTCATCTGCTACGACCTGCGATTCCCCGAGCTCTTCGCCGCCCTCGCCCCACGAACAGACCTCTTCTGTGTCGTGGCGAACTGGCCGGAGGCCAGGCGGGACCACTGGCGGACGCTGCTCAAGGCCCGCTCGATCGAGTTCCTCGCCTACGTCCTGGGCGTGAACCGCGTCGGCTCGGGTGGAAAGCTGAAGTACGCCGGGGACTCGGTGCTGTGGGCGCCGGGCGGTGAGCTGCTTGCGGAGGCGGCCCCCGGCGCGGAGGAGACGATCGCCGGCGAGGTCGACCCCGAACGCGTGTCGGCGGCGCGCAAAGCGTTCCCGGTGTTGTCGGACCGGCGGCCGGAGGTGTACCGGGCGATCGCGGGGGAGGGAGAGCCGCCGAATTGCTGACACCCAAGAAGTGCGGCGACTTCCTGGCAGCCCGCCGAAGGTGCGCTACAAACCGCCGCTGTTGCCCTCGGGACCCGCCGTTCGTAGTTCCGCCTTCAGGCGGCCCGTGCCTGGCATGGCTGAAGTGGCCGCGCACGTTCGCAAACGGTGACACGAGCGTGCAGAGGCTTGTCGCTCTGGAAACGTGAATTCGCTATGGAAAGCCGGTACTTCCCTGGCGCGGCCGATGGCCGCAACCAAATCCCCACCCCCCCTTCGCTCGCTGCGGCGAGCTTCGGGGTGTATGCTATTCTTTCCCGGAGGATTTGCGCCTGACGCGCAAATCCTGCGGAGGAAAAGCATATTGGCGGGATTGAATCCGAGGGCAACGTCGGACACGCCGAGACCGCTCCCTCACGGTCACGGTTCCGGGGCGCTCGCTGCGTTCGACCCCATCGGAAATCGCACCGAGCTACAACAAATCTCAATTCTCAAATCTGAAATCCCAAATCACTTCATCGCCCGCTCGCACTCCTGCCGCTTCTTCTTCGCGTCCTCCGCCTGCGGCGTCCCGGGCCAGCGCTGCTCGATGTTCTTGAACACCTCGATCGCCTTCTCGTACATCTTGTTCTTCCGGTAGTTCTCGGCCTTCAAGAGCAGGGCCTTTACCTCGCCGGACGACTTCGCATCGGCGATCGCCTTCTGCACCGCCGGGTCCTCCGTGAGGGCCTTCACGCGCACCTTCGCCTTTTCCTCGAACGAAGTCCCCGCGTAGTTCGCAACGACCGCGTGGTAGCCCGCGAGCGCGGCTTCGTACTCCTTCGCCTTTTCCTTCGCCTCGGCAGCGGCGTACTCCCTCTCCGCCCCCTTCTCCTTCTCCTCCTGGGCGCGTCGCTCGATCGCCTCCTTGATCTTGGGGTCGCTCTTCAGCGCGGCGAGCTGCTTCGTTGCCTCCTCCGCGGACGGCGTCCCGGCGTAGCGCTTCGCGACCTCGCCGAAAAGGCGCGCCGCCCCGTCATAGTTCTGCTTCCCCAGCTCCTCCTGCGCGTGTTTGAGGATGCTCTGTCCCCCCTGGTCGATCAGGTCCAGCTCTTCCTTGGCCTTCTTCCCCAGCGGGAGGTCCGGACCGGCTGCGATGACCTTGCGGTAGAGCGCGACCGCGTCGGCGAACTTGTCCTGGCCGACGAGCTTCCGCGCCTCGTTGTACCAAGCCTCGATTTCGGGATTCGGGAGCCCCTCGTACCACCCGACGATCACCGGAGGCTGCGCGACCTCCATGCGGCTGTCCACGTCGGGCTTCTCGACGAACTCGACCTTGAGCCCGGCCTTGCGGGCGCTCTCCACGAAGTCCTTCGCTCCCGCGAACGGCGCGTACTGGTCCTTGCCGCCGTGCGCGACGAAGAGCGCGATCGACTTGCCGGCGGCGAGGTCCTTGTCGCTGAGATCCGGCTTGTTGGCCGCCAGCAGCACGAGCGCGGCGAAGCGCTTCGGGTTGCCGAAGGCCGTGGCGGCGGCCGTGGGGCCGCTGTCGGAGTAGCCCGTGATGAGCATCCGGGTGTCGTCGACGTTGTAGTCCTTCTTGAAATCGTCCACCATCGACAGGATGAACTTGTCGTCGCTCAGGGTCCAGGAGCCGCCGGGGGCCTTGGGCATCAGGTACACCCAGCCGCGCGTATCGACGGTGGCCTTGTAGTAGTTCACGTACTTCTCGGGGTCGTGGCTGTCCGCGTGGAGGCAGATGAGCACGTTCGCCTTCCTGTCGGCCGCGTACTTACTCCCGACGTAGGCGACGTATTTTCCCTTCGGCAGCGCCCGCTCCATTTGCCCGGTCTTGGCGGCGGGGGGATCGGCGACGAGCACGGCGGCGGCCGTGAAAACGGCCGCCGCGGACAGCACGGCAATGCGCATGGAGGACCTCCCTGGACCTGGATGCACCGTTCGGGGAATGAGTCGATGGAAAATAGCAACGTGCCTCCGGAGGGTCAAGGGAAACCATTGACACCCCGCGCGGGCCGCTGCTATGATCGCCCTTTTCCGCGACCCGCGCCCCCCTCGCCCCCCCGCGTCCGCTCCCGGCGCCGGCAGAGCAGGATCGTGACCGTGGATCAAAGCCCCGTCGCCGCGCTTCCCTCCCAAACCGCGGGCGGCGTCATTTCCGAGCTGCGCGGCGTGGAGATGTGCTTCACCAGTCCGAGCGGCAAGACCGTCAAGGTGCTCGACGGCATCAACCTCGAGGTCCGCGAGTCCGAAATCCTCGCCCTCCTGGGTCCCTCCGGGTGCGGCAAGTCCACGGTGATGCGCATTCTGTGCGGCCTCCTGCATCCCACCCAGGGCACCGTGCTCTACCGGGGCCGGCGCCTCGACGGCTTGAATCCCTCGGTCGCGATGGTCTTTCAGAATTTCGCCCTGTTCCCGTGGATGGACGTCGCGGAGAACATCGAAGTCGCCCTACAGGCCAAGTCGCTCGGAGCGACGGACTGCCGGCGTCGCTTGAAGCACGTCGTGGACCTGGTGGGGCTGGAAGGTTACGAAACGGCGTATCCCCGGGAGCTCTCCGGCGGCATGAAGCAGTGCGTGGGCATCGCCCGCGCCCTCGCGGTCGAGCCGGAGATCCTGTGCCTCGACGAGCCCTTCAGCCAGATCGACCACCTGACCTCGGAAAAGCTGCGCGCGGAGCTGGTGCACCTCTGGGTGGATCGCGAGCGGAACCCGAAGACCATCTTCCTCGTGAGCCACGACGTGCACGAGACGGTGTACCTCGCGAACCGGATCGTGGTCCTCGATTCGAACCCCGGTCGCATCCGGACCGTGGTGGAAAACCCCCTCCCGTATCCGAGAAACCCGCGCGCCCCGGAATTCGTGGCGTTCGTGGAGCGCGTGCGGGACGTGATCGCGCACACGATCCTGTCGGATGCGCCCGCCGCGGAGGCCGGCCTCCTCGCCATGGTCGAGCCGCTGCCCGAATCCACCGCGGGGGAGATCATCGGGCTCCTCGAGGCGCTGGACGACCACCACGGCGAGATGGAGATCTTCCGCTTCGCGGCCGAGATCGGCGCGGAGTACGGGAAGCTCATCGCGATCGTGAAGACCGCCGAGATGCTCGACCTCGTGGACACGCCGCGGCGCCGCGTCGTCTTCACCGACCTCGGGCGGCGCTTCGTCCGCTCGGACGTGAACGGGCGAAAAAAGCTGTTCCACGACCAGCTCCGGACCCTGGGCATCTTCCGGGTCGTGGGGAAGATGCTCTCGAACGCGGAGGAGGGCGCACTCTCGAAGGAAATGATCCTCGACGAGTTGGCGATGCTCTTGCCGAGCGAGGATCCGGAGCGGACGTTCTCCGTCCTCCTCAACCTGGGCCGCTACGGCGAGCTGCTCACTTACGATCTGGACCTGGACCGTGTCGCGTTGCTGCGTGCGGGGGAGAACGGGAAAGTCGGAGGCAACGGCGCGGGAGCCCCTGCGCCGTGAGCGCGGCGGAAAGTCGAGGCGCCTGACCGGATTCGCCATGGAGAATGGACGAGATGCCTGACGCCGGATTGGTGTTGGGGGTGGAGCGGATCATCGACCTCAAGGCGACCAAGAAGCCCGAGGCCCTGCGGGAAATGGTGGACCTGCTGCGCGGGTCGGGGGACGTGCCGGATTTGGAGGCGTTTCACAAGGCGATCGCGGAGCGGGAACGGATCTTCAGCTCGGGGATCGGGCTCGGGCTCGCGGTTCCCCACGCGAAAGCGCCGGGGGCCAAGGGCTTCGTCATGTGCCTGGGGCGGTCGACCCGTGGCATTCCTTTCGACGCCCTGGACGACCTGCCGGTCCAGCTCATCGTCCTCATCGCGATGCCGGACCTTCCGCGGGAGCAGTGGCTGAAGCTGCTCTCGAAGATCGCCCTGTTTCTGAAGCGAAAGGAAACGCGCGAGCAGATCCTGCGGGCCTCCGGACCGGGTCAGGTGTACGAGCTGATGAAGGCGTTGTAGCGGCGGCGCAAAGAGTCCGCTGCTGCGTCTCTGGTTGCTCCAGATGCTCGGATTTCGAACACCCCGGAAACCACAGATTTCACAGATTCTACGGAATTTCACAGATTACGAATCTGTGGAATCGTCGTTCACCTGTGAAATCTGTGGTTTGGTCGTCGCAAACGCAGCGTTGACGATTTCCCCCCACGGTTCCTGGGAGCGCGGGCCTCAGGCCCGCGCGAGCTGGAGCAGGGCCTGCGCTTCTCTGCCGCGGCGGGTACGGCCAAGTCCGAGGTTCGTCAACGCGGCGCCATGTCGTGGCATCGTCGCGCTTGGGGGCGATTGTGGGCGCGGGACCCGTGGGACGGGGAAGTCGCGGCGGCAAGTTTGAAGCAGGTCGACAGCGGCGGGCGAAGCCGTGAGCGAACGGAACGAGCCGGTGGAAGCGTCGGAGGGGGCGAGGGCATCGGCAGGGCCGCGCGGAGGCTGGTGGACACGTCGAGGGGTCGCCGCGCGCGCGTGCGCGACTTGGGGCTGGAAACGTCGAGTCCCCATCGCAGCCACGGTACTCTGCGCCGGACTCGCCGCGGCGTGGCTCTGGCGTGCGACGCAGCTCGCGCGGATCGCGGCTGACCCGCGTGCGTGCGCCTCGGAGCGGGCGCAGGCCGCGGCGGAATTGCTGGCGGCCCGGGCCGCGGAGCGCACGCAGCCGGCCCACCGTCTGGCGCGCCGCGTAGCGCGCGACCCGGCGGTCGCGGAGGCGCTTGCCCATCCCGAGAGTGCCGCCGCCCGCGCGCGTCTTCTCGAAGCGCTTCGCGTGCTCCATGCGGAAGCGTCGTCTCCGGATGTCGCGGTCGAAGTCCTGACTCCCGGCTGGGTGTCGGTCGGACGCGCGGGGTCCGTGCCCGAACTCGCGGCCCCTCTCCCCACGTCCACGGCCGACGCCTCGTCGGTCGAGGCCTGTCTACACGGGGCCGTCTACGCGTACTACGTCGCCGTCCATCCCGTTGCCGGCCTGTCGGGGGCGGGTGAGGGCGCCGCGGCGGGGGCCGGTGGGTCGCCCGGCCGCGTGGTGGCCTATGTGCCCCTGGATACGGTGTTTCCCCTCCACCGAAGGTTCCGACGTTTCCCCTCGCCCGCGGAGGTGGTTTCCGAAGAGACCGGAGTCCCCACCCGCCTGCTGCTCGAGCCGGCCGCGCGGGAAGAGCCGGGCGAGCGCGTCGATCGCCGGGATCGCCAAGAGCGCGTAGGCGGAGGCGGGGCGGCGCATGTCGAAGTTCGGGGGCCGCTGGGCGCCGGCCTCACGGTCGCCGAGGCCTCGTTCCCGGAACGTGCCTCGCTCGAGGCGGACGTAGGCGCGCGCGCGCGCCGCGCCTTCGCGCTCTTCGCCGCCCTTCTGGTGCTCGGCGCGCTGGCGCACTGCGCCCGCCGCCGCCTCCCGCGCGTCGGCCCTGCCTCGTGGCAGCGGCTGCTCGCCCTCCTCGCCGCGCTGGTCTGCGTCCGCTATGCGCTGCTCTGGATCGGGTTCCCCGCCCGTCTCCACGTCTCTTCCCTATGGCAGCCCATCTACTACGCGAACGGTTTTCTTTTCGGCGTCGCGGGGTCCCCCGGCGAGGCGCTCCTCACGGCCTTGTTCGCCGGCGTGGCGATGGCTGCCCTGGCGCGCTGGGCGCCGCCGGTCTCCTCACCGCGCGCCGGCCGCTCCACGAAGCTGCACTGGCTCCGGAGTGGAACGGTGCTCGTCGGGGTCACGGCGTTCCTGCCGCTTGCTGCCGGCGCCTGCCATGCGGTCCTGCGTTCTTTCGTCCTGGACTCGACCCTCTCCTACTTGGACCTGGCCCGGGTACTCCCCGTCGGTGCGGAGCTGGCGATGCTCGCGGCCGCCTTCCTCTGCGTTGTCGTCACCCTCGCGACGTGGCTTCGTGGGTTCGGGGCGCTGCGGGCCGCGGTCGACGGGACCTGCTGGGCTCGACTCGGCGGGACCCCGCTTGCGGCCGTGGCCGCGTGCCTCGGGCTCGGAGGACTTTTCGCTCGGGGCCTTCCCGCGAGCGGCGAGCTTTCGGCCTGGACGCTCCCATGGGAGCTGGTGCTCTTCGCCGTACTGGCCCCGCCGGCCTACCGACTACGCCCGATTCCTTTTCTCCTCGCGACCCCGCTCCTCGCCGCCCTCGCGGCGTTCCCGCCGCTCGAAGTCGAGTTGGACCGCGAAATGCGCCGGGATCTTGAGGTCAACGGCCGGCGTGCGGCGCGTGGCACGGCCTCCCCCGCGTCCGATCTCGTCGAGCGCGTCGTGGCGGCGGCGGCGGCGGATCCCGAAGTCGTGGCGGCGCTCTCCGGGGCGAATCCCAACCGCGCCGGGTCCCTCGCGCTCTCGCTCTGGGCCTCGGGCCTGCTCGCCGAGCGCGGGTGCGATTGCGCCCTCGCCGTGACGACTTGCTCCGGCGGTGCGCTGAGCGAGTTCTCGATCCGGATGCCGCGTCGCGAGGAATGGGACCCGTCCGCGGACAAGCCGGCGGCGACGGAGGCGCGCCTTTGGGAGCGACGGCTCACCCGCGGCGCGGAGGGCACGGAGGTGTTCGCCGGCTCCGCTCCCGTCCTGGCGGAAGGCGGGGAGTACCTTGGGCAGGTGGTGGTGGGCGTCGGCGTGCCGCTGGGCCCCGGGGGCGGGAGCGCGCTCCCGGAAGTCGGGTCCATCGAGGAGGAGGAGGGCCGGCGCCGGCTTCCGCCCGTGTTCCGTTCCGAATTCCTGGGGGAGGCCCTGGCCTGGTCCACGAATCCCACGATCCCGCGTGGGTATCAGGTCCCCGCGGAGGCGAAGGCGGGCGTGGAGGAGGGGGGCGGGACGGCGTGGGTGGCGGAGCTGCTCGGGGGCGAGGCCTACGACTCGCTGTACGTCGCGTTGCAGGGAGAAGGCGACCGGGCGGGTTTCGCCGCCTTCCATCTCCCGGGACCCACTCCCTTCGACCGGTTGTTGCGCTTCTACCACCTGTTCAACATTTTTATTTTCTTCGCGGGCGTCCTCGTCGTCGGGTGGATCACGCTGCGCGTGGCCGGTGCGGCGCTGCGCGGCTGGGCGGTGGACCCGGCGGGCGGGGCCGGCGCTCCGTCGCAGGCGCGGAGCGGCGCAGCCGGGAGCGCGGGGGAGCCTCCGGGCGAGTCGACGCTCCGGCGCGACTGGGGGAGCTTCGAGGTGCGCCTGATCGGCTTCTTCCTCGCCGTTTCGCTCGTGCCGATCCTGTGCCTGGCGTTCCTCACGCGCGGGCTGATCTCGGATCGGCTGCACGCGGAAGGCAGGGAGGAAATGGAGCGGGACCTGGTGCTTGCGGGCAAGCTGCTGGGGGAGTCGGAGGCCGCGTCCGCGGTGCTTGCCGGCCTGGCGACCGGCGGTCCGGGCCCCGGCCGGCCGGAGGGAGTGGCGGGGGCCGAGTGGTGCCGAGGGGCGGCGCGCCTGCTCTCGCGCGACCTTTCGTTTTTCGCCGACGGGAGGCTGGTGGGCTCGAGCAGCCCGGAGCTGTACGCGACCGAGTTCTTCTCGCCGTTCCTGGACGCGGCGTCGCTGCAGGAAGCGGAGTCCCGCGAGCGCCCCCTTTTTTTCCGACAGGAGACGGTCGGCCCGTGGACGTACCGGATCGGGTATCGCCCGTACCGGCTGGGGTCGGCGGGCGCGCGCGGGCTCTTGGTGCTGCCCGTGCTCGAAAATCGCCGGGAAGCGGACGAGGCGGTCGGCCGGAGCACGACCCTCATCTTCGGGTTGTACGGCACCGTGCTGCTCCTCGTCTGGTGGAGCGGGCAGTTTCTCGCGCGCCGCATCTCGCGGCCGATCGGCCTGCTCGTGGAGGGCACGCGCCGCGTCGCCGCCGGCGAGCTGGGCGTGCAGGTCGCGCTGCCGAGCGGCGGGGAATTCGCGGAACTGGGGGAGGCCTTCAACCGGATGACCTCGGAGCTGGCCGAAGGTCGGGAGCGCCTCGCGCGGGCGGAGCGGGAAGGCGCGTGGCGGGAGATGGCCAAGCAGATCGCGCACGAGATCAAGAATCCGCTGACCCCGATGAAGCTGAACGCGCAGCTTCTGCGGCAGGCGTGGTCGGACCGGTCGGAGGATTTTGGCCGGATCCTGGAGGACGCGGTGGCGACGATCATCCGCGAGGTGGATCTGCTGGGTCGGATCGCGACGGAGTTTTCGCATTTTGCGAAGCTGCCCGAGCGGCGGCCGGCGCCGTGCGACCTCAACGAAGTCCTGCGCGAGTGCGCAGCGCTCTTCGCGGGGACGGGCGCGGGCCGCGTCGACGCGAGCCTCGAGCTGGACGCGGGCCTCCCGACGCTGCTCCTGGACCGGGACGAGATGAAGCGGGTGTTCACGAATCTCGTGAAAAACGCGATCCAGGCGATGCCGCAAGGCGGGCGGCTGGCGCTGGGGTCGCGCGTGACGCCCGGGGCCGAGGTTGGAGGGGGTGCCGGCGACGCAGGGGGCGCGCACGTGCGTGAAGCCGGCGGGCAGCGGCGGCCTCACGACGTGGAGGCGTGGGTGAGCGACACGGGCGTGGGGATCCCGGACGAGCTGAAGCCCCGCCTTTTCGAGCCCTACTTTTCGACGAAGGCGGAGGGCACGGGGCTGGGGCTGGCGATGTGCAGGAAGATCGTGGAGGAGCAGGGGGGCCGCATCGCGATCGAGAGCGCGGCGGGGAAGGGGACGACGGTGAGGGTCTGGCTGCCGGCGTGAGAGGTGCAGGCAATGACCTTGCAGGTGAACCTGAAATGAGTGGCATTACCCCGCGATTGCGTGGTATAACCACGCGCCATGGACACCTTAAGCGTGTTGCTGGCTTCCCGTGTCAAGGCGGAATTGTTCCGCCTGCTGTTCACGGTCCCGGCTCGCGAAATCCATGTTCGTGAACTGGCTCGCCGCGCCCGGCTGAACGAGGCGACGGTTCGACAGGAGCTACGGCGCTTGTCCGGCCTCGGCTTGATCGAAGTCCGACGTGACGGCAATCGTGCCTACTACCGTGCGAACCCGCGACACCCGATCTATCCGGACCTCCGCAACTTGGTCCTCAAGACCAGTGGCTTGGCGGAGGTGCTGCGGGAAGCACTCCGGCATCCGGCAGTAGGTCTGGCCTTCGTGTTCGGCTCGATCGCTGCCGGGACGGAGAGGCCGGAAAGCGACGTGGACTTGATGGTGATCGGGGAGATCGGCCTCCGTGAGGTCAGCAAGCTTCTGTCGGGTGTGGGTGGGAAGCTTGGCCGTGAAGTGAACCCTCACGTCCTCACCAGGGAGGAATTTGGCCGACGCAAGAGGACTCGCGACCACTTCCTCGGCTCGGTTCTGAACGCCCCGAAGATGTTTGTCATCGGAGACGACCTTGAGCTTGAAGCAATGGGCCGATAACGGATGGTTGCGCGTCCACGCGTCCAGCCCCCAGGAGATCGAGGGGTTGCTATCCATCATCGACCGTGACTTGCGCGACGCAGGCGCGAGCGGGATCTCCGCGGATTGGCGCTTCGGCATCGCCTACAACGCCGCACTGAAGCTCTGCACCATCTTGGTGCATGCATCGGGGTATCGGCCTGAGAAGACCCTTCAGCACTACCGAACGATTGCCGCCTTGCCGCAGGTCCTCGGGGAGACGAAGCGGGAGGACGCCGGCTACCTCGAGACCTGCCGCATCAAGCGCAACACGGTCGAATACGACGTCGCAGGCGCCGCCACCGACCAGGATGCATCGGAGCTGCTGGCCTTCGCCAAGAAGCTTCGCGAGGAGGTGCTGGCGTGGTTGCGGCAACATCGCTCCGAATTGTTCACCAAGGGGCGGTCGTAGCCGCCGGCGGAGGGGACGCGATCGCGGGGGAGGGGAAGGGGGCGGAGGGAGGATGGGGGGGACAAACAGCCAGACCCATGGCTCGATCAAAGTGGTTCGGGATCGACCACATGGTCCGACAAAATGCCCGGGCCGGTCAAGTATACAGTACCCGGCGGTAGACCTGACGCTGCTCGTTCGCCGGGAAGACCACCGCGGATTGCCGGAGTCCAAGGCTCGTGGCCAGGTCCCCAGGTCCGGGCCTCGCGCCTGCGACACTCATGCAACCGGGCCTGGTGCATCCCTGGCTGCCAGTGCGGACGCTACGGTCGCGCGGATCCCGGTCTCGATCGCGCGGCCGCCCTCGAGCGCGACAAGGAAAACCTGCAGATCCGCGATCCACGCCCAGGCGCGGCCTGCAGGAGAGGCGACCATGCGGTTTAGGGGCTCGCCGAACCAAGCGACAGGCCCCGTGGTGTCGGCGCGGATGACCCTTGAACCCACCGCTTCTGGGTGCCATAGCCAGGAGTGCCGTAGGCGTCCGCCCGCGCACCGTGTGGTCATCTGAGCCGCTGGCGAGGCGCGCTCCGTCCGACGAGAAGGCGACGCTGGAGACCAACTTCTTGTGGCCGTGCAGGCAGGCGAGTTCGCGACCGGTTGCACCCTCCCAAACCCTCACCGTCTTGTCGCGGGACCCGCTGGCGAGGCGCGCGCCGTCAGGTGAAAAGGCGACGCTGGTGACCGCATCCTCGTGCCCGCGAAGGCAGGCGAGTTCGCGGCCGGAGGCGGCGTCCCAGAGGCGCACTGTCTTGTCGCGGGACCCGCTGGCTAGGCGAGCGCTGTCCGGCGAAAAGCCAACGCTGATGACCGCATCCTCATGTCCGCGTAGGCAGACGAGATCGCGACCAGCGGCCGCGTCCCAGAGTCGTACCGTCCAGTCCACGGACCCGCTGGCGAGGCGAACGCCGTCCGGCGAGAAGGCCACGCTGTTGACCTGTTCCTTGTGCCCGCGGAGGCAGGCGTGTTCGCGGCGGCTGGTTGCGTCCCAGAGGCGAACCGTCTTGTCGCGAGACCCGCTGGTGATGCACGCGCCGTCCGGCGAGAATGCGACGCCCCAGACCCAATCCCCATGCCCGCGGAAGCAGACGAGTTCATGGCCGGTGGCGGCGTCCCAGAGACGCGCCGTCTTGTCGTTGGATCCGCTGGCGAGGCGCGCGCCGTCCGGCGAGAAGGCGACGCTGGTGACTAGGTCGTCATGGCCGCGGAGGCAGGCGAGTTCGTGGCCGCCGGCGGTCTCCCAGAGGCGCACCGTGTAGTCGTACGACCCGGTAGCAAGGCGCGCGCCGTCCGGCGAAAAGGCGACGCTGCTGACCAACTTCTCATGACCGAGAAGGCAGGCGAGTTCGCGGCCGCCGGCCGCCTCCCACAAGCGCACCGTCTTGTCCTTGGACCCGCTGGCGAGGAGCACGCCGTTCGGCGAGAAAGCAACGCTGGTGATCCAATCCTCATGGCCACGAAGGAAGGCGAGTTCGCGACCTGAGGCGGCGTCCCAGAGGCGCACCGTTTTGTCCTTGGACCCGCTGGCGAGACGCGCGCCGTCCAAGGAGAAGCCGACACTGGTCACCCACCCCTTGTGCCCGCGAAGGCAGGCGAGATTGCGGCCGGTCGCGGCGTCCCAGAGCCGCACCGTATAGTCGGCGGACCCGCTGGCGAGGCGCGTGCCGTCCGGCGAGAAGGCGACGCTATTCACCCACCCCTCGTGCCCGCGGAGGCACATCAGAAGCGGCGAGTCCAACTGTGTCGCCGGCGGTCGCACAGCGCGCAGCCAGATGAAATCCGGCGTCCGCGCCTCCTTCGCCGCGCGCCATTTCTCCAGCAGTCGGCTCAGCCTCGGCCCGCGGCCCTCCCAGGGTGCACTCCCCGCCCCCCAACCGCCCTCCGGCGGGTCGTAATGGTGCGCCGCCTCGGCGCAGTCGTGCCACCAGCACGAGTTCCACAGGCACTGAAAGAGCACCGTCGGGTGCAGTTCGAGGAAGCCTGCGTCCCGCTTCACGCCCTTCCCGATTAGCCGGACCAGTTCCCGCTTAGGCCGCTCCGCCGGCAGCTCCCGGGTCGCCGCCGCGAAGTGGTCCGCCAAGTCGAACACCCTCCCCAGTTCCGCCATCGCCTCCAGGTAGAAGATGTGCAACAGCAGTTTCTCCAGTTCGTCCCACTCCTCGCCGAGACGCAGATGGAACGGCAACTCCCCGAGGGCGCGCGGGCGCTCCCGACGCCAACCCATCGGATCGCCCGGCACACGGCAAGTCCGCAGGAAGTAGTTCGCGAGCCGCGCGTGCGCGTTGCGGAACCCGAGTAGCGGATCCTCCGCCGTCCCCGCGGGCTCGATGTACCGGGCGTCGCACGCGAACTTGAGCTGGTCGTGAAAAAAGGCCATCAGGCCCGCGCCCGTCTCCTCCCCCGCGGGCCTCAAGTAGGCTTGCAGCCCACGATAGAATGCCGTCCACCGCGCCTTCGGAAACACCGCCCCGCCCTCTCCCAGCAGGTCCAGCACCTCCGATTCCAACAGTCCCGTCCGCGAGACCGTCAGGTGCGTGCAGACCGTCTCCACCACGGCCCGACCATGGTCGTGCTCCAACCGCTCCAGCACCTGCGCGAACAGCTCCGGCAGCGCCGGCGGCAGCTTTTCGATTCGCGCCGGGAGCCCCTCGAAGTCGCCGAAGATGCACAGCTCCTCCGCCGCCACCCGCAGGTACAGCGGCAGCGCCGCATCCGGGCGCGACTCCGCGTCCAGCAACCGCTCAATCTGCTCGTCGCTCAGCTTCTTGCGCCGGTCGGCGAGGTACCCCTCCACCAGTGCGCGCCGCTCGTTCTCCGGCAGCACCGGCACGTCGATCAGGCAATTGGCTTGCACGTGCGCCCGCGCCCGCTCCAGGCAGTCGCCGGGCAGCGTGCTCGCGATGAGCCGCGCGCCCGCCGGCAGCACGAACGGCAGCCAGTCCAGGTGGTGAGCCCGGTGCTCCGTGTCGAGCTGGTTCAGCGCGTCCACGATCAGAATGACCCGACGCCCCGCCGCGGCCTGCGCCAAGAACTTCGGCAGCGCCCCGCGCAGCTCGTTCGGGTCGAGCGGGACCGCGTCCGCGATTTTGGCGGCGCGCCGCAACTCTTCGCAGATCGAGCGGAGCGTCGCGGTGAGGGCGGCAGACCCCGGCGACGCGCCGATGAAGTGCGCCACGACAAGCGACTTCGGGAAGCGCCTGCGACACTCCGCCACCACCTTCGCCATCAGCGCGGACTTCCCTCCGCCCGGCGCGCCGGTCAGGACCAGAGGCACCCCGGCTGTCGCGTCCGCCCGCGCCGCTCCCGCCCCCTCGTCGCCGGCATACGCCACGCACCGTTCGATGAGGTCCGCCCGCCCGTGGAACCGCCGCGTCCGCTCGGCCAGGAATCGCTCGTGGTAGGCGCGCTCCCGCTCGTGGTCGTCGAGCGGCGGCGTGGATGCAGCCGCCCCAAGCTCCTGCTCAATCGTCGCCCACAGGTCGTCGAGGATCAGCCGCCCCAGCTCCTCCATGCCCGTGAGCGCCGGCGTCCCGTGCGTCTCCACGGCGGCACGCGTCGTCGTACTCAGCCGCGGCAGTTCCGCCGGCGCCACCAGCCCGTCGGCGAGGGCCGCCCTGTCTTCCGCGGTCAGCTCCGCGGGCAGGAAACTCGGGTCGATCCGAAGCCCCGCATAGCCTGCGCCGTATTCGCGCACCGTCATCCGCTCCCCGCCCGACCGGATTCGCGTCTTGAGCGCCGCCAAGCGCTCCACCCGCGCCGGATCGCTCTCGGCGAACACCGCCCTCAAGGGCGGGGGGAACGCGGGGTCTTCATGCACGCGGTCGCGCCGCAGGTAGAAGAATGCGTGCGTCGCCGGGAAGCCCTTCTCGAACACGCCGCGCAGGATCTCCCGGGCCGTGACCGATTCATCGGCCCGCGACAGCCCTGACGCCTCCCAGAAGCGGACGATGCGAGCCTCGCTGTCGGGCCCGGGCGACGGTTTCCGTCGAAGCCGGTAGACCGCCGGTACGCTGTTCGGGTCGAGGCGATACCAGCGATCCAACAGCGTCGCGTCACTCGCGGCGATTCCGGGCGCACGCCGCGCCGCCTCGAAAGCCGGCGGCGGCACCTCCTCGGCCGGTGGGACCCAGCCATAGCGCTCGCCCATGAGGCAGAGGAAGAACGGCCGGCAGCGTTCGATCTCTTCGAGGCAGATCCGAAGCGCCCCTTGCTGCTCCGCCTCCTCGCGGCTCACCCCCCAGCGCAGGTCGAATCCGAGGAAATCCGCCCCACGTCGCGCGCAGCGCTCGCGCAGCTCCGGGAACACGAACCGATTGAGCTGATCGCGCTCCGCGTGCATGTCGCGGAACGTGGACGAGATGAAGACGCGGATCGTCTTGGCTTCGGCGGGCATTCACCGTCTCCCGGCAAACGGCGGGGCGGCCGCTCGGCAGCCACCTTCCGTGACGGGCACAGAATACGTCAACCCCGCGTCTTCGTCAACGTGCACGATACCCAGGGACGAGTGCCGACCTGGTGGACCGGATTCTCGAAACCGCGGATTTCCCAGGGCAGCCGATGGCCGCAACCAAAGGGACGAGCCACCGAAGACGCCGAAAACACCGAAAGACGAACCGCGAATTTTGCCAATTTCGCGACTTTTCTGCGGAGAATTCGTTTCCAGAAAAACAAGTTTTTGCGAGCTTGTGTCACAGATTTCGAATCTGTGCACTCGCCGTTACTATGTGTCACAACCGCGCAGAAGTTTGTTTTTTCGGCAACAATTTCTCTCCAGTAGGCGATCGGTTGCGGGGCCAAACCCAAGGGAACCGAAGGACGCGCTGAGACCGCTCCCTCACGGTCGCGGTTCGGATCGGCTGCGCCCGTCGATACGCAAGAATTTCGTCGTTCGGTGTCTTCGGCGTTTTCGGTGGCCCGTCCCTTTGGTTGCGGCCAGGGGCTGCCCTGGGAAATCTGTGGTTCCCTTTGGGTTTCGGGCGCTAGCCTGACTTGGAAATGGGCCAGTAGAGGACTGGGACGGAGACTACCGTGCGGCTGTCGGGAGGGAGCCTCGAAGTCCCTGGGTCCAGTGACAATCCGAGTTGACTCGCTCAGATTATCGCGATAAACTGAGCGCATGAGCACGAAGATCGAGCGGGCGCTCCCCGGGGTGGCCTTCGACCCTGCCCTGACGCGCGGGAAAATGGTCCTCGTCGCCGGGCCTCGCCAGGCGGGCAAGACGACCATGGTGCGAGCCTGGCTGGAGCGCGTGGGGTGCGGCCCGCTCTACTACAACTGGGACGACCCGCGCGTGCGCCGCGCCTACCGCCAGGACCCGCACTTCTTCGAGGCCGCCGCCCGAGGCTCCGGCGCGCAGCCTCCGTGGATTGCGGTGGACGAGCTCCACAAGGCCACGCGATGGCGCGACATCCTCAAGGGCTGGTTCGACGTCTTCGGCCGGGATTTCCGTTTCGTCGTCACCGGGAGCGCTCGACTCGACCTCTTTCGCCGTGCCGGGGATTCCTTGGTAGGGCGCTATTTCCTGTTTCACCTGTTTCCGCTCTCCTTTGGGGAACTGTCGGGCGCCGCGAAGGCCGGCCGACTTCCCGCCTGGCTTGGGTCTCCTGCCGCCCGGGCGCCGTCCTGGGACTCGTCTCCCCGGTCGCGCGCCCTCTTCGATACGTACCTGCGTCGTGGCCCCTTCCCGGAGCCGCTACTGGCGGACTCGGACCGGTTTTCACGGCGCTGGGCGACCGACTATCTCTCCCTGCTGGTCCGACAGGATCTGCGCGATCTCACCCGAATTACCCAGCTCGACCGCCTGGAGAGCCTCGTGGAACTCCTCCCCGGGCGCGTTGGGTCTCCGGTCTCGTACTCGTCGCTCGGCCGAGTCCTCGAGACGGCGCACACCTCCGTACGCTTGTGGCTGGAGGCGCTGCGCCGCCTTTACCTCGTATTCCCGGTCCGGCCCTACGCTCGAAACCTCCGGCGTGCGTTGCGCCGGGAGCCGAAGTGGTATTTCCTGGACTGGGCGCACGTGCCGGCGAGTTGGGCTCGGCTGGAGAATCTGGTGGCCTCTGTCCTTTGGCAGGCATGCCAGTCCTGGACGGACGCGGGCCTGGGGAAGTTCGAGCTCCGCTACCTGCGTACCTTGGACAAAAAAGAGATCGACTTCGTTTTGCTTCGTGACGGCCGTCCGGCCGCGGCGATCGAGGTGAAGGAGGCTGACGTGGTCGCGGCTCCGCCGCTTGTCCGTCGGGAGTCGTATCTCGGCTGCGAATTGCCCGGGCTTCAGGTGGTCGGCGTTCAAGACATCGCCCGGCGCGTCGACCGTCGGCTCTGGGTCGTGAGCGCCGATCGCTTCCTGAGCAACTTGGCGTGATCGCGACTCCACAGGTCGCCGCACCGGGAGGAGTGAGCGCAATCGCCACCCGTCGCGACCCTCAGTACCGCCCCACAGAATTGGGTGACCAACTTGCTCGGCGATTTCGGCCGCCCGCTCTGCTGCGCTCGCTCGCCGTAGTTCTCCGGTACTACGCCTCGCTCGCGCGCCTCGCGGGCGGCCAAGCTCGCCTTCGCCGATTGGCCACCGACTTCCGTGGAGCGGCACTCAGGCCCCCGCCCCCTCCGCCTCTCTCCTCACCGTACCCGCCACCCCGTCCACGACCACGCGCTCCCCGTCCCGCAGCACGCGCGTGGCGCCGCGCACGCCGAAGACCGACGGGATCCCCATCTCGCGCGCGACGACCGCGGCGTGGCACATGGCGCCCCCAACCTCCATCACGAGCGCGGCGGCGCGCGGAAAGAGCGGTGTCCAGCCCGGGTCCGCCAGTTCCACGACGAGCACGTCCCCCTCCCGCATGGCGCGCGGATTCGGCTCGCGCAAGATCCGCACCGGGCCGGCCGCGCGTCCCGCCCCGACGCCGGTCCCGCGCAGGACGCCGGCCGCCGCCTGCGCCGCCTCCACCTCCGCGGACCGCCGGTCCGGGACCGGCACGCCGTCCGAGCGCACGACGTCCGGCGCCGGGCGGGCCTGCAGCTCCGCGTGCCGGCGCCTGCGCTCGGCTACCCGCACGCGCGCGTCCGCGGGCGGCCGCCCGCTTCGCGCCGCAGCCTGCGCCTCGACCCACTCCAGATAGAGCACGTCGTCGGCCCGTTCAAGCCAACCGCGCTGCGCAAAGCGTTTTCCCAGCTCGAGCATGGCTCGCCGGATGCGCTGGAAGATCACCATCGTGTGGTGCTTCGGGGCCTCGCGGACCGGCACATAGGGCGTGACCGCCGCGGCCAGCGCGCGCAGGAACGGTCGCCGCCACGCCGGCGCGGACGCGCACGCCGCCGCGACCTCCGCGCTCCGCTCCGCGCGCAGGCGCGCCATCCGCGCGGACAGGCGCTCCCGACCTGCGGAGGCAAGCCCGGCCCGCACGAGCTCGACGAGCATCGAGGGATCCTCCGACCACCGCGGCGCGCCGAGGTCGAACTCCTTCGTCCCGCGATGGCCCACGCCGTCCAGGAAAGAGCGAAACCGTGCGAGCCACGTCCGGCCCGCAGCGTCGGCCAGCAGTCGCGCTTCCAGCGCAGCCCATGGGCCCGATGCGCAAAACAGGCCCGTCACGGGTCGGGCCGCCTCGACCAGCTCGTCGATGCCCAGCGAAATCGCCGTGGTCGGGTTTCCCTCTATGCCGACCAGGAGCCGGCGCGCGGCCTCCGGGTAGGGGCGGAACGCCAACTCGGCCGCGGCAAGGACCAGCCCGCCGAAGGCCATGATCTGGATGCCGTCGCGGAGCGGGGCGACGGCCGGCGACGAGAAGAGCAGCAGTTCCGTAGCCAGCTCCCGATCGTCGAGCGTTTCGAGGGGCGGTCGCCGGAGCACGGCCTCCGCGCAACCGGCCAGCAGCGCCAGCGACCGGCGCGGCCGGCATGCCGCCAGCACGCGGGCCAGGACCCGCACGCTGGCGATGCCCACGCCGATCCAGCGTCGCACCGCCGGCCCGGGCAAGCGTCGCGGCCGCAGGACCCCGGCCGCGAGCAACTCGCGGAGCACGCCCGCGGCTTCGACGTCGATGAAGGGGATGAGGCGGGGCAGGAACGGCCCGAAAGCCGGGGTCGCGAGGGCCGCGTTCATGTTCCAGTAGATCCGTCCTTGCACGAGGTCGAGGCCGAAGAGCCGGCGGAAATCGGGAGAGCCGGGCGCGGTCGCGAAGAGGTGCTCGGTCAGGAACGGGAGCATTTCGTCCCGCCAGAAGCCCCAGACCAGCGGGGAGAGGGCGTCGGGCATGGTCTCGCGGACGTTCCAGTTCGCCCACACGGTGACCGGCCCGTCGCGGGCGTCCGGGCAGGAGCGCTCGACGTCGGGCGGCGGCGGCAGGGGGGCGACCGCGGTGATCGCCCGCGCCTGCAGCCACCACAGCCGCCCGCCCGCATCGAGCGCCCACTCCAGGTCGAGGAGCGGCCGGCCGAGCCGGGTCGCGATGCGCGCCGCCTCGGCAGCGACGCGCGCCGCCTCCGGAACGGAGAGGGCCGCCGCGTCCCCGCGCGCCTCGAGCCGCGGCTCCCAGCCGCCGAGCCCGGTCGCGTACACGCGCCACCGTTCGGGCCGGGCGCGCCCCGAGACGAGCGCGTCTCCGAGGCCGGGCACCGCTTCCACGAGGCTGGCCCCGTCACGCCCCATCGGGTCGCGCGTGAAGCAAACGCCCGCGGCCCGGGCGTGCACCATGCTCTGGACGACGAGGCCGACGGGGATCGAGACCGGAGACGTCGAGGCCGGCGGGGCTGACGGCGAAGCGCTTGTCGGCGCGGCGGTCGGCGCGGCGTAGGCACGGACGCGCTCGTTAGCTCCCGAGGCCGCGCAGCGCGTCGCCGCGGCGACGGCAGCTTCGACGGTCGACACGCCGAGGACGGTGTCGAAGAGACCGGCGTAAGACCGCCCGCTTCCGTCCTCACCGACGGCGGAGGAGCGAACCGCCACAGGCCCGCCCGCGAGCAGCGCCGCGGCTGCCGTGCGAAAGGCCGCGCGGTCCGACTCTCTCCAGCCTGCCGGCCCGCCCGCGTCCCGTGCGGCCACGGCGAAGCCGGGCGGGACCTTCGCCCCGGCTGCATGCAGGCGCCCCAGACCCGCGGCCTTGCCGCCGAACGACGCGTCCGCGTCGAGGCCGAGACCGGCGAGAGTGCAGAGGAAATTTCCCATGGGTCTGCCGTGAGCTGCGGTTCGGATTTCACCCCGCCCAGGCGATCGGTCGAGAGGGCGGCGGAGCGTCCGGAGCGGCGACTCCCTCGAGTCCGGTATTGATTCTCCCCGCGGAGACGGATTATAATGCCTACCGGCGGAGGATCCAGCCCATGTACGTGGTGCCCAACGCGAAGGCGGACGAGGTCGTCCTCTCCCTGGTGTCGAAATCGTCCCCGCGCGACGCGCTTGCCTGCTACTACCTCTTCGACTGTCCGGAGAGCGAGGTCGTCGTCGATGCCGACGGCCGCGGTCGGGCCTTCCTCGTGAAGAGCCCGAACCCTTTCGATGCGCAACGGCCCGTGGTGATCGTGCGCGCGACGGACGGCGAACGCGTGGAGCGGCTCGTGCGCGAGTCGCTCGAAGGCGACCAGGAGTTCGTGTTCGTCGTGACCCCCGACGTCGCGGGTCCGCTCCGACGAGCGCTCGCCGTGCGCGTGGAGACGACCAGCGCAATCTTCTCCGTGACGCGGCGCAGCTTTCGACCGCACCCCGCCGCCGAGACGCCCGTCTGCATGGAGGACGGGCAGATGCTCAAGTACTGCGTGCGGAACGGGGGGGACTTGCTGTCGTCGGCGGGCGTGCTCTGGGAGTCCAGCCGGTTCGCGGAGCTCTTCGTCTTCACGGAAACCGCAAGCCGGGGCAAGGGCTACGGGAGAGCTGTGGCGTCGGCGTGCACGGCGAATTGCCTGGAGCGGGGAAGAACGCCGCTCTACATCCCGGAGGAATCCGACGAGGCGACGATCTCGGTCTGCCGCTCGCTCGGGTATCGCTCCACCGGAGACCGCGACTACACCTGCATCGGCCGCGTGTTCGGACGGCAGCGGTCGAACTAGCGGCCCGTGGACGAAGTCCAGACCTGGCGCCAAGGGGAGAGGCTCCGGCCCGCGCGAACGGCCACGGAGGCTGTGATTTGCGGTGCCTCCGTTGACGACCACCGCGGAAATTCGTCAACGGACCCCAGGCCCACCCGCGGGAAGGACTCTCCTCTCCCTCCCCGCCCTGCGCCTCCCCCCACGGGGGCGCGGCCGTCCGCGAGCCGCGCGGGAAGTCTCGCGCCTGCGCCGCCAGGTGCGGGTCCAGCGACGTGCGGACGCCGCCGTCCCTGCGCAGGCTGGGGACCCCCGGGCGGAAGCGTCCATCCGCGCCGTCGCCGCGCGGGCCGCGCCGCCTACGCCTTCTTCTGCTTCCGCTTCTGCTTGTTGCGCCAGTCCTTGAAGTAGCGCGGATGGGTCTCGCGCCACTTCTTCAGGTACTCCCGCTGCTTTTCCGATTTCCAGTAGCCGGGGTACTTCTCTTTCCACTTGGGCATGTACGCCCGCATGTAGTCGAGACGGCGCTCCTGCCGGCAGGTCTCCCTGGAGCAGTAGACGTGCAGCTTGTTGCGGGACTTGAAGGACTTCCCGCAGAACTTGCAGGTTCGGGTTCCGAGCCCCTTGGCCTTGGCCATGTCGCGCTCCCTGACCGAGTCGCCGCCCAAGGGTTGGGCGGTCGGGCCGCCTCTTATCTCAGATCCTCGTCCCCGTCGTGCAACCACGCTTGGTCGCAAGCCACGTGTTCGAGGATCTCCTCCTTGCCGAAGAATACCGGGATCTCGCGGTCGGCCGACTCGGGGGAATCGCTGCCGTGCACGAGATTGAAACTCTTCGAGATCCCAAAGTCGCCCCGGATCGTCCCGGGCTCCGCGTTCGGGCCGAACGTGGCCCCCATCAATTTCCGGCAAATCGCCGAGGCCTTCGGGCCTTCCCACACCATGGCGACGATCGGGCCGGAGGTCATGAAACGCACGAGCTTCGCGTAGAAGCCCTTCCCCTCGTGCGGGGCATACAGGCGCTTCGCCTGCTCCTGGCTCATCCGGAGGCCTTTCAGCGCGGCCAGCCGCAGCCCCTTGTCTTCGATGCGGGCGAGAATGCGGCCGACGAGGCGGCGCTCCACTCCGTCCGGTTTCACCAGGACCAGCGTCCGATCCATCCGGCGATCTCCTAGCCCAATTTCAACTCAGAAGCCTCTTGCGAGCCCGTGGGGCGGGGAGTCTACTAACATTTTTATTTCGCGTCAAGATTTATCCCGCCGGTCGGAGCGCATTCTTCGCGGCGAGCCCCAGGCGCCCGCGCCGACACCGGCAACCACGAAGGGAATGGTCGTCTGCAATTCGGCCAGCCCCGGCTCGCCCACGTCCTGCTCGAGTCGCGCGAGCAGGCCTGCCTCCGCGGCCTGGAAGGCGCGGTAGTCGAAGGCCAGCCGTCGCGCGTGCGCCGGCGCGAGTGGATCCAGCGTGGGGAAATTCAGCCGGCAATGCTCCTCGTGCACCGGGCCGTCCGCGACGTCGATGACCGGGGCGCCCTGCATCCTGCAGACGGCCGGCCGATGCGCGTACGCGCGGCATTCCCCTTCCGGGCCCAGGAAGGGACACGGTACCGGCCCGACCTGCTCGAAGGCCGCGTCGACGGCCTCCTCCGTGGCCGCGTCCAGTCGGCCCGACGCGCGCACGGCCGGCAGCACGGCGAGCAGATGCCCGGCGATGTCGCGTCCGCGCGCTTCGACGTCGACGCGCTCCTTCGCCGGAAGCGCCGCGAGCCCGTCCTCCAGGAGCAGGGCGTCGAGCGCGCCGATGTCGAAGAGCCCGTGGCAGCACTCGGTACAGCCGCGTCCGCAGCGGAGCTGGTCGCGGAAGCACCCGATACAGCGACCGAACCAGCGGTCGACCGCGCCGAGGGCCGACTGGTACTCGGCTGCGATCCGCGCGCGGCTCACTTGCGGAACTCGAAGGTGGGCCCGTTCTCCTCCCACCAGGCGAGCCAGGCCTTGAGCGCGGCCTCGCGCTCGTCGTCGCTCCCCTCCGCGGGGAAGGTGAGGTCCGCGCCGGTGAGCGAACGGAGAGCGGTCGCGGCGGCGGCGCGCACGACGGCGGCGGAGTCGGCGAGGCCGTGCAGGAGGAAGCGCACGGCCGCCTTCTCCTTCACGCCGCCGAGAGCGCGCGCGGCGGAGGCGCGGTTGCGCGGCGCGGGCTCGCGCAGCAGGGCCTCGATCCACCACTCGGCCGGGGGCTTCGAGGCATTTCGGCTCCACCAGGCCTGCCACCGGGACGCGGCGTCCTTGCGCTCGGCGGCGGGGAGATCGGCGCCGAAGCCCTGGTTGAGCCCCGTGAGGGCCTGGAGGGCTTCGTCGGCGCGGGCGCGCACGGGGCCCACCTCGTCCTCGAGGGCGGCGAGGAGCGCGGGGATCGCATCCAGGGCCGCGCGCTTGCCCAGTTCGCGCGCGGCCGAGGCGCGATTCGAAGGATTCGCGTCCTTCAACGCCTGGCGATACCACTCCACTGGGGCGCGGTCCTTGTGCGCCCGCCACCACTCCCGCCACCGGGCGATGCCCGCGGCGCGCGCCTCCGGCGCCGCGTACGGGTCGTAGTCGACCGAGAGGCGGGTCAGCTCGGCGAGCGCGAGCCCGGCCTGGAAGCGGACCGCCTCGACCGAGTCGTCCAGCGCTGCGAGGAGGGCGTCGACGGAGGAGAGGTCTCCGCGTTCCCGCAGGGCCGTGACGCCGGCGAGCCGGGTGCGCGCCTCCGGGGCGCGGAGGGCCTCCGTCCACCACTCGCGGGGGTGCTTTTCGCGGGAGCGCGTCCACCAAGCCTCCCACGCGGCGACGGTCTTTTCGCGTTCGTCGGAGCGCGCGTCGGGATCGAAGCCGGCGGGCAAGCGGGTCATCTCCTCGAGTGCGCGCGCCGCGGCGTCGCGCGCGCCGGCGGAGGGGTGGCGCATGGCGACGAGGAGGGAGGGGATGACGGCGACGTTCCCGAAACGGGGGAGGGTCCGCAGGGCGGCGGTGGCGACGGACGCGGCCGGGTCGGAGAGCTGTTCGATGAGGTAGGGGAGGGCCTCGGGCCGGCCGAGGTCGCCGAGCCCCTCGATGGCGAGGACGCGGAGCTGCGCGTCGCGGTCGTGGAGGGCGAGGGTGAGCGGGCGGAGGGCTTCGCGCGCCCCGCTCTTGCCGAGCTTGCGGAGGGCGTAGGTGCGCTCGACCTTGTCTCCCGACTCGGCCTGCTGGACCCAGCGGTCGAGCTCGGCCGCGCGCGCGCGGGCCGCGGCGGCCTCGGCGGGCGACGGGGCGCCGGGCGCCGATGGCGCGGGCGCGGGCGCGGGCGGTGCGTGCGGCGGCGGAGCGGCCTGGGCGGGGGCGCCGGGCGACTCGGCCGTCGCAGGTCGGGTCAAGCCGGGCAAGGCCGAAAGGAGGCTCGCGACGGCTCCGGCGACGGCTGCGAGGCCGGCGAGCGCGCCGCGCGTCGATCGGCGGCGCGCAGGCGCGCTCGCAGGACGGCGCCTCGGGTCAGGCGTGGCGGCAGGGAAGTCCACGGCGAGGCCTGTTCCGAAAAAAAAGCCCCCGGCGCGGGGCCGGGGGCTTGGGGGAGTTCCGCGGAGAGACTAGCGCTTCGAGAACTGGAAGCTCCGGCGGGCGCCGCGTCGACCGTACTTTTTCCGTTCCTTCATCCGCTGGTCGCGGGTGAGGAGATGGTCCTCGCGCAGCTTCGGCTCGAGGGTCGGGTCCGCCTTGCACAGCGCGCGGGCGACGCCCAGCAGGATCGCCTGCGCCTGGCCGGACTTGCCGCCGCCGGAGACGCGCGCCTCGAGGTCGTACTTGCCCAGGACCTTCGTGGAGTTGAAGGGCGTGAGCACGTCGATGCGGTCGCCTTCGGTCGGGAAATAGCGCTCGAAGGCTTCGGCGTTCACGAGCACCTTGCCGGTGCCGAGCTTCAGTCGGACTCGGGCGACCGCGGTCTTCCGCCGGCCGGTGCCGAGCGCGAGGGTCGCTTGGGCAGTCGTCTCCGCCATGGATCGGCTTCCTTTCGGGGGATATGCGGGTTCGTTGGGGCGGGGCGGGCCTGGGCCCGAAGGGCCTTACGCCTCGACCTTCAATTCCTTGGGGTTCTGGGCCTGGTGCGGGTGCTCGGCGCCCGCGTAGACCTTCAGTTTCCTGAGCATCTGACGGCCCAGGCGCGAGTTCGGGATCATCCGCTTGACGGCCAGGAAAACGACCTGTTCCGGCTTCGCGGCCTGGAATTTCTTCAGCGGGGTCTCTTTGCGGCCGCCGGGATAGCCGGAGAACCGCTGGTAGATCTTCTTGTCCGCTTTTTTGCCGGAGAGCCTTACTTTGCCGGCGTTGGTGACGATCACGAAGTCCCCGGTGTCGACGTGGGGCGCGTAGGTCACCTTGAGCTTGCCCATGAGAACCTGGGCGACGTGGGAGGCGAGGCGGCCCAGGACTTTGCCGTCGGCATCGACGTGCTGCCAGGACCGTTCCAGCGTCTCCTTCTTGGGCATGAAAGTGGACATTTCCGAGGCTCCATTCCTGCGTCGGGAGGGGACGGAATCGCTCGGCCGGGTCGGCTCTTCGGCCTCGGCTCCGCCGCGTGGGGATCAGAAGAGGGCGCAGTATAACGTCGCCCGGAAGAATGTCAAGGTTTTTCCCCGCGTCCGCGTTGCAAGGCGTCGACGATCGGGGGAACCAGGAAGAGTAGCGCGACCGGGAGAAAGAGGGCACGGCCCGTCACCCAGGCCGCGACAAGCCAGAGCAGGCCGACGAAGAAGGTGAGGGCGGGGAGGAGCTCCGGCAGGCTCGTTGCGAGGTCGCTCCAGGTCCGCTTCCACGGGAAGGTGCGGGTGGCTTCGAGGATGCGCGTGGTGATGCGACGCGTGGGCTTGGGCCTGGCCGCGGCACGGACGGATCCAGGGGCGCCGGGCGCGGGCGGAGCGACCGCGCCCGCGGGATCGCGGGGCATGGAGACCGGCGGGGCCGGGGCCGGTGCGGATGCGGATGCGGATGCGGATGGAGGGCCCGTGTCCGCGGCGGCAGCCGCGGGCCGGCTCTCCTCGGCGAGGCGGTCGAAGCCCTCGAGTAGCGCGCTACGGTCGATGCCTTCGTCGTCCGACTGCACGGGGTCAGCTCCGCTGGAGGGACGTCGCCGGCTCGTGGCTTGATGACGAAGTCCGGACACGGTGCCCGGGGGGCGGGCCTCCGTCCCTCGCTCGCTCGACACGAGCTGTTGAGCGCAGGCCGGCCGGCGCGAATGGCCACACGGGCTGCCACCCCCCGTGACAGAGTCGACGACCGTGTCAGAAGCTCGTCAACGGGCCATGCGGTGGTGCTGTAACCTGGAGCCCCACGTGGACGTCCCAGGATGTTCGCGTTCGCCCCACTGCGGGCCCCGACGGAGGGGTAAGGTCGAAAGCGAGGTGCAGGTTGGGCGCGCTGAGACCGCTCCCTGACGGTCGCGGTTCCGCGTTGGTCGCGGCCGCACTCGAGAGGGTGGACGCTACCCCCCCTGATGCCGGACGTCGGAGGACTCCTCCTCGATTTTCGGGGTCCGGCCCCCCGGGGGAAGAGCCTGGTTCGGCGCGGGCGCGGGCGTCCCCGCGCCGGGCGGATTCGACGGCCCGGGCGGAGCCGCGCCCTGGGGGCCGAAATGGATGGTCGAGTGGTTCGCATCCCACCAGGAGCGCCACGCGCTGGGGCTCTCGCCGAGCTTCTGGCCCGTGATGTTCTCCAGGGCGTAGGCCGCCTCCTTGCGGACCGGCTTCTCGGTGTCCGCGAGCAGCCCGATCAGCGGCTCGATGGCGCGCGGATCCTTGATGTGGGCGAGAGCGACGGCCGAGTTCAGCCGCACGAGGAAGTACTCGTCATGCAGCGTCTTCGCAAGAATGTCGTTCACGGCCTCCGGGGACCCGAGAACGGCCAGGGCGCGGACCGCTTCGTTCCGGACCGTGAAGCTCGTGTCGTCCAGCCTCTGCAGGAGCGGCGGGAGCAACTCGCGTGCGCGGCCGAACCGGGCGAGATGGGTGAGGGCGAAGGCCGCGGACCCGCGGACGTCCGGGTGCGGGTCTTCGAGGGCGCGCAGCAGCGGCTCGAGCGGGGTCTCCTTTTCGGCGAGCTCGCCGAGGCTGATGGCGGCGTTCGCGCGGACGCCGTAGTTCGGGTCGGACAAGGCGGAGAGGAGCGGGGCCACCGGGTTGGCGTCACCGCAAAACCCGAGAGCGGCGGCGGCTACGACCCGGGCTTCGACCTGCGCGGAGCCGAGGTATGCTTCCAGCGTGTCCCGGGCTGCGTTGACCATTCCGCGCAGCTCCTGCTCGAGGCGCGTGCGTTCCTCATCGTTCGCCGCATCGCGAGCGACGTTCCACCTTCGGATCAGCGCGTCCAGTTCGATCAGCCGGTCCAGTTCCCTCTCCGAAAGTCGTCCGCCCCCCGCGCCCCCGGAGGCGGGTCGTGCGGGCGTGGAGTCGGCAGCCGCGTCGCGCGCCGCGCCGCGGTCGTCGGCCGATCGCCGCTCCTTCGGGGCGGGCTGGGATGCGCGGGCCAGTCCTCGGTCCGGGCCGCGTTCGGCGGCACGTTCCTGCGGGCGGGTCGCGGCCGGCGGCGCGGGCGACTTCGCTCCGTCGGCCTCCGTGCCCGCCGTGGACGAGCAACCGGACGGGAGGACGGGGACGAGGGCGAAGAAGGGGAGAAGGGCGAGACGCGAGAGCGGCAGGTGGACGCGGCGCATGGCGGGAGAATCCTCCGAGGGGGCGGATCGGGTCAGCGCCGGCGGAGCTTTTCCGCGAGCGCGGGCAGGACCTGCGGGGGGACGAATTTCGACACGTCCGCTCCCAGGCCCGCGGTTTCCTTTACGAGCCGGGAGCTGATGAAGGCGAACTCCTCGCTCGTCATCACGAACAGGGTTTCCAGGTCGGAGAGGAGCGCGCGATTGGTGAGGGCCATCTGGAACTCGGCCTCGAAGTCGGACATGGTCCGGAGCCCGCGCAGGAGGACGCGGTGTCCCTCGCGGCGCAGGTAGTCGACGGCGAGGCCCTGGAAGGCGTCGATGCGGACGTTGGGGAGTCCTTGGGTGACGGAGCGGAGCAGGTCCATCCTCTCCGCCGTCGAAAACAGGGCGGACTTCGACGGGTTGTCCGCGACGGCCACGATCAGCTCTTCGAGGACGCGGCTGCCGCGCGTGATCACGTCGAGATGACCGCGGGTCACCGGATCGAAGGAGCCGGGGTACACGGCGCGTGTCATGAGCGGTCCCTCCCGCGCGCGGCCGTCAAGCGCGGCCGACGGAATGGTAGGTGAAGCCGAGGCGCTTGAGCGCGGCGGGATCGAAGAAATTGCGCCCGTCGAGGATCGTGGGATGGCTCATGGTCGACTTGATGCGTTCGAAATCGAGTTTTCTGAATTCGTCCCACTCGGTGACAAGCGCGAGACAGTCGGCATCGGCGGCGGCCTCGTAGGCGTCCTTGCAGAACACGACGCCTTTGAGCTGTTCGGAGATCTTCGCGTCCCGCTGGACGTGCGGAATCGCCTGGGGGTCGTAGGCCTTGACCTTCGCTCCACGCCGGAGCAGCTCGCGCCCGACCTCGATCGCGGGGGACTCCCGGATGTCGTCCGTATTGGGTTTGAAGGAGAGGCCGAGGAGGCCGATGGTCTTGTCCTTAAGGACCCAGAGCTCCTTCTCGATCCGGTTGACGAAGCGGATCCGCTGGTCGACGTTCACGTTTTGGACCTCGCGGAGGATCCCGAAGTCGTAGCGCAGGTCGTGGGCGATCCGGATCAGCGCCTCGACGTCCTTCGGGAAGCAGTACCCGCCGTACCCGATGCCCGCGCGCAGGAAGCCCTTCCCGATGCGGGTGTCGAGGCCCATGCCGCGGGCCACCTCTTCGACGTCGGCGCCGGTCGCCTCGCAGACGTTCGCGACGGAGTTGATGAACGAGATCTTGAGGGCGAGGAAGGCGTTGGAGGCGTGCTTGATCAGCTCCGCGCTGTGGATGTCGGTGACGACGAAGGTGGAGTTGAAGGGCTCGTAGATCCGGCGCAGGAGGTCTTCGGCGCGCTTGCTTTCGACGCCGATCACGACGCGTTCGGGGTGGAGCGTGTCGGAGATCGCCGAGCCCTCGCGGAGGAATTCGGGATTGGAGGCGACGTCGAAGGGGACGTCCTTTTTGACGTATTTCGAAATCGTCATTTTGACCCTCTGCCCGGTCTGGACGGGGACCGTGCTCTTCTCGACGATGATCCGGTACTCCTCGAGGTGGCGTGCGATCTCGCGGGAGACGGCCTCGATGTAGCTCAGGTCCGGGGCGCCGCTCGGGAGCTGGGGCGTGCCGACGCAGATGAAGATGACCTCGGCGTCGCGGACGGCGTCGCGGATTTCGGTGGAAAAGCGGAGTTTGCCGGCGTCCACATGCTTGAGGACCAGCTCTTCGAGGCCGGGCTCGTAGATGGGCATCTTGCGGCCGCGGAGGGTTTCGATTTTCCTCACGTCGTTGTCGACGCAGACGACCTGGTTGCCGTACTCGGCGAAACAGGCCCCGGTGACCAGTCCGACGTGCCCTGTGCCGATGATGCTGAGCTGCATGGATCGCGTTCTCCCTCGGGGGACTGCTGATTTGAGATTTGGGATTTTTTACGGCGTCCGGTCGTACCCGACCCCGTTGATGATCTTGCTCCGCGACTTGCCGTTCACCCTCGGCGTGATCGCGAACCCCGCCGTGAGGTCGTCCGTGCCGCGGTCGATGTGGACGAAGAGCTCCGCGTCGAAGTCGTGCACGTCGCGCGCAAAGGAGATGCTGTGTTTCAAGAAGGCGTTCTTTTCGAAATCGAAGCTCTCCTGCGCGCGGACGTACCATTTGTCGGAGGCCTGCCAGGACACCGAGGCGATCACGGCGCTCGTGAGCCCGCGGATGTAATGGTTGGACACGCCGACCGTGATCCAGCCCGCCGGGTTCGCGGTCACGCCGGACGTCCAGCTCTCCACCTTGCCGTTCTGCGGGTTCCATTCCACCTCGGTCGAGGCCGAGTAGGGCAGGTCGGGCGTGAAGGTCGCGTCCCAGTGGAGGTTGGACCACTCGTTCTGGTCGAAGCCCCCGCCGACCTCCGGCGTGCTCGTGATCCAGTTCATGGGGTAGAGGAAGTTCTGCGGGCGCACCGCGGAGGTGTCGCGGCCCGGGTCCGGGTAGTACTCGACCTCGAGCCCCGTGCTCAGGAACTCCAGCGTCTGGTAGGCTTCCTTGCCGTCCGCGCTCCGCCGGAGCCGCTGCGTCTGGAACCGGTGGCGCCACTCCAGGGCGACCTCCGCGAAGTCGTCCGCGGCGTCGACCGTGTCGAAATTGTGCAGGTCCTGGAATCGTTCGCTCGAGCCGAAGTTCGCGGTGGGGCGCACGTCGAGGGAAGTGATGTGCCGGAGGCCGTGGAGGCCGAGGCCCGGGCTCTCGACGTCGAACACCCGGTTGGCCTGCAGGTAGCAGCGTACGCCCGCCGAGGCCAGGAAGCGGTTGAGGGGGCCGTTTCCGCTCGCGTCCTCGTCGTAGGCCGTCACGCGTCCGCCCACGAAGGGGAGGACCTGCACGGGCCCGGCCGAGAGCGGGTACGAAAGCTCGTGGTAGGTGTCGAACCGGACCGACTCGAAGAGCCGGGCGTCGCCGGCGATGTCGGGGTTGAAGCGCACGTACGCCAATTCGTTCAAGGTCGTGTAGTAGAGCTTCTCCTCGACGAGCGGCTGACCGATCCAGCGCGCCCCGATGCGTGGGAGGTACTCGACCTCCTCCAGGAATTCGTTGATTTTCACCTTCGCGTCCAGCGTCCCTCCGAAGTTGCCGTCCACGTACCGGAGGTAGCCGTAGGTCTCCTGCTCTTTCCCCTCCTGGAACTCCCGCTTGAAAAACTCCGGCAGGAAGAAGCGATCGCTGAGGAAGGACAGCTCCGCGTCGAAACGCAGTTTGTCGGTGACCTGGGTGCGGCTGAAGAGGCGCAGCCGTCCGCGATCCTCCTGGGCCTGCGGGAGGAACTGCTGGTCGAAGGAGCGGCTGGCATCGGGCCCGTCGTCGTGGATGTAGTAGGAGTTGAGGTACCCCGTCGTGCGGTCGACTTCGAGGTCGAGGTCGATGCCGGCGCCGATCCCGCGCTTCTCGAGGTAGTCCACGTTGAGGAGGAGGTCGCCCCACTTTTTTGTTTTCGGGGTCCCGTCCTTGTCGAGCACGGGCTTGCCGTTCTCGTCCAGCACTTTGCGCTTCAGGGCGAGCCCCCAATCCGTGCGGACGACGTGCCCGAACTGCGAGGACTGCGAGATGGACACGGCCCGGAGGGGATAGCTCTGGCCGATGCGGAACCAGTAGTAGGGGATGTACAGGAGCGGAAAGCCCGAGGTCTGGGGGATGAGGTGGGCGAAGCTCGCCTTGCCGCCGCGCGCCTCGTCCCGTCGGAAGTCGATCCGCTTCACCTGGAGGGAGACGTGCGGATCGCCGAAGTCGCACTGCGAAATCTCGGCGTTGTCGGCGACGAACCGCTCCCGGTCGATCTGCCGGACCTTTTCGGCGCGGATGACGACGGTTGTACCTTTTTTTTCCGTGGTTTGGCGGATGAGGCTGTGGATGGCCTCGCCGGTATGCTCGCGGAAATTGAGGTAGACCTGGTCGGACTCGATCTGTTCGCCGCCGCGGCGGATCAGGCGGACGTTCCCTTCGGCGTAGACCTCGTCGAAGAGGATCTTCTCCTCCTTGTCCGCCGCGCCCGGCGGCTCGCCGGCCGCGTCCGTTTCGGGTTCGGGCGCCGGGGGCTTCTCCTGGCTCCAGCCCACGAGGCTGTCCGCGCGAAGGTAGGTGCCGGCCTGGATCAGCTCCGTGTTGCCGAGGAGGACGGTGACGCGGGTCTCCCCCTGCTTCCAGCTTTGGATGGTCTGGTAGGTGACGCGGGACTCCTTCTCCTTGACGGCGGGTCCCTGCTTTTCGGGGGGGAGGTCGGTCGTCGCGGGGGCGGCGGGGGCATCGGGCGTGAGTGGGGCCTGAGGGGCGGCGGGATTCGCCGGCGCGGCGGGGCCCGCCGGTGGCGTGCCCGCGCCGGCGGGCGGCGTGTCCTGGGCGGGGGCCGCGGGCGCGAGAGCCAGCAGCCCGAGGAGGAGAGCGGTCGCGAGACGCGGCCACTTCATGCGTTCGTCCCTGCGGAGCGTCGGAAACAAAAGGGACGAATTATAGCAACGCCGACCCCCCTGTCAACGATCTTGACGGGCGCCGCCCCGTGCCCACCGGCGCCCCGGTCGCGCGCCTCGCCCCCGTCTACTCCGCCGGCAACACCTCGAGCACGCGCCCCAGCGGTGGCGGCTGCGAAAGCAGGTCCCGGTCGGGGCGGCGCAGCACGAAGGAGAATTCCACGCGCCACAGCCACTTGCCCTCCCGCCGCGCTTCGTCGAGAGCCGGGCGGAGACTCAGGTTCTTGAAGGAGATTTTCTTCGTCTGCCCGGCCGCCAACTCCGCCACCGCGTGCCGGTACGGGCCCGGCCCCGCGATCCACTCCGAGCGCTCCCAGCTCTCTTCGTAGTCCAGGAGACCGCAGAACTCGCCCGCATCGTGCCGCAGGACCGGCCCGATCAGGTAGCGGACACGGACCTCCAGCTCCAGGCCCTCGAGCCGCTCCGCCTCCGGATTGACGAGGTACCCGGCGACGTCGAAGAACTCCGGGTGAAGCCCTTCCGCGCTCTGATCCCAGACGTCGAGCGTCTGGCTTCGGCCTTCCGTGCCGCGCGCTCGCGGGGCGGCGGCCGGCGGCTCCTGCTCCGGCGCCGTGCAGGCGAACTCGATCCGGTCCACGAAAACCGTGGTCGGACGCGGCGTGCGAGGCCGCTGGGCGGGGCGGGGCGGGGCAGGCGTCTCGGCCGGGCCCACGGGTTCCGGCTCCGCCCGCGGGGCCGGCTCCTGGGGCGGCTCGGCCGAGGCGGTCCCGCGGGTCGCCAGGCCCGTGAGCAGTCCGAGCGCCAGGAGCGAGGCGAAGAGAACCGGGGCCCGCGTGCCGCGTCTCTTCGACGGGCGGGGCCGGGGAGTGGGGGTGCGCATGCCGGTATTCTAGCGCCGCCGCGCCGCTCGGGCAAGCGGCGACCGCTGTCCGCTGCGCCAAGCCTTTTCGGTTGACTCGGTCCCGCGGCTTCCTATAATAGCCCGCTTCCCATTCGCGGGCGGATCCCGGTCGTATTCGGAGCGTGCAACCATGTTCACTCGCCTTTGGCGCGCCATCCGGTCCTTCTTTGGCGCCCTCGTCGGGGCCGCGGAGGACCCGAAGCTCATCCTCGAACAGAACATCCGCGACATGCAGGACAAGGTGCCGGAGATCAACACCGGGCTCGCGAAGGCCCGTGCCGGCATCATCCGCCTCGAGGAGGAGGCCGCCGAGTACGAGAAACAGGTGAAGGGCCTGACCGGCAAGATCAAGGCGTGTCTCGCCAGCGGCGAGGAGAAGCTCGCCGCCGACTTCGCCGTCCGCCTCAAGACCGCGCAGGAGGCGCTTGCCCGCAACCAGGAGCAGCATCGCGGCGCGAAGGCCGGCTACGATTCGCTCGTCAAGCTCAAGGAACGCTACATGAGCGAGATGAAGCGCAAGACCGAAGAGGCCATGCTGGCCATTCGCGAGGCGGACGCCTCCAAGTGGAAGACCGAGCTGGCCGGCGTCTTCGAGAAGTTCGAAGTCGGCGGCGTCGACACGACCCACGACGAGATGCTGCAAAAGCTCAAGGGGAAGTCCGCGGAGGCCCAGGGCAAGCTCGCCATGGCCGCCGAGACGATCCACATGAAGGACATCGACATGGAGGAGAAGGCCCGCGAAATGGAAGGCCGGGCGCTCCTCGACCAGTTCAAGCTGGAGATGGGCCTCGCCACGCCCGCCGCCGCGGAGTCCGCCGGCCCCGCGAAGGAAGGCGAAAAGACCATCGGCCCTGCCGAACGCGCGAAGGGGTAACCGTCGATGTCCGACCCGATCGAACGCATGCCCCTGTGGGCCCAGCAGCTCGCGGAGAAATACCGCGGCGGCACCACGTCGCAGTTCCTCATCCACGGGAACATCCACGACCTCGTGCCGCTGCGCGACCCCGCCGGCAACGCCACCTTCGTGCCGCTCCGCGACTTCCTCGCCCAGGGGGTCTTCCCGCAGCGCGACCTCGTGCTCTACTACGACCTCTCCGCCGGCATCAGCGCCGCCTCCCCGAAGATGATGGAGGACCTTCACCAGGTCGCGGCCGCGGTGGACGCGGTCGCAGGCACCAAGTACGCCGCCGGCCTGCCGCGCGAGGCGTCGCGCGCCCTGCCCTTCCTCGAACGCTACGTGCGCACGCGCACCATGAACGCGGCCGCGCGAAAAAAAATCGCCATCGTCATCGAGTACGCCGAGATGATCTGCCCCGCCGGGCAGCTCAGTTACCAGTCCACCGACGAGAGCTCGAACCTCATCACGCTCCTCAAGTGGGCGCGCGACCCGCTCTTCCTCGCCAACGACGTGACCATCTGCCTCGTCGTGCAAAACCTCGCCGAGCTGCACGGCATGGTCGTCAACAACCCCTACACCGCGAAGATCGAGATCCCGCACCCCATGGGGGACGAGCGGCTGGAATTCGTCGTCTCCCTCTCGCAGGGGAAGGATTTCCTGGAGCTGTCGGACCTGACGCCCGAGGTGCTCTCCGAGCTGACCGCGGGGCTCACGCGGATCAACCTGCTGCACCTCGTGAACGAGGCCCTGCGCAACCGGAAGCGCATCTCCCTCGCCTACGTCGTCGAAAAAAAGAAAGAACTCATCGAGAAGGAGTGCTACGGCCTCCTGGAATTCCTGCAGCCCAGCTACACCCTCGACCTCGTGTCCGGGCACGACGCGGCGAAGCGCTGGCTCCGGGAGGACGCGCGGCTCATCAAGGAGGGGAAGCTCGACGTCGTCCCGATGGGCTACCTGATCTGCGGCCCGGTGGGGACGGGGAAGACGTTCCTGATCACCTGCTTCGTCGGCGAGATCGGGATCCCGTGCGTGAAGCTCCTGAATTTCCGCTCGCAGTGGCAGGGGGTCACGGAAGGGAACTGGGAGAAGATCCTGAACGTGCTGAAGGCGACGGGCCCGGTCGGCGTGATCATCGACGAGGCGGACGCGGCCGTGGGCCGGCGCGAGGCGTCGGGGGACAGCGGGACCTCGAGCCGCGTCTTTTCGCAGCTCGCGAGCCAGATGGGGGACACGCGGTATCGCGGGCGGATCCTGTGGTTCCTGCTCACGTGCAGGCCGGATCTCTTGCCCGTCGACCTGAAGCGGCAGGGCCGGGCGGAGGTGCACATTCCGCTGTTTTATCCCGACGACGAGGCGGAGCGGCGCGGCCTGGTGCGGATCATGGGGAAGAAGCAGAAGGCGGCGATCGCCGAAGGGGCGGAGCAGGAGATCCCGACCGACGGCAAGCTCTCGGGGGCGGACGTGGAGGGCCTGGTGGTCCGGGCGAAGCGGCGGTCGATCCTGGAGGGGCATGCGGCGGTCACGCGGGAGGACTTCTCGCGCGAGGTGCGCGACTTCATCCCGCCGACCTACAAGCACGAGGTGGAGTTGCAGGAGCTGGCGGCCGTGGTCGAGTGCACGAGCAAGGAGTTCCTGCCCTCGCTCTACCGGACCGTGGACCGGGTGAAGCTGGTCGCGCGGTACCAGGAGCTGCAGGCGCTGCTCGGGGGGTGAGGCCGGCGGCCTCAAGCGCCTTGCCTCTCCCTCGAGGCGACTCCCGGCTCGCTCACGACTCGAGGCTCACCCTGCGCTGACGAATGCGCGGAAGGAAGCAGATCTCGGGCTGGAAATCCTTTGCTTCGACCACACGAGGGGGCTTAGAATGCAGTTGCCTCCCCTTGGGAACGCACCACCTTCCCCGGACCAGTTTCGCACCCACCCGGGATGGCGACGCGCTCCGACGGGGACCTCTCCCTCCTTTTCAGAGCAGGCCTCCATGACCACCCTCGATACCCTTGCTGCCGAACCAGCCCCGATTCGACACGATGCAGAAGGAGTCGCGCGCGTTGGGGGCACAAGGGTCCGGTTGGAGAGCGTCATCACCGCGTTCCAGAACGGCTGTGCCGCCGAAGAGATCCTATTGAAATACCCCTCACTTCATCTGACGGACATCTACGGCGTCATTGCCTATTACCTTTGGCGGCGGGACGAAATCGAGGCGTACCTCCATGAGCGTCAGAGCATGGAGGCGCAAGTGCGCGAGGAAAACGAAGCCCGTTTCCCCCCCGAGGGTGTCCGACAGCGCCTCCTGGCACGCCGAGTCCCGTCACCTTGAGCGCCAGCTTGCGGTTCCTGGTCGACGAGGATTTTGACAACGATGTCCTCCGCGGACTTCTCCGTCGACTTCCTGCCTTGGATGTTGTCCGAGTTCAGGACGTGGGCTTGGCCGGGGCGAGCGATTCGTCCATTCTGGCCCGTGCGGGTCAGGACGGGAGGGTGGTTCTCACTCACGATGTCAGCACGATGACAAGGCAGGCCTACTCTCGCGCTGCGAGCGGGGTTCCGATGCCCGGTCTGTTCGCAGTGAGCCAGGACCTCCCCATCGGCCGCGCCATCGAGGACCTCCTGCTTCTCGCAGAGTGCAGCTACGAAGGCGAGTGGGAAGGGCAGGTGCGCTACCTGCCCCTTTGAGGGCACGAGTGGACGGGACCTTCGAGCATCGCCCATCGGTCGGCGTCCTCCCTTTCAGCGGTGCCACTAGCTGCCCCCGGCGCCGCGCCCCGGCGTTCTGCCGCCTGCGCCCCCCTGCGTCTCCACGCCACGCCGGTTGACGTCCGCCCGCACTTCCGGATAGAATCCCCCCACCGCGACCTCGGGCGCGTCCCCGGCAGGCGCCCGAATCCTCACCGCGGGCCCCGTTCCCCGCCGCGCTGGAGGCACACCCACGCCATGTCCGGATGGGCGCTCGACCTCGGGACCACGAACACGGGCATGGCCCGTTGGGACGCCGCCGAGGCGCGGCCCCTCCTCGTCGAGCTGCCCGGCGTCTGCAGGAAGCCCGGCGGCGAGGACCCGCTCGAGGCGCCGCGCATGGTCCCCTCCGCCACCCACTTGCTGGAGGAGCTGGACTTCTTCTCCCGCATCGGCAAGTGGGGCTTCATCAATCGCCGCTTCTTCCTCGGCCGGCACGCGCTCATCGGCCGGCCGGCCCTCGACCGCAACCGCCTGCGGATCTACCCGAGCTACCTCCCGGGCTTCAAGCCCTACCTCGCCACCGAGCCCCTCCGGCCGGTCGTCCGCGTCGGGAGCCGCTCCTACACCGCGCGGGACGTCGCGCAGACCTTTCTCCGCGAATTGCTCGCCGAAGTCAAGCGCGTCACCGGGGAACGGGTCCGCGAGCTGGCCGTCGCGGCGCCGGTGGACGCGTACGAGGGCTACCGCGCAGAGGTCCAGCGGATCGGAAAAAACCTCGGCATTCGGAAGATGCGCTTCGTGGACGAGCCGGTGGCCGCGGCCATGGGCTATGGACTGGGCACCGGCAAAGACCGCCTCGTCCTGGTCGCGGACTTCGGCGGCGGCACCTTCCACCTCGCCCTCATCGCGCTCGCGGCGCGCGAGGCCCAGGCGGGCCGTTGCCGCGTCGTCGCCAAGGTCGGCCGGCCGCTGGGGGGCGACCTCATCGACCGCTGGCTCATGGAGGACTTTTCCCGCCGCCTCGGCTATCAGCTTCGCGAGGACGCCACCGACGACGTGGTCGTCTTCTGGTATCGGCTCATGCTCGCCGAGGTGCGGCGCGTGAAGGAGGCCGTGTACTTCAAGGAGTCCGAAAGCCTGGGGCTCACGCCGCCGGACCACTACCGCCGCCTGGACGCTTCCGACCCGGGCCGCCCGGTGCGGCTCGAGGTCCGCCGCGACGACGTGGTCGAGGTGCTCAAAAAAAAGGGACTCTACGAAACCATCGAAGGGTGCCTCGGGGAGATCCACACCCAGGCCCGCACCCAGGGCGTGGACGCGGACAAGGTCGACGAGGTCCTGATGGTCGGCGGCTCCACCCTCCTCCCGGGCATCTACCCTCTCTTCGAGGCGCGTTTCGGCCGCAGCCGCGTGCGCGCCTGGCAGCCGTTCGAGGCGGTCGCGTACGGGGCCTGCGTCTACTCCGCGAACGCCTACACGCAGTCGGACTTCATCATCCATGACTATGCCTTCGTCACGCACGACGCCCAGACCCACAAGCCCGAGTACACGGTGATCGTCCCCCGCGGGACGCGCTTCCCGACGGGCGGCGACTTCTGGAAGCGCAAGCTCATCCCGACCTGCTCGCTCGGCGAACCGGAGACGATGTTCAAGCTCGTGATCGCCGAGATCGGGTCGAACTGGGGCGGCAACGAACGACACTTCGTCTGGGACGCCGCGGGCGCGCTCCACACCCTGGGCGCGCGGCGGGACGGCGACGAACGGATCATCGTCCCGCTCAACGAATCGAATCCCGCCCTGGGCCGGCTGGACCCGCCCCACTCGCCGAGCGATCGGGCGCCGCGTCTCGAGATCTGCTTCGGCGTCAACGACGAGCGATGGCTCTGCGCGACGGTGCTCGATCTCAAGACACGCCGCTGGCTCATGCGCGAAGAGCCCGTGGTTCGGCTGCTGTAGCCGGCGGTTCCGGTCAGCTTCGGCAACGCGTTGGTCGGCGGTCACCGGTCGATGGACACTCTCTGGGCGTGGGCCGGCTTCCTGCTCCTCTTGTCCGGGGCGATTCCCTGGCTGCACGCAAAGCACCGCGCCCGGCGTTGGCGACGCGCGGGCGCGCACCTCGGGCTGTCCTTCGACGGGAGCTGGTGGGGGACCCCGCGTCGCTTGTCGGGGACGCTCGACGGCCTTGCCGTGCAGGTGGAAGTCCTCGAACAGTACTCCGGCGGGGCCTCCGGGAAGACTACGCGGTTTCGAGTGACCGGCCCGGACCTGCCGGCGGACCTGATGGTGCTCCCGCCGGGCGTGGCGCCGGAGGGGGCGGGCCGGGTCCGGACGGGGGACGAGGAGTTCGATGCCGGCGTCTTCGCGGCCGGTCCCGAACTCTCGACCATCGCCGCGCTCGATTTTCAAACGCGAAAGGACCTCGCCACGCTGGTCCGGCTGCGCGGCGGCGGGTTGCACAGCGGCGTGCTCCTCCTGCCCGTCGCCGGCGTGCCCACGGAGGTCGCGTCGATCCTCGAGACGGTGCGGTCGTCGGTCGCGGCGGTGCGGCGACTCTCGCTCGAGCGCAAGGGGGTGAGGGACCGCCTCGCCCACAACGCGACGCGCGATCCGAATCCCGGCGCGCGCCATCGGAACCTGGAGCTGCTCCTCGCCCACTATGCGGAGAGCCCGGTCACCGAGGCCGCCCTGCGCGCGGCCGTGCAGGACCTGGAGCCGCGCATCCGCCTGCTGGCCGGCACCCACCTCGGCCAGGCCGGATGGGATGCGCTGATCTCGCTCGTCGCGAAGGAAGACCTGCCCGATGAAGTGCGGTCCGGTGCCCTGCTCCATCTCGTCGGGGAGCTTCCCCGCGAGCGACTCGTCCCGCTCCTGGAGGGGCTCGCGGAGGGGCGGAGCGCCGCGGTCTTTCGGATCGGCGTGCGCTCGCTCACCCGGCTCGGGCGACCCCTCGGGTTCGATCGTCTGGTGGGGGCGCTGCGTGGCGCGCCGGCGGCGGTGGCCGCGGTCATCGCGGAGGAGCTGGGGGAAACCGGGGACCCGCGCGCGGAGGAGACGTCGATCCGGTTGCTCGGCCACGAGGACGCGCAGGTGAGGCTCCGGGCGGCGGCGACGCTGGGCCGGGTGGGGGGGCTGCGGGCGGTCGAGCCGCTGCGGGGCTGCGCCGGGGCGAGCGGGCGGCTTCTCGATGGCGAGCTGCGCCGCGCGATCGACGCGGCCGTGAAGGCCATCCACGCGCGGCTCGGCGTCGAGGGAGGCGTCGGCAGCCTCTCGCTGGCGGACCCGGGCCCAGGGGCCGGGACGCTCTCGCTGGCCACGGAGGAGGGCGCGCTGTCCCTGGCGCCGAAGGAAGCAGCCCGGGACGCCGCCTCGCGAGCGGTCGAAAAAAAGAGTGCAGGCGAAGGGCGGGCCGCGGCGGGCAGTACGGGCGCCGGGGAGCGGGGGGAGCCGCCGCCGCGTCAGACGTAGAAAAGGAACGTGAGGGCGACGTAGAGGGGCAGGAGGACGAGGCCGGCGCGCCAGACATACCCGCCGAAGGACGGCATGCGGACGCCGTTGGCCTCGGCGATCGCCTTGATCATGAAGTTCGGTCCGTTCCCGATGTAGGTGTTCGCGCCCATGAAGACGGACCCGATGGAAATCGCGGAGAGGAAGAGGTGGGGGATGCCGACCACCTCGGGCGTGAGCCCCATGCCCTGGGCGAGGGCGAGGAACGTCAGGTAGGTCGGGGCGTTGTCGAGGAAGCTCGAGAGGACGCCGGAGCCCCAAAAGAACTGCCACGGGTGCGTCATGCCGAGCATGTGGCCCCGGTCGTGCAGGATCGCCAGCGCGGGGATCATCGTGAGAAAAATCCCGGCGAAGAGCACGGCGACTTCGAGGATGGGAGCGAAGCTGAAGCGGTTGGCCTCGCGCACCGCGCGCGGCGTGGTTCGGAGGGACGCGAGGGCCAGCCCCGCCATGAGCCCTTCCCGGACGCCGAAGGGCCAGTCGTACTTGCCGCTCAGGAAGGCCGCCGCGACGACGAGCGCGAGGTAGAAGCAGTTCGTGACGCCCTCGAGGACGAGCTTGGGACGCCGGCTGACTTCCTCCAGGAGCGAGCCCTTGGTGGCCAGCTCTTCCCGCTCGAAGACGAAGCTGTCGACGAAGTGGAAGACCACGAGCAGGAACCCGACCCCGAGCGCCCAGGCGGGCCAAAGGCCGAGGGTCCAGAAGAAGGGGACCCCGCGCAGGAAGCCCAGGTAGAGGGGGGGGTCGCCGAGGGGGGTGAGGCTGCCGCCGACGTTTGCCACGACGAGGATGAAAAAAAGAACCAGGTGGTCGCGCCTGGCGCGGCCCTCGTTGGCGCGCAGGAAGGGCTGGATGAGGAGCATCGAGGCCCCGGTCGTGCCGATGAGGCTGGCGAGGACGGCGCCGATGGCCAGGGTGAGAGTGTTGCGCAGGGGAGTGCCCGAGGGGGCGCCCTTGACGTGGACGCCTCCGGAGATGACGTAGAGCGTCGCCAGGAGGACGATGAAGGAGACGTACTCCTTGGCCCGATCGACCAACTCGTGCGAATCGAGGCCGGCGATCCAGAGTCCGACGGGGACGCCGAGCAGCGTGCAGACGAGGCCCTTGTTCCAATGGGAGTCCCACCAGCGGTGGGCGAAGAGCGGCAGGACCGCGATCCCCAGGAGAAGGACGGCGAAGGGGAGCACGCTGAAGAGCGGGAGCCTCAGCCCCAGCGGCTGCTCCTGCACCGGCCCGCCCTCCGCGAAGGCGAGCGCGGGGAAAAAAAAGACCCCGGCTGCGACGGCCGTGAAGACGGCCCGCAGGACGGGGGCCCGCGGGGAGCGGGGATGGAAACGCAAGCGGCCGATCACCGGGACGTGAGCCTTCCAACGAAGTGGGCGAGGAAGAGCAGTGCCAGGGCCGCTCCTGCGAAGAGCGGGACGAAACGGGAGAGGTCGCCGCCCGGCGGGACCGGGGCGCCGGGGCGCGCCTGCCGCGCTTCCAGCACCCGCGCGCCCAGGATCAAGGCCGCGAGTAGAACGTACACCCAATCGAGGCCGGCGCCGACCGGCGCGTGGTCGAAGCCGATCAGGGTGGCGATGAGCAGGAGCACCGCGGGCCCGACCACCGACCAGAAGGTGCGGGTGAAGCAGCCTGCGAGGTTGTCCTCGGTCCCCGCGCCGGCCGCGGTGGCCCCGGCGGCCGCGCCGGCCGCGCCGGCCGACGTGGGCACGGTAAGGGGGGTCGGCGCCGGTGCGGGTGTGGGCGCGGGTGAGGCCGAGGCCGGAGGGAGGGCGGAGGCGGTCGCAGGCGCCGAGGCCGCGGAGGCGACGGGCGCAGCGGGTGCGGGGGCTGCCGAGGGCGGGGAAGAGGGGGCCGACGGCGCGGGCGCGGGTGGCGCCGGCAGCGTGCCGGGGGCAACGGCTCCAGGTCCCGGTCCCGGGGCGGAGGCGGGCGCGCCCGGGCCGCCGCCCCCGGCCGGCTTCGCGTCTCCTCCCTGGCCGTGCGGCTCGTGTTTGTGGTGCTTCTTGTGCTTCTTCCCCATGCTTCTCTTTCCCCTCGGTGCGCCGAGGACGCCCGGATTGGAAACCACCGTCTTCGAATTCGTTTCCGAGTGTGGGATGGTGCCCGGCGATGATATGCCGTCCACGCGGGGGCGGCAACGTTTTTCGCAGGTGTGCGGGCGGAGAGCCGGGCCAGAGCAGCCGATGGCCGCAACCAAAGCTCGACGAACCACAGATTTCACAGATACCACAGATTGCGACCATTCTAATCTGTGACACAAGCTCGCAAAAGCTTGTTTTTCTGGCAACGAATTCTCCGCAGAAAATTCGCGAAATCGGCGAAATGCGCGGTTCGTCTTTCCGTGTTTTCGGCGTCTTCGGTGGCTCGTCCCTTTTGTTGCGGCCGGCGGCTGCCCTGTGCTGCTAATCGTTCGAAGATTGTTTTCTTGCGACAATTCTTGTTTGGGTCGAGCGCCGCGAAAACCACAGATTTCACAGATTCCACGCGATTACACAGATTCCGAATCTGTGTAATCGTCGTTAATCTGTGAAATCTGTGGTTCCGTCGTCGCCTGGCTGCGGCACCGCCGCGCTGTGAAATCTGTGGTTCCCATTCGGTTTCGGGCGCGAGCCTGACTTCGATCACGGTCCGGCTCGGAGCGCCAGCACGTGCGCCCGCCAGCCCCCCTCGAGGTCGTTCGGATCGCAGCCGAAGGCCCTTCGAAACGCGGCCAGCCCGCCGCGTCCCCGGCGATACTGGTCCACGGCCGTGAGGAAGGCCCCGCGATAGCGTCCCTCCGAGCCGAGGAGAAGGAAGTGCACGAATCCCCACGCCGCGCCATAGTAGGCGGCGTGCTCCGGGCCGCCGAAGTCCTCCGCATCGGCGGCGACCAGCGCGTTCGGGCGGGGCGCCTTGCCGGCGCGCAGCATCTCCTGCAGCTCCGCGAGGCACCGGGCCATTTCCCCTCCACGCTGCAGTCGACCCACGAGGAGCGCGCCGTTCCGATACGTGCTGCCGCCGAAGAAATTCGCGAGCCCCTCGTCGATCCAGATCGTGCCCGCCTTGCGCTTCATCCGCTCCTCCAGGGCGGTCACGTGCAGGGCCAGCTCGGCCTGGGTCGGCGCCTCCACCACGACCGGCAGTTGAAGCTGTTCGCGGACGAGGAGGTGCGTGATTTCGTGCAGGAGGGTCTCCGGCACGCCTCGGTCGCGCTCGTCGGAGTCTTCGAGGGCGAGCACTTCGTTCTTGCCCAGATCGGCATAGCCGCGGAGGCACGCGCGACTTGACTCGGAGACGAACGCGATTTTCGGATAGGTGCGGGCCACGTAGGTCTGGAAGTCCTCCGCCCGGGTGAAAACCTGAACCGGGTAGGGCCCGGCCAGGGGTTTCGGTCGTAGCGCGGTGTCCAGCTCGGCGACGAAGGCTCGCACCAGGGCCTGCACGGGGCCTTGCAGCCGCTCCAGGAATTCAGGTCGGCCCGGGCTGCGGAGCAGAAACGGCGGGGAGGAGAGCTCGATCCAGCCGGGACCGGCCTGCGGGAGGGCACGCCCCTCGAGGCGGTCCAGTTCGAGCCGGGCGGCGCCGTGGGCGGGGTCGATGGCGAGGACCCTTTGCAGTTCGCGCCGTGCCTCCTCGCGGAGTCCCTTCGCCAGGCACCAACGGGCGAGCTCCAGATGCGCCTCGGTGTCGGTGAGTACGAGAGAGGACGCTCTCCTGCGGTACAGCTCCGCGGGCGAGTCCGCGCGCTCGATGGAGGCCACATCCCCGCGGGGCACGACCATCTCCCCGAAAGGGAGCTGGACGCGCACCTCCGTCGCCGTCTCGGTGACCTGTCCCTCGAGGACCGCGCCGTTCTTCAGGCGAACGAGGTCCGCGCAGGCGCTCCGTGACCCGTCCGGAGCCGACAGGGCGAGCAACAGGGCGACCAGCCATGGGAATGCCCTGCCGGCGTCAAGAGGGGCTTTGCGGAAAAGCATGTGCATTTCTCCCGGGCGAGCATGGGTGCCTCATCACCGTCCGTTTATAGAGGAACCGTCCGGCGCTGTCAATGGGTTCGGCGGTCCGGTGCCGCGCCGGGGTCCACGGCGGCAAGGGCTGACGGTCGCGACAAGCCGGAGGCGGGCCGGCGGACACCGGGCGGCGACCTGAAAATGGCCTCTCCGCGTTCGGGTGCGGGGCGGACCCGTCCACCGAAGCGCCTCGCGCGAACGGGGAAGCGCTGCCCAGCATGGGCTGGAGGGCCGCAGCGGACGAGGAGGGCGCTGCGACCGTCGGAAAGCAGATGGGTGGGGCCCAGGAGGGCGTGCCCGACTCTCCGCTTGACTTGCACGGGGTCGGCCGCTATAGTTAACGTGTTTTAATAATGCGAAATCGCCGCCGTCAGGATCGGAGGGTCGTGGTTTGTTCAGTTCCGAGGAGATTGTCTTTGCTCGTCGCGTCGTCTTGAAGAAGTGGACGGACGAGGCCCGGGTCCGCGAGTGCATGGACTTGAAGAAGGCGCAGGTCGCGGACCCGAATCCCAAACGGTTGTGGGACCTGCTGGTCGAACGGGGCTACCTGACCCCGGATCAGGCGCGGGCGGTCCGGGAAACCACGCGGAGCGTGAAGTGAGGATCGCGGTCACCGCCGATCCTCATTTCGACCTGCGAGCCCGTTGCGACCCCGGCGCCTTTGTCGAGCTGCGCGACTCGATCGCGGCGGCGCGACCGGAAGTCTTCCTCATCGCCGGGGACCTCGTGGGCCTCGGAAAAATCCATCTCGCCGAATTCCTCGACCTCTTTCAAGACCTCCCCGCCCTCAAGCTCGTGGTCCCCGGCAACCACGACCTGTGGCTGGCCGCGGGGGACTCCTACCGGTACTACAAGGAGCAGCTCCCGGAGCTGTACGCGCGCCACGGCTTCCACATGTTGGATGCCGCTCCCGTGGTCCACGACGGCGTCGGGTTCGTCGGCTCCGTCGGCTGGTACGACTACAGCCTCGCCGACGAGTCGCTCGTCCTCCCGCCGGGGTCGAGTTACGAGGGGAAGCGCTTCCGCGGCTCGCGCTGGAACGACGCGCTCTTCGTGCGCCTCGGCCGGTCCGATGTCGAATTCACCGGCGAACTGGCCGCGCGCTTCGAGGCCGACCTGCACGAAGTGGAGGCGCGCGCGGACCAGGTCGTCGCGATGACCCATGTCCTGGCGTTCCCCGAGATGCGCGCCTACCGCGGCGAAGGGCCGGTGTTCCGGTTCGCCGCCGCCTACCTGGGGAGCCGTCGCTTCGGGGAAATCCTCGAACGCCACCCGAAAGTGCGGTACCATTTCAGCGGACACGTCCATGCGCCGTCCCGTCTCCGGCGCGGCGCCCTCGAGTCGATCAACGTCGGGTCCACCTACCACGTGAAGCGTTTCGAGTGCGTGGAACTGTCGTGCAAGCCGAACGAGTCGCCGTCTCCCTCCTGAAGCGCCTCCGCGAGCGCGGCCACCAGGCGTTCTTCGCCGGCGGCTGCGTGCGCGACCTCCTCCTGGGCGTCCCTCCCAAGGACTACGACATCGCCACGTCGGCGCGGCCGGAGGAGGTGCAGGCGCTTTTCCCGCGCTCCGTTCCCGTCGGCGCGCAGTTCGGCGTGGTCCGCGTCCAGGTCGCGCGCCTGGAGTTCGAGCTCGCCACGTTCCGGCGGGACGGCCCGTACCTGGACGGCCGCCGCCCCGCCCACGTCGACCTGCTGCGCTCCGCGGAGGAGGACGCGCGCCGGCGCGACTTCACCGTGAACGGGATGTTCTACGACCCCGTGACGGCGCGCGTGGTCGATTTCGTCGGGGGGAGGGAGGACTTGACGCGGCGCGTCATCCGCGCGATCGGCGAGCCGGCGGCGCGGTTCGAGGAGGACCGGCTACGCCTGTTACGGATGGTCCGGCTGGCCTGTCAGCTCGGCTTCTCGATCGACCCGGCGACGGCCGCGTCGGCGCGCGCGCTGGCGCCCCGCGTGCTCAGCGTGAGCGCGGAGCGTGTGCGCGACGAGCTGCTCCGCATGCTGACCGGGCCCCGACCCGCGGGGGCGCTCGAGGGACTGGACGCGCATGACCTCCTGCTCCACGTCCTCCCCGAAGTGTGCCGGATGAAGGGGGTGGAGCAGCCGCCGGAATTTCACCCCGAAGGCGACGTCTGGGTGCACACGCTCCTCGTGCTGCGAAATTTGCCCGCGCGCCCGACCGGGACGCTGGCCCTTGCCGCGCTCCTCCACGACGTGGGAAAGCCTGGGACCTTCCGGCGCGCGGAGGACCGGATCCGGTTCGACGGGCACGCGGAGCTGGGAGAGACGATGAGCCGCGAGGTCTGCGAACGGCTGAAGCTGTCGGGCGAGGAAACCGCTCGCGTGGGGGCGCTGGTGGGGCACCACATGCGCTTCCTCGCGATCCGCGAGATGCGGACCGCGACGCTGAAGCGGCTGCTGCGGGAGCCGTGGTCGGAAGAGCTGCTGGAGCTGCACCGCGCGGACGCCTTGGGCGCGCTGGCCGGGACCGGCACTTACGAGTATTGCCGCGAGAAGCTGGCCGAATTCCGGGCGGCGGAGGCGGCGGCCTCGCTGCGTCCTCCGCGGCTCGTGACCGGGCAGGACCTGCTCGCGCTGGGGTATGCGCCCGGCCCGATTTTCCGCGAGATCCTCCAGGCGGTCGAAGACGCGCAGCTCGAGGGCGAGCTCACGGAGCGGGAGGCTGCGCTCCGGTGGCTCGAGGCGCGCTTCCCGCGGCAGCACTAGGCGCGTCCAGGGGGACGGTCACGGCAACAGGCTGGGCCGGGGCAAGGGGGAGGGAGGGGGGATCATTCGGCCGCGCGGCTGTGGGGGCAAGCTCGGCGGGGAGCGCGGGCGCGGCCGGCTGGGGCGGCGCCGCGGGCGAGGCCATGGGCGCGGTCGGGGGCGCGGCGGCGGTTGCGGTGGGGGCTGCGGTATCCGCAGCCGGCGACCCGGCGGGCGCGCCGGGACCGGGACCCGCGGCCGCGCCGTTTCCGTTCGTCGTGGCGGCCGTTCCGGTCGGCGCCGATCCAGGGGCCAGGGGAGCGGCGCCGGCCGCCGAAAGCGCTGGGGCGGCCTGCACACCCGGCGGGGACGCGAGTGCGTCAGCCGGGCCCGGCACCCGGCCAGGGTCGGGCATGCGCCCCGCCTCGCCGACCCGATCGCCGCGAGTCTCGAAGCGGGTGACGGACCGGAAGGAGCGGGACGTCATTTTCTTCGCCACCATCGGGTGGTCGGCGCGCAGTTCCACGACGGAGTAGGTGAAACCGGAGTCCCCTTCCATGCTCTTGATGGCGATCGCGCCCATCTGCTGCAGCGTGGCGATGAGCTCCTTTCGCTGCTCGTTCGAGTACTGGAAAAAGGCCTCGTTCATGTAATTCCGGAAGAAGGGCGCGAGCCAGATCAGCTCATTCCTGTGGGTTTCCTGGGCGCGAACGAGCAGTTCGACGCAGCGCTCGAGGTTCTCGATGTTCATGTGGGAGCGACGGTAGATGGTCGTATCGCTGGGCGGGCGAGGGCCCTCGCCGCTCGCGGGCATGCCCGGCAGGCCCGCGGCCGGGGCACCCGCGGGAGCCGTGCCGGGGGCCGGAGGCGAAACCGTCGCGCATGCACCGGCCTGGGCGGCCGCGGCGGTCGTCGTGGGAGCGGGGACCGCGGCGGGGCCGGCGCCGTTGGTCGAAGCGGGCTCCGGCGCGGCGGCCCCCGACGTGGCGGGAGCGGCGGGACTCGCGTTCGCGTTGACGGCGGGGCCGGGGCTCGTCGCCGCGAGCGAACCCGCGTTCCCGTTCGTCGTCGACGCGGCGGCGGCAGCCGATAGCGCCGTCTGCGCGGCCGCAAGCCCGGCGGCGAGGGGCGCCTGCGGCCCGGTGGCAACGCCCGCCGCGGGCGGCGGAGCCGGGGCCTGCATCGGCTGCGGCGCTTCCCGCTGGACGTACTGCGTCATCTGCATGAGCTGCGGGAGAAGCGTCGCCGCGTCGAGGAAATTGTCCGGTCCGACGATCTCCTTGAGGTCGCCGGAGGTGTTCTGCCGGAAGCCGACGACCGTGACCGCTTTCGCTCGTTCTTTGATTCGGCGCACGATTGGGATATAGTCTCTGTCTCCGCCGACGATCACGAAGTGCTCGATGTCGTCGCGCATGAGGAGGATTTCCATGGCCTGGAGGCTCAGGACCAGGTCCGCGCTGTTCTTGTTCGGCTTCGCGGTGAGGTACTGGGGTTCGAAGCCCATCATGGCCAGCGAGTGCAGCGCCTCCCGGGTGTCGGAATAGTCCCAGTCCGAGAAGGAGCGGCCGATGACCAGGGAGACGCCCTTGTCGCGCAGCATTTTCTTCAAGGCGGAGAGGAGTGCCGTGGCGATGTCCACGGGGCGCGGCGTGTGAGGCGGGATGCAGATGTCTTTCTTGATGCTCAGATAGATGTTTTCGAAGTCGATGAAGACGGCGCCATTGACCATGATGCTACCCTCATGTTTCGTGTCATGTGTGGGTGGGGCAAAAGTCCGGAGGACCCTGCCGTGGATGCGGGGTGGATTATACGACCGCCGGGATCAGGTGTCAATTTCCCTCCCTCCGAGGAGTGCACTCCGATGACGCATCGACTCGTGCCGGTCCCGCTTCTCTCCCTTGCGCTGCTTTTCGTGCTGTGCGGCCCGCTCCCGGCCTGGGGGAGACGCGGGCACGAGCTGGTGAACGACCGGGCCATCGGCCTTTTGCCCCCGGAGCTGCGGCCGTTTTTCGAGAGGCACCGTCCGGAGCTGCTGGTGTTGGCGAACGAGCCGGACCTGCGCAAGCAGCGGGATCCGCAGGAGGGACCGCGCCACTTCCTGGACCTGGACGCGGCCGGCGATCCGGCCCAGTACCCGCGCACGCTGGAGGAGGCGATGCGGCGCTTCGGCGCGAAGCGCGCGGTCGAGTACGGGGTGCTGCCCTGGCATATCGGGACGGTGTCCGCGGAGTTGACGGCGGCGATGAAGGCGGGGAACGAGGCGCAGATCGTGGACATCGCGGGCCGGCTGGGACACTACGTGGGGGACAGCTTCGTGCCGCTCCACGCCTGCCTGAACTACGACGGGCAGCTCACCGGGAACACGGGGATCCACAAGCTCTGGGAAGCGGACCTGCTCGAGCGCTATCCCTTCGACAAGACGATGCTCGCGAGTCTGGGGACGCCGATGGTGCTCGAGGATCCGGTGGTCTTCGCGTTCGAGACGCTGACCACGGGCCAGGCGGAAGTGCAGGGGATCCTGGAGTGCGACACGGCACTTCACGCGTTGCGCGGGAAGCACGAGTACTTCGAGAAGCTGCGCGAGCGCACGGGCGCGCTCGCGGACCGTCGCCTGGGCGAAGCCGCGACTGCGACGGCGAGCCACTGGCTGACGGCCTGGGTGCGTGCGGGGAAACCGGCGATGCCCGCGGCGGCCGGGGACGGCGCCGCGCAGCCGCAGGCGCCGGCGGAGGCGCCGATGCCCACGCCGGTGCCTTCGAAGAACTGAGTCCGCGCGCTCCCCGCTCGATGCGCGTCGCAGCTCCGTCCCCCGCACTTCGTTCCCCGCGCTCGCCGCCGGCTACTTCTTGCCGTCGCCGGCGGCCCCCGTGCCCCCGTGCGCTTTCCACCACTCGTCCCACTTCGCGCGCAGGGCCTCGGGGTCGGTCTCCTTGAATTTCTCGCCTGCGAGCGCCTCGAGCGCCGCGAGCGCGCCGGCGTGGACGGTGGCGAGGCCGGCCTGCCGGTTGTCCTCGACGAACGACACGTTGTCGGTGTCCGCGAGGAGCGGGATCAGGTCGCCCGCGGCCGCTGTTTCGTGGAGCCGGCCGAGCGCGAGGGCGGCGAAGTAGCGGACGTTGGGGGATGCGTCGGCCAGCAAGGGGCGGACGGCGGCGGCGGCGCCGGGGCCCCCGAGCCGACCCAGCGCGCGGGCGGCCTGGGCGCGAACGGCGGGCTCCGCGTCCTTGGCGAGCGGCAGCACGTCCTTCGCCGTTGCTTCCACGCGCAGGCGTCCGAGGATCCAGAGCGCGTGGGCCCGGACCTCAGCGCGGGCGTCGGCGAGCAGGGGGAGCGCGGACGGCGCGAGCGCCGCGTCGCCGAACTCTCCGATGAGCCACGCCGCATCGACCATGGACTCGGACGGCACCGCGTGGAGGTCCTGGAGGAGCTGCGGGGCGACCTCTCGGGCCTGCAGGTCCACGAGGGTCCAGACCGCGGCCTGGCGCACGCCGAACCGCTCGTCGAGGAGCTGCTTGCCGAGGGCGGGGACGAAGGCATGATCACCGATTTTTTTTGCCGCGACGATGGTCTGGGTGCGGACGCCTTCGTCCGGGTCCGCGAGCAATTTGAGAATCGCGGACGTGGCCGAGCCGGCCCGCATCTCCCCGAGGCCCCAGGCGGCCGTCGCGCGGATGCTCGGGTCCGCATCGGCGCAGAGTGGGAGGAGGTCCTTCGCCATCCCTTCGTCGTGGGCCGAGCCGAGGACGCGAGCCGCGGCCCCGCGCACGCCGGGGTCCGCGTGCCCGAGGAGGGGGAGGATCTCACGCGCGATGGTGGCGTCATTGAGCGAGGCCAGCACCTCGAGCGCCGTGCGGGCGACGTCCGGCTCCGGATCGCGCACGAGCGCGAGCAGCTCTTTGCGGCGTGAAGCCGGGCCCTCGGGGAAGAGCCCGATGCCTTGGGTGGCGGATTGGCGGACGTCCGCCGCCGGGTCCGCCGTCAGGGCGACGAGGACCGCGAGCCCGTCGGGATCGGCCAGGCCGACCAGCTCGTCGACGACGCCCTTGCGCTTCTGCGCGTCGTCGGACTTCAGCCGCGCGATCAACGCTTCGCACTTCTGCGCGAGCCGCTCCGAGACGATCTTTTCCCACGCCGCGGGGGCGGTGGGCTTCGCAGGCTCCGCGCCCGCGAGGGCGGAAAAAATCGTCAGACCCAGCAAGGCGAGTGCGGGGATGAGGCCCTCTCGGAGAGGTGCGTCGTGCGTGTTTCTCGCCATTCGTGTACCCCGACTCTCGGAAGCCGTACCAGGAGTTAATAAAAAGTTATCGAGGTGCAAAACCGCCGACCCCGTTGTGCATGGGCGATCGTGGGTGCCCGCTTCGTGGGCACGGCAACGCCGTGCCCCTACGGAAAATTTCCAATCGCTATTCGAAATCGAAGGTCCGCGCCCCCTCGGCGCCCTTGGTGGTCCCAGGCTCCGGCCGTGTCTGCGGCGTTCACCCTACCGGCCATCCTCTGCGTCTCCGCGTCTCTGTGGTTCGTCCGACCTTCCTCCCCTCATCGCCCATCCACTTTTCACCCAACCCCTCCGCCTCGGCGGGATCGAACCCGGGGCCGCGCCCGGACGCGCTGAGACCGCTCCCTGACGGTCGCGGTTCCGTAGCGTCGCAGGTTCAGCCCCCCTTTCCCCCTCACCCCTCACAACGCCTCCCCGAACGTGTGGATCTTCAGCAGGCTCGAGGACCCGACCGTCGGGCTCGTGCCGCTGATCACGATCATCCGGTCACCGGCGCGCGCCCACCCGCGGTCGAGCGCCGCCCGCTCCGCCTCCTGGATGAAGTGCGGCAGATCGCGGAGGTCGCGGGAAAGGCAGGGCGTCACGCCCCAGTAAAGGGCCATGCGCCGGTAGGTCTCCTCCCGCGGCGTCATGGCCAGGATCCGCATCGCCGGCCGTTGCTGGGAAAGCAGGCAGGCCGTGATCCCCGAAGCCGTGAGCACCGCGAGCACGGGGACCTTCAGCTCGCGCGCCGCGAAGCACGCCGCGTCCACCAGCGACTCCTCGACCACGTACGGAGTCGCCAGCTCCGTCGACAGCGGCCGGTCGTAGGGGTAGAGGCTTCCTTCCGCCTCCTCGGCGATGCGCGCCATCTGCCGCACGGTCTCCACCGGATACCGGCCCCGAGCGGTCTCGCCGGAGAGCATGACCGCGTCCGTGCCGTCCAGAATCGCGTTCGCCACGTCGCTCGCCTCCGCACGCGTCGGGATCGGGTTCGCCACCATCGACTCCAGCATCTGCGTGGCGGTGATGACGGGCTTCGCGCGGTGATTCGCCCGCGTGATGATCCGCTTCTGCAGGACCGGCACCTTCTCGACGCTCACCTCGACGCCGAGGTCGCCGCGCGCGACCATGAGGCCGTCGGCCGCGTCCACGATCTCGTCGAGGTGCTCGATCGCCTCCGGCTTTTCGATCTTCGCGATGATGGGCGTCGTGCGCCCCGCGCCGCGCACGATTTCACGCAGGCCCTGCAGGTCGCCCGGCCGGCGCACGAAGGACAACGCCACGAAATCGACGCCCAGGGAGAGGCCGAACTGGACGTCCTCCAGGTCCTTCGGGGTCATGGCCGGCGTGCTGAGGGGGACGCCGGGGAGATTGAGCCCCTTGTTCTCGAAGAGCGGCCCCCCGTGCGTCACCTCGCACCGGACGTCGGTCGCCGTCTTGTCGAGGACGCGGACCCGGAGCAGGCCGTCGTCGATCAGGAGCACGTCGCCGGGCCGCACGTCGCCCGGCAGGTTCGCGTACGTCGTCGACACGACCTCGGCCGACCCGGGCACTTCGCGGGTCGTCACCGTGAACGACTTCCCGGCGGTCAGCAGGACGGGGCCGCCCCCGACGAGCCGGCCGGTCCGGATCTTCGGTCCCTGCAGGTCCTGCAGGATCGCAATCGCGCGCCCGGCCGACGCGGAGGCCAGGCGGACGTCTTGGAACACCCGCTCGTGCTCCTGGCGGGTGCCGTGGGAGAAGTTGAAGCGGAAGACGTCCACGCCGGCCTCGATGAGCCGGGCGATCATTTCCGGGGAATTGGACGCCGGGCCGAGGGTGGCCACGATCTTTGTTCTGCGCATGGGGGGGATTATAGTAGCCCGCCGCGCGAATACAAGAAATGCTCTATCCGCCACGACGCCTACGTCTGCCGCGCCAAGGCCGGGCCCTCGCCGTCGAGGCGCACTCGACCGCCGCCCGACCTCCGTGGTTGACACGGCGTCCCCCAGCCGCTATCCTCCGCGCATGCTTGCCCGTCTCCTCCATCGCCTGCCCTCCCCCCTCGCGGCCTTGCTCCGCGCGTGCCTCGGCGCCGCGCGGAGCCCGTGGATCCACTATGTCGTGCGCCGGCTGCTCGTCTCGCTGCCGACGCTGCTCGCCGTCGCGGCCCTCTGCTTTTCCCTCGTCCACCTCATGCCCGGCGATCCGGCGCGGGCGATCGCCGGCGAGAAGGCGCCGGAGCGGGAGGTCGAACGGGTGCGGAAGCAGTATGGGCTGGATCGCCCTCTCCCCGAACAGTTCGTCCGTTACCTCGAACAGGCCGTGCTCCGGCAGGACCTCGGCCGCTCCTGGCTCACGAAACGGCCCGTGGCCGCGGAGCTGGGGCGCACGCTGCCCGCGACGTTCGAGCTGACGCTCGCCGCGATGCTCATCGCCTCGCTCGTCGGGGTCGGCGCCGGCTCGCTCGCGGCGCTCCGTCGCGGCGGCCTCTGGGATCACCTCACCATGGTCGGCGCGCTGGCCGGCGTTTCGGTCCCGGTTTTTTTCCTCGGCTTGCTGCTCCTCATGGCCTTCGGCCGGTGGCTGCCCGCGGGGGGACGGAGCGATCCGACCGACTTGTACGAGCTGCGCACGCGACTCGTCCTGCTCGACGCCCTGCTTGCGGGCCGCCTGGACCGCTTCCTCGACGGCTTGCGGCACTTGGCGCTCCCCGCGCTCGCGCTCGCGACCATCCCGATGGCCGTCATCGCGCGCATGACGCGCTCAAGCCTGCTCGAGGTCCTGTCGCGGGACTACGTCCGAACGGCGCGTGCGAAGGGCCTCCCGGAGCGCTCCGTCCTCGTGCGCCACGCGCTCCGCAACGCCCTCGTGCCGATCGTGACGACGGTCGGGTTGCAGTTCGGCTCCCTGCTGGCGGGCGCGGTGCTCACCGAGACCGTGTTCGGTTGGCCCGGGGTGGGCAGCTACGTGGTCGAGGCGATCGCGCGGCGCGACCTCGTGGCGCTGCAAGGGGGCATCCTTCTGATCGCGACGATCTTCGTCGCCGTGAATCTCGCGGTGGATCTCCTCTACGCCCTGCTCGACCCGCGGATCCAATTGCGCTGAGGACTCGTCGACCATGGGCCAGAGGTTCGTCCGCGCGTTTCGGCGCAGCGTCTCCGGGCGGGTCGGCCTCCTGCTCGTCGCCGTTTTTCTCGTCGTCGCGGCGGGGGAGCGGCGGCTCGCCCCCTGGCCGCCGGACCAGGTTTCCGTGGAACGTGCGCTGCTCGCCCCCGGACCCGCCCACTGGCTCGGCACGGACGACCTGGGCCGCGATCTGCTCAGCCGGGTGCTTGTCGGCGGCCGCATCTCGCTCCTCATCGGGGTCTTCTCCGTGCTCGTCGCCGCGGCGCTCGGAGTGCCGCTTGGGCTGCTCGCCGGGTATTCGGGCGGCTTCGTCGATCTGGCGATCTCACGGCTGGTCGACGTGATCCTCGCCTTTCCCGGGATCCTGCTGGCGATCGCGCTCATGGCCGTGCTCGCGCCGCGGCAAGGGGACTTCACCTTGGAACAGGGGGTGGCCAACCTGACGCTCGCGGTCGCCGTGGTGAACCTGCCCGCCTACGTGCGGCAGGTGCGTGCGAGCGCGATCGGCCTCCGGGAGCTGGAGTTCGTGACCGCCAGCCGCGCCCTGGGCGCCGGCACCTTCCACATCCTCTTTCGCGTCCTCCTCCCGAATTGTCTCTCGCCGATCCTGGTCCTCGCGACGCTGGGCATCGGCACCGCGGTCCTGGAGGCCGCGGCGCTGGGCTTCGTGGGGCTGGGGATCCCGCCCGGAACGCCGGAGTGGGGGACGCTGCTCGCGGAGAACCGTTCTCTTTTCCGGGAGGCGTGGTGGACCGTGGTCGGCCCGGGGCTGGCCGTGAGTCTCACGGTGCTGGGGTTCAACCTGCTCGGGGACGGCCTGCGTGACGCGTTGGACCCGCACACGTCCTCGTCGTCGGGGGGCGCCGGCGGGGCAGGCGCGGGGCGGCAAGAACTGCCCTGAGCGACTGCGGCGAGCGACGGACCCCGCGACGCGGATCGGGGGTGGCTGGTGCGGGAACGCTAGAAAGGCGTTGACACATCAAGCCTTTGCGCTATAATTTTCCTTTCTATCCAGGGTCCGGCCGAGCAGCCCTCCCTTTCCCCCGTGAGGGAGAGGGACGAGTCGAGGGGTGCCACGGGCGTGGCACCCGTGTCTGTCTTTGGTTGCGGCGAGCCGTGGGAGGGGGTGGTGCTGGACCGGGTTGCGCGCCCGGTCGATGAGGCATCCTCTGGTCGTAGGAGAGCCCATGGAGACCCTCCAGAGCCTCGTGACCGGGCTGATGTCCACGTTGAACACCTACACTGTCCACGAGTGCGTTGCGTCGGTCTGCGAGAACATCCTCAAGTTCACGGAAGCCGACCGCTGCGTGATCTACCTCATGGAGAAGGGCAGCGATGAGCTCTTCTCCGGGGCGTACGCGACGCGCGGCGGGGGCTACGCGCCGGAGAAATTCGTGAAGGTCGGCACCGGCATCGCGGGCTGGGTCGCGGCCCGGGGCGCGCCCCTGATCCTGGATGCCGCCGGGGCCGACCCGCGCTTCCTGGAGGAGTGGCCGCTGAACGGGGAAGCCCCGCCGCTGAACGCCTCGGTGATCGCGGTGCCGCTCATCTCGTTCGATTCGTTCGTGGGCGTGGTCGAGGTGGTGCGGACGCAGGGGGAGGGCTTTCGGAAATCCCTGATCACGGACCTCCAGCCGCTCGCGAACATCGCGGGGCTCGCGATTCCGCGCGAGACGGACGACGGCTTCGCGCGCCTGGCCGAGGTGTGCATCCGGTTCCTGGAAGAGAAGGACCGCTACACCCACGGCCATTCGATCCGAGTGATGAAGTACTCGTTGATGATCGCGGAGGGCGTCGGGCTGCCGCACAGCCAGATGGAGGAGCTGCGGCTGTGCGCGCTGCTCCACGACATCGGCAAGGTGATCATCAAGGACTCGCTCCTCGGCAAGCCGGGGCGCCTGACCAGCAAGGAGCTGCAGACGATCCGCATGCATCCCACGATCGGCTTCAACATCGTGGAGAAGATCTCGAAGACGCTCTCGCGCAAGATCCGTTCGCACCACGAGCGCTTCGACGGCAACGGCTACCCGGACCGGCTCCAGGGGGACAACATCCCTCTCGCCTCGCGGATCATTTGCGTGGCGGACACCCTGGACGCGATCACGTCCGACCGGCCGTACCGACCCGCGCGCGGGATCGACGTGGCGATCGAGGAGATCAAGAAGCATACGAATACGCAATTCGATCCCGCGCTGGTCGAGGCCCTCCTCAAGGCGAACGCCGAGGGACGGCTGCATTTGGTCCGAGTCTGAACCCGACGGAGGGTTCGGCGCACGCGTGGGAGGGGGTGGGACCGCGGCTTTCGCCGATTTCGCAAATTGGATGGGCCCCTGCGCGAAATTCGCGGTCGTGTCCCCTGGCTTGGCCGATTTCAAGTTCTTGGCCGCGGCGGAGCCGCGCTCTGGTTTTCACCCGAACGGAGGAACGTCGAGATGCCCGTGGAAGCTGCCGCCCCGATCGACGCTCGCGCGATCCTGGAGAAGGAGGAGGCCTCGCTGGAGGAGCTTCTCTCGGTCCGCAAGCACGTCTTCGCCTCCCTCGAGCGCCGCACGGAGCTTGAGAAGAACCTCGAGAAGGTCGTGAAGGGCCTTTCGAGCGAGAACAAGCAGCAGGTTCGCCAGGGGGTGGGCCTGTGGCTCCTGGGCAAGCCCCAGGAGGCCATCGAGGAATTCCAGGACTGCCGCCTCTCGAAGGAAGGGCAGTTCTTTCTCGCGCTGGCGCACATGGAGCTGGACCAGCTCGAGGCCGCGGAGGAGCTCTTCGGGAAAGTCCGCGAGGCGGATCCTGCCGCGCTGCTCCCGCTGATCTATCTCTCCGAAGTGCGGATCAAGCGCGGCCGGGCGGCCGAGGCCCACGCCGAGCTGTCGAAGCTGAAGAAGGAGTTCGGCGGCCGGGCGGACTTCCACTACGCCTACGGTCTCGCGCTCGACATGCTGGGCCATTACGACGAGGCGGACGGGGAATACGAGAAGGCCCTGGAGGACGACCCGACGCACTCGAAGACGCTCTTTCGGCGCGCGTACAACTTGGACCTGCGCGGGCACGAGGAGGAGGCGCTTGCGCTGTACGAAGAGTTGCGGAAGGTGCGGCCGCCGTACGTGAGCGCGATGATCAACCTCGGCCTCATGTACGAGGACCGGTCGGAGTACGAGCAGGCCATCCAGTGCTACGAGGCGATCCTGGAGTCGTACCCGAACCACGGGCGGTCGCGGCTGTACTTGCGGGACGCGCAGGCCTCCCTCCACATGTACTACGACGAGGAGGCCAAGAAGAAAGAACACAAGATGCAGCAGCTTCTCTCGACGCCGATCAGCGAGCTGCAGCTTTCGATCCGGAGCCGGAACTGCCTGGCGAAGATCAACGTGCAGACCATGGGCGACCTCGTGAAGAAGACGGAAGAGGACCTCATGGGCTGCAAGAACTTCGGCGAGACCTCGCTCCGGGAGATCAAGGAAGTGCTGCGGCAGCGCGGGCTGGCGCTGGCCTCGCCCGGCCAGGCCGCGATCGCGGGCAAGCCGCGGGCGTTCGGCGGCGCGGGCGGCATCGCGGGCAAGGAGGACGTGCTCTCGAAGGCGCTGACCGAGTTCGAGTGGTCGGCCCGCTGCAAGAAGTGCATCGAGAAGCTGGGCCTGGTGACGATGGGCGACCTCGCGCAGAAATCGGAGCCGGACCTGCTCGGCGTGAAGAACTTCGGCCTGACGTCGCTGAACGAGATCAAGCAGAAGCTGGCAGGGCTGGGTCTGGGGCTGCGCGTCGAAACGTAGCGGAAGGCGGCCGGACGGTCGGACGACAAGACGACAAGACGGCCGGACGACAAGTCGGAATGCTCGCGCGGCGCCCGCGCCGGGAGACCGGTGCGGGCGCCGCTCTTTTTTGCGCAGGCCCGGGGCGGGGGAGCGGGAGCGCAAGCGGGCGACGGGGCACGGCCCGCGGCGGAAGCGCCCTTTGACCTGGGGCGGACCGGCGGAGTAGAGTCGTTTCCGGACATCGGGCGGGTCGGAGGGGATCTCCGCTGCTCGGCGGCGGCCACCTGGATGCGAGGGCAACACCAGAAGGGCGTGATCGGACCCGAGGAGAGATTGCCCGTGGAAAGCGGATCAGGGAAACAACTGGCGGTCGTGCTCTCGCTGCTGCCGGTGCTGGCGTACTTCGTTTGGGACGCCTGGGCCCAGTGGGAGAGATCGCCGATGCGGGCCGCGGCGCGGGCTGCCGCTGCCCAGGCGGAGAGTCAGGGCGCGAGGGGGACCGGGCCGACTGCGACCCCGGGCGCGCCTGCCGCTGAGAGCGTCGCGCTGCCGGCGATCGAGGTCGCCGGAGGCGGGGAGGCGGGGGTGCGCATTGGGGACCTGCTGCCTGCCGTACAGCGGCAGCGTGAGCGCGTTCGGGCGGAGCTGAGGCGCGAATCCCCCGCGCTGCCGGCGAGCGACGCGGCGGGGCGGATCGACCTGGCCCTTGCGAAGTGCCTTACGGCCGACGGTGTCACTTCGCGAGCTCGCTCCGGCTGGCAGGAGACGCCTGACACCGCCGGGCGGGTGCTGGTTCGCACCCAGGACTTCACGCTGGTCGGTACCGAGTCCGCCCTCGCGAGCGTGCTGTCGGGTGTGCTCGAGCTGGAGCCGGGGGCCGTGATGATCGAAGACCTTGTCGTCCGCCCGGAGCAGCCGGGCGCCGCGGGACCGCTCCTCGCGGACCTGCGCATCGTGGCGGCCTTCCGCAAGCCGTAGGGCCGGCCCTTTCAAGGTGGGGAGGGCTGTTCGACTGTTGTGAAATGGAGCCTCAGATGCTGGGTGAGGCAAGGAGCCACCTTCCCACGGCTCTCCGCCGCTGGCCACGAGCCCTTGTGGTGCAGGGCTTTCGCCCTGCACCGACGGGACGCCCCGCATGAGAGTCGCGGAGCGTTTGGAGTGCGGGAGCGACCAGAGGAGGGCGGGGAGGAGCTTCAAACGATCCGTGCGAGAGCGGGTGCAGGGTGGAAGCCCTGCACCACAACGCAGGCTCAAGTCGCATCATCAAGTGAGCCGGCGGCTTGCGTCCGACACCGGGGCGGCGCAGCCACCTTGGAAGGGCTGGCCGTAGGGCCTTGCCTCGGCCGTCCGACGCACGCGCGGAACTGCCAAGAGGTGTACCATGGTCGCCTGGAGCGTCTGCCGGCGGGAGATGGATGCCGCGGCTTGCTCCGGCAGGGTCTACATGATCCGCACGCTCTTTCTCCTCGTGCCCGCGCTGATCCTCGCGCAGCCGTGGCAGATTTCGGGGTTCTTCGACCCAAAGGTGCAGGATCTATCCGAGCTGGCCCGCCTGGGACACCGCCTCTACGGCGCTATTTTCACCAGTGAGCTCGTGTTCGTTTCCCTGCTGGCGCCGCTCCTGACCACGGGGCTCGTGGTGCGCGAGCGCGACCAGCGGACGCTGGAACTCCTGCTCCTTTCCCCCCTCACCGCGTCGGAGATCCTCTTCGGCAAGCTGGCTGCGGCAATGGCGGACTTGGGGGCGATGCTCTTCCTGGCCGCACCGATCCTCGCAGCCGCCGTCGGGCTGGGCGGCACGCGGATGGAAACGTTCCTGATCGACCAGTGCTGCGTGTTCGTCTGCGGCGTCTGGGCGGGGACGTGCGGGCTGGTCTTTTCAGTCTTGTGTCGTCGGTTCGTGACGGCCGCGCTCTGGACCTATGCGAGCATGTGCTTCCAGAGCGCGATCGTGCTGCTTCTGCTGGGGGCAGGGGGTCCGCCGTTCCGCTCAGCCTGGACATGGGGCGCATTCGGGCCACTTGCCTACTCTCTGGTGCGCGTGTCCTTGCAATCGACGGCGGGTTCGCCGCTCTCTGAACCCTGGCCGGTCGTGCTGGTCGGCTGGACGCTGGTTTCCTGCCTGCTCGTGCGCATCGCGGCCCCGGAACTGGCAGCGAGCACGGTCCGACCCTCGGCGCGCGTCGTCGTCCCGCAGGCGAGACGCTTGCCCGCACGCGGCAGTCGGCTTGTGGCGCAGGGCATCTTGTGCATGCTGCTTGGTGGTGTTCTTACCGCCATGCTGATTGCCGGTCCGCGGCTGGTCGGCGCAACAAATGGCCGGGGCCTGTTCCCGCTGGTAGTGGCCTCTTTCGTCCTGGTCAGGATCGGGTACGCCGCCTTCCGCCCTGCGTGGTCGGGGCGGCGCATATGGGATCGCCCGCTCGCTTGGCAAGCCGCCGTGCAACAGCGGACCCCTGCGCTTGACTTCGCGGTTGAACTCGCCGTGCTCGTGCTGGCCGGACTGATCGGCGTCCTCATGTCCAGAGACGTGCTGTTCCCATGGGATTTCCCGGGGGATCGCATACGACAGGCTGACCTCCTCGTTCTGGAGACCGGTGTACTTCTGTTTTTCGTGATGCTTCGGGCGGGTCCCGCGGCGGCGCGCTGCGTGGAGGGAGGGCGGCTCGAGACGCTCGCGCTGACACCGCTACGGGCGCAGGACTTCGTATCGGGACAGTGGCTCGGCCTGGGGCTCGCGCTCGCCCCGCTCGCGGTGCTTCTCCTGTTGCATGCCGCGCTGGCCGGCGCGGTTTGGGGGGCCATTCCGTCCGGTGCCATGCTTCGCGGCCTTGTGCAGATCGCGGCCATCCTGTACTGTCATGTTTCACTGGGCATGCACCTTGGCGTGTGGTTGCGAAACTCGGCCGCTTCGGCGACCGCCCATGTCGGGCTGTGCCTCACCGTCTTCGTGCTCCTGCCGCTGCTCGCCGTCGCGCTTACCGCGCCAGATGTCTTCTGGCACGGCTCCCTTCATCTCGACATCGCCGCCGGGCTTTTCCCGGACATCGACCCGGCGCCCGGGACCGGTGTGCTCACCCTCGGCAGCGCGTTCGAAGTGTCGACGCTGCTTCACGCGGAGCTGGGGTTCATTTTTCAAATGTGGACGCTGCACCGACTGGGCGTGATTCCGCGACCGCGGTGAGGACGAGTTCGAACGCACAGGCCACCTCCTCGCGCATCGACCGGAGGACCACCATGTCCGCTCCGCACCGGCGACGAACACAAGGAACGCCCTGCGCTGTCGGGCTCCTCCTCGCCGCACTGGTCCTCGCCTTCGCGGCGCGCGCAGCGCCGGCGCAGGACGGTTCGGAGCTGCGCCTCGAGGCCGAAGCGGGGCTCGGGGGCACGGTCCCCTGCTGGGGCTGGACGCCCATCTGGGTGCGCGTCACGAATCGTGGGCCAGGAGTGCGCGGCACGCTCTTCGTGGAGCCCCAAGGCCCCGTTCCCAAGGGGGAGCGCGTCGAGCGGCGGGTCGATCTCCCGCAGGGGGCGACCAAGGAATTCTGGCTCTATGCGTTTCCCTCGCTACCGGAGTGTTCGTTCCGGGTCGGACTGGAGGTTGCGGGGGAGGGGGAAGTGCGGGAGCTGCTCCTGCCCGGCCGAGGCGCCGATTGGGGTATCACGATGGGGTTGCTCGGCGATGCGGGCCTGTCGGTGGACGAGTTGGAGTCGGTCCGACCGTCGAGAGTCAGGGTGGGCAAGGTCCTTCCCTCCCGTGCCCCCGACCGCTGGGTCGGGTATACCGCTCTTCAGGGCATGGTGGTGGCACAAGCCTCGACGGCGTCCCTGCCGACACCGGAGCAGGGAGAGGCCTTCGTCCGATGGGTGCGGTGCGGCGGCCTCGCGATCATCGTCGCGTCGCGCGGAGCGGCGCCTGTCCGGGGCACGCCCTTTGGGGACCTCCTCCCCGCGCGGCTGGGCCCGATGCGCGACTTGGACGCGGTCCCTGCGATCACGGCCTTCGCCTTGGAAGAGGGGGATGCGGTCCCTACGCCGGCCGTGGTCGGCGCCTCCTCGTCGCGGATCACGGTCTCCACTGTCGGGGAGTGCCGGGGGACGGTGCTCCTGGAGAAAGACGGCGTGCCGCTGATCGTTGCCGGTCATTGCGGGCTCGGTCGCGTGGTGCTCCTCACGTTCGATCCGTGGTCGCCGCCGTTTGCCCGCTGGCCTGGGATGTCGGCGATCTGGCATCGGCTTCTCTTCGACCAACCGATCCTCGATCCCTCGCCGCGGATCGACGTGGTCGGTGGCGATCCGGAGCGGATGCGGGACTTGGCAGCCCTCTCGCCCGCCGGGGTGCGGCTCCGTTGCGTGGCCCCGGCCGATTTGCCCGCGGACGCGTCGGGCTACGACGACACGGACTGGCTCGTCGTTACCCGCGCAAGCCGCCACGTGTTTGCTCGTCCGGAGCAGGAACAGGCCGTGCGGACCTGGGCCTCACACGGTGGCCAGGTACTCGCCGTTTGTGCGGAAGGCGGCGCCGTCCTTCGCGGCTCGGCGATCGACCGATGGCTCGTGGGCCGGCTCGGGAACGACACCGTCGAGGTCTCCTCGGTCGAGGGGCTGGAGTGGGACGTGGGGGCTGCTCCGAGCTGCTCCCCTCCCTTCCGAGCGTCCAAGTTGACGACGACTTCGGGGATCTCGTGGTGGGGAGCAGCCGGCCAGGCGCCACTGGTGTTCCAGGAGGCTTATGACGGGCCGTCCCAGGCGGTGTTCCTGACGTTCGATCCATGGTCCGCTCCGTTCGCCGGCTGGCCCCCGATGCGACGCTTTTGGCGCCGTGCATATCACCTGGGGGACGTATGGTTCTTGAAGACCAATCGTGCCTTCCAGTCCCCCGAGTCCGAGCTCCTGCGGGCTCAACCTCGTCGCGATCGACTCGCGCTCCTTTTCGTTGCGTACTTGCTGGTGCAGGGACCGGCGGATTGGTGGTTGCTGCGCCGGCTCCGCTGGGCGCGCTGGCGGTGGGCCACCGCGGCGCTCTGGGGCGTCCTCTTCGGCGGGGCCGCCTTCGCTCTCGGGGTGGAAGGTCGCATCTACGGCCCGCGCCTTTGGCAAAGCGTTGTCGTGAATCTGGACGGGGAGGGGCTTGGCATGGCCGCCGAAGCCCGGGGCGGCCTCTACAGTTCGTGGGGCGGGCGTTACACGCTGACCGCGAGCACACCGGAGACGTTCCTCCATGAGTACGGGATTTATCGCTCGGGTGTAGGCTCGTCCGCCGAACCTGTAATGGGAACGGTTACGGAGCAGGCGGAGGTGTGCCGACTCCGGTCCCTCCACTTGCTGGCGGGCGAGCATCGCGACTTCACTGTAAAGGGGGAATGGCCGGCGGGCACGGGACCGTCGATCCGCGTCGTGACGACCTCGGACGGCGTGCGCGTCTCGAATGGGAGCGGGTTCGCGCTCGAGGAGGTCGCCGTGTTCTCCGGCGGCAGTCTGTGGACGGGCATGGGTCGAGTCGCCGCCGGGGAAGACCGGGCCCTTCCCTGGGCGGGCGCTGCATCACACGGCCTTCTCCGACGCGGCTGGACGTGGAAGCCGATCGGCCTCCCGGGCTCATCCGACAGCGTTCCTCAGGTGCTCCGCCGCACGCTCGTCACCAACTGCCTCCTTACGGGGCATGGCCTTGGCGAATTCGGAACGTGGCTCGCCTCCGGCGGGAAGATCCTCGTGGCGCGCGTGGACTGGAACCCGTGCCGTGTGCGCGTGGAAGGGAGCGACCCCGAGCGCATCGAGGCGACACTTCTGCGCGTGTCTTTCCGCTGAATCCTGAGAGAGACCATTGACGATGGCCGCCGACGTCGATATCGTGTCGGGCCTGGCGGGGACCCGCTCTCGGACGAGAAGCGTGTTGGCGGAGTTCTGAGCTGCCATCCGAAAGCCTGGTGGGGGTCCACTGCCATGCCGGCCGAAGCTCCGCCTGAAGGCGGAACTACGAACGGTCGCTCGGCGTTCTAGAACCATGGCCGAGTGTGGAAAAACCGCTGCTTGGAGAATGTCAATTGGCGAATTTGAGCTCGAACCGAGGAGTGTCAAGGCGTCGATTTCTGCGAGGGTCGTTCGCGGCGGTGGCGGCTGCGAGTCTGGGCTTCGGCGATTCGGCCGGCGACCGGGGCGGCGCGTGGGCCGACGACGACGCGAGCAAGCCGGCGAACGAGCCGGACTCCTCGGGGTTTTTCGATTCCGACGGGCTGAAGATCCACTACGAGGTGTTCGGCGGAGGCGAGCCCATCGTCCTGGTGCACGGTTGGGGCGTCGACCTGAAAAAAAACTGGGTGGAGAGCGGCTGGGTCGAGGCCCTGCGACCGATGCGCAAGGTGGTCGCCCTCGACTGTCGCGGTCACGGCCGGAGCGGCAAGCCGCACGAGCAGGCGGCCTACAGCTACGGCACGATGGCACGGGACGTCCTCCACCTCCTGGACCACCTGAAGCTGCCGAAGGCCGACCTCTTCGGCTACTCCATGGGCGCGTTCATGGCCGTCCATCTGCTCGGCCACGAACGGGGCCGATTCAGCTCGGTCATCATGGGCGGCATCGGCGACGAGACCGAGCAGAGCAAGGACGCGGGCTTCATTGCTGAGGCGTTGCGGGCGAAGGATCCTTCGCGGATCATGAACCCAGCGGGCTGGGCCTACCGCGCCTACGTGGGGTCGGATCCGAACAACGATCTCGAGGCGCTCGCGTTGGCCGCGCTCCAGATGTGGCCCGAGGGCTATCCTCTCGTCCTCGGCGGCCCCGGCCTCGACGCGGTCGACATCCCCGTCCTCATCGTCAACGGCCAGCAGGACGCCTATGAGGTCACGGCCGGGCAGCTCTCGGCCGCGATTCCCGGCGCCAGGCGTGTCACGATCCCGGGCACGGACCACCTCAGCGTTGTCCCGGACGCGCGCTTCAAGAGCGCGGTCCTGTCGTTCTTGCAGGCGATTCCGGCGTCGCCCCGGTAGCGGATCGCCGTCGCACCGGTCGAAAAAAAAGGCCCGGCCGCGCGATCGACGCGCGGCCGGGCCAGGTCAGCCGTTTTTCCTCGTCCCCCCCCGTCCGTCACTTCTGCGACGCCAGCGCCTTCGCCTTCCGCGCCAGGTCGAGGAACTCCTTGCGATACCCCTCGCGGTCGGCGCCCAGGCTGGAGCCCGCGATCTCGACCACCGCGTCCCACGAAAAGCCCGCCGCGAATTCCGACCGGCGCAGGAGCATGCCGTAGCCCGCCACCGCCGCGGCGAATCGGAAATCGGTCGAGGCCTTGTCGAACTCCCCGCCCGCGCCGCGCAGCGGATAGGTCATGAGCGTGCTCGCGTCCCCCTCCGGCTGCTTGTAGCGGAGCTTCACCGTGCACAGCTCGCCGCTCGCGCCGGCCGCCGGCGAGGCCGCGGGCGCCTGCTGGTACTTGAGCGGGTCCACCGCGGGCGCGCCCCCCTCCGGCGCCGCGCCGCCGGCCGTGACCAGCTCGTAGAGCGCGGTCACCGTGTGGCCGGCGCCGATCTCGCCCGCGTCCTTCTTGTCGTCGTTGAAGTCCTCCTTCGCGAGGATCCGGTTCTCGTAGCCGATCAGCCGATACGAAGAGACTTGCGCCGGATTGAACTCGATCTGGATCTTCACGTCCTTCGCGATCGTGACGAGCGTCCCCGCCATCTGCTCCACGAGCACCTTTCGCGCCTCGCGCAGGCTGTCCACGTAGGCGTAGTTGCCGTTCCCCTTGTCGGCAAGCTTCTCGAGCGTGTCGTCCTTGTAGTTCCCCATGCCGAAACCGAGCACGCTCAGAAACACGCCCGACTTCGCCTTGTCCTCGATGGTCCGCACCAGCTCCCCCTGGCTCGTGACGCCGACGTTGAAGTCGCCGTCGGTCGCAAGGATCACGCGGTTCGTCCCGCCCTGGAGGAAGTGCTCCCGCGCGACTTCGTAGGCGAGCTGGATGCCCGCGCCGCCGTTCGTCGAGCCGCCCGCGTGGAGGCGCTCGATGGCGGCGAGGATCTCCTGCTTCTTGTCGCCCGTCGTCGACGGCAGGACCAGACCGGACGCGCCCGCGTACACGACGATCGCCACGCGGTCGTTCTCGCCGAGCTGGTTGACGAGGAGTTGGATGCCGGACTTCAAGAGCGGCAGCTTGTTCGGCTCGTTCATCGACCCGGAGACGTCGAGCAGAAAGACGAGGTTGCTCGGCGGCCGGTGATCGAGGTCCAGCTCCCGGCCCTTGAGCCCGACGCGGAGCAGCTTGTGTCCGCTCTTCCATGGGCAGGCAGCCACCTCCATGTGAACGGCGAAGGGGTGCGCCTTGTCGGACGGAGGGGCGTAGTCGTAGGTGAAGTAGTTGACCATCTCCTCCAGCCGTACGGCATCGGGCGGGGGGAGCATGCTGCCGGTCAGGTAGCGCCTGACGTTCGCGTAGCTCGCCGTGTCGACGTCGATGCTGAAGGTCGAGAGCGGGTGCTCGTGGACGCTGTGAAACGCGTTCTCGACGATGCGGCTGTAGGCTTCGGTGTGGAACTCGCCCTCGACCTCCTGGAGGCGACGCACCATGTCGGGAGTAGCGTCGGCGCGGTCCCGGGTCGTCGGGGCGAGGACCCCAGCGGGCGGGACCGGCGCGGGGCCGGGCATCGCACCGAGGATTGGAAGCCCGGCGAGTTGCACCCGGGCCTGCGCTCTTTCGACGCCTGCGGTCCCGGTGTCGACGGAGCGCGCCTCGCGCGTGACGAGAAGCGTGCCCGGAGCGGACGGGCTGAGTTCATAGAGTCTGGGGATTTGAATCGAATAGCAAATCCCCCCGACCACGCACGCGGCCGCGGCCCACGCAAGCTGCCGCACGAGCTTCGATGGCGGTCGCGCGCCACCGGCCGCATCGGTCGCCGCCGGCGTCGGACCCGCCGCCCCTGCCACGCCCGCCGCCCCCGCGCGCGCCAGCCGCTCCCTCTGCTCCGCGCTCAGCCCCGGCCCGGGCTCGGCCGCGAGCCGTGTCCGCAGCGAGTCGCCGCGCCTCCGCGCGGCCTCCACGCGCGCCGCCAGCCCCGCGTCTCCCGCGACCCGCCGCTCCACGTCCGCCCGCTCCGCGCCTTCCAGCTCGCCCAGTGCGTAGGCGGTGATCTTCCAGTCTTCCAGTTCGATCGTCATGGGATTGCTCCTCGGTGGATTTCGAATTCAGGAACGAATCGGGCTCGCATCGGCTCCGTCGAGGTCGCCGCGCAGCCGCTCCATCGCGTTGTGGATGAGCACGCCGACGTGGCTCACCGTCAGTCCGGTCGCAGCCGCGATCTCCTTGTAGCGCAGCCCCTCCTGGAAACGCAGGCGCACCACCTCCTGCTCCTTCGGGGGCAGCTTCGCAAGCAGTCGCCGCGCTTCCTCGGCGGACTCCCGGGCCGCTGCCGCGGCCTCGGGGGCCGGTGCCGCGCTCGGCCGCTCCGCCAGGTCCGCCACGTCCGTCGCTTTCATGAACTTCTCCTTCCGCGCCAGGTCGATCGCCCGCGATCGGCAAACCGTGAAGAGCCACGGCGCCGGCCGCGCACGATCCACTTTCGAGGCGCTCCGCACGAGTTCGAGAAAGGTCTCCTGCACGGCGTCGCGCGCACGCTCGACGTCGCCGGTCAGGGAGAGGGCGTAGCGCGTCAGCGGCCGTTCGAAGTGCCGAACGACTTCGGGAAACCAGGCCGCTCCGGCGGGGAAGGTCGGTTGCTCGTCCATGCGCGTCTGACGCCCTCCACCAAGACTACGGACGGAGACGGCTTCTCTTACTCCAATTCTGGGAAAAAGACAACCCGCTCGTCCGGCCGCGAAGCGTTTCCCCTTCCCCTGCGGGGGTGACTACGATAGAATTGGCCGTCAAGAACCGTCGAAAGGCGACCGCGGGGCGGTTCGCAGGGAAGGGAGTTCATGGACCCTGTCGACGACCTCCTCCTGGGGCAGGCGGCCCTCGAAAAGGGCTACCTCACCCAGGCTCATCTGGTGAAACTCCTCCGCGAGCAGGGGGACGGGTCCGGAAAGTCGCTCGCCGCGCTCCTCGTCGAACGACACTTCGTCACCTCCGCGGAGCTCGAGGAGCTGCTTCGCGCGAGCGCGGGCGAGGCTCCACCGCCGCCGCCCATGTCGCCGCTTCCCGCTGCGAAGCGACCGACAGCAAAAAAAACAGAGCGTCAGCCCGCGCCTGCGCCGCGGGCTTCGTCGATCCCCCCCGCGCAGCTCGCCACGCCGACGCCCGCGCGCGGAACGCGGCGCCCTTCGGAAGTTGGCCGCGCGTGCGTTGGCGGTGCCGCCGCCCCGGCAGCTCCCGCCAAGCACCCCTCGCGTGCAGTACCCGCGACGCCATCGGAAGCCGGGCCCGCAGAGGCCTCCGGCCGCGCGGGACGCCCTCGCCTTTCCTGGAAGAAGGCCGCGGCCGTCTCCCTCGCGACCGGGCTTGCGCTCGTCGGCGGCCTGTTCGCCCTCCGCGCGCGCGGGCCCTTCCCCACGACCGTTGCCGTCGCGCCGGCGCCGCAGCGCACCGAGGACCCCGCGCTCGCCGCCGAGTTCGCATTGCTGGAGGCAAACGCGCGCGACCCGCTGCTCGCGCTGCCGGCCTTCGCGGCCTCGTGTGAGGAGTTCGCCGCCCGGGCCGGAGACTCGCCGCCGGCGGAAAAGGCGCGCGCCCTCGCGGTCCGCGTACGGCTCGTGGAAGCGCGTCGCCGCATGGGCGGGCTCGAGCGGGAGGTCGACACCCTCCTCGCGGACGCGAAATTCGGCGAGGCGCGCCGGCGGTTCGTGGAGTTCGCGCGACCGCAGATCGTGGACGACGCGTTCGCGGCGGAGCTGGCGGCCCTGGAGGGGCGCATCGCCAGGGCCGCGGACGACGCCGTCACGGGACTCGTCCTCGAGGCGCACGCCCTCGCCGACTCGGGAAAGGCGGACGAAGCGCGCGCGCTGCTGGAGGGCGTCCGAGGGTGGGGGATCCCCTCGACCGACGCGGCCGTCGCCTGCACCCTGGAGGCCATCGCCGGCAAGGCCCAGTCGCCCATCGCCGGCGGCAAAAGCGCGGAGGCCGGCGCGGGCGCGGGGGCGCCGCTCGGGCCGCCCGGTGGGACCCGAGGGGCGGCTGCGGTCCCGGGCGCGGGCGCGGACGCGCGGCAGGCCTACGAAGCGATTGTCCGCGACGTGGAACGGCTGGAGGCGGAAGGGGCGTACGCGCGGGCGATCGCGCGCTGCGGGGAGTTCCCGGCCCGCTTCGCCGGGACGGGCTATGCCTTCCTGTTGCGCGACCGTCGTGTGAGCTTGGAAAAGCGCGCCGCGGCAGGCGTAGCCGCCGGCGGCGCCGCCGGCGAGGCGGCCGGTGCGCCTGCGAGCGACCCGGGCAAGGACGCCCCCCCGGGCGGTGTCGCCGCGGGTCCCGCTTCGGGCGATCCGGCCGCGTCCCCCGCGGGCGCAGCGGGTGCAGCGGGTGCAGCGGGTGCAGCGGTGCCGGGCCCGCGCCGCGGCGCGCGAGGTGCCGCCGCGCCGGCCGCCCCCCCGCGTGCCCCGCCCCACTCGTCCACACCCGCGGAGAAGGGGGCGGTGGAGGAGTTGTCCCGCCGCTACCTGGTCGAGAAGTCGCTCACGCCCGAGGAGCGGAAGGCCACGATCCGCGCGATCGGCGACATCCGCACGCCCGAGGCCGCGGAGCTCCTCTGGAAGGTGCTGGCCGACACCAGCGATCGTGCCCTCATCCTGGCCATCCTCCAGGCCCTCGGCGAAAACGGCACGCGCGAAGCCGAAAAGCACCTCCTGAAGGCCAGCGGCGTGTCGGACGCGGACATCGCGGCCTCGGCGATCGAGGCCCTGGGCGCCTTGCCCGATGCCTCCGCCGCGGTGCATCGGAAGCTGCTCGATTTCGTCAGGTCCCGGCAGCTCGGGTTGCTCTCCGCGGCGGCCGGTGCGCTGGGACGCCTGCGCGTGAAGGAGGCGTTCCCTCCCTTACGCGACCTCCTCACCCACTCGACCTGGCAGGTCCGCGCGATCGCCATCGAGGCCCTGACCGCGCTTCGGGAACGCGAGGCCGTTCCCGCCTTGATCGCCCGGCTCGACAAGGAGTCCGGCCGCCTGCGTGCGGACCTGGTGGCCTCCCTTCTGCGCCTCACGGGGGAAAAGCTCGGCGGGGACGCGGTCGCCTGGCGGCACTGGTGGAACGACCACAAGGAGTCCTTCGTGATCGCGGAGGCGGCCGAAGAGGTGGTGGTCGAAGGGGACGACAAGACCACCTACTACGGCATCCCGATCGTCTCCAAGCGGATCTGCTTCCTGCTCGACATTTCCGGGAGCATGAGCGCCCCGGACAACGAAGGGTCGACGATGGCGGGGAACGCAGCCGGAGGCAAAAGTCGGCTCGACGTCGCCAAACGGGAGCTTGCGGACGCGATCGACCGGCTGGCGAAGGACGTCGCCTTCAACATCATTTTTTTTGACCACGTCATGGAGCCCTGGCAGCCGCGGCTCGAGTTCGCCACTCCCGCCTGCAAGGCGACCGCGAGGTCGTTCGTGGAGCGCCAGCGGCCGCGCGGCGGCACGAACATCTTCGACGCGCTCGAACTGGCGATGCAGGACCGGAACGTCGACACGGTGTTCCTGCTCTCCGACGGGGCGCCGTCCGCGGGTCGAATCACGGCCACGGACGACATCCTCCGCGAGGTGCGCGCCATGAACCGCCTCCGTCGGGTCGCGCTTCACACGATCGCGATCGGCGGGCGGAGCGCGTTCATGGAGGAGCTCGCGCGTCAGAACGGCGGGACGCACATCCAGAAGTGATGCGGGGAGGCCACGGAGCGAACCTGCCACAGAGGGCACGGAGGTCACGGAGGGACGGCGCCGCCGCCAATTCCGAACCGCGACCGTGAGGGAGCGGTCTCGGGGTGTTCGTCGTCGCCCCGGGATTCGATCCCGCCCACCGGCGCACGATCGTCAGGATGGCATTGCGCCCAAGATGCTTCGCAGGAGGACTCGATGCTCCAGCCGTCTCCGTGGCCTGAAGGAGCCGGGGCATGAGCCTCGAGCTGATCTGCGAAGGTTGCCACCAGGCCTTGCACTTCCAGGACGCGGGCGGGACGGTCCCGGAGCGCTGCCCGAGGTGCGGCCGGGCACTGCCGCTCTTGCCGCACGAAACGCGAGGCGCCGAGGCCGCGTCGGTCGTACCGGATGCGACGGCCACGCGCGTGGATCCGGTCGGCTACGTGACGGTGCGCGACCCCGCGCCACCCGGACCCGCGGGCTCCTTTGCGGCGGTCGCTCCCGTTCGCTCGACGGACACGGAGCGTGGACGCACGCAGCTTCGCGACGCCGAGCACCCTCCTGCCGAGCCGGCCCCCGCGTTCGCGCCCACGGCCTCCTTGCTTCCCGTGCCGGCGCCTCCGGACGTGCCCGCCCCTTCGCCCTCCGCCGTGACGCCGCCCCTCCTGGCGCCGGCCGTCTCCTCACACCCCTCCGCGGCCCAGGGCGGTTCTCCCTCCGATGGCGTTCCGGTCGAGTGGGCCGTCGGCGACGTGCTCCTTGACGTCTACGAAGTGACCGGGGTGCTCGGCGTCGGCGGCATGGGCAAGGTCTATCGCGTGCATCACCGCGACTGGGACCTCGACCTTGCGGTGAAGAGTCCCCATCCCGGCATCTTCCAGAGTCCGCGGGGCAAGGAGGAGTTCATTCGCGAGGCGGAAACCTGGGTGCACCTCGGCATCCATCCGCACACTGTAAGCTGCCACTACGTCCGCGTGCTGGGCGGGACGCCGCGCATCTTCGCGGAGTGCGTGGACGGCGGCAGCCTCGCGGACTGGATCCGCGACGAGCGGCTGTACGCGGCCGGGCCGGCGGGCGCGCTCGGCCGGATCCTCGACGTCGCCATCCAAATGGCCTGGGGGCTCTCGCACGCACACGACCAGGGGCTGATTCATCAAGACGTGAAGCCGGCGAACGTCATGATGTCGAACGAAGGCGAGGCGAAGGTCACCGACTTCAGCCTGGCACGCGCGCGCTGGGCGGCCGGCGATCGCGCAGGGCCGCGCCCGGACGGGGATCCTCTCGTGAGCGTCGGAGGCATGACGCCCGCGTACTGTTCGCCGGAGCAGGCGTCGCGCCAGCCGCTCTCGCCCGCCACCGACCTTTGGTCCTGGGCCGTGTCGGTGCTGCAGCTCTTTACCGGCAGGGTCGCGTGGGCCGCCGGTCCCTTCGCGCGCCCCGCGCTCGACGCGTGTCTGCTCGCGGCCGGCAGCGTCGGCCTCGCGCCTCCGTTGCCGGCCTCCGTCGCGGCGTTGCTCGCGAGGTGCTTGGAGCCGGATCCGGCCGCGCGCGGCGCGGGCTTCGGCCCCCTCGCCGACGAGCTGGAAAAGGTCTACGCCTCGGAGGTCGGCCGTCCCTACCCGCGCGTGCGACCGCGCGGCGTCCGGGGCCGCGGCGGGACGCTCAACAATCGCGCGATCTCGTCCCTCGACCTCGGCGAAGCGGCGGAGGCGGAGCGCGTCCTCGGCGAGGCCCTGCGCGAGGAACCGGGTCTGCTCGAGGCGACGTACAATCTGGGCCTCCTGCGCTGGCGCCGTGGGCTCGTGACCGACGATGTTTTTCTGCGCGCGCTGGCGGCGACCGCCGGACCGGAGGCGGCGCTGTACCGCGGCTGGATCCAGCTCGAACGCGGGGACGCGGAGGCCGCGGTCCGCGAGCTGGAGGCCGCCGTGCTCGGGCTGCCGTCCCGCGCCGATGCGTGGAAGGCCCTGGGGACCGCGCTCTTTTCCCTCGGTCGGGCCGACGACGCGGCGCGTGCGCTGGCGGAGGCGCGTCGCCTGGGCGGCGGCGCCGTCGTGGTCGATGCGGAACAGCTCCGCCGTACGCTACCCGGCCGACGCATCGCGCCGCTCGAGCGGCTGTCGACGGGGGAGCGGCCGCTGAGCGCGGTTGCGCTTTCGGTCGACGGCCTCTCGGTGGCGGCGGGGGACGCGTCCGGCGTAGTGCGGGTCTGGCGGCTGCCGGGGGAGTTCGCGGTCCATACTTTCCGTGAGGGGGCGAAGGAGGAAGGAGCTGCGGAGCAGGCGACGGAAAAAAAAGCTGTGAAGGGCGCCGAAGAAGGGCGCTCGGTGTTGTCGCTGGCGTTCGTCGGGGCGCTGGAGAGGCTCGTGGCGGGCTTCGAAGATGGGACGGTGCGCGCGTGGGACTGCGCGAGCGGCGCGCGGGTCGCGACGCGTGCGCCGGACGGTGCGGAGGCCGCCTGCATGGCCTTCGCCGCGGGGACCGGTCGGGGCGTGTGCGGCGACCGGCGTGGCGGACTGCGGGAGTTGCCTTGGCCGGCGGCCGACGTCGTCGCCGAGGCCGGCGTCGCGGGCGCGCCTCGTCCAAAGGTACTGCGTGCTCATCGCTGGCCGGTCGTGACCGTCGGGCTTTCCGCGGACGGGCGGGTGGCCGCGTCGGGGGCGCAGGACCGGCTGTTGAAGGTTTGGGAGCTGCGCACGGGGAGCGTCCTGGCGACCTTCGAAGGGCACGCGGGCGCGATCACGTCGGCGGCGCTGTCGGACGACGGCGGGACGGCGCTTTCCGGCTGCGAAGACGGCACGATGCGGGTGTGGGACGTCCGGATGCGCGCTTGCCTCCGGAGCCTGGACGCGCACGCGGGTCCGGTCTGGTCCGTGGCCTTCCTCCCCGGCGCACGTGGCATGGTCTCCGCGGGAAACGACGGCCTGGTGCGGCTGTGGAGCCTGGGGAGCGGGCGGTGCGTGCGGACGCTCGAGGCGCACGGGAGCGAGGCGATCGCGCTCGCCGTCTCGGCCGGCGCCGGTCGAGACGGGGCGCGGCTCGCCTCGGCGGGGCTGGACGGCAAGGTCCGCGTGTGGCAGGCCGGCGCGCGCGGGATCGCCGCGAGCCCGTACTTCCTGTGCCGGCCCGTCTCCGCCGAGCGGATGGTGAAGGACGAGCGGCTGTTCGGGGCGATCCTCGAGCACGCGCAGGAGTCGGCGCAGGCCGGCGATTTCCGGGAAGCGCACCGACTGGTGCGGTCGGCGCTCGCGCTGCCGGGTTTCGAGCGTTCTCCCGAGGGCATGCTCCGGCTTTCGAAGCTCGGGGGCGTGGCCGTGGCGACGCGCGTGCTCGGGGCGTGGGAGCGCGGAGACCTCGGATCGACCGGCGTCGCCTCGGCGGCGGTGGAGTTCGACTTCGATGCGCGACGCGCGTTCACGGGCGGCGCGGATGGCGTGCTTCGGAGTTGGGACCTTCTGAAAGGGGATTGTGCGCGGCCGTTCCCGCTGGCCGCCGGCCCGATTTCGCGGCTGGCGGCGTCCGCGTTCGGCTCGTGCGCCGTGGTGGCGGGGGAGGGGCGGGAGGTCTACAACGTGGATTCGCGGCGCGGCCTGATCCTGTCGAGCTGCGCCGGGCACACGGACCGGGTCACGGGCCTGGGGTTTATCCCTGAGGCGGACGCGCTGGTGACCGCGAGCCTGGACGGGACGCTCCGGTTCTGGGAGCTGTCCGGCGGCGGCTGCCGGCGGACCCTTCGCGCGCGGGACGGGGCGCTCGTGCACGTCGCGGTCTCGGGTGACGGCCGGCACCTGGTTTCGGTGGGCGCGAACGGCGGCGTGCTCGTCTGGGACGCGCACTCGGGCGCGCCGCTCTTGACCCTCGCGCGCGGGGGGCGGCCGTTCGAGCTGGCCGCGTTTTCGCCGGGCGGCGGCTACGTGCTCGGCGGGCGCACCGACGGGCGGCTGGTGCTCTGGGACCTGTCGACGGCGTCGGAGGCGGCGGTCTTTTGGGGGCCGGAGGCGCCTGTGCGCGCCTTTGCCTTCGCGCCCGGGGGCGGGCTCGCGTGCGTGGCGAGCGCGGACGGGACCGTGACCGTCTGGCGGCTGCCGGAAGGGAAGGAGTCAGCCGCCGTGCGCGCGCACTCAGGGAGCTTCGGTCGAGCGGCCTTCTCGCGGGACGGCCGGTTCTGCCTCGCCGCGCACGCGCGCGGGCTGAGCCTGCTGGTGCTCGACTGGGAGCTGGAGGTGGCGCCCCTGGAGCCGGAGGGCGGGCCGCCGGGGCGCGGGCCGGGTCGGGGAGTGGGCCGGCGCGACGGCCGCCGCGACGCGCGGGAGCTGCCGGGTGCGCTGCGCGGCGACCTGCCGTGGCGTCCGCCGGGCGTGGCGGGCCGGGTGGCGCGGTGGCTGCGGCGGGGGTTCGCGGCGCGGGGGAGGGAGTAGGCGGGGCGCCGGGCGCGAAACCGTTTCTCGGAGTGCTCCAGGGAGAGCCTTGTTGTGCCGAAGACCGGCTCTTGTCATTACCCCCTGGATCGAACTATACTCTACCCTGGCATGGCGAGCACGATCTTCAGGTCGTCGATGGTAGGACGCTCTCGCGTTCTGCATGCATGCCGTCCGCGGTTCATCATCTGAGCTGAGCGCCGGTTGCAAGCGCGGCCGTTCGAGGACCGCAAGACGAAGCCCCTGCCGCCGCTCCAAAGGCCGGCGCAAAGAGACACAATCGAGGCAGACGGGAATGCCCCTCGGCATCGGACAACCGATCTCCGGTCGAGAGTTCGAAAGAGAGACCTCCGCATGGACGGGGGAGCGTTTCGGCTTCCTCTGCAACTCCCTCGTCGCTGCCCTTTCCGAACGATGCTTCTCGTCGGACCTGTCTCTCACCTTCACCCACAATGCGGCCGATGCTGGGGTGGACGCCGAGGTCACCGTGGAGCTTGGCCAATCCCCACCCGGCGAGGCCGGCCAGCTTCTCAGCCCCGGCTGGAACGTCTTCCAGTACAAGAAGCGTGACGTCCACGCCCGCGGGCGCCGGCAAGCGATCTCCGACCTGAAACGCAACGTCAAGGGCGCGCTCGCCGCCGTGCAAGCGCGGTGCGGCCGAACCCTCAGCCGCTACGCCCTCCTCACGAACATCGGCCTCGATCACCAGCACAAGACGGAGCTCAAGTCCGCCCTGCTATCCGGATACGCCCGGACGTCCCAAGTCGGAGTTGAGGTTTCCGGCGCGGAGGAAATCGCCCAGCTTCTCAATAATCGCCCACACCTGCGCGCCGCGTATTTCCAACCCTCCGCGTTCAGAACGTGGAAGTCCGCGCTTGACCTCCTCCTCCGCTCGAAATCCCTCGGTCGGGTCGTCCACCTCGAGGGGCGGAAGGAGTCGATCGAGCGTCTCGAAGCCATGCTGGCGGACGCCGGAGTTCGGGTGATTGTACTCTGGGGGCAGCATGACGTCGGGAAGAGCCGCCTCGCCCTGGAAGCAACCCGGACGCGACAGGACTCCGTGGTCGTGGCGACAGCGCCCTTGGAGTTCTCCCCGGCGGAGCTTCGGGCCCTCCCGGGGGCTGACAGGGAGACGATCTGCGTTCTCGAGGATCCGGCCCGGGAGGACGTCGAGACCCTCATCCGGGAAGCCCTTGCGGAGCCCAAGCTCAAGCTGATCCTCACGGTTCCTGCTTTTGCCCATACGGTGGTACCTTCCTACGGGGCAGACACAAGAGTAAGGCTGCTCCAAGTCGAACCGCTACCCGAGAGCGAGTCCCGGCGGCTCATCGAGCAGGTGGATCCGCTCCTCCCCTTCGGTCTGGCCGAGTGGATTGTCCGGCGGTCCGCTGGACTTCCTGGCCCGATCTTGGCTGCCGCCGCGCTGGGCGGAAAGTTGTATGCCGGGGCGCCGGACTTCGAGGTGGCGGTCGGCCGCGAGTATGCAACCCGGATCGCGAGCCTTCTTGGCCCGAGCGCCCTGAACGCGGCAAGCCTCGTTTCGGTGATGACCCAGACCGGAGTCGCCGGCGAGGCCGCACGGGAGCTTCAGCGGCTATGCGAAATCCTTCAGACGCCCCAGGCCGAAGTGACGAACGAGCTCGACCGTCTTGTCGACGCCGGCTTTCTGCGCCGGCGCGGTTCCTATGTCGAGGTGTCAATCCCCTTCCTCGCCAACCACTTGGCGAGTCAACTGGTGGCATCGCACGAGAGCGAGCTTTTGGCGCTCCTTGCCCTGCCCTCCGGCGCGGGGCTCCGGTTCCTGCGCCGTGTCGGAGGCCTCGCGCCAAGTTGCGCTCATGGCTTGTGGGACTTGCTCTTCTCCGATGGCGGCCTCTTTCATGGGCGACACTTGCTCGATAGTGTCTCGCACCTGAAGGCGGTGGCGGGGGCGCTTCCCGAAAGGACCCTCTCGGCCCTCCGGGCAGTCCTGACCGGACTGAGTTTCGAGGAGCTTCGACGAATCGACCGAAGAGTGCGAGTCGAGCTGGTGTTCCTCCTTGAACAACCGCTCTTCCGAAAGAGCACGAGTGCGGAGGCGCTGCGGTTGATCGGCCTGCTCGCCAATGCCGAGGACGTTCGCGATTCGAAGCACGCGTCAGGTGTGTTCGCCGAGTGTTTTGCCACCGAGCATCCCCAGTTTCCGCTGCCCTTGGAAGACCGCTTGCAGGTGCTGTGCGAATTCGCCGACTCCGCGGATCCCAGGCGGCGGCAACTCGCTTGTAGCGCGGTCGAAGAAGGCATGCCCGGCAATCGCGGGATGATCCGCCTCCGTTCGTCCGATGGTGCAAGGCCCTTTGACCCGCAGCCCGTCATGACGTACGCTGAACTGTGGGCCTATGCGCAGTCGCTGATGGAAGTGGCATGGCGAATGGCAGAGGGCTCGGACGACGCCTCCGCAGGGGCCCGGCGCGCGCTGCCCGGACTGACTCGACGTCTAGGACTATACTGTCGCCCACGGCTGTGCGTCCCTTGGTTCAAGCGGTTGGTCGACGGAGCCGTTCAGGAACACCCGACGGTGGAGATCGCCCCAATTGCCGACGCAATCGACGCGGTGGTTCGAGGGGTTCTCGACGCGCTAGCGCGGGAGGCATTGCCGGCGGAGGGCCGGGAGGAGCTGGTCGCGGACCAAGACGCCCTCGCGACATTGGCGGGTCGGCTAAAGTCCGCCTCGTTCTCTGTCCGCCTTCGCCGTCGGCTCGGAAGTGACGCCTGGACGGGAGACGACCCGGCCGCGGACCAGGAGCTTAAGGCGCTCGCGGACGAGGCTGTAGCCCGGCCGGAATTGATGACGGCAGAGCTCTGGGAGTGGCTGCCGTCGATGGTCATCCATCATGCCCCGGGCTTTGTCCGCCTCGTGGGGAAACGCGACACGAATCGGGTTCTTTGCGACAGGGTGGAGTCCGTCGGCGCCGCGTCGGACGGTGCGTACCTGTTCTCCTCGTACTGGTTGGGTTGGGTAGAGGTCGATCCGGTGGCCGCCGAGAAGCGCTTGGATGAGCTCGCCGCCAACGACCTGGTTGATGGGCGAGCCGTGGTGGGGGCGACCTGCACTCTGCCGGCGAGCTCGGCCGCCGTCGACAGGCTCATCGGCCAGGTTGGACGAGGGCGCGCGGATGCCGAATACGTGGCACGGTCGATTGAGTGCCATCGATGGATGGAACCGCTCGCCCCGTGCGATGCGGAGCGCTTGTTCCGCGTGATCGCAGGGGAGGGGCTGCGCGAAGGCCGCCTCGTCGTCGAGCTCCTCGGTATGTGGCTGCATCTTCACAAAGCGCTGGGTCCCGAGCTCGAAAACCTCGCGTGGCAGACTCTGGAGGCCGATCCTCCCGTCGGCGGGCGTGCTGAAGAAGAATGGGCGTTCGATCAGCTTGCGGCGCATCTGGCGGAGCGCGATTCCAACCGCGCATTCCAGTTGCTTGAACGCCTCTTGGGCGGTGATCGACAGGACAAATGGAGTCCTGTTGACAATGAGTGCAAGGTCGAGTTTTGGCGGAAGCTGAAATCAGTGGATGCCGACCGCGCCATCGGCATCCTCCTGCGTGCGGCTGAGAACGGGTCTGTGCACAGTTGGCTCTTGCGGAGGGCGATGCAACATCTGCTGGACCCGGTGCAGGACTCGGCGATTCTGCTTGGTCATGCCCAACGTACGGTGGCGGTGGCTCGGATGCTGGCGGAAGGAGTGGCCTTCGAGAGCGCAGGGTTCTGGGCTTTCGCAAGCGCCGTGACGGACCTTTACCCTGAGGATGACTCGCTCTGGCATGGCATCGCGACGCACTTGGAGGGATGGACTGGGGTCCGAGAAGGCTCGCTGTCCGCTTTCCTTGAGGAGCGGTGTCTCCAGGTCAGGGAAGCCATTCGTGCCCGATCGCTCTCGCCCGTATTGCGGAGGCGGCTCGACGGGTGGCTTGAGAGAGTCGAAGTGCGAATCGGCGAGCACTTGGTCTGGGAATACGACGAGGACATTGACGGGCTGATGGGCCACATCCACCAGAAGGACTCCCAGCGCATCTGGGCCATCGGCCGCATCTTGAAACACGCCCGGTTCGACGAAGTCCGCAAACTTCTGACGGTTGAGGACATCGAGGAGGCCCTGCCCCAGGTGGACCTGCCCAAGAAGCGGCGAGAGCTCCTGGAGGCTGCGCTCCCGATCTGGAAAAATGCCGGCTAGTATCCTGACCCCCTTGCAAAAGCTGGTGCTGGAGCGACTCTTCGACTCCGGGTTGGGGGATCGCGGTTACTTCCTGAGCGGTGGAACAGCGTTGGCAGAGTTCTACCTCCAGCACCGCCTGTCGGACGATCTCGACATCTTCACACGGAAGCCGAACCTGTCGGCGGAAGACCTCGAGCTGGTTCGGCACGTATTCGAGGAGCTCGGACTCGAGACGAATCGTGAGAGGAGGGTACCGAGCTTCGCCGAGTACTTCGTCTGGCAGCCGGGCTCCCCTGACAAGCTGAAGCTTCAGTTCGTAGGCGGCGAGGTCCCCGCGACGATGGCCCCGCCCTTCATGCGGGGGACGATCGTCGTGGACTCGCTGGAGGACATCGCGGTCAACAAGGTCTGCACCATCGTGGACAGATTCGAAGCCAAGGACTTCGTTGATCTCCACTTCATCCTGAGAGAGACCCGGTTCCAACTGGACTACCTGCTCGCCCGGGCCAGTGAGAAGGACATGGACGTCGAGGGCGAGGAAGGCCAACTGACGTTTGCGACTTCGCTGCTTCGTGTGCGGGATCTGGCTCAGTTGCCTCGGATGATCAAGCCGCTCACGCTGGAGCAGCTTCGCGTGGATTTGACTCCCCGTGCTGAGGAACTCATCCGCCGCCTTCGCCCGCGGGGCTAGTGCGCAATTGGTGCCAGGGTGCACACCCGCACAGTGTCGGGGGCGCTTCCCTCGGCAAGCGAGTGTTGCTGCGGAGCGCGGCGACCGGCCGTGGCGTCCGCCGGGCGTGGCGGGTCGGGTGGTGCGGTGGCTGCGGCGGGGATTCGGCTCGCGGGGGTCGGCGTAGGGCCCTGCGGGCCCGGCGGTGAGGCGAGGTCGGAGGGGGAAAAAAAATGGGGCGTCGCCCCCGGCGGCGGTGCCGCCGCTAATTGCCCGCGGGCGGCGCGAGCACGGCCTTCACGGGCGGCTCGGTGTAGTAGTAGCGATAGGTGGAGTAGCTGGCCGTCAGGCCGCTGGAGGGGACTTCGACAGGCTTCGGCCAGCCGCTCTTGCCGAAGGTGTACTTGATGGTACACGAGAGGAGGAAGGCAGCGATCGCGATGACGAGAAAGCTGCGCATCTGCTCCTCGAGGTCGTTCGCGTCCCGGAACTCAGCCTTCGAGAGCAGGGAGCCCTCCACCTCCGAGCGCACGTAGTGGATCTTCTCGCCGCAGCGGCGGCAGAAGGCCTCGGTGGTGGGATTGTCGAACTCGCAGCTAGGGCACTTCATGGCGGACTCTCACTTGAGCTCCTTGAGCCGACGGTCGAGCTCCGGCTGGTTTCTGTCGATGGCAAGGCTCGCTTGGTACAGTTTCGCGGCGTCCGCGCGCGTTTTGGGTTTGTCGTAGAGGACGGCCCGGTTCCTCAGCAGGACCGCATCCGGCGGCTCGTGCAGGTCGTTCGCCGCCTTCAGGGCCAGGTCCATCGTCGCTTCGGCGGCGGGCGAGTCGGTCCAGTACTGCGCGCAGGCGAGGTTGTTCAGCGCGGCTACCTTCACGACGTCGGGCACCTTTCGCTTCAGGGCCTCGCCGAAAACGTAGCTTAGGAACTGGCCGAACGACTCGCTCGGGGGTTCGCCCGGGCTGCGCAGGCTGCCGAAACCCGCATTGAGCCAGACGTCCGTGATCTCCGCCGCTTCGGGCGTCGAGCCGCGCAGATACCCGGAGACGTTCACGATGGCCCGCTTGTGCGCCCACTGGCAGAGGAAGGAATTGTCGAGGCTTGCCTTCGCCCGGTTGTACGCGGTGACCATCTCCAGGCTCCAGGTGTGGCCTGGGCGAAGCGTGCTCAGCGTCACGTTCAGATCCTGATTGAGCTTGTCCACCTCCTCCACGGCCATCGGCGGCTGCTCCGCGACGATCTGCGCCCAGATGTAGATCAGGTTCACCAGGGGCAGCTTGCCGCGCGGGCAGAGCGCATACGCCCGCAGATACTCGTCCCTCGCCTGGTTCCACCGCTTGGTCTGGAGGAAGAGCGTGGCGCGCCCGAGGTAGAGATCGAGGAGCCCGTCGATCGTCGGGACCCCCATCTCCTCCTCCTGGCACTTCTTGAACCAGCTCTCCGCGGCCGCCCGGTCCCCGCGACGGAGGGCGATGTGTCCCAGCTCGATGAGCGGCTCCGGGGCCTGGGGCTCCGCGGTCATGGCCTGTTCCAGCAGCCGCGCGGCGTCGTCCAGGTGGGCCTTGTCGCCGGAGAAGTCCGCCCGCTTGATCCGGGCGACCGCCGAGGACACGAGCACCGTCCAGGGCGGATTCGGTCTTGCCAACAGTCCGTCCAGGAGGCCGATCGCCTCTTCGAGCCCGGTGACGTCCTTCGTCACGAGCGTCGCGCCGTCGATTTTGGACTTCGCGTAGAATTCCTGGGCCGGCCCGTACTCCGGACGGGCCTTGCGCGCGGCGTCCAACGCCGAGCTCGCCTCGGCGACCTGGTCGCTGAAGAAGCAGAGCAGCGCCTGGGAGAAATTCGTCGAGAGCCGGTAGTCCCGGTAGCCGCTCACGGACAAGTAGAGCGAGAGAATGGTGAGCAGAAGGGCCGCGACCCCCTCGGAGAGGGAAAGGGTCGTGAACTGATACCGACCCACGCGAAGGACCGGTTTGAAATTGTCCATGCGAGAGGTTCCGTGTTTGAGCCGGGCCGCCGTGCGCCGGACGTCCCGGCGGGGAACGCGCGGCGGCAGGCAGGCGGGAGGTCGTCTCAGCGGGGATTGAAGAGCGGGGCCGCCTTGCCGCGGACCGAATGGACGGAGATCGGGCCGAGGCTGCGGCTATCGAACCCCACCTCGCCCCGGTAGTCGCCGAGGATGAAGTAGTGGTCGCGCGGGACCATGATCTCCGGGACGTCTTCGGAGGCGCGGCCCGACTCGCGAATGTAGTCCTCGCCGACGATTTGGCCGTTGATCTTCAGCTTCCCCTTTTCCATGGACACGCGTTCCCCGGGCAGCGCGATCAGCCTGCCCACGAAGCGCTGCCGCGGGTTTAGGGCGGAGTCGGAGAGGTATTCGTAGTGGAGGATGGTCCGCCGGACCTCCATGTTCTGGTTGGGGAGCCGCTCTTTCTCCAGGAAGTAGATGTAGCTGTCCTTGGGGATGAGCGGCATCATCTGCTCAGACTCGACCCTCGTGCAACTGTAGGTGCGAATCGCGTAGATGATCCCCCACAGGAGGAAAAACCCGCAGAGGTACTTGATGTACTTTTCGATGACCCACATGGCGGCCTCGCTCGCGGAAGAGGGGCGGTGTCGGTCAAGCGGGGGACCGGGGGGGCAACCTCCGTGCTCGCCATGCGCCAGAGAAGGGCAGCACGAACGGCGGAACCGACCGCGTGCCGGATGCTAGCAGAAATTCCCCGGGAGTCAAGGAAAACGGGCGGCCTCGGATCGTCGCGGAGTGCTGCGGTCCGGGCATTTTGATTGACTTCGGGGTGCCCGAGGTTAGAATTTGACGGAGATCGGGATCGACAAGTACCGCTCCACGAAAGTCGGTGACCAATAGCCGAAGGCAAGTTCGGCCGCCCGCGAGGCGCGCGAGCGGGGCGTAGTGACGGAGAACTACGTCGAGCGAGCGCAACAAAGCGGGCGGGCGAAATCGCCCAGGAAATTGGCCACCCAATTCCGTGGGGCGGTACTAAGGAAAAGCAAGACGGATACGCCCGAGGATTTGCGCCTTTTCGGCGGCCACGTGCACACCCTCGTGCCCGGGGCGCCGGTCGCCTCGGCACTCCAAATTCGCGCCGGCAGGATTGCGGCTCTCGGCGAGGATCGGGACCTCGGCCCGCCCGGCCCGGGTTGCCGAAGGATCGCCCTGGACGGAGCGACGGTGCTGCCCGGCTGGGTCGATGCGCACACCCACCTGCTCGGGTATGCGCGCAGCCGCCGGCAGGTCGACCTGAGCGGGACGCGGTCGGCGGCCGAGGTCGCACGGCGCATGGCCGGTGCGCCGGGTTCTGGCTGGCTGGTGGGCCGTGGCTGGGAGCGCCATGCTTGGGTCGACGCGGCCCCGCCCGACCGCGCCCTCCTGGACTCGATTTCCGAGGGCCGGCCGGCCCTCGCGATCGCCCACGACGGCCACCAGGGCTGGGCGAACAGCCTCGCCCTTGCCCAGGCAGGGATCGACGCGGGTACGCCCGATCCGCCCGGGGGAAAGATCGTCCACGCGCCCTCGGGCGAGCCGACCGGCCTCCTGCTCGAAAACGCGCTCGACCTCGTGGCGCGCCGGGTTGAGCGACCCTCCGCCGCGGAAGAGCGTGCGCTCCTGAGAGAGGCGCTGGGCCGCCTGGTCCGGCTCGGCCTCACGCGCGTCCACGACCTCGAAGATGGACGCGCGTTCGCGCACCTCCTGGCCCTGGAACAGGACGGGGAACTGCCGCTCCCCGTCGACTTTTTTTTCCCCGGAGAGCGGCTGGAGGAGTTGGAGCGGCTCGGGCTCGCCGCGGGCCTCGGGAACGAGCGGCTGCGGGTCGCCGGCGTCAAGTTCTTCCTGGACGGGACGCTCGGCGCGAGGACCGCGGCCATGCTCGCGCCGTACGAGCGCGACCCCGGGCACCAAGGCATGCTGCTCCTGGCCGCGGACGAGTTCCGCCTGCGCGCGGGGCGCGCGGCGGCCGCGGGCCTGCCCGTCGCGGTGCATTGCATCGGGGACCGGGCCGTTCGGACGGCGCTCGACGTGCTCGAGGGGTTGCCCCGCCTCCGGGCGCCCCACCGCATCGAGCACGCGCAGTGCGTGCACCCGGACGACCTGCCCCGGTTCGCGCGGGCGCGGATCGTCCCCTCCATGCAGCCGGCGCAGCTCTTCCTGGACCTGGAGCCGGCGGAGCGCGAGTGGGGCGCCCGGGCACGCTGGACGTATCCGTTCCGGAGCCTGCTCGCGACGGGCGCAGCGCCGGCCTTCGGGTCGGATTGCCCAGTGGAGGACCCGGATCCGAGGCGCGGGCTCTTCGCCGCGGTCGCGCGCCGCCAGGTCGATGGGACGCCGCGAGAGGGCTGGCACCCGGAAGAGGCCCTCTCGCTGCGGGAGGCGCTCTTCGCCTACAGCATCGGCGCGGCGGCCGCGGCCGGCGGTGCGGAAGGACCGAGTCGCGGCACGATGGCCGTGGGCGCGCGTGCGAATCTGGTCGTGCTTGAGCGCGATCCCTTCCTCGGCCCGACGTCGGACTTGCTGACGAACCCCGTCCTGCTGACCGTGATCGACGGCCGGGTCGCCCATTCCACTCTGGGGTAGGCGCCCACGCAAGAATTCGATTACATTTTCGTGGATCGACCGGTGCCTGGGGGCGCGGGCCTCCGGCCCGCGCAGCGCGGCCCAGAGGGTCGCGCCCCCGGGAGCCTCGAGGCCCGGATCTGCGCGGTTATTTTTGCGCGGGCGCCGGCGGCCGTTCGAAAAGGAACGGCCGCTTGCCTGGGTTCGCTCCCGTCGGCGCCGCGGAAGTCGAAAAAAAAGAACGTGCTGAGAAGCTGCAAGGCCCCTCTCCGGCTCCACCAGGAGTTGAATCGCCGATGACGACGCGTAAGACCGGCCGCCATGCGCCTCCCCCGCGCAGCGCGGCCATTCGACAAGGGCCGGACGGGCATGAACCGGGTTCGCGACGCTCCGACACGGCCCGGCGTGGGCAGGACACGTCACGACGCGGGCCGGAAGCGGCCCGCAAGGGCTCGGACACGGCCAGGCTCGACCTCGCCGCGTTCCCGGTCGTCGAGGCGGATGCGCCGGAGCCGCAAGTCGACGTCGCCGCCAAAGGGCACGCCCGCATCGAGGACCGCGACCTGCTCCTGTCGGACGTCCGGCAGTACTACCGGAAATGGAGCCGCCAGGAAGTGCTGGTCCCGAGCGAGATCGTCATCCTCGTCGACGGCGAGAAGATCTTCGATCGCGGCGTCGCGCAGATCAAGGACATCAGCATGAAGGGGGCCCGGCTGAGCAAGATGCAGCTCAAGAAGATGGTGCTCCCCATGAAGCCCTTCACGATCCGGTTGCGCTTCAGCGGCAAGCGGTACAAGGGCATCGCGGCGCTGTGCAAGCCGGTCCGTTTCGCGGGGCAGCGGGAATTCGAACTTGGGGTGGAGTTCCAGAACCTCTGGGTCGAAGTGTAGCACGCTGCCGCGGAGCGCGAACATGGACGAGACCGGTTCCAGGCCGGAAGGCGGGCAAGGCTCGCCGCCGGCGCCGCCAGAGGCCTCCGCCCCGGCGGCCTCGTGCGCGGTACCGGCTCCAACCCCGCTCACGCCCACGCCCACCTCGCCCACGGCGCCGTCGGCACCGGCTCCGACGGCACCGGCGGCCGAGACGCGGATCGAGACTTCGACGCCGCTTCTGCCGACCGCCTCTGACGGCGGGAGCACGAGCGACTCGTCCCCTGTGGGTTCGGGACCGGCCGATCGCCGGACGGCCGGGCAGACCGAACCGCCGGCTGTTGCGGAAGGGCTGAGCACCAACGCGGCCCCGGAGCCGGCGCCCGCACCCGCGCCTCCCCTGTCGGCCTCGTCCACGCCGCCGCCGGTGCCGCAACCGCAGGCCCCTTCGGGGGCCGGGGCAGCGCGCACGTCCGCCGGGCCGGCCTCGCCCGCGGGCGCAGTCAGTTTCGCGCAGGGACCCTCGACCGCGCCCGACCCGCGCGTCTCCGCCGGGCAAGGGCTCCGCAGCTACCTGATGATGGAAGGACTGCTCAGCGGAAGCGAGCCGGGGCAGCCGCGGGCCCTCGTCACGCCTCCGACGGCGGACACGTCGCCGCCTGTCCCCGCGGCGGTGGTTGCGCCGGAGACCCTGGGACGCGCCGCCGACCAAGCGACGTCGAGTGCGACCCGTGGGCAGGAGCCGGCCCCGCCCGTTTCGGCTCGAGTCGCGGGCGCACCCGCTTCGACCGCCGTCCGTCCCTTGCCGACTCCGGCGCGGCAGCAGGGACCCCCGCCCCCGCCTCCGCAGTCGCTCTCGACTCCGACGGCCGCGGCGCCCTCTGCGGCGCCCTTGGCAGCCGCGGGCCTCGCTCCCGCGACCTCGCGCCCCCCGGCGGGATCTCCGGACGAGAGCAACCGGCCGAAGGCGGCGCAGACGACGGCGCCGGGGCCGGCCCCGGCCCTTCAGCAGGTCTCAGAGGGCTCGTCGGCAACGCCGAATCCCGCGAGTCCCCCGAAGACCGCGCGTGCCGGTCGTTTTCCCACGCCCGCGCCGAGACTCTCGCCGCGCCCCGCGCAGACCCCCGCGCGACCCGCCGCCGCGCCTGAGCCGCCGGTCGCCGCGGCGTCCACGGGCTCACCCGCGCAGCCTTCGGCCGGGACCGTCGCGCCGCCCGTCGAGCGGACGCTGCCTCGGTACCTGCCTGCGGCCGCGGCGTCCGGGGTACCTCCGGCGCCGGCCATCGCGCCAGGAACGAAGGCCGGCAAGCCGCCGCTCGCCGCGGCGCCCGGCCTGCGGATCCGTCCGCTTCCGGTCCTTGTCGTGGGCGTCGTCCTCGCGGCCGTCGGCCTGGTCGCCTGGTTTTTCCACTCCGGGCCCGGCTCCCCCTCGCTTCCTCCGGGCCCCGGCGTGGGCCCCGCCGCGCCTCCGGCCGTAGTGCCGCCGCGGCAGCCCTTGTTCCCTCCCGATCGCGGCCCGGACGCGAAAGACCCGCACAAGCGCGGCGTCGCGCCCACGTCCTCCGGCCGTCCTGGCTCCGCGGCCCCCGCCGCCACCGTCGCGGAGGAAGCCGAAGAATCGCCTGAGGCGGCTCGCATCGTGGACGAGACGCAACGGCGCGACAAAGAGGACGAGAAGCGCTGGCTCGAGACGGCGAGACGACTCCTCGCCGAAGTGGAGGACCCATTCGCCGTCGCCCTGACCCTTGGGCCGGCCAAGGGCGGTACCGTCTTTCAGGTGTACGGCAGGCTTCCGTTTCCCGACGGGACGCCGGTCGAGGTGTCGCTCGCCTACCAGGGGCGCAGGATCCCCCTGGCGCAGCAGGTCGCATCGAGCAAGAAGGGGTACTTCCGCGCGGTGACCGGTCCCTTGCCGACCCGGCTGCGCGTCCCAGCCGGGGTCTACACCGCGGAGGCCTGTTTTCGGCGCTCCCAGCTCGGGCCGGAGACGGCGCTGGCGAGCGAGCTGAAGCTCCCCGAGACCTGCATCCGGCGCCACTCGGCCTACGTCGGCGACGAGGCGCGCGAGCCCGAGGAGCGGGAGGCCCTCCTCGAGGCGGAGCTGGGCTGCGCGGCGGAGTTGCAAGCGCGCATCGATCGGTTGACGACCGCGCTCGCGTCGGCGGCCAAGGCGCGTACCCCGGACCTCGAGGCCTGGGGGGAGACCGTCACGCTCTGGCTCTCGGAGGCTTCGCAATTCCGAGGGCGTTTCCAGGAGCTGCGCGAGACGCAATTCGCGACGCGTTTCCTCCGGGAGGAGGACGAGCTGTCGACGGTGCTGGACGCGTTCGAGACCCTGGGTCGGACGGCCGGGGCCGAGGTCTTTCGCAAGGCCCGTCGTCCGGTGCCCGAGCCCTTCCTGGACCCGACCGGGGCGGAGCGACTGGTGCTCGCGCAGGACTTCGCGCGGGAGCTGCGGGGCCGACTCGCGGCGGCGGACGCCGCGCTGCGCCGGATGGGCGGCGTGCCCGCGTGGCAGTCGGTCGCGCGCGGCGCCAGGGCGCGGACGATCGCCCTCGCCCATCGCTCGTTGGCGGAACTGTTCCAGACCACCGGGTCCTTCGAGCGGCAGGACGCGCGTGCCGGCGCGGAGGAGTTCGGGCCGGCCGGTTACCGGCGCTGGATCTTCGAGTGGATGTCCCGCGTGGAGGATGCGACCCACGGGGATCGCGGGCTCGAGGCCGCGGCGCTGCCGGAGGGACAGCGCCAGGAGGGGCCGTTACTCCGGAAGGTCCTGGCGACGCTCCTGGAGCTGGGCAAGCTCGTAGCGAGCAAGGCCCTCGCCGCGCGGGGCGCGCCGGTGGACCCGGAGCTGACGCCCGTGTCCCGCATGGACCCCGAGAAGGAGCGGGCGAAGCTCGACCAGGAGCTTGCCCGCCTCGCCGCCGCCTATGGACCGCCCGAGGAGTAGGACCGCGTACGGCTCGGCGACGGAGCTCGGGTCGTGGTGCCCGAGCGAACGGACGCCGCAGCCGGCGGGCGTCGAGAAAAAAACAACAACCCGAACTGAGGCTGAGCTCGGCCGACGGCGGCAAATGGCTGGATCATGGCTCCGCCTCCCAGCCAGACGCGGGCGAGATTTGAAATTGGAGATTTGACTTTTTGCGATTTGAAATTCGGCCCGTCCGTGTGGGTCGAATGCGGGACTTTACCACAGAGACGCGGAGACGCAGAGGCCGGGCGCCGAGTCCAGCGTCCTCTACCGGCGATGCTCTCTGGCAACGCACGGAGAGATCGATTTTCGCTCCACTTCGGCTTGTTGAAAAAAAAGGTACGAGCTGCCGGTGCCCTCGAACGCCGGGGAAGAGCCGGGGGGGACCGGAGTGCTCCCGGTCGCTCGTTTCCCCGGAGCGCCGCCGCGCCGGCCATGAGGAGTCGACGAATGAAGCCAGGACGCCGCGCGTCGCGAAGGGCGATGGCGCTCATCGTATCTCTCGGGATGCTCACGCTGCTGGCGATCGTCGCAACCACGTTCGTGGCGCTTTCGCGGTCCGAGAGGGTGAGCTCCGAAAACTACGTGATCAAAGTGAGGGCGCGCATGCTCGCCGAGTCGGGCATCGACTACGCGCTCGCCAAGCTCCGTACGCCGCTCGGGCTCGGGCCCGAGTCCGTGTACGGGGGGGAGGACCTGAACGGGAACGGCGCCCAAGTCGGCGGTCCGTTCAACGCGGACGCGCTGCTGGATGACGCGAATGGGAACGCCGGCGGGGCAGTGGATTTCCTGGCCTGCCCCTTGCGGTTCGCCCGTCGCCCGAGCTGGTTCGCGGACGCGAACGGCGACGGGTTGCCCGACCTCCTCGACATCGTGGAGCGGGGGGTCGCGGCCAGGCGCGGCTATTCCGGCGTGCTGCCGGGCACGCTGCACGCGCTCGGCGACACCTTCGCGATCCGGCTCCTCGACACCTCCTCCGAGCTGTACGTCAACGGCGCCGGAAACGGCTACCGCGCGCTCTACCGGAACCTCTGCCTGCTCCTGCTCGGCAATGCGAGCCTCGGGGACCGGATCCAGGCCCGGCAGCCCTACGGCACGCCCGAGGACCTCGTGGTCACGGCGGCGCTCACCGAGGCCGAGTTCGCGGTCCTGCGCCCCTACCTCACCTGCCAGGCCTGGGTCGACTCTTCCACCATGCGGCCGGACCCCCAGGCCTCCCTCCTCGTGATGCCACGCGCCTTCCGCCGGCTCGACCGGGTGGAGCCGCGCGCCCCCATCAACGTGAACGGCGCCGACTTCAACCTCCTCGTCGCCGTGTTCCAGGGGATCTCCGGCTTCTTCACCGACAACAACGCGCCGGTCAAGAGCTTCTTCTCCATCAACGCGACGCGCGCCCGTGCGCTCGCCCAGGCGATCGTCGACGCTCGCGCCGAGACCTTCGTCGACGCGAACCCGAACGGCGTCTGGGATCCCGGGGAGGCGTTCGTGGACCGGAACGCGAACGGGCGGTACGACGGCCCGTTCCGGACGTGGGACCAGTTCGAGAATTTCCTGGGCGGCGTGCAGGGCTTCGTCGGGAATTTCAACCGGGCCTTCCGGGAACTGGTCCTGGCCAACGCCAACCCGAACTCGTGCCTGAACAAGTTCCAGCCGGACGCGCACCGGTACCACGGGACCGACAAAGCCGACCTCGTCGTGTACACCACGGAGCTTTGTTTTTCGGCCACGGGCTTCTTCGACATCTCCAGCTACGGTCGGGTCACGGACTCGAGCAACCGGGTGGTGGGGGAGGACGAGGTCCGCGCGGTGGTCAAGCTCTTCGAGACGCGCGTGCTGACCACGCAGGAGGACTTCGAGTCGGCGGGGGTCAAGGTGACGATGGACCCGGACGTGAGGACGCTGCCCGAGGAGGTGTCGGATTTCGCGACGGAGTCCTTCACGGACACGAACGGCGACGGGCGCTTCACCAAAGGGGACGCCTTCCAGGACGCGAACGGCGACGGCGCCCGGGACGGCCCCGCGATCTACGACGGACAGGTGACGCTCCGCCCCGCGGATCCGCCCGGCAGCCTGCCCTGGGGGGACGCTTCGGCCCTCACCTTCCGCGCGCTCTTCAACGACAGCGCCGCGACCAGCCGGGTCGGACGCGGCGACGCCTATCCCAGCCTCGTCGCGGACGTGGCGACGCCGGCCAACCGCAGGTTCCCGTTGTCCTCCGGCGCGACGGTCTCGAACGTCGTGCGGGGCGCATCCCTCGTCAAGGACCTGAGCGGCTCGAACAACTACTCGGACCTCTTCCCGGACGGCCTTTTCATCCGGCGCGAGCGGCAGAAGACGATCTACTACAGCCCGATCGGCAACATCCCGCCCCTCACGGGGTCGGTCGGCTTCTGGGTGAAGCCCACGTGGCGCGGCATTCCCGCCGCCCTGCAGTATCGCGACCTGCTGGGCATGGACCAGCAGTTCGCCTTCGCGCCCAACCGGGGGCGGATCTTCCTGATGTACGCCCTGACCCCGGGCGTCTTCGTCCTGGAGGCCCTCTGGAATCACGACTCCGCGGGCACGGCGGCCAACGAAGTGGACAACGACCAGGGGTACGTTCCGCCGATTTTCCAGTGCCTGCACACCCTGGACATCCGAAGCAACAACTGGAACCCGGGCCAATGGCATTACTTCGCGCTCCGGTGGCAGGACATGATGCGCTTCAACTTCTTCCTCGACGGCAATTCGTCCGCCTCTCTGTTCGAGGCGGCGCTCGAGCCGGGCGTCACGATCATCCGCATCGGGCCGGTGCCGACGCTGAACCTGTTCACGCTCGGCTCGAACATGCCCTGGTTCAACACGATCGGCTCGGGGACGTTCGACGACCTGCGCGTCCATCGGAGCCTGGTCCCCAACTCGGACGTCGGCCTCGCCCCGCCGTGGCGGTACGATGACACGGGGTATCCCGGCTATTCCACCTACGTCGGCCGCTTCACGCTCCCGCAGGGCGCGGTGGTACGAACCCTCGGGATGACGAGCCTCCGTCCGTCGGAAAATTACCGCGGCGATCCCCTGGACAACCGCGTCTCCACCCCGCGGCGCCGGAGGCCCGACGTCAGCCTGTCGTACAAGGTCAGCTCGGAGACCGGATGGCGCGTCCATCCCCGGTCGACCGATCCCAATCGGGTGGACGGGGAGGAGCTGCCGGTCGATCCCAACACGCCCGCGGTCGGGGCCGGCGAGACCTTCCAGTTCATGCTGACCTTCGATCGCCGCGGACAGGATCCCTTCCGGAACTCCCCGACGGTGGACGACGTGCGGGTCACGTACGCCCTCGGCTCCCCGCAGTTCTTGAGCTACAACGTCGTGCCGTAGCGGCCGCCGCCGCCGAAGAGGCCGGAGCCGCCGAACGGCGACAAGAACTCGGGTCGACGAGCGGCGCCCAACGGCACCGCGACCGTGAGGGAGCGGCCTCGGCGTGTCCGACGTCTCCCCCGGGTTCGGTCCCGCCGGCGATCGGTGAAAGGCGACGCGCGCCGGCGCCGGTTCCGCGCGGAATCCTGTCGCAGGAGTTCGGCGGGTGCACGAATTCGGAGATTGGGGTGTCGCGCGGAGGCCGTTGCACCAATGCCCCCGGTGCTGCGACGCGGGCAGCGGACAAGGCCCCGCGCTCTTGCGGCTCGTCACGCGGCGGTAGAGCGTACGGAGGCCTGGCCGGAACCGAAGCCGCCAAGGGACACCTCGAGACCGCTCCCTCACGGTCGCGGTTCCGTGCCGGCCGCCACCCGCCGGCGCCGTGACGTCCGCGGTTTCCGTGCCTTTCGGCGTCTTCGGCGTTTTCGGTGGCTCGTCCTCGTCTGTGGATTCCTGGTGCGGCATTCCGTTCCTTCGCCGGCGTCCTGTGGTTTCCGTGGTGATCGATCCCGACACCGCGCTCTGAAAAAAAACTCCCTGTGCATGAGTACCTCGTGAGACCAAGCATCCGTGCCTCCGCCCTCTCTCCCCTCGCCCTCGTGCTCCTCGCTCTCTGCGCCGCCTCCGTCCGCCCGCTGTCGGCGGCCGAAGGGGAGGACGAGAACCTGCGGATCGAGCAGGCGGGCTTCGACAGCCACGGAAAGGCGGTGGTGGTGAAAGTGTCGGGCGCGGCCACGCTGCCGGAGCGTTCCCGGATCGTGGTTACGCTCGCCTATCAGGGCCGCCAGGCGCGCGACACGTACGCGAGCGGGTACGTCGAGGGCGGCGCCTGGTCGATCGAGCTGGGCCCGTTGGAGAAGAGGCCGCTGCCGGGCAGGTACGTCCTCGTCGTGAGCTTCAATCTGGCCGAGCAGCATCCCGCGGTGCGCAAGGCCTGGAGCGCGGGCGGGCCGGGCCTGCGTCCCGAACGGGTGATCCGGACGAAAGAGCTGGTCTTCGGCGACCCGGCCGACGAGCAGGCCGAGCGAGAACGGGCGAAGGCGGACTACAAGGGGATCGTGGAGCGGATGATCCTCCTTTCGCGCGATTTCGAAACCGCGTGGAAGGAGCTGGGAAAAAAAGAGCGCTACGTCCAGGGAGAGCACATCGACCCCCAGGCCTGGGAGGAATTGGTCTCGAAGCTCTTCGCCCGGCGCAAGGACCTGGGGAAGGAGAGCGCGGACCTCGCGGACGAGTGCCTGGTGCCGCTGTTTCCGCAGGTGCAGGAGCGGATGACCTCCTTCCTGTCGGTATTCCTGAACGTGGTGCTGGCCCTCACGCGGGGCCGCTATCGCGCGGACCACCTGGCGATCCCCGAGGAGCTGAACCAGCTCGACCGGCTCGAAAACCTGTTCAAGGACATCGGTCGCCTGACCGGTGCGCGGGAAGGGCTGGAGGCGTCGCTCCCCGTGCTCGAAAAGGGGAGCGAAGAGCCCGCGCTCGCCCTCGGGCAGGACCAGCGGTCCCCCGACGAGGAAAAAAAATTGGTGCGTGAGCACGTACGGGCCTGGATGGCGAAGCTGGACGCCGCACGCAAAGAGCTGGACGCCGAAGTCGCGGCCCGGCGGGCGCGGATGGAGCCTGCGGCCGGCGGCGCGAGCGGCGCGGCCGCCTTCGACGCCGCGTCCTGGGATGCGTGGTATCGGCCGTGGGCCGTGTCGTTGTCGAAGCTGCGCCTCGTGCACAAGGTCGTCCAGTTGGACACCGCGATGGACGCCGACGGGCTGATCGCGCTGAAATTCCCGAGCGTGTACGAATACACGGACCAGCTTGTGAACGACGTGGGGCAGCTCGCGCTCGGCGAGGCCGGGGCGCTTTTTCGGCGGGCCGGGCTGGCCGTTCCCGCCGCCTACCTGGCCGTGGGCGTGGACGGCGCGTCGCTGACGCCGCAGGCCGCGGAGGAGGAGCGGGACCGGCTGCGTACGACCTACGAGAGCCGCCTGGAGCAGGTTTCCGGCATCCTGGGGATCCCAGCCGAGCCCCCGCCCGCGGGCGGAGAGGCGCCCGGCCCGCAAAAAAAGTAGGAGGAGGAACTCGAGGCGGGAAGGCTCGGAGGCTGTGCGCCGTCGCCCTCTCAAGCGGAGCGGGAGAGGGCCGGCGGGAAGGCCGGGGTGGGGGCGGGCCGCCGACCGCCGGCGGGTCCCGCGGTGGGCTGGGACTCGCCGGCGGCCGTCCGTATCGCTTGCCCCCTGAGTACCGCCCCACAGAACTGGGTGACCAATTTCCTCGGCGATTTGGGCCGCCTGCTTCGTTGCGCTCGCTCGACGTAGTTCTCCGTTACTACGCCTCGCTCGCGCGCCTCGCGGGCGGCCGAACTTGCCTTCGGCTATTGGTCACCGACTTCCGGGGAGCGGTACTAAGTACCGCCCCACGCAATGGGGTGACCAATTTTCTCGGCGATCGGCCACCGACTTCCGTGGAGCGGCGCATGGTTCCGACACGGGTTACAGACCGCGGTCGGCCGCCTCCCGTAGGGGCGCCCCTTGTGGGCGCCTGCGATGGGCGGCAAGTCGTTGGAGTGCGCGGTGTCGAGACGGGGGCGGGCACAAGGCCGGCCCCTACGTCAGGACGTCGACGCCTGTGCCCCGTGCGCCGTCCGATTCGAACCATGCCTGGAGCGGTACTAAGCCCTCGGATGAGCGCGGTCGTAGGTCTCGCGCATGCGTTGCGCGGTGACGTGCGTGTAGATCTGGGTCGTGGAGATGTTCTCGTGGCCGAGGAGCTCCTGCACGGACCGGAGGTCGGCGCCGCGGTCCAGGAGATGGGTCGCGAACGTATGGCGGAACGTGTGAGGGGAGATCGCCTTCTTGATGCCGGCCTCACGCGCGTACTTTTCGACGATCCTCCGGATGCCGCGGACGCCCAGGCGGCGGCCGGACTTGTTCAGGAAGACGGGGCCGCTCGCTTCGGCGCCGAGGGGCGCCTGGCGGGAGGCGAGGTAGTCGCGAAGCGACTGGACGGCGAGACGCCCGACCGGGGCGAGGCGCTCCTTGGAGCCCTTGCCGTGGATGCGGAGCGTGCCGCCGATCATGTCGATGTCCTTCAGGGAGAGTCCGCAGATTTCGCCGATGCGGATCCCGGTGGAGTAGAGCACCTCCAGGATGGCCCGGTCCCGGCGGCCGGCCGGGGAGCCCAGATCGGGCAGGGCGAGCAGCGCCTCGACCTCGCGCTCCTCCAGGTAGTCGGGCAGGCGGCGTTCGAGCTTCGGCGTCCTGACCATCTTAGCCGGGTTCGACGAGATCAGCCCGCGGCGCTGGGCGAACTTGAAGAAGCTGCGCAGGCAGGCCATCTTCCGGGCGATGGTGGACTTCTCGAAGCCGCCGGACTTGAGGAGGGCCAGGTAGCGGCGGATGACGACCTGGTCGATGGTGCCGACCTCCGGGGTGCTTGCGCCGAGCCAGAGCTTTTCCGTGAAGTGGCGCAGGTCGGCGGCGTATGCGCGCACGGTTTCGGGCGAGAAGTTCTTCCCGTACCTCAGGTGGTCCAGGAAGGCGGTGATCAGGTCCAACATGGTCTTGCTCCCATCCACGGTTTTGGGTTGAACGGACGTGCGGGCCGGACCTCAGGCCGTGGGAGGGTCCGGCGAGCCGTGGATGGGGCCCTGCCGCGTCGCGGGTCGCTCCTGCATGTAGGAGTGCCAGGCGAGCGACGCCTTGAGCACGTCGGTAAGGCTGAAATTGAGCCTCGGGTCGACCGCCCACGCGGAAAGCGCGTCCAGGGCTTGGCGCTCCTGGCCCGAGCGGAAGCGGAGGACGTACCGGTGCCGACCCTTGTTGAGCACGAGCGTGAACGGACGTTGGGTCTTCGTCCGCGGCATGGGGCGCCCTCCGAATTGTCAGCCTTCCCCCGGGAAGGGATCGGTCGGATCGGGACCCGGCCTCGAAGACCGCGACGCATCCTCTTGCGCTCTACGGTGCTTCGTGCCGTCCACCCAAAATATCGGTCGCGGCTTCCATTAGACTTGAATGGCCGGCGCGTGCGAGCATGCCAGCGAAATCAAGGGCTCCGGGCCGCCGGTGGGCTCATCTTAATTTGATCCGCGAAATCGGAGGTGCCGCATGGCGGCTGCCAGGGTCGCGATCGTCATGGGCAGCGACTCGGACCTCGAGCTGCTGCGGCCGGGGGCCGAGCTGCTCGCCGAGTTCGGCGTGGGCTGTGAAGTGCGGGTGCTTTCCGCGCACCGTTCGCCTGAAGCCGCGCGCGAATTCGCCCGCGGCGCCGCGGCCGCCGGGCTGCGGGTGATCATCGCGGCGGCGGGCGGCGCGGCCCACCTCGCGGGCAATCTCGCGGCCCAGACCACGCTGCCGGTGCTCGGCGTCCCGATCCCGGGCGGGATCTTCGGCGGGCTCGACGCGCTGCTCGCGACCGTGCAGATGCCGGCCGGCGTGCCGGTCGGGACCCTCGCGGTCGGCCCGGCCGGGGGCCGGAACGCGGCGCTCCTCGCCGTAGCGATCCTGGCGTTGTCGGACGCCGACCTGGCGGCGAAGCTCACGGCCTACCGGGTCCGCTTGGCGGAGGAAGTGGCCGCGAAAGACGAGAGAGTGCGCGCCCAATTCGCGAACCTAGTGGACCGTTGACGAAAATCCAGGCACGATGCCTGGGGGCGCGGGCCTCCGGCCCGCGCGAACGGCCGCATGGGGTACGACCGGCCGTGACGGAGTTGTCGACTGTGTCCGAAATTCGTCAACGGTCCACGAGGGGGCCGGCAGGTTTCTCCGCGGCCGTAGAACGAGCCCGGGACGATCGTCCGGTTTGTTTTCGAGCGGAGCCTGGAGCCACCCGCGCAGCGGCCACGAAGATCCGCGCCGAGCGGCGAGCGGTCGCGGACTTTCTCCTTGACGCGCCCCTGAATTTTGGGATGATTCCTCGCTTCCCTACCCGCCCTGCTGACCGAGAACGAGGTGGAAAGATGGAGCCCGAACCCATGCAGCCGCCGGCCTGGACGGCGGACATCCTGGTGGTCGACGATGACGAGCCGAGCCTGCGCCTGATCGAGCGGATCCTGACGGGCGTGGGCTTCGTCCCGCGGGAAGCGTCCTCGGGCGCCGCCGCGTTGGAGCTGGTGCGTACCCGGACCCCGGATCTCGTGCTGCTGGACGTCGACATGCCGGGGATGAGCGGCTACCAGGTCTGTCGCGCGCTGCGCGCGGACCCCGCGACCAAGCTCATCCCCATCGTGATGGTCACGGCCTTGCGCGAGGCCGGCGATCGGGTTCGGGGGCTGGAGGCCGGCGCGGACGACCTCATTTCGAAGCCGTTCGACCGCGACGAGCTGCTAGGTCGGGTTCGTTCCCTCCTCCGGATCCGCCAGCTCTACCTCGATCTGGCCAAGAGCCTCGCCGACCAGAAGCGCCTCCGTTCCATGAAAGACCACCTGATCTCGATGGTGGTGAGCGATCTGAAGGGCCCGGTGGCCCGGCTGACGGAGAAGCTGGAAGCGCTCGCGCGGGAGACCCTGCCCTTGATGGAGGGGCAGGCGATGATGCTGCGGGATGGGCGCCGCATCGCGGGCGAGCTGCAGCAGATGCTCGCCACGCTCGTCGACGTGGCCCGGATGGAGGAGGGGACGCTGGACCTTCGGCGGGAGCCCACGGACGTGATCCAGGTGGCGACCGAAGCGGCCACGCGGCTCGGCCCCCTCGTGGAGCGGGCCGGGAAGGTGCTCGTCGTCGAGGGCCCGGAGTCGCGCCCGGCGGTCGCCATGGACCGGGCGCTCATTCTGCGCGTGTTCGAGCACCTGATCATCGAGATGCTGAAATACTCGAACGCGGGGACGAAGATTAACGTCCGCGTCGGCGTGCCGGGCCCCGCGCCGGAGATCCGCTGCGAAGTGACCGACGAGACGGGGGGGATCCCGGCCGAGTGGCAGGAGAAGATCTTCGAGGCCTTCGGCCAGGTCGAGTCGCCCAAGGACGGTCGGCGGGGTGGGGGGAGCGGCGTGCGCCTCTCCTTCTGCCGGCTGGCGGTCGAGTTGCACGGCGGGAAGATGTGGGCCGAGAGTCTCGACGGCGGCGGCTTCCGTTTCATGTTCGAGTTGCCGCGCTAGCGGTTCGTGGCCGAGCTTCGGACACAGGCGTCACCGAGTCACGGCAAGCCGTACCTGGTGTGGCCGTTCGCGCGAGCCGGCTTGGCGCCCGCGCAAGAATTACTTTACATTTTCGTGGATCGACCGATGCCTGGGGGCGCGGGCCTCCGGCCCGCGCAGCGCGGCCCAGAGGGCCGCGCCCCCAGGAGCCTCGAGGTCCGAGTCTGCGCAGTTATTTTTGCGCGTGCGCTTGGGCTCCGTAGCTCGCGTCGAGCGAGCGAAGCAGGGAGGCCCACGCCCCCCAGGAATCCTGTGCGGACCTCGGCAACGGGCGACGAGGCCCGCCCGGCACGAGGCCGCGCAGGCCCTCGGCCCGGTTCGGGCCCGGCTGCGTGCTTGCGGTCGGCAGCCCTGCGATCGGCTCCCGCTTTCGCCCACCCGGCGACGGACAGCCGGGCAGTCAACGCTTCCACGCCGGCACCCGCGTTTTTCCCAGGCATCCTTTCCGGACGGCATGCGCTTGGCCAGGGATCGACTGCCCGACTTTCTGCTGGGACAACTCGCCCTTCGCAAGGGGCTCGTGACCCCCGCTCAGCTTGCGGAGTGCCTCCGCGAACAAGCCTCGCTCGCCGCCGGCGGAACGCCCGCGCCGCTCGTCGGCACCCTCCTTTGCCGCCGGGGCTATCTCGCCCTCGAGGCGCTCGCCGACCTGCTGATGGTCCAGGAAAACGCCCGCCTGCTCCCGCCGCCGCGCGACGAAGCCTGGCCCGCGGACTCCCGCTTCGGACGACGGCTGGTCGCGCACGAACTCGCGAGCCCGGACCAGGTCGAGCAGGCGATCCGCATCCAGACCAGCCTCCACGAACACGGCATCTCGCTCCGGCTCGGCGAGATCCTGGTAAGTCGGGGAGTGCTGACCGAACTCCAGGTCCGCGATGCCCTCGCGCTCCAGGACAAGACCATCCTCGTCTGCCCGCCCTGCGGCAAGGCCTTCAACGTCGAAGGGTATGCCCCCGGCGTGACGACCCCCTGCCCGGGCTGCGGCGCGCGACTGGCGCCGCCGGCCGACGGCGGAACGATCCGAGTCGACGGCTCGATCCTGAATCGACCCGCGGGCGCCCTCCCCGACGCCTCCAGCGTCCCCGTCACGTCCCCGGGCCCCGCACCGCGCGAAGAGCCCATCCCGGCGCCCCCGTCCGCGGCGCCTGCCCCCGAACCGGTCCCCGACTCCGACTCCGCCGCCGCTTCGCCAGCTCTCACGAATCCGGCACCTACGCCGTCGGTGCAGACGTTGCGCTTCCCCGTTTCCGCCCCCGAGGCGCCGGCGCCCAGACCCGCGGAACCGGCCCGCTGGCAGCCGCAGCTCGACGCGCCGCCGGCCTCCTCGCCGCATCTGTCGCCGCCCGCCGCCTCGGCCGTCACCAGCGACAGCCCGACTCTCGCAGAAGCCCCGACCCCGACCGGCTCGCGCGACAAGACCCTCCTCAACGCCGCCGCGCCCCCGCCGGGCCCAACCCCCGCCGGCTCCGTCACGCCCGCTACGCTCATCGTGGCCGGCGCCGCGCGCGCGGCAACGCCCGGGTCCGATAGCCCCACCCCTCCCGCCCTCGCCCCCTCCCCCCGCCCGGTCCCCACCAAGACGCCCGCGCCGGAGCCCGTCGGCGTGTCCTTCGGCCGCTATCGGCTGCTCAAGGAGCTGGGGCGCGGCGGGATGGGCGTCGTCCACAAGGCCTGGGACTGCGAACTGAAGCGGGTCGTCGCGCTCAAGCTGCTCCTCGGCGAGTCGGGCGCGAGCGCCGACGACGTGGAACGCTTCCAACGGGAGGCACGCGCGGCCGGGCGTCTGCGCCATCCCAACATCGTCCAGGTGCATGACGTCGGCACCTGCGACTCGCGCCATTTCTTCACCATGGACTTCATCGAAGGGGAGAGCCTCGACTCCGCGAAGGGCCGGCTCGCGCCGCGCAAATTTCTCGAGACGTTGCGCGACGTCGCACGCGCCCTGCATGCCGCGCACGAGGCCGGGGTGATCCATCGCGACGTCAAGCCGGCCAACATCCTGCTCGACCCCGCGGGCCGGCCGTACGTCTCCGATTTCGGCCTGGCGAAAGAGGTGCGTGAGGGGGCGGCCGGGCGCGGCACGACGCTCACGGGCACGGTCATGGGCACGCCCTATTACATGTCGCCGGAGCAGGCGCAGGGCCGGATCTCGGCCATCGGGGCGCCGAGCGACCTCTGGAGCCTCGGCGTGATGCTGTACGAGCACCTCACCGGGCGCATGCCCTTCGAGGGGGAAAACCCCCTCCGGATCCTCATGGCGATCCAGCTCTCGGACCCGCCCCTGCCGTGTAAGACCCAACCGCCAGGCTCGGCGGGGCGGCGCGTGCACCGGGACCTCGAGACCGTTTGCATGAAGTGCCTGGAGAAGGATCCGTCGCGTCGCTATCCCACGGCCGGCGCGCTCGCGGACGATCTCACGCGCTTCCTGGACGGCGAGGCGATCGAGGCCCGGCCGATTTCCCGGAGCGAGCGGGCCCTGCGCAAGCTGCGAAAAAACCGGGTGACGGTAGCGGCCGCGGCCGTGTGCTTGCTCTTCGCCGTCGTCCTCGGCGGCGTTTTCCTGGTGCAGAAACGCGCCACGGACGCGCGGCGTCGCGAGTTGACACGCGGCCAGGAACTCTTTCGCCAGGGGTTGGAGGGGGACGCCGAGCGCATCTACAATGACCTGCTCCGCGCGGATCCCGACTTCGCGGACGGCCTGCTCGCCCGCGCCCGGCTGCGCTTGCGGCAAGGCCGCCGCGCCGAGGCGCGAACCGACTTGGATGCGGCCATCCGCTCGGACCCGAGGCCGCACGACGCCCTGCTCGAGCGCGGCCGGCTGAGCGACGAGGCCGGTGAGTTCGTCGACGCGGCGCAAGACTTCGCGCGGGCGCTTGAAGTGTCCGGGGGCAGCGAGCTCGCGCGCGTGGAGCGTGCCTGGGCCTGGCTCGGCGACGCGTGCCGCGAGGACGGACCGGGGACGGCCGGAGTCGCCGGCCCGGAGGCGACGAGCAACCGCGCGGCCGCGGAGTTCGGCGACTGCGCGGCCAAGGCGGCCTCCCCCGAGGTGCGTGCCAGCGCCCGGGCCGGCCAGGCGGTCCTTCGTCTCCGCGCAGGGGAGGCGGACGCGGCGCGTGCGCTTCTCGACCAGGCGCTGCAGGAGGATCCGAACTGTTATCGTGCGCGCCTGGAACGGGGCCGGCTGCGGCTCGCGGCGGGCAAGGGGTCGGAGGCGGAACCGGACCTCGCCGTTGCGGCCGGGTTGGAGCCGTCGAGGATTGCCGCGGTGCTGGAGCACGCGAGGGCCTGGCACGCGGCGCTTCGCGACGACGATGCGCTCGCCGACTGCCGCGCCGCCGCGGGTCGCTTCCCCGAAGATCCGCGACCGGACGTGCTCACGGCGCGTTTTTCCGCGGGCGTCGCCGACGCGCTGGCCGCGGCCGACCGTGCCGTCGCGAAGGCGCCTCACGGAGCTGAGCCCCGCGTGGCGCGAGGCTGGCTCTCGCTCGCGGGCAGGCAGGAGGGCTGGGCGGGGAACGCCGGCGTCGCGAAGACGACCCAGGAAGCGCGCGCCGCGGCGGCGGCCGGAGCGGCGGCGGATTTTCGGGAAGCGCTGGCCGCCGCGCCGCGGTCGGCCGCGGCGCTCGCGGGGCTCGCGCTCGCGACCCTGCGTGGCGGCGACGTGCAGGGGGCCCTCGGCTGGGCGCAGCGTGCCGTGCAGGCGGACCCGGCGCTCGCGGAGGCCCACGGCGTCTACGGCGAGGCGCTGCGCGCCGGCGGGGACGAAACCGGAGCGCGCGGCGAGTACGAGCGCTGTGAGGCGCTCGCCGCGTCAACGCCGTTCGACGGCATCGCGCTCTCGCGGCTCGAAGCCCTGCTGGCGCGCCTTGCTGACCCGGAGTTCGGCGTGCCGGACCTCGCCGCCGTCGCGGCCGTCGCGCAGGAAGCCGACGCGCTCGCACCCCGACTCGGGCGCGACCGGCCGCACGTGGGTAGACCCGCGTTCCTGGCGGCGAGGGCGGCGTTCCTCGCGGGTGATTTCGGCCGAGCCATCGCGGCCGTCACGGAGGCCCTCGAGCGCGACCCCTACCTGACGGATGCGCTGCTCTTGCGTCTGCGGCTGCGCCTGGAGGGCGGGCTCTGGGGAGAACCGCAGGTGCGGAAGGACGTGGACGAGGCGATCCGACTCCTGCCGGAGGACCCTCGGCCGTGGGCGTTCCTAGGCCGGGCCCGCCATCACGCGCGGGAGTACGACGCCGCGTTGGAGGCCTACGACCGCGGGCTGAAGCTGGCGCCGGACCTGGCCGTGCTGCACCGGCAGCGCGCCGAGTCGTTTCGGAAGCTGAAGCGCGACGCGGACGTTTACGCCGCGGACAAGGCGGGCGAGGCCGGCCGGCAGGATCTGGTCGCGGCGCGGGACTTCCAGATCCTCGCGCACCTCCGGAACTCCCAGATGCGTTTCGAAGCCGCGACCCAGCTTGCCACCCGGGGCATCGCGGAGGCGCCCCGCGTCTCCCAGCTCTTCGACGAGCGGGCGGAGGCGCTGTGGGCGACCGTGAACTTCGACTCCGCCTTCCTCGATCTCGGCCGCGCCATGCGGCTCGATCCGCGCTGCTCGGTGAAGTTCTACGTGCGCGGGGCCAGCGCGTTCGGCCTCGCAAAAAAAACAGCCGCCCTCCTGGGCGCGGGCGTCGGCGCCGTCGTGAAGGGGAACACCGAGGAACCCGTGGCGTTCACGCTGCAGCCGATGGTCGCGCTGTTCGGGTACGCGTCCCTGGACGTCGGCATCCGTGACGCCGGCCGGGCGCTCGACATGGAGCCGAAATTCGCGGTCGCCTATTCCCTGCGCGGCCTCCTGAAGACGCGCAAGGGAGACCGAGTGGGCGGGCTCGAGGACTTGGAGACGGGCATCCGGCTGGCGCCCCACGGCGGACTGCCGCAGTACCTCCTCGCGCAGCACTACGTGGCCACGGGCGAAAAAGAAAAAGCCATCGAGGCGCTGCGCGCGGCCTTGCCGCTCGGGCACTCCCCCTACACGTTCGGCGAGCAGCACGAGGTCGTCCGCCGGGAGGCGGTCTTCGGCGAAATCCAGAAGGAGGACGCGTTCAAGCGGCTGTTCTGGGGCCGGTAGCTGGGGGCGAAATTGCCGGCGGCCGGGCATGGTTCAAATTGCCGCCGATATCGCGCGCGGCCGATCACGATGCCTCGCTTCGTGGGCACGGCAGCGCCGTGCCCCTACGGGAAGCAGCCGATCGGAGCGTGCGACCCGGATTTCAGCCGGGGCTGCGGCCGGACATCTACCCCTCGCCCTCGTCACGAAGCCCGTGGCCCGTTACGGTGCCGCTCCCCGGCATGGAAGGCCGACCTTACACCGCACCGAAGCCAAGCTCCCCCCTGCCCTCCCGCTCGTTCATTCCGATTTTCACGAGCCTCCCTGGAAGCCACGCCGTCAAAGGGCGCGCGCGTCCTGGCGGGAATTCGCAGCCCCTCGCGCGGACCGAATGGGCACGGGCCTTGCGTTGTTCATCCTCGCTCGATACGGGTCCCCGCTCTGGGTGGGACCGAGCGCCCTGGATGCAACACTGATGGAGGCCCCTTCCATGCGCTTCCGAGTCCTGGCCCTGGCGGCCTGCGCCGCGATCTTGCTTGCCGGGCTGCCTGCCTCCCACGCCGAGCCGGCGCCGCCCGCGAAGGCCCTCGACGTCAGCCACTGGACCGGGACCATCACCGCGGCGAAGATCCAGGCGCTCAAGGCCAGCGGGTATCACCACCTCGTTTGCGGCACGCAGGTCCGCGCGACCACGCGTCAGCAGCTCGCCGCCGCCGTCGCGGGTGGCATGACGGTCGACGCCTACGTGATGCTGCACTGGACCGGCGACACGGCCGCCCAGGTGCACACCGCGCTCAGCACGATCCACGGCTATCCGGTGCAGAGGCTGTGGCTCGACGTCGAGCAGCCCCCCGGCGGTCGCTCCGCCGCGCAGCTCGCCGACAAGATCCGCAAGGCGATCGACGCGTGCGGGACCTTCCCGAACGGCATCTACTCCGCCGCCTGGTGGTGGCTGCCCAACATGCACAACTCGACGGCCTTCGCGCACAAGCTGCTCTGGTACGCGCGCTATGACCATGTCGCCAGCCTCGGCACCTGGCCTTCCCAGAAGTTCGGCGGCTGGGCCTCGCCCTTCGGCAAGCAGTACGCGGATGGCCCGCATCTGCACGGCGTCAACGTGGACTACAACGTCATGCGCGTCGGCGGCTCGGCCGCGGCCCACCCCACCTCGGCGCCGGCCCACGGGTCCGGCGGCGGCGCACCCGCGCACCCCAGCCACGCGGTCACCATGAGCTGGGGCGCGCTCTCCGGCGCGCACGGGTATCAGGTCGCGGTTGAACGCAAGGTCGGCGGCACGTGGGTCCCCGTCCACACCTACGCCACGACCGCCACCTCGCTCGTCTTCACGCCTCCGATTGCGAACACCGACTACCGCTGGCGCGTTCGCGGCGTGAACGGCGCCGGCCCCGGGGCCTTCTCGGGCTGGGCCGTGTTCCACGTCGGCGCCCTCGCCGCGCTGCCCGCGTCCTCCTCCACCCAGGCCGGCCTGGAGCAGGAACCTGCCTAGGGACCCGTTGACGGAGTCAAGACACGATGCCTGGGGGCGCGGGCCTCTCTCCTTCGCTCGCCGGCCGCGAGCTACGGAGCGCAGGCCAGCCCGCGCGAACTGGAGCACGGCTTTCACTGTGCCGTAGCTGCGGGGACGAATCGGTTGGAGGTTCGTCAACGGACCGGCGGCGACAACCCTGTTCCGTGCATTCTGGCGCTGATCCCATGCTGAAAAACCTCGCCCTCGCCGTCCTCGCCGCCTACGCGGTTGGCGCCACCCTGCTCCTCGCTCGACCTGCGGAACGCTCGCCGGTCGCGCCTCGCCTCGGCGAAGACGCGCCGGCCGCGTCCGCCCCCGTAAGCACCCCAGCGCATGCGACGTCCACGCGCGCGAATCCGCCGCGCGTGGTCCAATCCCTGCCGACCGCTGCGTTGGCGAAGGGACAGGTTCGTCACCCTCACGCGGGAGCGCGCCCCCCGTCGTTCGCCGACGCGGGGCTCCTCGACGCGTCTTCGGACGCCGCGACGGCCGGCCTTTTCCCCCTCGGCGCCTATGACCCCGCCAAGTTGCGCCAGGCCCTGGACAGCCTCGCCCGCACCGACTTGTCCGGCGATGCCCGCGCCGAAGTGGAGGCGTGGCTGGGCGCAGTCGTCGAAGCGAATCGCGACGCCGCGGCCATGGTCCTCGCCCGGCTCCGCTCGGAGGCCGAGCCGGACCTGCTCTGGACGCTCGCCGCCGCGCTCGGTCGTTCGCTCGACGAGGGGATCGCGGCGGAGCTGGTCCGCATGGCGCAGGCCGAGCCCGACGCTTCCCGCCGCCGCGCGGCGCTCGGCAGCCTCTCGGGGAGGAGTGATCAGAAGCAGGCGGTTGAGGCCCTGCTCGCCGCCGCGCGCGGCGATGCCGATCCCGCCTGTCGCGCCGCCGGGGCCGCGGGGCTGAACCTCCCTCTCACCTTTTCGACGTGTCGCGGCGAGGACCGGATCGAGTTGCTTGCGCGGGCGCGCGGCGCCCTTCGGGACATCATCACGAAGGAGTCCGAGCTCGACCTCCGCACGTGCGCGATCAACGCCCTCGGTTCCGCATGCAGCACGGCGGAGGACGTGGACCTCCTCTTGCAGGTCGTGCGCACCGGGTCGAGCGCCGACCTCCGGGCGGTCGCGGTCGCGGCCGTCGCGCGGACCGGCCGGAAGGACGCCGCCATCGTCCAGCCGCTCGTCGCGATCGCCGACGACGCTTCCCAGGACGTGGGGCTCCGGATGGCCGCCGCCGGCGCGCTCGAGGAAATGATGGTGCTCGACCCGGCCGTGGACGCCGTCGTCCGCCGCGTCAACGCCGAATTCGAACAGGCCTCCGCACCCGGCGCGCACGCCGGCGCCGAACGGCCCTTCTGAGCGGCCACTCGCTTCGAAAAAAAGATATCACGCCCGCCGACCTGCCGTCCTCTGACCGACCGCGGTCACAGCCCCAAGCGCCCGCGCAAGAATAACTGCGCAGATTCGGACCTCGAGGCTCCTGGGGGCGCGGCCCTCTGGGCCGCGCTGCGCGGGCCGGAGGTCCGCGCCCCCAGGCATCGGTCGATCCACGAAAATGTAAAGTAATTCTTGCGCGTGCGCCAAGCCGTCGACGCCGCCGTTCGTGGTTCCGCCTGCAGGCGGGGCGGCGGCCGCATGGCTTTGGATCTCGGGCCGCTCCCAGGCGGCCCCCAAGGCCGCCAACACGCCCCCACATGAGCACCCACCCGGACCACCTCCCGTGCCGATCCTCCAGCTCGATTCGCGTTCACCCACCGCCCAGCCCCTGTCCGGTGGGCGCTTCGTGCACGGCCCCGTGTAAACCCGCCCTTCCAGCAGCTCGTTCCGAACGGGCCTGCGCCCACCGAAACGTCCTTCCCGCCGCCGCCCCGGGCGAGCGAGGCACGAGGCCGTCCCTCGTTAACCTCTTGTCAATTCTAATGCTGCGGCGTTCTCTGCAAACGCGTCGCGCGCGGCCTGTGCATTGCTCTCTCCACTTCCGAACGCTCGGCGCCGTCCCGCCCACGATCAGGAACCTCGAACATGCGCTCGTCTCGCTGGTCCGCGGCCGCCCTCCCTTTCGTGCTGCTCGTCGGTGTGGCGGGCCTGGTCGGGCTCCTGCGCGGCGACGCCTCGGGGACCAACTCCCAAGCCGGCCAAGCGGCGAGTCCACGGCATCGGTCCGCCGCGGTGGTCGTCGCGCCCCCTGCCGGAAGGCCCGCCTCGGACGCCTCCGCGCCGGCCGTTTACGTTCGCGCCCCCAAAGCCGCGGATGGCGCAGCTCACTCCCGACCCGCCTCCGGCGAAGTCTCCACGCGCGAATTCGCCGCGCCGCTCGGCGGAGAAGCGGACATGCCGACCCGGGCCGCGGACTTCGTGGAACTGCTCGCCTCCCTCGCGCACCAGCCGGAGGCCGGACACGATTGCGAAAATCCTCTCGACGCGGTGCTCGGCGATTTCGTCTCCCTCCTCGCGGCCAACCCTGACGAACGGCGCGCGGCCCTGGCGCAATTCGAACGCGAGTCGAGGCCGGAGGTGCTGGAACTGCTCTCCCTCGCGCTCGGTCAGGTCGGCAAGGAAGACGTGCGCGGGGCGCTGTGCCGGATCGCGGAGACCGACGCGGACATTGAGCGTCGCGGGCAGGCGCTCTCGGCGCTCGGCTTTTACGATGCCCCGGAAGCGATGCCGGTCGCGCTGCAGGTCCTGCGCACGCAGTCGGACCCGCGACTCCTGTCGAAGGCGGTGGAGGCCCTCCCGGACGTCCCGCCCGCTACGCTCGGCGCCGAGCGGCGTGCGGAGGTCGTGGGGCAGCTCGCCGCACTGGCCGGTTCCGCGTCTCCCGAGGTGCGGATCCGCGCGTACCGCGCGCTTGCCGACTGGGGGGACGAGGGGCGGACGCCGACGTTGCTCGCCGGCCTGCGCGACGCCGACATGACCGTCCGTGCCACGGCGGCCTACGCCCTGGCCCTGCGTTCGGAGTCGAGCCGCCCCGCGCGAGCGGCCCTGGTCGCCCTCCTCCAGGATCCGCGGGAGGACCCGGAGGTGCGGGGGACGGCCGCGGACGCCTTGCGCCAGTGGGTGCCCGACGCGCCCGAGGTGAAGTCGGCCGTGCGGGCCTTTTACGAGGCGGAAGCGACCCTCTCCGCGGCGCACTCCGCCGCGGCTTCGGAACCGGCGGCCGGTACTGGGCCGGACGCACGCTAGTTTTTCTGGATGCACCCTGTGATGGGGGAAAGGAGCTTGCCATGTTCAGGAAATGCATGCGCCTGGCCGCGGCGGCCCTGCTGGTCGCCGGTCTGGGGATCGCCTCCGTGCAGGGGCACACCGTGACTGCGAGCGGACTGAACGTCCGCAGCGGACCGGGCCTCAACTTTCATGTGATCACGACCCTGGCCCACGGCACGCACGTGAACACCACGGGCCAGTCGGGCTCCTGGACGAAGATCGACAGCCCGGTGAACGGCTGGGTGTACTCGGCGTACCTCTCGAGTGGTAGCGGCGGCGGGGGCGGCGGCGGGGGTTCGTCGGGCGGGACCTCGGGTGCGGGCTTCATCAACCTGCCCGCGAGCGGTTACGGGTGGTACTCGTACGTCGCTGCGTACCGTCGCTGGGGCACGCCCCGCATGGTGCACGGCCTCGAGACCCTGGGGCGGCGCTGGAAAAACGGCTACCCTGGCCCCAGCGGCCATCACCTGCGCTATGGCGACATCAGTCTGCAGAACGGCGGTCCGTTCTCCCCGCACGTCTCCCACCGACTGGGCGTGGACGTGGACATGAGCCCCATTACGACGAGCGGCAACGGCGGGCCCACCTCCGTGGGCGCCTCCAGCTACAGCCTGCACTACAACGTGAAGTTCGCCCAGCTCCAGCGCTCGGTCTTCAACGTCCGCCTGATGCTCCACAACAACAGCCACGTCCCCGGCACGACCTACTGGCCGGGCCACGCCGACCACTTTCACCTGCGGATCTGGTAACCGAGCGGGCGCGGGTCCGCGCAGTCATTTCTGCGCGGGCCCCGGCGCCGCCTCGGGGAAGGGCGGCGGCACGAGCCCCGGGTGGGTGTACCCGAGCTGGAACAAAAAAAAGAACGCCTTGCCCAGCGTCTGCAGCGCGTGGGCATCCAGCTTCCGCCGGCCGAACTTCTCGATCTTTTCCAGCTCGCCGAAGAGGAACCCGATCGTCGTGCGCTCGGCCTCCGTGAGGCTTGTGGAGCGGAGCAGCCCGCGAAAAATGACGGAGGCCGCGAGGGCGCTCTCCGCCGTGATCGGCGGGACGCCCGTATACGCGAAGCGCCGGTTCGTGTTTCCCGCGTAGGCGAGCGCCCGTGCCGCGTACCGGGTCGAGTCGAGGAGGATGCGGTAGTCGATCGTGTCCGGGGTGTCGCCGACCGTGTGGTAGAAGGTCATGCCCGGGTTCGTGAACCAGGCGGCGGGGATGGGGGGCTTTAACTCGTAGAAGCAGTCGTGGTCGCTGTGGAAGCGCGGGATCAGACTGCGGTGGACGAAGACCACGTCGTGTTCGGCGAAGCCAACGGTCTCGCGGAAGAAGTCGAGCGCCTGGGGGCTGCGTTCGAGGCCGGCGAGGACGATGGGGCCGTAGTCGGGCACGATGCGGCGGCCGAGGGGATCGGCCGAGATCGCGAGCACGATCCTGTCGAGGGGAAGCGTGGGCGCGGCGAGCCAGGCGCGGGCGCCGGAGAGGCCGTTTTCCTCGTCGTCGGTGATCAGGAAGAGCAGGGACCGGCGCGGTGCGGCCCCGGGCGCCTTCAGCGCGCGAGCGACCTCGAGCGCCACGGCGACGCCGGAGGCGTCATCGAACGCGCCGGCGAAGGCGACCCCCTTCTTGTCGACGCCGAGGTGGTCGTAGTGGGCGAGGAGCACGAGCACTTCGCTCGACAGGTCGGGATCGCTTCCGCGCAGCAGTCCGATGACGTCGTAGCCGGTGTCGTTCACGTGCGGGCCGATCGAGCCGTCGGCGTTCCGTTGCAAGCGGCCGGCATTCGGGTGGCTCGGGTACGGGAAGAGGAAATCGCCGTCCTTGCCGAGCGGCTCGAGGCCGATCTGCGCCATTTGCGCCCGGATCCAATCGCGGGCCTGTCGGTGGCCGGGGGAGCCGGAAGGGCGGCCGCCGCGCTCGGGTGCGGCGAGGAAGTCGATCGCCTCCTTGAGGCGATGCGGGGAAACGGTCAGGACCGCGGCCTCCTGCGGGGGTGTGAGCGTAGGGGCGAGCGGTGGCGCCCCGGCCGGTTCGGCGGCCGCCGGTGCGGTCGGGGCCTCGGGCGCCGCGGCAGCGGGTGGATCGGCCGCGGGGGGAGCGGCGGCCGGATCGTCGGCGCGCGCTGCGGCAGCGCACCCGAGCAGGGCCGCGGCGAGGATGCAGAGCGGGGGTCGCGCGCCTCCGGCGCGGCGGGTCGGGTTGATGGGAAGCATGGCGGTCAGCGGGCCCTCCGAGTGCCGGGTGGACGGGGCTCAGAAACGATTCCTGCTACTCGTCGTCGTCATCGTCGTCATCACTGTCCTCCCCCTTGGGGTGCTTGCCGCCGTCCCCGGGCTTCTTGCCGGGTTCGCCGTCGGGCGCATGCGCCTTGGGCGGCTCTTTCTCGAATTTGCGCAGCAGGAGCTCCTTCTCGACCCGCGCGGGCCCTGCCACGACGCGGCTCACGGCCTTTACCGCGCCGACGCCCGGCGCGTACCAGACGCTCCGCTCCGTCTTCGTCATTGCGACGCTCACCTGCGCGGTCACCTTGACCGCTTTGAACTTCCCGGCGGGCGTTTCGACCTCCTCCTCGTCGCCGACGACCGTCTCGACCGCGATGTCCGCTCCGCCCACCTTGACCTTCACGCTTTTGTTTTTCGTCTTCAAGTCGGCCGGCAACAGCCACAGCTCCTCGCCCGAGGTGCGCGAGACCTCGATCGAGTTGGGGCTCGATCTGACCCAGAGCTTGAGGTCCCGCACGCGTCCCTTGCGCTCCAGGACCTCGGTCAGGACGAGCACCGTGCTCTCTCCCTCTTTTCCATTGCACGTCCAGGTGGCGGTCCCCTTCTGCGCGACCCTGACCCCCATCGTATCGACGGTCGACGTCACGTCGTAGGTCCAGGTGGCGCCGTCCTTGAACGGCACGAGGTCGTCTTCGGCGGAGACGATCCCGGCCGTGAGCAGGAGCAGGGCGAGTACGCGCTTCATGTCGGCTCTCCAAAAAAAAGTGCCGGGCCGGCGCGGAGGGACATGCTGGAGCGAATACTGCGAGTTCGGCACCAGGCTCCCCGTCCCCATCCGTCCCGGAGCGAACCCGGCGGGAGTGCGTGGTGGGCACGGGGGCATTCTACCAGGGAAGCGGGTCCTGCGAACACCCGTTTTTCAGCATGCTTCCAATCCGGTTTGTACGGGTCGATCGGCTGCTTTGCGCCCGCGCAAAAATAACTGCGCAGCTTCGGACCTCGAGGCTCCTGGGGGCGCGGCCCTCTGGGCCGCGCTGCGCGGGCCGGAGGCCTGCGCCCCCAGGCATCGGTCGATCCACGAAAATGTAGAGTAATTCTTGCGCGGGCGCCTTCCATCGGGGCACGGCGCTGCCGTGCCCTCGAAGCGAAGCAGCGTGCCCGGCCGTGCACGAAGTCGGCGGCAATTTCAGCCCGGCCGTTTTTTGAGCGGAAAGCCTACGCCGGAGGTCCGCGCCGGTCTACAAGCAGAACCACGGGAGCGCCGTCACGCGCTTTTCCAGGGCCAGCGGCGCCGGTGTCCGGCAAATGACGAAGCCGTGCGGCGCCGCCCTGGGGTGTTCGTCCAGAAAGGTCAGCAAGTGCCGGGCGTCCGCGCGGCTGGGATGGTCCGTCCACTTTACCTCGATCGGCGTGTATCGGCCGTCCTGTTCGATCTTGGGGGTGCGTCTCGGAGTCAAGTGATTGTAACCGCTCACCACGGAGACACGGAGGCACGGAGACTTCACGGAGGACTTTCTTTCAGCGACCCGAACAGAGTCTAAACGCGACCGAGGGCGGCAAGTGGCTGGATCATGGCTCCGCGTCCCAACTAGCCGCGGGCGAAATTTGAAATTTGACCTTTTGCAATTTGAAATTCGGACCGGCCGTGTGGGTCGAATGCGGGACTGTTACACAGAGACGCGGAGACGCAGAGGCCGGGCGGCGAGTCCACCCTCCGCTACCGGCGATCATCGCTGGCAACGCACGAGGAGATTGACTTTAGCTTCATTTCGGCTTGTTGCTTTCTTTACGTTCCACGTCTCTCCGTGCATCCTCCGTGACCCCGTGGTGAAGGTGCTGTCGCATACCGAGGAACGGTAACGAAGAACCGACGGAAGCGACATTGAAGCCCCACCAGTGTCCCGCCTACGCTCATTCTGCTAGTTCGCCGGGCGCTCCGTGGAGGTCGGCTGGCTCCCGTCAGGTAGAGCTTTCAGGGAACCCGTTCGATGCGCTTGTCATCCCTTCGGCCCGGCTCAGGGCAGGCTCTGAGCGAACGCTCGTGGCGCCGACCGCGAACGGGCGCGGGGGATGACCAGCTCCGAGTCCCCCTCCCCGTCCAGGTCCCATGCCGACGCCCAGGGGAAGCCCCCATGAGAGCGCCATCGCCGCCCAGAGACGGACTTCCAGGGCGGAGTCCGCCGAGGGGGGTATGTCCGGAATTCTGGCCTGGTTTAAACCGGGGTAACAGCATTCGCCCGCTCGCGGGCAGCAAAACGGGGACATGACCTGAATGCAGGAAAGGGCTTACGAGTCTCCAGAGACCCTCCTGGAATTCAGGATCGTGTCCCCCATTCTGCGGCCGATTTGAACCATGCCGAGTTCTCCCTTGTTTCCGGGGACACGGCCCGATAGACTTCGGATCGATCGTGCTATCCCCCTCCCCACCTGTGATGAGTTCCCCCGCGTGTCACTGCGCGCGCCGCGCCGGCCGCTTTGCCGACGCTCGTCGAGGCCATGCGCACGGCCGCCCCGCAGCCTCTTGTCGCGGTTCGGTCCGCGCTTCGGGCCATTCGATCCGGCGGCGCTGAAGCGCCTTTCCGAGTCCAGCCCTCCCATCGATCGCAAGGCGACGATCGTCGAGGCCGCGCAGCAACCGTCGACGGCCGAGACCCTGGCGCAACTTGTCGCCGCGCTGCACGATCCCGATGTGGGCTTGCGAGCGGCGGTCGTGGGCGCGCTCGGGCGCTACCCGACCCAGATGGCGGGCGTCGTTCCCGCGCTGCAGGAGGGGATGAAAGATGCGAGCCCCACGGTCCGCCACCGTGCCGCGATGGCCTTGATTCGTGTGCCCGCCCACGCGGAGGAGTCCCTCGCCGTGCTGCGGGCGGACTTGAAGAACTCCGACGCCTCGATCCGAAGCGGGGCCGCGCGCGTCCTCCTCGAGACCCTGGAGTTCTGGAGTGGGCGGATCGCCCGCGTGGACAGGCTGGGCATGACCGGTGGCAGCCAATTCGCGGATCTCGATCGGCAGGCAGTGGAGGCGAAGGCGGGGATGGCCTTGCTGGGCGGGGCGATCGCCGAGGTCGTCGCGTTGCTCTAGGACGCGGACAGCGGCATGCGTGTCGCGGCCGTGCGGCTGCTGGGCTCGATGAAGACGAGGCCGGAGGTGGCCGTGCCCGCGCTTGCGGCCGCGCTGGAGGACTCCGCGCTCGAGGTCCGTCGTATGGCGGCAACCGCGCTGGGCTCGGTCGGCGGCCGTGCGGCGCCCGCGGTGGGCGCGCTCGCGGCGGCAACCGCGTCGGACGATCAGGGGCTGCGCTACGCGGCGATCTCGACGCTGGGCAGCATCGGGCCCGCGGCGAGCGCGGCGGTCCTGGCCCTTCTCGCGGCGGCCCGCACCCCTGGGCGCCTGCGCCAGGCCGTGTCGGTCCAGCGACAATACAGCATGTGGACTTTGTATCAGTGCGACGAATATGAAGGCAATGGTTCGTGTGGTCGACAGGCATCACGGTGGGCGAAACCCGCCGGCACCCCTCCGGTCATGCCGGAGGCTCGGCAAGCACGGGGCCCTCGACTGTCGCGAGGAGGCGTTGCGCCGCCTCCTCCTCGGGTTGCGGTACCCGTACCAGGTAGGTGTCCGCGGCGGTACCGGCCGGGGCGCCCCAGGTGCTGGGGATGGGCTCGACGAGCGGATGCAGCCCTTTCGCAGCCAGGAACGCCCGCAGGACCTCGGCCGCAAGTCCGTCGCGGACGATCGTGGCCGTTCCCCAGACCGGCGCACCGGCCGCCGCGCCCCGAAGAAAGCGGAGTCGATCAAGACTCCCCAGGACCAGCCCGACCGGCAACAGGAGCCCGGCGCCATCCATCAACACGCAGAAGTACCACGGAAGGTGCGGATCGCGGAGTGTGAGCAACCGTGCGGCGCCCGCGGCCACGAGCAGGGCGACAGCAATGACTCTCGCTTGCCTCGAGCCCCGTCGGAGCGCCAGCTCGGGACTGCGCTCGGCACTGTTCGTTCGGTCGAAGCCGCAGCGGGTCGCGAGCGCGGCGATCTGGCGAGGTCGCAGGGAGATCGCCGCCTGCATGAGCGTCGCGACGCCGACCGCCGCCAACCAGAGCGATGAGTAGCCGGGGGTCATTTCCCGCTGCGAGATTGTAGCCCTGGTAGAGGGCCAACAAGAAGGCCAGGCAACGTGCCCAAAGTGCCGCGCGGCCGGCAGCCCCCGTCCCCGTCACGAGCGCTTCGCGCAGCGGGCGGACCAGCCAGGCGGCAACCTGGAGGAAGACGCAAGCCACGATAAACGGACGCAGTCCAAGGCCGAAAATCGAAGGACTGTGGTAGATCGTGGCCAGCCGAGCCGCCAGGCCGATCCCGCCGCCCGGCTCCGCGCCCGAGGACCTGGCGAAGCTCCACGGAGCCAGAACTGTGCCGTCCCACCCCGGCACCGGAATGCAGCGCAGCAGCATGGCCCCGGCCAGGGCGGCCAGGGAGAGCCGAATTCGCGAGCGGGTCTCCGGATCTCGAATCGCCCAGCGCAAGAGCTCGGTCGGGCGGTCCCCCTCCGGCGTGGCCAGGACCACGCCGCACCGCCGCAGCAACGCGCGCGCGCCGGCGATGGCCCCCAGTGTCCCGAGCCCGATGGTCACCCCCGCCATCAAGCGATCGTCGGAGGTCACGGGCCGAGCGGCGACGGTGAAGGCACGGGTACGGTCGCCGCGGGACTCGCCGGATCTGTCGCCGCCGCCACCGCGGTCTTTGCCTGCTCCGCGGGCAGCAGGGCCGCCAGGCTGTCGAGCAGCAGCTCGAGATTCTTCTCGTGCAGCCGCGCCGCCATTTGCAGCGTGTCCTGGGTCCGTACGACGCACCCGGCGCACGCATAGCCGAGTTTGGCCAGCGCCTCCCCCGCGCCCGGGACCTCCTCCAGCACCTGGCCGACGAGTCGACCCGGGTCCAGGACCGTCATCGCGCGCGAGCGCGGCAGGGCGTGCAAGTCCGCGAGCGTCCCCTCCAGGCTCGCGCCGGCCCGCGCGGCGGCCGCTTCCAGCGTCTCGTCCGAGCACCGCGGGCAGGTCCGCCGGTCGAGCCCCAGGCGCGCGAGCGGCTCCGCGGTCGCCGGGAACTCCCGCATCATCGCCGCCGCCGGCGTCGCCGCCGTCCACGGCGGGCGGGCGGACCCCGGCGGATCCGGCAGCCGGTTCAAGTCGTCCAGCAAGCCCGTAAGGCTCGCTTTTTTCTTTTCGGCAATTTCACCGATCCCATCCCGGGCGCAGGACGCACAGTCCCCCCAGTGATAGTCGAGCTTGCCGAGCACTTCCAGCGTGTCTGGAGAGTCTTGGAAGATGTCCCGGACACGCGCCGACCGCGCGTACGGCCTGGTGACCGGCCTCGGGATCGCCGAGAGCGCCGAGAGCGCGTCCAGGAGCGGCTGCAGCTCCTTTCGGTGCAACTGCGCCGCCACCTCCAGGGTGTCCGTGTAGCAGACGATGCAGTCGAAGCACTTGTACCCGAGCTGTTGGAAGACGCGAAAGGCCTCCGGGCAGCGCTGGAAGACTTCCGCGATCACCACGTCCTTGCCGTACGGGGCCGTCACCCTCGTCTTCGGCTCCGGGACGTCTTCGAGATCCGCGAGCAAGATCGCCAGGTCCGCGTTCCGTTTGCGCGCCGCGTCGGCCAGCGTGTCCGGTGTGCAGACCAGGCAGTCCTTCCCATGAAAGCCGAACCGTTCGAGGAGCGGGACGGCAGCGGGGAACCACCTCACGATGTCCCCGACCGGCGTCTCGCGCGTGAACGGACGCACGGCGCGACCCGCCGGTTCGGGGCACGCGCGAAGTTCCGCGAGCAGCGCCTCCAGGTCCGCGCCCTTGGCCGCGACGAGCTCTCCGATCGTGGCCGTCGAGCAGCTTGCGCACCCCGGGGAGCGATAGCCCAGCCGGCCGAGGACCTCGAGCGACGCCGGCAGGGTGGCGAAAAGCTCGGCTACGGTCGCGTCCTTTGGGAAGGGGCGCGTGAGCATCAGGGTCTCCTGGTCCACGAACGTCAAAAAAGAGCAACAAGCCGAAGTGAAGCCAAAGTCGATCTCTCCGCGCGTTGCCAGGGATCATCGCCGGTAGACAACGCTGCACTCAGCGACCGGCCTCCGCGTCTCCGCGTCTCGGTGTAAAAGTCTCGCATTCGACCCACACGGCCGGGCCGAATTTCAAATTGCAAAAAGTCAAATTTCAAATTTCGCCCGCGTCTAGCTGGGACGGGAAGCCACAAGCCAGCCCTTTGCCGCCGTCGGTCGAGTTTAGCCTCCTTTCGGGTTGTTGAAAACGAGGGGGTGGTGCAAGTTGCCGAAGGCGCCGCGCGCGGTCGACCCAGATGCCTCGCATCGTGGGCACGGCAGCGCCGTGCCCCTACGGAAAGCAGCCGATCGTCAAGTATCACCCGCCTTTGAACCCACCCAGCACGAATCTGTGAAATCGTCGTGAATCTGTGAAATCTGTGGTTCCGTCGTCGCTCGGCAGCAGCGCCACAGCTCCGCCGTGTCGCCGCGCCCCCTCGCCTCAGAACTTCCGCAGCCGGTTCGCGATCGCGTTCCGCAGCTTGCGCGGAAACGACTCGCACGCCTCGAGCTCCGCCAGCAGTTCCCGGCACCCGGGCACCTCGTCCGTGAGGGCACGGAAGAGCAGGTCCGCGACCTGGCGGCGAAGGGCCTCCGCCTTCTTGCCGTCGCGGCCGGGCTGGGAGCGGCGCGCGATCCGCGTGAGCGCACGCAAGATGACTTCGCGGTCCTCCCGCTCCTGGAAGTCCCGATGGTCGGTCATCGACACCAGCGAGCCCGCGATCTCCTCGCAGAGGAGGAGCAGGGGAGGGGCGTCGTCCGGCGCGGCAAGGACCTTCCCCAGCGCCTCCACCATCGGCATGTTGAGGAGCCGCACGCGCAGGGCCTTCACGATCGACACGCGCAGATGGGTCGGCGTCTCGGGCGCTTCGCCGATCCGGCCCAGGGCCTCCCCCAGGCGCGTGACGTTCGCCGGTCCCCACACCACCTCGTAGGACATCGTCTGGAACCACTTCGTGAGCAGGCGCTCGACGACCTTCTCCCGGAAATGCTCCGTCAGGGCCCACGTCAGCGCGATCCGTTCGAGCCCCTCCACGATGACCGGCACGAGGTCCGTGTACGCGGCCGTGTCGGCGCTGACTTCGAGCACGATGCCGTCCCCCGAGGGGCGGGGTCGGCCCAGGTCCACCGGGTACTCGCCGTCGAGGTAGCCGAGGTACAAAAGCCCCACGTCCATCCGCAGCGGGAGCGGCGCGTTCGCGCCCGACGCGATCCAGCCGAGCGCCTCCACGGCGTCCAGGGCGCGCTCCGTGCGCCGGACCATCCCCTGCAGCTCCGCGGCGAGCCGGACCACTTCCGCCGTCGGAAGGAGCGGTGACGCCGCGACCCGGCCGAGGGCCCGCACCGCGAACCCCTGGGCCGACGGTGGGCCGTCCGCCAGGGACCGGAAGGTCGACACCGCCTTCTCCGCCGCTTTGCGCACGTCCTCGCCCGTCTCCTTCGTCGTCATGAGCACCCGGCCGAGCACCTTGCAGGCGATCTCGCGCTCCGCGTCGTATGGGCTCCCCTTCGCCGCGCGCAGGAGCGGGTCAACGGCCGCGATCCCGAGCCGTTCGAGCGCGGATTCGGTCACGTCCAGGATCTGCGCGAGGCGGAACTCGTGCACGTTGGAGATGAAATCGGCGGCGAGCCGCGCCTTGAGGTCGCTGGAGAGCGAAGGGTGGAAGTAGAGGCGGGACTCGAGCACGGTCAGGCGGAGCGGCCGTTTCGCGGTGCCGAGGATGTCCAGGAGAAAGGCGCCGACCTTGGCCATCTGGCGTGGCGGAATTTCCGCGCCGAGGCACATCTGGTCGAGCGTGCGGATGAGGAAGGGGCGATTTCCCTCGTCCGCGCCGGGGTAGCCGGCGAGGAGGGCGCGGATGCCCGCCTCCCCGAAGGCCTTGAGCTGGCTGGCGAGCCGGCGGCACTCGACCTCGGAGTCGTTCCAGCCGACGATGCAATGGACCACTTCGCTCGCGAGCCGCTCCCGGTCCGGGTCGGATAGCTTGGTGCGGCAGAGCAGGGTCAGGAAATAGGCGCGCGCCCGGCGGTCGGGGACCCGCTCCGTCTCCCGCCAGAGAACGGCGGCGAGCGGGGCGGGCGCGACGCGGCCGACGGCCTCGAAGAACGCGCGCGCGGGCTCGGCGAGGAGGCCGGACTGCGAGACGAAGCGGTCCGCGACCTGCTGCACGAGGGCCGCGAGCATCTCCTCGTTCCGGCTGAAGAGGTCGGCGAAGGCGGCGAGGGTCGAGAGCAGCGCGGCCTGGAGCACCGGCTCCCGTTCGTTCCGGAAGTCGGTGAGGAGGACGGCCATCACGACCTGTCGCTCCTGCGGCGGGGCCGTGGCGACGATTTGCTCCAGCCGCCCGAGGGCCTGGGGTTTGAGGGCGGCCGACGCCTCGCAGACGGCGCGGATCCCTTCGCTCACCTCCAGGCTGAGGCCGAGCTGCCGGAGGACCAGGGCCGCTTCCTTGCGCACGTCGGGGCTCTCGTCCGCGAGGGCGCGCAGGTAGAGCGAGGCGCGCTCCTGGGCGGAGAGCGGGGCGAGCCCGAGCCTGCGGAGCGCTTCCACTTTTGTTTTCGGATCCACGCCGGTCAAAACGGTCAGCTTGAGCCGGCCCAGCTCTTCCGGCGAAAAGAGCCCCGAGGCCTCCTCTCGCGAGAGGACGACGGGGAAGAGCTCGGACGAACCCGCGAGCAGGGGGAGGGCCTCGAGCCTCACCGCGAGCTCGCGTCCGCCGGCCGCCGGCTGCGCCGCCCGGCTCCACGCCCCGGCGGCGAGGACCTCCTCCTCGAGCGCGAGCGTCCGCCAACCGGCCTCGGCAAGGACGGCAAGCGGGGCGTCGAGGGCGGCGCCGGCGGCCCGCTCCACCGCGGCCGCGACGTCGCGGAGCTGCTCCGTGGTGAGCGCGGCGGCCTCGGTGAGGACGCGCGGGTTGAGCAGGACGCGTTCGAGCAGGCTGCCGGGACGCGCGGTTTCCAGCACGCTCGCGGTGAGGTCGACCTGGCGGGAAAGGAGCGCCCCGATGCGGGTCACCAGTCGCTGGCTGAGATCGAATCGCGCGACCAGGGCGTCGCGTCCCAGTCGAATGCCTTCGACCATGAGGGCTCCTCACGTGGACGGGGCCGCGATGCGCGACGGGGGACAAGCCAAGCGCGCGGAAGGGCGCCCGGAACGGCTGCTTCCCTGAGTACCGCCCCACAGAATTGGGTGAACAATTTCCTCGGCGATTTCGGCCGCCTGCTTCGTTGCGCTCGCTCGACGTAGTTCTCCGGTACTACGCCTCGCTCGCGCGCCTCGCGGGCGGCCGAACTTGCCTTCGCCTACTTGTCACCGACTTCCGTGGAGCGGTACTCAGCCCGCCTCCGTCTCGTCGCCCGCTGCCGCCGCTCCCTCCGCGCGTCCGCCGCCCCGGATCAACCCGATCAGGTCTTCGGTCGACAGCTTCGCCGCCCGGTCCGTCCCCTCCAGCACGCCCGCCACCAGGTCCCGCTTGTCCGCGTGTAGCGCCAGGATCTCCTCCTCGATCGTGCCCGAAGAGACGATCCGGTACACCGTCACGGGCCGCGTCTGCCCGAGCCGGTGCGCACGCCCCGTCGCCTGGTCCTCCACCGCCGGGTTCCACCACGGATCCAGGTGGATCGCGTAGTCCGCGGCGGTCAGGTTCAGCCCCGTCCCGCCCGCTTTCAATGAAATCAGGAAGAGCTCCCCCTCTCCCCGCTGGAACGCGTCCACAGCCCGGTCCCGCTCCTTCGCGGGTGTCGACCCGTCCAGGTACTCGTACTGCACGCCGCGCGCGTCCAGCTCCTTTCGCACCAAGTCCAAATGGCGCACGAACTGGCTGAAAACAAGCGCACGGTGCTTCCCCTCGCGCAGTTCCTCGACTGTCTCGAGGAGCACGCGCAGCTTGGCCGACCCCGCGGTCCAGCCCGGCCGCACCAGCTTCGGATGGCAGGCGAGCTGCCGCAGCGTCGTCAGCGCCGCCAGCACGTGGAAGCGACGGGTCTCGCCGCCCGCCCCGGCCGCGCCACCCCCGCCCTCGAGGAGCTTCGTCAGCAGCGAGAGCCGCGTGTCGTCGTAGAGCTTCCGCTCCTCCGCCGACAGCTCCGCGGTCAAGCGGATCTCGGTCCGCGGCGGCAACTCCTCCAGCACCTCCCCCTTGTTTCGGCGCAGGATGAACGGCCGTACCAGCCTCGCCAGCGCATGCCGCCGCGACGCGCTCTTCTCTTCCTCGATCGGAACCACGAACCGCTCGCGGAAACGCTCCCAGCTCCCGAACAGGCCCGGACTCGTCGCCCGGAAAAGACTCCACAGCTCCCCCAGGCGGTTCTCCATGGGCGTGCCGGTGAGCGCCAGCCGCCAGTCCGCCACCAGGCGTCGCGCCGCCGCCGCCGTCTTGCTCTGGCTGTTCTTCACGAACTGCGCCTCGTCCAGGACCAGCGTCCCCCAGCGCACCCGCTCGAGCTTCGCGATGTCCCTCAGCAGAAGACCGTAGCTCAGGACGACCAGGTCGCCGGCGCGATAGACGCCGTCAGCCGGCATGCGTTCGGTTTCGCGGTAGAGGATCGGGTTGAGCGTGGGCGCGAAACGACGCGCCTCCCGCACCCAGTTGGAGGCGACCGACGTCGGCGCGATGACGAGCGCCGGCCCGCCGGCGGCGCGGTCCAGGAGCACGGCGAGCGCCTGCACGGTCTTCCCCAGCCCCATGTCGTCCGCGAGGCAGCACCCGACGCCCCACGCCGATAGCCGGCTCAGCCAGCGATAGCCCTCGACCTGATAGTCGCGGAGCTCCGCCGCCAGCGTCGCGGGCGGCTCGGACGCGTGCGCCATGGCGGCGCGAAAGCGCTCCTCCATGCGCTTCCAGGCCGCGCAGGCCTTGATCGTCCCCGCCTCCCGAAGGAGCTCCTGCACGAACGGCGCGGCGGCCGCCCCGACCTCCAGCCCGCCGCGGTCCGCGTGCGCGACGTCCGCAAGGTCCCGCAGCCGTTCTTCCAATAGCGCGGAAAGGCGTGTCCACTTCCCCGCCGCGATCGGCACGTACCGCCGACCCGCGCGCAGCGCCTCCAGGACCGCGGCGAGCGGGACGCGGCTCCCGTCCAGCAGGATCTCCCCGTCCACGCCGAACCAGTCCTTTCGGTCCTCGATCCACACGCTCAGGTCCTTCGGCCCCGCGTCGTGCGCGATCTGCCACCGCCGCCGGACCTCCTCCGGCCATTCCACGACGAGCTCGGCTCGGGTGTTCGCCTGAAGCGCCAGCACCAGGTCGAGCGTGGCGTTGTCGAGCGGCATTTGCAGGCTCCAGCACCCGGGCCCGGCCGGAGGCGCCAGCTTCAGCTCCCGCGCGATTTCTTCCGCGAGAGCGACCTCGCGGACGCGCGCGCGGCGGGCGCGCAGGAGCTTGCCGCCCACGAGCGCGGCGGTGAGGTCGGGACCTTCCCCCGGCTCGAAAACCAGGCTGCTCCCGGGGACCGGCCGGACGCGGAGCTCGACGGCGAGGCCCGCCTCCGCCGCCAGGAGCAAGCGGATCCGCCCGTCCGCCGGGACCTCCTCGCCGGCGACCTCCGAAGGCAACTCCACCGGGCAGAGGGCCTCCAGCCGCGGGATGCGCGCCAACAGCTCCTCGGCCGCCTCGGGCGGAAAGACGGGCGCCTCCTCAAGCAGCCCGGCGACGACGTTGCGCAGGTCCGCTCCGGTGCGAGCCACGATGAGGCGGTTCGTCTCCTCCTCGAACACGACGATGCCCTGGGCGTGCAGGGCCTGCGGCTTCAAGAGGATCGGGCGCCGGTCGAGCTCCGGAACCAGCGTGGACTCGCCCGAGGGCCGCTTCTCCACGCGCAGCCTCACCGCGCCCCCTGTGATGACGACGGGCCGGCACTCGCCGCCCCAGCCTCGAACAACCAGGGGGTGACCGACAAGGCTCTCGAGCGCGTCGAAGGCGTCGTGCGGATCCGGGTGCAGCGGGAGCGCGCTCGAGTAGGGCTGTCGGTTCGCACACGACGCGCCCAGTCGCGCCGCCTGCCGGTCGACCGGCTGGATCCATTCCTCCCGCCTGTCTTGGACCAGCTCGAGGGACAGCGGACGTCCGCCGGTCCATGAGCCGGACTTCCGCCGCTTTTGAAGTTGAGGCGAAAGCGCCTGGGCCGGCCCCTCCCCCTCGAGCCGCCATGCGAGCCGCGACACGGGCCCGGCGCCCGCCGCGGAGCTCGGAGTAACCGCCGAGAGGAGGCTGTCGAGCAGGGCCAGGCTCCGCTTCCACGAGGGAAGCGCCAGCGTATCCCGGACCTGCACGGTCACGGCCTGCCGCGGGTCCCGGAGCAAGTCGCTCAGCGCGCGGAGGGTCGCAAGGCTGTGCCGGCAGGACGCGGGCGTCGCCTCGGGCTCGCAAGAGCAGCCCGCTTCCACGGCATGCTGCCGAGGCCGCAACCGGATCGTCACGTCGCAGAAGGCGTACGGCGGCGTAAACACGCTCGCGCGGAAGGCCAGCCCCAGGCCGTCCCAGGTCAGCTCGCGGAGGGCGGCCGACGCGGGGTCGAACGCTGCCGAATGGCGTTTCCCAATGGCGCGCAGCGCTTCATCGACTGCACGCACGACCCCGCCCAGGTCGGACTCGGAGGGGTACGGACTGGACGGCGGAAGCGGCGTCGGAAGGAAGCGCGGCCGCCGGCCGGGCTTGTCGAGCTCGAGCCCGGGGAGGGAGCAAAAGAGGGGAGCAAGCGGCCCGATCGGCAGGCCGGAGAGGCGGGCGTAGCAGCGGGCGAGTGTCTGGAGCATTTGCCGAGCGGCGGTGGTCGGTCCGGGAGCGGTGGCCGAGCAGACCGCGCGCAGGGCTTCGGCGAGGCGCCGGTCGTCGGCGGCGCGTAGGGGAGGGGCGGCTTCGACGAGGCGCCCGATCCGGTACCTCCGCTGCGAATAGTCCAGGCAGCGGACGACCAGCTCCGCCTCTTCCTCGGACGGGTTCAGGAACTCCGGAGGGAGGCGATAGACGCGCACGGGATCGCGCGGGAAGCAGGGATTTCTCGGCTCCCAGCCGGGAGGAACCGGCGAGGGGAGGAGGGAGAAAAGCCCCAGGGAGGCCTTGTCCAGCCGGAAATGGACCGTCTCCGGGCATAGAGTCTTGTCGTCCAGACTCAGGATGAGGTTCGCCGTCGCCTGGTCGAAGTCGACGAAAGGCAGGAAGCGATGCCCGAGGACGAACGGGCGGGAGTTCCGTTCGTTCGGCCGGAGGCGAACCACGAAGGAGAAGCGCTCCGCGACGATGCGGGGCGAAAAAAAGACGCCCTCATGTTCCGCGAGCTGCGGATGTGCGCGCAGCAAGTCGCCCAGGTCGACCGCCGGGGAGTACCCGTAGCGTTCGGCGACCGCGGCGCGCGCTTCGGCCTCGGTGAAGGGCTTGTCCCTGGTCAGGACCCACGCGCCGAGCACCTCGTCGACGGGCGGCTGGCGGCCCGGGTCAGGACGCCGGCCGGGCAGGCTCCTGGGCATGGGTCGGCTTCCTTGGAAAGGGAATGCACCGAAAGGCGAGGGGAGGAATCGTTCGGGCGCGAATCGACGGTTTGCTCCCCTTGAGCGGGCGAAGTCTGTTACCCAGGTTTAAACCATGCCCGGATTTGCTTCCACGCCGATCCCGGCGGCTTCAAGGGCGGCGCTCCACTTCCCGTACCTCGTCTTTACCGCCTGGATCAGGCCGCTGTCCTCGGATCGGACCACATTGAGGACGAGGCTCTTGCCCGCCGTCCGCCTCTCCCGCAGCGCGGCCAGAACCCGCTCCTCGGTCCAGAAGCGGATCGCCCGATGCGCGTCGGGATCCAGCCCCGCCTCCCGGAACGCTACTCTCCATCCCCCCTTGAAGAACCTGCTGACGGCGTGGTGCAGGGCGGGCCAGCGGGCGATCACGTCTCCGCGCTTCAGCGAACGCCCGGCCGCTTGCTCGTCCCTGATCGCCTGGAGGGTGCTCTCCCGCGTCCACTTGGTCCGCTCCTTGACGTAGTGCTTGCGCCAGTCGATCCCCGCGGCCTTCAGCGCGGCCGGCCACCCGCCACAGTAGGTCCAGGACGCCGAGTAGAGCTGGACGTTCATCTTCGTCATGTTCAGCGGCGAGAGGTCGTGCCCCCCGGCCTCAAGCTGCTCGATCTCCGCGAGGACGCGCTCCCGCGACCAGGACCCGTGCGGCTCGATCCGGCGCACCGAGGCGGGATCGACGCCGGCGGCCGAGAGCGCCGCGTCCCAAGAGCCGAAGTGGTTGGTGCCCGCTATCAGCAGGCTCCGGCCCTTGAGGTCCGTGGCCGAGAGCGACTTGCCGGCGCCGGCCATCCGACGGATGGTCTCCAGCACGCGGGCGTCGGTCCAGGAGTTCTTGCCCCAACCCATCTCGAGCGCGTTCTGGCTGCGCTTGTAGCACAGCGCCTCCGAAACGATGCGCCGCTCGTTGAACTCCTTCTTGTAGGCGTCGGGAGCGACGTGATGCGTGCGGATGAGATGGAAGGTCAGTGACGCGAAGAACCGGCCGCAGATCTTGCACTGGATCCGATCGTTGAGGTCCATGATGCCTCCGTCGTTCGCCCTGTAGCCGGGCCCGTCCTCTGCCTGGCGAGCCTCATCCGGCTCCTTAGTACCGCCCCACAGAATTGGGTGACCAATTTGCTCGGCGATTTTGGCCGCCCGCGTCGGTGCGCTCGCTCGCCGTAGTTCTCCGTTACTACGCCTCGCTCGCGCGCCTAGCGGGCGGCCAAACTTGCCTTCGCCTATTGGTCACCGACTTCCGTGGAGCGGTACTTAGCCCCGCCGACTCCTCCGATCGCGCCAGACGTGCGATCGCCGGACGGGGTTCCCGCCCCCCTCCGCGCTAGACAACCGCCTGCAACGCTTCGAGGGGGGAGAAATAGGGCATGGTTCAAACCCGGGTAACAGACCTCGCCCGCTCAAGGGGAGCAAAACGGGGACATGACCTGAATTCAGGAAAGGGCTTACGAGCCTCCGGATACACTCCTGGAATTCAGGATCGTGTCCCCCGTTTTGCGGCCGGTTGGAACCATGCCGGAAATAGCGAAGGGCTTTCCCCTCGGCTGGAGCGTGGGCGGTGGTGGGGGTGGGGGCGTGCTACCGGAGGTGTGGGGCCGTGACCCGGCCGCAAACCGCCCGCACGCTCGTCCGAGCCGGACCCTCACCGCCCCCGACGCTCATCTCCCCGGCCGCGTGCTCGCGGGAGTCTCCGGCCGGCCCTCCCCGTCCACCACGGCCTCCCGCTCGCACAGGTAGGCGACCCGCCGCCGGTACCGGTCCTTCGGCACGTTGCTCCAGTGGTTGCGATCGGTCACGATCTCGCACACGCCGACGAGGTCCCCCTCGGCCACGGCGGTCTCGAGCCGCCGGCGCGTCCTCCCGGTGTAGTCCCCGCGATAGCGCATGTCGACCAGGAGATCGAGCATCGCCGCGTCCGTCTCGTTCGGGTCCGGCTGCGCGAGCTTCGCATCGAAGGCCGCGTTGTCCGAGAGTCGCGCGACGTCCGCCTCCATCTCGGCATACGTCAGCTCAAACAGCTTCTTCTGCTGGGCCGGCGTGAGCTCCCGCAGCCGCCCGGCATTCTCCCGGAGCCACGCGCGCGCCGCCGAGCCGCGCTTGCCCGCCGCCTCGGCGAACTTCCTCACGTCGGACTCGCTCAGCCCGGCCGCCAGCAGCGCGGCCCGGATCTGCCGGTTCGTGTGCTGGCCGAGATCGAAGCCGCGGCCGATCGTCACCCCCGAATTGCCCGGGGGGAGATGTGCGCGTCGCGAATGGTAGGGCCCGCCCTCCGTCCCCTCGGCGTCGAACGAAAGCTGGCCGCGCTCCACTTGGAAGTCGGGACCGAGCCCGTCCCGCGCAAACTCCTCGGAGTAGGGGTTGGGATGGGTCAGCGCCGTCAACGTGCGTTGGCCGGCGTCGTTCGCCGCCCCCCAGCCGCCGACCCGTCGCGGATTCACCAGGCGGCCGAAGAGCTTTCCCTTCGCATCAAACACGTAGGTGGCGGTGATGGCGCCCCCCGCGTCGACCCCGGCGGCCGGGTCTTCCCAGCCCTCGCGCCCCGGCAAGCCGAAGGACACTTTCAGCGTTGCGCCCGACAGCGTGCCGCGGCCGACGAGCGTCGAGGCGGTCCCGTTCGTCGTCGCGGTCCGGAATACCTGATAGCCGCTCACGCCCGGTGCGACGCTCAGGGAACCGACAGCTTTGGCGGAGCCGACACGCACCTGCAACACGTACTCACCCGTGGGAGTCCAGGGTGGCTCCGCGCCCGCGCGACCTGCCGCGGAGAGCCCGATCGCCGCCACGGCCAGGGACAGCAATGGACCTCGAAGGCTACGAAGCATGGCAAGCCTCGGCGCAGGATCTGTCGGGCGATTGCGGCACAGGCGGAGCGGCCATGACGCATGGTGATGCGTCGCGGCGTGAGGGGATTCTAGCAACGGGGGAGACGTGCAGGCAAGGGATTTGTCGGCCGGGAGAGGCGGAGGCGAAACTGGCCGGCAGCCGTCCTCTACGGAAACGACCCCCTGCGTAGGGTACCCCGGATGTAGGCGTTCAGTAAACCCGTCGTAACCATTCACTGGCATGCGCGTTTTACCACGGAGGCACGGAGACACGGAGGACACACGGAGAGAACGGGGAATCCAAGAAGGTCCTCCGCGAAATCTCCGTGCCTCCGTGTCTCCGTGGTAAAGTCACCCTGCCAGTGAACGGTCACCCCCGGATTTGAACCCTGCCGGAGGGGGTTGAGCTTCCGGTTTGCCTTTCGGCCGACCGCGAGCCCTTGTGGTGCAGGGCTTCCGCCTTCGCGTGCGGCGCTTCGGTGGACGTGTCCGCCCTGCACCGACGGGACAAACCGGGCGGCAGTCACCGACCTCGTGGAGTGCTGGCACGGCTCTCGGGGGAAATCGGCGAGATGCTTTCGAACTTCCGCGCGCGAGCGAATGCGTGGCGGGAGTGCCGCATCACGCTACGATTCAGGCATTGGAACGGTCGAACCCGCGCCGGTGGGATCCGACAAGGGGAGGCCGGCAAACGCGCCGAGACCGCTCCCTCGCCCTGAGCGAGGCCGAAGGCCGAGTCGAATGGGTCGCGGTTCCGTTTGCGACGTGTCACCGGGTGCGCCGGATGAGGTGGAAACCGAACTGCGTCTCCACGACGCCCGACACCTGCCCGACCTCCAGGGCGAACGCGGCCTGTTCGAAGGGGAGCGTCATCTGGCCCTCGCGAAGGGCGCCGAGGTCGCCGCCCTGGCTGCCCGTGGGGCAGTCGCTGAACTCGCGGGCGAGTCCGGCGAAGTCCTCCCCGCATTGCAGCCGCCTTGCGAGCTCCTCGGCTCGCGCCCTCGCCTCCTCGCGGCTCCGGGTGACGCTGTTGGGTGCGTCCGTCGCACCCTTGTACGTCACGAGGATGTGGCTCACCTGGACGGCCTTGGGCGGGTCCAGCCTCCGGATCAGGTGGTAGCCGAAGGGAGTCTCGACAACGTCGGAGATTTCACCCACCTTGAGGGCGAAGGCTGCCGCTTCGAACTCCGGGACCATGTTGCCGCGGACGAAGGCGCCCAGCTTGCCTCCGTTCGCGCCGGAGGGGCAGTCCGAGAACTGCGCGGCCAGTTCGGAGAAAGACGCCCCGGCCTGGAGCTTGCTCCGAAGGCCTTGAACGAGCGCGAGCGCCTCCCGTCGGGTGCGAGTGATCGAGGCCGGGGCGCGCATCGAGCCCTTGTACATCACGAGGATGTGGGCGGCGGCAACTTCCTCGATGGGAACCCGCTGGAAGATGTGATAGGCGGTCGGCGTCTCGACCGGGTCCGAGACCTGGCCGACCTCCATGTTGAAGACCGCCTGCGCGAGGAGCGGAGGCGCCTGGGCGCGTTCGAGCTTGCCGGCCAGGAGCCCGCCGCGCTCCGCCGACGCCCGGTCGTCGGAGTACCGCCGGGCCAGGGCGGCGAAATCGGCCCCCTTCGCGCGAGCCGCTTTCAGCACCTGCCCGGCGAGGGCCTGCGCCTCTTCCTTGGTTCGAGTCACGCCGGGCCGGGGGTGCGGGGCGCCGGGTGCGGTCGAGGGCGTGAACGTGAAGGCGATCATCACGTGCGCGACGGCGACCGCGTCGACGGCTTCCTTCGGCATCGTCGGCAGCCGCGCCGGATCAAGCTCGAAGGTCCCCGGGTCCGCGGGCGGACCCGCCCCGGCGGGCGCGTCGTCCGCGAACGCGAAGGCCGGGACGAGCAGGCACCCGGCGAGGGCCAACGCGCGGGCATGTACGTACACGCGAGCCACCTTTCAGACGTGCTCCATCGCCTTCGATTTCGGCCGAACCCAGAGGTGGATGCCGAACGGCGGGAAACCGTGGTTCGGCCGCGAAACGACGGTTTTAGCCGGACCGGCTTCGGAAGTCAATGCCCTCGTGCGCCGATCGTCCCGCCGTCATACACTGAAGCGAGCGACGGCCCAAGCGTTCCTGCGCGGCGGCGCTTCGACAGCCGCGCGCGGGCGGGGCGAAGGGGGACGCGGGCGTCGGCGCGGAGTTCGAGTCTTCGGCCGCGGCTTGTTCGCGGGAGGGCCCGTAAGAAAATAACTGGCTCGTTTACCGGGCGGGGGAGCGAATTGAATTCTCAATCCTCGATTTTCAAGACTCAGACAAGGCTCAAGGTTCAATTCCCCATGACCACCATGGAACGCAGCCCGGACACGGAATCGCGGACTCTGAGCCTTGAGCTTTGAGCCTTGTCTGGAAATTGATCATTGAGCCTTGGGCCTTTTCACGAAGAGCTCCCTGGTTTCCGATCCGCAGGAGTTGTTTCTTGACGGGCCCGTATGCGATATTCGGCAGCCCGTTCAGGAGGGGATGCACTATAATGCGCGTGCGAAACGCGGGCGGATGCCGCCCTCGGAACCCGCTGCTTGTTCTTCCGCCGTCAGGCGGCCCGTGCCCGGCCCTCGAAACGCAGCTTCACCCTTCTTGCACGGGCAGCTCGCTGGTCCGTCCCTCCTTCGTGTGCGGGGAGCCGTTGCTTGTCGACTGCGACTTTGCGGCGAATCGGCTTGGTCGGCGGGCTCGTTGCCTTTCTCGCCCTGCTGCTCGCGCCGCTGCCGCTCCCGCCCGCTGCGCGCGGGGCCGCGGCCGTCGCCGCGCTCATGGCCGTCTGGTGGCTTTCCGAGGCGATCTCGATCTACCGCACGTCGCTCCTCCCGCTCCTGCTCTTCCCGGCCCTCGGCGTGTTCGGCGAAGGGCTCGGCCGCAACGTCCGTGAGGCCGCGCGGCCCTACTTCGACGAGTACATCTTTCTCTTCATGGGCGGCATGACCATCGGAGCGGCGATGGAGCGCTGGAGCCTCCACCGGCGGATCGCGCTCCACATCCTCCGCGCGGTCGGGACGCGCGGGGACCGCCTGATCCTCGGCTTCCTGCTGGCCACGGCCTTCGTCTCCCTCTGGATCTCGAACACCGCGACGGCGGTGATGATGATGCCGATCGGCCTCGCCGTGATCCGGCAGCTCGAGGCGGAGCGCGGCGGGCGGCTCGCGCACTTCGGCGCCGCGGTGATGCTCGCGGTCGCGTATGGCGCGAACATCGGCGGGATCGGGACGAAGATCGGCACGGCGCCGAACTCCATCTTTTGCGGGTACGCGAGCGAGCGGCTAGGGCGGGACGTTTCCTTTCTGGAATGGATGGGGATCGGCCTGCCGTTCGTCGTCTCGCTGCTGCCGATCGCGTGGTGGCTGCTGGCGCGGGTTGGGAGGCCCGACGGCTTGGCCGAAGCGCGCGGGCGGGAGGTGCTCGCGCGGGAGCTGGCGGCGCTGGGCCCGGTGACCTCGGGCGAGCGGCGCGTGGCGGGGGTCTTCGCGGTCGCGGCCGCGCTTTGGATCGCGGGTCAGCCGCTTGCGCGGGCGCTGGGGCTCCCGGGGAAGACGTACGAGGCGTCGGTCGCGATGTCGGCGGCGCTTGCGCTTTTCGTGACCGGCACGCTCGATGTCCGTTCGGCCGCGCGCGTCCCCTGGGAGACTCTCCTGCTCTTGGGCGGCGGCTTTTCGATGGCGGCGGGCGTGGAGGGGAGCGGCCTTTCGAAGGCGATCGCGGGCCCGCTCGGCCAGGTGGCGGGGACGCCGGGTTGGACGCAGATGCTCGTGGCCTCCGGGCTGGCGGTGGCGGTGAGCGCGGTCGCGTCGAACGTGGCGACGCTCCTTGTGCTCCTACCGATCCTCTCGAGCGCCACGGGCGCTTCCGCGCCGGTGCTGGCGGTGGCGACGATCGCGTGCTCCTGCGACTTCATGCTCCCCGCGGGGACGCCGCCGAACGCGATCGTCTTCGGCAGCGGCTACCTGACGATCCCGCAAATGGTGCGGGTCGGCGCGGCGCTCGACCTGGCCGCGGCGCTCTTGGCGGCCGCGTGGGGGGAGGTCGGGCTGCGACGGTGGCTGTAGGCGGACGGCGCCGGCGGCCGATCGGCGCCAGGGTTGACGCGAACCGCCCCGGAAGCGTAAAATCAGCGTTGTCGATTCTGTCGAAGCCGAGGAGTGCAGTATCATGGCGTCCTCCACCCGTCTGCGTCCCCCCCATCCCGGTGAAGTGCTGTACCCGGAGTCGGATGGCAAGCTGATGGCGGACACCGACGAACACCGCTACGTCATGACCTACCTCATCGAGGCCCTTCGTCTCTGGTTCGCCGTGGCCGTGGCCGCGGACGTGTACGTCTCCGGCAACCTAATGATGTACTACGTCGCGGGAGACACCAACATCAGGGTTTCCCCCGACATCTTCGTCGTGAAGGGCGTGGCGAAGCGCTTTCGGCGAGTCTACAAAGTCTGGGAGGAGGGGAAGGCTCCGGCGGTCGTGATCGAGGTGTCCAGCCGGGGCACGAAATCGGAGGACCTGACTTCGAAATTCGAACTGTACCGGGACGTGCTGAAGGTGAAGGAATACTACGTATACGATCCGTTGCGGGAGTATCTACCGACCCGGCTGCGGGCCTGGGAGAGGAAGGGCGGTCGGTACGTGGAGCGTCGGGTCGTGGGCGGACGGATCGGCAGCCGTGAGCTGGGGCTGGAGCTGGTGGATCGGGACGGCCGTCTGCGGCTCGTAGGCCCGAACGGTGAGGAGTTGCCGGACCTGCAGGAATCGGAGGAGGCGCGGCGGAAAGAGGCGGAGGGTCGTCGGCAGGAGGCGGAGGGTCGGCTGCTCGCTGAGGCTGAGGTCTTGCGCCTCCGCGAGGAGCTGGCACGGCTGCGCCGCGAACAGGACGGCGGGCGCGGCTAGGACCGGCCGCAGGGGTGCCCGCCTTGAGAGGGCCTCCCCGCTCGCCCTCGCTCACCCCCGCCCACCCAGCCGCACGAGCTCGCGGTAGATCGCCTCGAGCTCGCTCGCCTGGCGCGAGAGGCCGAAGCGGCTCTCGGCGGCGCGGCGGGCGGCGCGGCCCATCTCGCGGCGGGTGTCCGGCCGGCGGGCGAGCGTCACCATCGCTTCGGCCAGCCGCTCCGGGGTGTCGTCCACGACGAGACCCGTGCGCCCGTCCTCCACGATCTCGGGCAGCATCCCGCGCCGCGCGACGACCGCCGGCCGTCCCATCGCCATCACCTCGCGCACCGCCCTGCAGGACCCGTCCGAGCCCGGCACCAGGAAGACCTTGAAGTCGAGGGTCGCGAGCGCGTCCACGTAGTCGTCCGAACGATACCCGGAGAAGACCACCCGGTCCGCGATGCCCAGCTCGCGCGCGGGCCGAATCGCGACGCTTTCGCGGTGCGTCCCGCGGCCGACGACCAGGGCCTTCAGGTTGGGCACCTCGCGTGCCGCGAGGGCGACCGCGCGCAGAAAGACGTCGAACCGCCGGTGGCGCTGCATGCGCGCGACGATGCCGACGACCACGTCCTCCCGGCCCAGCCCCAGCTCGGGCCGCAGGTCGCGCGCCGGGCGCTCGGGCCGGAAGCGCTCCAGGTCGACCGCCCCCTCGATCGACCACACCCGCTCGGGCGGCAGCGAAAAGGTCGCGCCGTCCTCGATCGCGGCCGCGCGCGAGACGGAGACGTAGCCGTCGGTCAGCCGATTCATCAGCAGCACGTGGCCGAGGTGCGGGGCGAGCGGGACGCCCTTGTGGTTCGTGCGCAGGATGGGGATGGGGCGTGCGAGGCGCGCCCGCCGCGCGGCGAGTCCGCCGAGGCAGTGGTCGTGGGAGAGGTGGCAGTGGAGGAGGTCGAAGCGTCCGCGCTCGAGCACGCGCGTGAGCAGCCGCAGGTCGCGTGCGTTTTCGAGGAGGCCGCGGCCGGTGAGGTAGCGGTCGAGGGCGAAGGTCGTGTCCGGCTCGAGCCCGCGTGCGCGGGCCTTCGCGAGGATCGACTGGCCGCCGGCGCGTTCCACGCGCGCGGGGGGGCGGCGGCAGGCGAAGACGGTCTCGTGGCCGAGCGAGCGGAGGGCGAGGCAGAGGTTGACGGTCGGCTCCGCCGGGCCGGTCCACTTCCAGTCGGAGAAGAGATGGAGGACGCGCATGCGAGGGGCGCGGAACCGCGGCGCCGCGGCGCTACTTCAGGTCTTCGACGTACTTGATCCACTCGTCCTGAAGCGCCGCGGGATCGCCGAAGATCTCCTTGAACGTGGCCTCGCCCCCTTGGCCGTAGACCTCCTTCTTGAAGTACTCCTCGAACTTCGCTTTGTACTTCCCGTTCTCGTGCTTGTAGAAGAAGTGGGTGAGGGACCACGACTCGGCGTAGTAGATGCCGATCTTCTGCTGGGTCGGGTCCTTCATCGCCTCCCCGACGACCTCGGGATACTCGCGCTGGACCAGCTTGTCGAGGGGGACGAACTTCTTGTGCCGCAGGGCCGCCTTGATGGCGGGCAGGTATTTCGTCGTGGAGACCTCGCCGAGGATGAACCCCTCCTTGGGGTCGCGCTTGAAGTTCTCGAAGTAGGTGGCGACGCCTTCCGTGAACCAGAACATGTTCCGATCTTTTTTTCCCTTCGACATGGTGGCGAAGTCCACGAGCTGGTGCATGCCCTCGTGGAAGATGGTCTCGTACGGGTCGGGGCAGTCGTTGTAGATCATGAGGCGCTTCTTGCCGCCCTGCTCGTAGTGGCCGCCGGCGTAGGGCGGGATGCCGATCGTCTGACCGTACTTCATGTAGGCATCGCGGTCCTCGAAGACGAAGATGACGACGACCGCCTCCTTCATGTCCTTGAGCTCGAACTTCTCCGCGTACATCTTGTAGAAGGCGTCGAAGAGGTGGCTCGTGATCTCCGAAAAGTCCGAGAGCCGGAGGTCGGACGCGTACTTTTTGGATTTCTGGAGGCAGAGCAGGTAGGGCTTGGCGTCGAGGAACTCGATGTCGGGTCCGCTGGCGGGCTGGCCGAATTCCGCGGTCAGCTCTTTTTTTCGCTTGTAGACGTCGCGTCCGCGCTCGTCCATGGACGCGAGCAGCTCGGCCTCGTCCTTGAACTTCTTGGCCCGCTCCGCGAGCGCCTCCACCATGTCGGCCGGCTGCCAGGAGCCTTCGTAAAGGACAAGGCCGTTTCGTTTGTTGGCCCCGGCGTGGTTCTTGTTGATCTTGAGGACTTTGCCGTTCAGGCGTTCCGCCTCGTCCTTCAGGCCGTGCTTGTCGCACCACTCGACCAGCTCCCAGTGGGCGTTGGCATCGTCGACCCCGAGGGTCTGGACCCTCTGCATGAGCACGGCGCGGAACCGCTCGACCATCTGCTTCGGATCGAGCTTCCCGGCCACCTCGTACAGCTCGTCCCTCTCCTTCACCATCCCCTTCTGCTCGCACCAGGACGCGAGGCCGAGGACCTGGCCGATCTCCTGCAGGTTGGTCTTCGCCTTTTTGGAAGCGAAGTCGTCGGCGGGCGCCGCGCCGGAGCCTTGCGCGCCGCCGCCGGGCCCTTTCTTGGTTTCGTTCGGATTGCCGCCGAGCGAGTAGACAAGAAGGCCGACGGCCGCCACCATGGCGCCGACGGAACCGACCATGAGCAGGATCGGGTTCGAGGACTTGGGCGCGGCCTTGCGGTCCTTCCCGCCCCCGCCGGCGGCTCGGCGTTCCTTGGAGAGGTCGCGGGCTTCGCGTGCGCCCGCGGCGCCGGCCCCGAAGCCGCCGCCGGGCGCGGACTTCCGAACGGTCCGCGTGGTCGCGCCTGGGTTCGGGATGCGACGGGTCCCGCCGGCGGCGGGCCCGGAAGCCGCGGGGACGGCCGTGCCCGGCGCCTTCGGCGTCGCGCGGGTCGGCGGCTTCGAGATCTTCACCTGGACGGAGGCGTCGCGCGACTCTTCGTAGTTGTTGGGGGAGACGTGCCAGTCATGCTTGGGCGCCTCGGAGTCCTCGGGAAAGAAGGAGTCCTCGGCGTTCTTCTTGCCGGCGGGGCTGGAGGGGGCGCCGGTCGCCGCCGCGGGCTTTGACGCGGGAGCGGGAGCGGGGGCTGACGGAGAGGCGGCGCCGTCGGGGACCACGAAGACCGCCTTGCACTTCGCGCAGCGGAGCTTGGATCCGGGCTTGTAGGGGCTGACGTCGAACTTGGATCCACAACTCGTGCATTCGGCGATCTTCATTCCGAGCGCTCCTGTGGGCCGCGCGGCCCCGCGAAGGCGGTGGCGGATCGGGGTAGAGACAAGCGGAGCATTATAGTATGCGGCGGAGGGAGATTTCAAGAACTTCGGGCATGATTCCGCCCCGCATCCCCCGTAGGTCAGGCGCAGGAGTCGCAGCTCGGACCTCGTCCTCGCCCGGCGCGGCTACTTCAGCCCCTGGAGGTAGTCGAGCACCCTGCCCTCCAGCGCCTTCGGGTCGCCGAAGGCCGCCTGGAAGGCCTCCACCCCGCCCTCGCCGTTGATCTCCTTCCGGAAGTACTCTTCGAACTTCGCCCGGTATTTCCCGCCGTCGGCGTTGTAGAAGTAGTGCGTGAGCAGCCAGGATTGGGCGTAGTAGAGCCCCTCGAGCATGCCCGTGGGATCCTGCCGTGCGGTCCGCTTCGCCTCGCCATAGTCCTGTGTCGTCAGCACCTCCAGCGGGATGAGCGCCTTGGCGCGGAGGGCGCTCTTGAGCGTGCCGACCGAGGAGGACGCGACCTCGCCGAGGATGAACCCCTGCTTGGGGTCTCGTCGGAAGGCCTCGAAGTACGTTGCGATCCCCTCGGTGAACCAGAACATGTTGCCCGCCTCCTTCCCCTTGGCGAGGGTCGCGAAGTGCACGAGTTGGTGCGTCCCCTCGTGGAAGACGGTCTCGTACGGTTCCGCGGCGTCATTCGGGATCATCAGCCGCTTGTTGTCCAGCTCGTAGTGGGCCGCGCCGCGGCCGGGAAAACCCCGCGATTCGCGGTATTTCACGTAGGCGTCGTCGTCCTCGAAAACGAAGACCACGACGACCTCTTCCGCCATGCTGGTGAGCTGGAACTTCTCGGCGTATTGCGCGTAGAATTTCCCGAAGAGGTGGTGCAGGATCTCCGAAAAGTCGGAGAGCCGGATGTCCGCGGCGTACTTCTTCGATTTCTGGAGGCAGAGGAGGTACGGCTTGTCGTCGAGGAACTCGATCTCCGGCGCGCCGTCCTGGACGAACTCGGACACGAGGGACTTCTTGGTCTTGTAGACCCTGCGCTCGCGCTCCGACATGCGAGCGAGCATGTCGGCCTCGTCCTTGAAAGTCTTCCGCCGCTCCTCCAGGACGGCGACCATGTCCTTGGGCTCGTACTTCCCTTCGTAGAGGACGTTGCCGACGCGGGTGTTCGCCTGGGCGTGGTTCTTGTTGAGCTTGAGGACCTGGTCGGTGAGGCGTTCGGCATCGTCCGCGAGCTTGTGCTGGTCGCACCACTCGACAAGCTTCCACAGCTCGCCCGCCTCGCCGACCGGCAGGAGCTGGAGCTTCGCGCTCAAGGCGGCCTTGAAGACCGGCGCCATGGCCTTGGGGTCGAGGACCAGCGCCTTCTCGTAGAGGTCGTCCCGTTCCTTCACGAGCCCCTTCAGGTCGCACCAGTAGGCGAGGTCGTTGAGCTGCTTGAAGTTCTTGAGGTCGGTGCGGGCCAGCCGCGTCGCGAACTCTTCGGCGGGCGTGCGCGCCGCCACGACCGCGGACCCGTTGCCCGCGCCCTTCGAGTCGGGGGAGGAGGTGCTCGAGAGGAGGAACCACGCCCCGGCGGCGAGCGCGAGCGCAACCGCGCCGGCGCCCGCGAGCAGCAGGGCCGGAGGGGGAGAGGAGCGGCCTCCGTGGGCGCGGTGTCCGCCCGAGCCTTTGCGGCGACCGGTGGGCTCCTCGGGCGCGGGCGGGACGCCGCGCGAACCGGCGGGCGGGGTGCCGCCCAGTCGCCGCGACCCGCCTGTGGGCGTGCCCGCGCCGCCGACGCCGCGCGTGCCGACGGGCGGAGTGCCGCCGGGGCGGCCGCGGCCGGCGGCGAGCGCACGCGCGCCGACCGGGGGCGTGCCGCCCGTGCGGGCGCGCGGTGGGTCGATGCGGCCCTGACCCGCGGGGAGCGGGGCCTGCGTAGGCCAGCGGGTCTGGCGGACGGGCGGGTGGGGGGCGGGCTTCCCGCCGCCGCCGCCGGGGTCCGCCTGCCAGTCGTGCCGCGGGGTCTGGGCCTCAGCGGGAAAAAAAGACGACTCCGGGCTCTTCGCGGGCGGCGAAACGGCGGCGGCCGGGGTGGGGGCCGGGGGAGGGGGCGGCTCGGGCAGCGGCGGGGGTGAGGGGAAGAACGCGTCCTCGGGCACGACGAAGATGCCGCGGCAGGCTGCGCAACGAAGCTGGGCCCCGGGCGGGAATGCGGTGACGTCGAACCTCGCGCCGCACTGGCACTGGGCAAGTCTCAAGGCGCACCCTCCGTAGGCTGAACGCTGAGTCCCGATATACTACCGGAGAGGTGGAGTGCTTTGCAAGGGCGCGGAAGCGGCGAGGTCGGTGGGGTGTCCGCTCCGGGGCCAGGGGAGAGACGGAAGGGCGGGGGTGTGCGGGGGGAAGGAGGCGCCGGCGGGGATGGGGCCGGCCGCGATCGGGCGCGGCCGGCCCCCTGCGTGTGAAGTCTAGAGTCCGACGCCCGAGGTGTAGCCGCCATGGAACCAGCGGGCCGCGCCGCCGAACCAGATGTGCTGCCACGCGCCGCTGGAACCGAGCGGGACGTAGAGTTCGCCGTGATGCGCCTGGCCCTGGATGGCGAAGCCGGTGGAGGGGCCGCTGCGGACGTTGAGCGCGTCGGCGGTGACCTTGCGCGCCGTCGCGTGCACGTGCGTCAGGTAGCCGCCGTGGCACCAGCCGGTGTGGCCGTTGAACCATACTTTCCGCCACGCTCCGGAGGCGGCCATCGAGACGTAGACCTGGCCGTCGTGCACGCCGCCCACGATGCCGTTCGCCGTGGACGGGCCGCTGCGGACGTTCAGGTTCGGCACGGTGACCTTCATCGCCGCGAGGGAGCCGCTGGAACTGGGAGGCGCGGGGGGAGGAGCGACCGACCCGCCGCCGCCACCGCCGCCGGCGAGGACGAGCGACATGAAGTGGGGCCAGTTCCAGTGCGGACCCGGATCCCAGTGGTGGCCGGACCCGCCGAACCCGCTCCCGTCCGGGTCAGGGACCTCCGCGTGCGCGATGATGTGGTGGCGGTCCTTCGGGATGTGGTAGGTGTCGCAGAGCCAGCGCACGAGCGCGGCGGAGGCGTGATACTCGGCCTCCGTGAAGCCGCCGTGCGCGGCGAAGCCCGCGTGCTCGATCCCGATCGACTTGGTGTTGACCGACCAGTTGCCCGCGTGCCACGCGATGTTGTGGTCCGCGACCATCTGCGTGATGTGGCCTTCGTAGCCGATTACATAGTGGGCGCTCACGTGCGAACTGGGGTTCGCCATGTGGGCGATGGCGCCGGACGCGCCCCCCTCGATGTCGTGGATGACCACGTACTGCAGGTGGCGCGGGCCGGAGGGCGTGTAGTTCGACGACGCGGCCGGTACCCAGCTCGTGGGCGGCTTCGGCGTGGCGAGGGCAGTCCGGGGGCATGCGAACGCAACAAAGACGATTGCGCCCGCGAGGGTCATCCCCTGGCCCAGTGCTCTTCCCCTCCACGCGCCCCGCCGTGTCCCTTTGCCGCCGCTGGTGCTATCCATCTCTTGCCGCTCCAAATCGAAGGGAGGTTTCGTGTCAAGCGCGCTGTTTGGGGACAAGCGCAAGCGGCGAGCCGGAATTCGAGCGAGGCGGGATTCGTCGAAACGCCCGTGGCGCGCGGCAGTTGCGCGCGCATCGGTCGGCGCCTGCGAAAAAAAAGACTCTGGGTGATGCCGGCGCGAGAGGATCGGAAACACGCGACGGGGAGGACGATGCAAGCCCGACTTTACAGATGCGAGCGCGTCGCGGGGTCATGGGCGAGTTTACGCCGTCCGGTGGACACGCCTACCCCCGCGATCATTTTTGGCTTCGAAACACCCTCGGATGGTATGCTGTCGCCGCGTCGCAACGGTTGGCTTGCAATAAGCGTTCACCGGGGAGGCACGGAGAAACGGAGGCCTCGCGGATGACCCTCGCCGGCCCTACCGGCACGCGATCTTCCGAGAGCAAGGGTGTTGGCTCTTTTCCTGACAGGGTCACAGGATCAACGGGATACGGCATTGGAAGATCCTGTTGATCCTGTTATCCTGTCAAAACAAAGTCGCCAGCTTCTTGAAGCGGAGTGTCAGTCTCCCGGTGCATCCTCCAGAACTCCGTGCCTCCGTGGTCCTACGCACCTCCCCGTGAACGGTTACGACTTGCAAACCGAGAAACCATTGCACTCGATGGCCCGCGTGAGGTGATCCTCGTGAACGACCCGCGCCCCTCCCGCCCCCAACCCGCTCGCCCGCGCACGCAGCAGGTCCCTTCCCTCTGCGTGCTCGTGCTGCTCCTGCCGCTCGCGGTCTGCGCGCCGGCCGAGGAACCGCTCAGCGGGCATTGGGAAGGCGAGCTCGACGCCGGCGGGATGCAGCTCGTCATCCGCGTGGACTTCAAGCCCGGCGCCGCGGGGCTCGCCGCCACGATCGACATTCCGCAGCAGGGGGCCGCGGCCGTGGCGCTGACCAACGTTCGGTTCGCCCCGCCGCAGGTCCACTTCGAGCTCCCGGCCGGGCCGGGGCTCGCCGTCTTCGAGGGCCGGCTTGCCGGAGACTCGATCGAAGGGGACTTCACGCAGGCGGCGGCCCGGGGGCGCTTTCGCCTGACGCGTGGGAGCGCGCCGAAAAAGGCGGAGGTCCCGGTCTCCCCCCCGCCGTACGAGGAGCGCGAGGTCACGGTCACGAATGGCGCCGTCCGGCTCGCCGGCACGCTCACGGTGCCGCCCGGCCCCGGCGGCCCGCACGCGGGAGTGTACCTGATCACCGGGAGCGGCGCCCAGAACCGCGACGAGGAGCTGTTCGGCTTCAAGCCGTTCCGGGTACTCGCCGACCATCTCACGCGTCACGGCGTCGTCGTCCTGCGCTGCGACGATCGCGGCGTGGGCGGCTCGAGCGGCGACTTCGTGCACTCCACGACGGCGGACTTCGCCGAGGATGCCCGCGCCGCGGTCGCTTTTCTCAAGACGTGCCCGGAGGTCGACCCTCGGCGCATCGGCCTCCTCGGCCACAGCGAAGGCGGCGTGGTGGCGCCGATGGCCGCGGCCGCGTCGCCGGACGTCGCGTTCATCGTCCTCCTCTCCGGCACGAGCGTGACCGGGGAGCGAGTTCTTTTTTCGCAAGGCGAGGCGATCGGGCGCGCCGCCGGCTACCCGCCGGAGCGGACCCGGGAGAACCAGGAACTGCAGAAACGCATCTTCGCGTGCGTGAGGTCGGGCACGGGCTGGGAGGAGCTGCGGGCGGAGATGAGGTCGAAGGCGCTGGCGCAGCTCGCCGCGCTCACGCCGGCCCAGCGTGCGACGATCCCCGACGCGGAGGCCTACGCGAAGAAAGCCGCGGACGGGCAGCTCGCGAACGCCCAGTTGCCGTGGTTCAAGTTCTTCCTGGACTACGATCCCGCGGAGGCGCTCGCGCGGGTGAAGTGCCCGGTGCTGGCGATCTTCGGCGAGCTGGACACGCAGGTGCTGGTCGGCGTGAACCGCCCGCCGCTCGAGGCGGCCCTTGCGAAGGCCGGGAACGCGGACGTGACCGTCGAGGTGGTGGCGAAGGCGAACCACCTCTACCAGACGGCCGTCACCGGCGGGCCGCAGGAGTATGCGCTGCTGGCGAAGGAGTTCGCGCCGGGCTTTCTGGACATGGTGCAGTCGTGGATCGCGAGGCGGACGGGGGCGGCGAAGTAGCCGCGGGCGGGGGCGGTGGGCGGGGGAGCGAGCAAATCGTTGCGGAGCGAAAACTCGTGGGCCGAGGCAAACGGAAGCGAAAAGGCGACGGGCACTACTGCTGGTCGTGCGACAGCACCTTGGCGAACGAGCGCTTCTCGGGTCGCGGCCATGCGCGCCACCTGTGTCGCGACTGCGAAAAGCTTGATGCCGCCGAACTCGAAGGTCGACAGGCGCTGCGCAACCTGGAACGGGCGGTGACCTGGGAGGGCTTCATCTACCGGCGGCAGCGGGCGTACGTGCGGCGCCTCCTCTCCCACCCTGACGCGCGCGTTCGCGCGGCCGCGGCGGAAGTCGTGCGCGTGGACGCCGAGGAGCGCCTCCGGATGCGGGGTGAAAGGACCTGGGCCGAGGGGGAAGCGGAGCGGTTCGGGCCCGCAGCTTCGGAGTCTCCGGACGGGCCGCCGCCGTCCTCCCCCGACGCTCCGTTCGAGGAAAGGGAAATTCCCTTCTGAGTTGAAGCTCCGCCGACCCCCCTCGCGTCGAGCACGAGGAAGGCCACCGTCCGCGCCTCATCGCGGCGCGGCGCCGTACCACGCGTGCTCCGGCCGCTTCAGGATCTCGTCGATCACCCCGTCCACCGCGCGCGCGGCGTCGGCCTTGCCGGCGGTCGCGGCCCGGTGCGTGATCTCCCGGGCCTGCGGCAGGAAGTGCACGTAGAAGCGGTCCGCGACCTCGTACATGCCGTGCCAGTGCGTGTAGTCCGGCGCCATCATCGAGGCGCCGTGGCGCGCGCGCCGCCCCTCGTGGTGCCACAGGTAGTACCACGTCCACTCGATCTCCTCGTCGAAGTCCGGCTTCGTCCGCAAGCCCTGCGCGAGGAGCGCGTCCATGATCGCCTTCCCCGGCTTCGCGAACTTCTCGTTGAACAGCACGACGAGGTCGTCGTACTGCTGGTAGAAGCCGTTCACGTAGTCGTTCGTATGGCAGTGCGAGCACACCTGCTTCATGCGGTTGCGCTTGGCCTCCGCGGTGTCCGCGATGAGCGGGGTGCGCTTCGCCGGGTCGGTCTCCGTCACCACCTTGTGGTTGACGTCCGTGTCCATCACCTGGCTCACCGGGGGGCGGTTCGTCCAGGAGATCCGCTCCCCGGGGTCGTGGGTGATCCGGCCGCCGTTCCGGAGATTGCCGGACATGTGGCAGGTCGCGCAGGTCGGCGCCTGCGAATAGTCCTTGCCCAGGATCCAGGTCGCGCCGTCGAGCTTCATGTGCTCGCGCAGGTCGCGGTAGGCGACGCCGTGCTTCGACTCCTCGTAGATCTCCTTCTGCGGATGGTCGGGGCCGAGGTGGCACTTGCCGCAGTTCTCGGGCTGGCGCGCGCGCCGGGGCGAGAAATCATGCCGGCTGTGGCACGCGCTGCACGAGCCGAGCGAGCCGTCCAGGTTGATCCGCCCGATCCCCGTGTTCGGCCACGTCGACGCGTGATAGAGCGGCTTGCCGTTTGCATCCTTCACGATCCGGGTCAGGATGTCGGGGTTCGTCGGCCGGCCGTCCGGCCCCGGCTTCAGGTCGTCCGCGGTGATCATGCCGCCGTCCGTCGCGCGAAGCCCCACCTTGCTCCCGTGGCACTGCTTGCAGCCGGAGGAGACGCTCGCAAGGCCGTTGACCTCGCGGATGACCCGGCCCGGCGTCGGCGAGTGCGGGTTGAATTTCACCCGCGACCCTTCGACCGTTTCCGCCAGGAGGTTGTCGAGCGAGTTCAGGATGTTCCCGGCCGCCGCATGGTGGCTGCGTTCGAACTCCTCGGTGACCTGCTGATGGCAGCGCGCGCAGTCTCGTGGCGTGACGACGGTGGCGATCGTGGCTCCGTAGTGCTCGAACGCGTCCACGTCCCCCTTGTCGGCGCGGTGACACTCCACGCAGCCGACCCCTTTCCGCGCGTGCGTACTCCCTTTCCAATGATCGATGATCGCGGGCGTGGATTGCCCGTGGCAGTCCACGCAGGCCTTCGAATTGGCCGGCACCACGACGTGCGCCGGCGCAAGCCCCACTTCCTCCCGTTTCCGCGCGACCTCCATCCACTGCACGAAGAGCAAGGACAACAGGAAGGCGGTCCCGAGCACGGCGATTACGACCTGCTTGGCCTTCAGCGACATAGGAGCCTCGAAGGGGATTTGAGATTTGGGTCCGTTGTCAATCGAACACCACGGAAACCACAGATTTCACAGATTTTACGGGATTTCACAGATGACGAATCTGTGTAATCGTCGTCAATCTGTGACACAACAGCCCAAAAGCTTGTTTTTTTGGCAACGAATTCTCGGTAGAAAATTCGCGAAATTGGCGTAATTCGCGGTTCGTCGTCGATCGCAGGCGGGACTGAACCCGAGGGATCCGAAGGACGCGCTGAGACCGCTCCCTCACGGTCGCGGTTCGGATCGGCTGCGCCAATCGATTCGCAAGAGTTTCGTCCTTCGGTGTCTTCGGCGTTTTCGGTGGCTCGTCCCTTTGGTTGCGGCCAAAGGCTGCTCTGGGAAATCTGTGGTTCCGTTTGCGTTTCGGGCTCGCGCTCGACTTGGGATTTGGGATTTCCGCCATCAATGCGCAACCGCGGCCTCCCACACCGTGAGGCCGATGATCGTCAGCGCCACCGCGATCCCGATCCACACGCTCGCCTCCGAGTCCTTCGCCTTCCGCCGCAGCCACGCGTCGACAAAGGGCCAGACGAACATCGTGAACACGATGAAGCCCATGCTCAGGATCGCGATCGTGCGCGAGAAGAGCTTGAGCCACCGGAACGTTACATAGAAAAACCACTCGGGCTTGATCACCTCGGGCGTCGTCAGCGGGTCCGCGCGCGGCCCGACGTGCGCCGGCAGCAGCGTGGCCAGGGCCGAGAGGAGGATCATGAGCACGAGTCCGGCGATCAGCTCGGTCAGCAGGTGGTCCGGGAAGAAGTTGAAGTGGTCCGGCTTGTCTTTGGGTTCGTCGCCGAACCGGAACTCCGTCACCCCCTGGATGCGCAGGATCGTGACGTGCACGGCCAGGAGCAGGCACATGGCCGCGGGCAGGACGGCCGCGTGCAGGATGAAGAACCGGGACAGCGTGCGCTCGTTGTAGGCGTCGCCGCCGAGGAGGAGGCTCTTCAGAAAGCCGCCGACGACCGGCACGCTGTCCGTGATGTTCGCGCCGACCGTCGCGCCCCAGTAGCTGAGCTGTTCGTACACGAGGCTGTAGCCGGTGAAGCCCGTCATGAGCGCGCAGCCGAGCAGGCACATCCCGACCAGCCAGTTCAGCTCGCGCGGCTTGCGGTACGCCCCCGTGAAGTACACGCGCATCTGGTGAAGGATCACCGTGGCGATCATGAGCGTCGCGGCCCACTTGTGCAGGCTGCGGAAGTACCAGCCGTACGAGGCCTCGTCCGTGATGTACCGCACCGACTCCCAGGCCGTGGTCGGCGAGGGCTCGTAGTAGAAGGCGAGCAGGATGCCGGTGACGATCTGCACGACAAAGAGATACGCCGGGGTGCCGCCGAGGCAGAACCACCACCGCTTCAGGTGATTCGGAACGGGCTCGTTCGTCAGTTCGCGGAGCTGGTTCCCGGTGATCGGGAGGCGCTCCTGGAGCCAGGCGACGACACTCTGCATGTCAGCACTCCCTGGCTCGGCGGGCGGCGCAGCCGGGCGACGCTCCGACCTTCTCGAGCGGTACTTCGATGTAGAGGAGCCCGCGGTCGACCTTCAGCGGATAGCGAGGCAGGGACTGGCCCGCCTCCGCCGGCGGCCCCGCGGTCGCCTTGCCGGTCGGGTCGAAGACGCCGTTGTGGCACGGGCAGAAAAAGCGGTTGTTCTGCGCCTCCCAGTGGACCTGGCAGCCGAGGTGGGGGCAGGTGCTGGAGAGCGCGAGGAAGTCGTTGACCCCGCCGGTGGCCGCCATGCGCGCGACCACGACCGGCGCACCGGCCGGCGTGCGATAGACCACCGAGTCGCCGACCTTCAGGCTCGCGGCGTCCGAGACGAAGAGCCAGCCGCGGGCGGTGGGGTGCGGGGGATAGAGGAACCTGCCCGCCATGGCCGCGAACGTGCCGTAGCCGGCGGCAAGGCCACCCGCCATGGCGAGGCCTGCAGCGGAAGTGAGGAACCCGCGGCGGTCGACGGCCGCGGGCGCGGCGCGCTCCGGGGGGGGAGGCTCGTTCGGGGTGTCGGACATGTCGGGCTCCAAAATGCGCGAGTGCCGCCGGCGGTCGCGAGAAATGGATGGGTTTACGAAACGCAGAGACGCGGAGGCGCAGAGGAATTTCGTGGTTTGAACATGCTCAGCGTTTCGGCCGTAGTAAGAATTCGCAAGCCGCTCTTGTCAAGCCCGATTCAAGCCGGCGACCGCGGCCGCGAGATCGCCACCCGCACCTTCTCGAGCAGCTCCCGACACACGAACGGCTTGTGCAGCAGCGCGAAGCCGTCTTCCTCGAGGGCGAGTTGTTCGTCCTCCAGGCTGCGACGGGCCGTGAGGAAAATGATCGGGAGGTCCGCGGCACCCGGGATGGACCGGATGGCGCGCGCCACGTCGTGCCCATCGAGCCCCGGCAGCATGATGTCGAGGAGGATCAGGTCCGGCGGCGCGGTCGTCAGCACCTTTCGCAGGGCCGCCTCCCCGTACGTGGCCGAGTCCACCTCGTACCCCTCGAGGAGCAGGAGCGACCGCAACATTTCGATCGTGGTCCTGTCGTCGTCCACGATCAACACCCGGTTGGCGCCCATGTTCACCTCCGCTCGCCGCGCGAATCGACTTCGGAACCACGGGGCCGCCGCGCGCCTCTCTCCGCGTACCGGACCCTCCGGCGCAGCCGCGCGCGCGTCTTCCTTGCCCGCCATCGCCGCAAGCGCGGTGCCGGGCCCTCGAACCGCGCGTATCACTTTTTTTTCGGCACGAGCTGGTCGACGTCCAGGTTCGGTTCTTCGCTCGCCACGATGGTGTGGCAGAGTCCGCAGTCCTGCGAGATCGTCTTCCCCGACTTCGACCGGTGCCGGTCGTCGTGGCAGCGGAAGCACCCGGGGAAATCGTCGTGCCCCAGGTGGTTCGGGTACGTCCCCCAGGTGATGCCCATTTCGGGAAACACGTTTCGCTTCCACAACTGCGCGAATTCCCGCGCCGCCGCCCGGATCGCCTCGGCCTGCGCCCCCGCCACCTCCGGGTAGGACTCCGCGTAGTACGCCTCCGTCTCGCGCAGGATTCCCGCCTCCGCCTCCGTCGCGTTCGCGTACTCCTTCTTGAGCGCGTCGATGCCGATGTCCTTCACGCAGGGCAGGCTCAGGTCGATCCGCCCCTCGGCCATCGCCCGGTCGAGCGCGCGCTCGGGCATCAAAAACGTGTGCGTCGGCCGGTTGTGGCAGTCCAGGCAGTCCAGCATGCGCCGCTCCCCGTGGCCGCCCGCCAGGAGCGCCTCCGCGCCCGCCTTCGCGGCCGGGACGTCCTCCGAGACGAACACCTCCACGCCGCCACCCGGGCGCTTCACCTCGACCCACGGGATCTCCATCCGCTTGTCGTCCGTCGAGACATACGTGATCTGGTTCGCGTCGTTCACGTGCCAATGGATCCCCGCGCCCTTTCCTCCGTTCGCCGCGCCGCCGCCGACCTTCATCAGGAGCGCCGTCGTGAGCCGCGTGTTTCCCTCGTCCTTCTGGAATTTCGCGCGCGTCCAGAGGCGGTCGCCGTGGAATTTCTCCGGCCAGTGACACTGCTCGCAGGTGTCGCGCGCGGGGCGAAGGTTTCGCACCGGGCTGTGAATGGGCCGGGAGTACCCGCCCGCGTTCACGCGCCAGACCTGCCGCAGCCCGGAGAGCTTGTAGCGTACGAACATGTCCGCGCCCGGCCCCATGTGGCACTCGACGCAGCGCGTGCGCGAGTGAGGCGAGCCCTGGTAGGCCGTCCATTCCGGCTTCATCACCGAGTGGCAGACCTGCCCGCAAAACTCCTGCGAGTCCATGTACTCCACGCCGTGGTAGCTCATCGCGCCCAGCAGCACGAGATTGCCCATCGTCAGCACGAGGAAGGTCATGAACCGTCTCCGGTGGGCCGGATCGCCGAAGTCGATCCGTGGATAGCCCGACCCGGTCTGGAAGAGGTTGGGCTCGACCGCGCGCCTGCGTCGCCGCAGCCAGAGGCCGAGCGGGATGAGCGCGAGCCCCGCCACGAAAATCGACGGGAGGACCAGGTAGCCGAGGATGCCGACGTACGGCTGCTGAAACGGGTGGTAGAGATCGGTTGCGAGAAAGGCCAGGAAGCCGATCCCGCACCCCGTCGTGAGCGTCGAGCCGATGAGGCTGAGGAAGTTGCTCGAGACCAGCGCCACGAAGGACCAGAAGGCCCGGATGAGCGTCGTGAGAATTCGCATGCTGCTTCCTCAGTACCGCTCCACGGAAGTCGGTGACCAATAGGCGAAGGCAAGTTTGGCCGCCCGCTAGGCGCGCGAGCGAGGCGTAGAAACGGAGAACTACGGCGAGCGAGCGCAACTACGCGGGCGGCCAAAATCGCCGAGCAAATTGGTCACCCAATGCTGTGGGGCGGTACTCAGTACGGGCATCGGATGCGAATGTCCGTAGCACCCGCAATGCCGCAGCCCAGTTTCGCTTGGGAATCCGCAGCCGGGCGTTAGAATGGGGCGCCCGCCGGGCGGCGCGGAATGCCCCTTGCACTCATGCCTTGCTCGCGGTCGCGGCGTGCGCCGACCCGACACCTACCGCCCTCACTTTCCAACCGTGGAGGTCGAAATGCCCAAGCTACCCAAGCCCTTCACCGAGTTCGTGAAACTCTATCCGCAGGTGGCCGAGGCCTACGAGCGGATGGGCGCCGCAGCCCACGCGGCGGGTCCTCTGGACCCGAAGTCGCGCGCCCTGATCAAGCTCGCGATCTCCGTGGGCGCGCGCCTCGAGGGGGCCGTGCACAGCCACGCGCGAAAGGCCCTCGCCGTCGGATGCTCGCCCGAGGAACTCGCGCACGTCGCCATCCTCTCCCTCCCCACGCTCGGCCTGCCCTCGATGATGGCCGCGCGCACCTGGATCGAGGACGTCCTAGCCACCGCGCGGGAGGAGAAGAGTCGAAGAAAGTGATCTCGCGGCTGCCCGCCCGGGTGGGGAAACCTCCGCGCCTGGCGGATGCGGCTGGGGAGAATTCCCCGTTCCTGCCGATCCCCGCGGCCGGGCTTTGGACGTCGGATGTCCGAATCGGCGATCGGTAGCCGGGGCGCCAACCGGGTTAGCACCTCCCCCTTGCGGGCGCCCATCGGTAGCACCTCGTCGCCGAGGGTTGGTACGGACTTTGCCATGAGCCCTGGGTGGAGCGCGGACGGAGTTCCGCCACCGATCCTTACTCACGGAGAGACTTGGGATGACCGACCCGGCCGAAAATGCTGAACGACTCACGTGGAAGCTCCTCGCCCTGCGGTTCCGGGAGTTTCGAGCAGCCGTGGTCGATGCGCACAGCTACAGCCCCTGGGCGAACTCCTACCTCCTCTACGGCTTTCTCTGGGGCGTGCCCGTGCCTCTGGTGACGCTCGGGCTCGAGCTTTCGCTCCGCGGGCTGCCCGCGACCCCCGCGGGCATCGCGTCGGCGCTCGCGGATCATCCGGTGCAGGTCGTCTTTCTGCTGCACCCGCTGCTCTTCGCGTGGATCTTCGGCGTGCTCGGGACGATGAGTCGGGAAAAGGACCTGCGCATCTCCATCCTCGTGCGAGACCTCACGATCCAGGCGACGCGGGACGCCATGACGGGCCTTTTGAATCGGCGGCACCTGCTCGATCACCTGGACGTGGAGGTGGAGCGCGCTCGGCGCGAGGCCGTGCCTCTCGCCTGCCTGATGGTCGACATGGACAATCTGAAGCTCATCAACGACACCAGCGGCCACCTGGCGGGCGACAGCGCGCTCATCGGCCTCGCGGAGGTGATCCGCCAGGCCTTCCGGCCGTACGACCTCGCGGGCCGCTACGGCGGCGACGAGTTCCTGCTCGTCCTCCCGCACGTGGGACTCGACCAGGCCGTGGACTTGGCGTTGCGCTTCCGCGAGCGCGTGCGGGGTCACGACTTCGCGCTCCCCCCGCGGGACCGGGCGGTCCGGCCATCGGTTTCCGTCGGCATCGCGGTCTTTCCCGCGGACGGCCAGACGCCGTCCGCGCTCATCGCTTCGGCGGACGGGGCGATGTATCAGGCGAAGACGCGCGGGAAGGATCGGATTGCGTGCGCGAGCGGGCCGGATCCGTGGACGCCCCCCGGCGTCGAAGCGCGGCGCGCCGGCGGCGACCCCTGTGCCGCGGCAGTGACGGTCGAGCGCGGACCGCGGGACCCCTGGTAGCCAGGGCGCGCCACGGGGACCGGACCGCAGCTTTCAAGTCTGTGAAATCGTCGTTCATCTGGGAAAGCTGTGGTTGCCGTGGCGTTCGCCTTTGGCAGAAATTGTAGCAAGAGAAGCAGGAGCGCCGCCATGAGCAAGACCATCCTCGCGATCGACGACGACCCGGACACGATCCGGATGCTTGACCAGCTTCTGCGGCAGGAAGGGTACGACGTCCGGACCGCGCCCAGCGCGCAGGAGGGCCTGCGGCTGCTGGACGAGCGACCCCCGGACCTCATCCTGCTCGATCTCATGATGCCCGGAATGGACGGCTTCGACTTCTGCCACCAGCTCGCAACCTCGGGGCGGGCGAAAGGCATCCCCATCATCGTCCTTACCGCCCTCGACACGTTCACCTACTCGGAGGACTTCCTCGCGGGACTCTTCGGCGTCTGCCTGTTCATGTACAAGCCGTTCAAGCCCTCCACCCTGCTGGCAAACATTCACGACGCGTTGACGGTCCAGCGAACCGCGTCGTAGGAGACGGGGGCATGCTTGCGACGCGATCGCCCGCGGCCGAAGAAACCTTCCATGGTCGGGTCCTGCCCCTCCTGCGCTCCCCCTCCCTCGCCATCGTCGGGGAATTCCTGGCGGCGCTGCGGAGTCCCCACGCGTGGAACCCGCTCCGGAACGGTTACGTCGTCTTCGGCATCCTCTGGGGCCTGCCGATCCCGCTCTTCTCGCTCGGGCTCGACCTCCTCGCGCGCGGTTCGCCGTTCTCCCCGACCGGCCTCTGGGAGGCCGTCGCCCTGCACCCGATCCACCTTTTTTTTCTCGCCCATCCGCTCATCTTCGGCGTCGTCTTCGGCGCCATGGGGACCGTCCGGCACGCGAAGGACGCGAAGATCGAGCGGCTCGTCGGCGAACTCGAGGAGCGACTGGGCGAGCTGGCGGTCGCGAACGAGGCCTTGCGCAGCCTGGACAAGCTGAAGAGCGAGTTCCTGGCGAACGTGAGCCACGAACTCCGGACCCCGCTCGTCTCGATCCGCGGGTATAACGAGATGATCCAGGAAGGGCGGTTCGGCCCGATCAACGAGAAGCAGGCCGAGGGCCTCACCATCGCCCTGCGCAACGTGGACCGGCTGCTCGACCTGATCACGGATCTCCTGGACTTCGCGCGGCTCCAGGAAGGCAAGCGCAGCCTCTCGCTCTCGCGCTTCGACCTGCGCGAGGCCGTCACGGCAGCCGTCACGCTCTTGCGGCCTCGGCTCGAAGAAAAGAGCCTGAAGCTGATCCTGCGCCTCCCGGAAGAGCCCTGCGTCCTCGCCGCCGACCGCGACAAACTCGGCCGCATGATCCTGAACCTCCTCGCGAACGCCATGAAGTTCACGGAGCCGGAAGGGGAGGTGGGGCTGGAGCTGACCCACGGCGAGTCCGGCTATGCCCTCCGCATCTGGGACACCGGCTGCGGCATCCCGGCGCATCTGCACACGCGGGTCTTCGAGCGCTTCTGGCAGGGGGACGGCACCTCCCGTCGGAAATACGGCGGGACCGGCCTCGGCCTCGCGATCGTCAAGGAGATCGTCGAGGCCCACGGCGGCCGCATCGACTTCCAGAGCGCGGAAGGGAAGGGCACCGAGATGCGCGTCTCCTTGCCCAGCAAGGGGACTTGAGATTTGAGATTTGAGATTTGAGATTTGAGAGTGGAGAATTGTGATTTCTCGTGACCCGTGTCGCCCGCCCGAATGCCACGGCGACCTCGGACTTCAAGACGTGGCGGCGGCGCGGCCAATTCCGAACCGCGACCGTGAGGGAGCGGTCTCAGCGCGTCCTCCGGTTCCCTCGCGTTTGGTCTCGCAACCAATCGCGGCCTGGGGCACATTTCTTGTCGAAAAAGCAGTCTTCTTCGCGGTTGTAACACCGCTTTCGAATCTGTGAAATCGCCGTTAATCTGTGAAATCTGTGGTTCCCTTTCGTTTTCGGGCACGAGCCTGACCTGGGACCAGGGACCTGGGATTTGGGATTTGGGATTTGGGATTTGGGATTTGGGATTTGGGATTTTCACCATTGGACCACCGCCCCCGATGATCAATGATTCCCCCTCGCCCGCCCCGGCGCCTTCGCCCTCGCCCCCGCACCCCACCGACGGCGCCCTCGACGTGCCCGGGCTCCTGCTCCTGAACGACATCCTCGAGAAGATGAACCAGGGCAACACCCTCGACGAAGTGTTCGAGGCGACCTACGCCCGGCTGCGGGCGCTCCTGCCTTACAATCGAGTCGCCATCGCGCTCGCGAGCCCGGGCGGCGATCGCGTGACCCTCGTCGCGTGCCGGAGCGACGGGCCCACGCAATTGTCCCTCGGCTACTCGGGCCGGATCGCCGGCTCCAGCCTGGAGGACGTCCTTCGCCGCGGCCGGCCCCGTATCCTGAACGACCTCGAGGACTACCTCGCTCAGAAGCCGCAGTCCGAGTCCACCCGCCTCATGGTGCGCGAAGGAATGCGTTCCAGCCTCACGCTCCCTCTCCTCGTGAAGGGGCGTCCGGTCGGGATCATCTTTTTTTCGAGCCGCGATCGGAACGCCTACGGCGCCGCGCACGAGCTGCTGTTGCGGCAGGTCGCGGGCCACATCGCGATCCTGGTGGAGAAGGCGCGGCTCACCGCGGAGCGCGAGCGGGCGCAGGAGGAGCTGCGTCGGGCCAACCTCGAGCTGGAGGCGCGCATCCGGGAGCGGACCGTGCTGCTCGAGGACCTCGCGCGCAAGAACGAACACTTGCGTACGACGCAGGAGGCGCTCGTCAGCTCCGCACGGCTCGCGGCCGTCGGCGAGATGGCGGCCTCCATCGCCCACGAGATCAAGAACCCCCTCGCGGGGATCAGCGGTGCGATCCAGGTCATGCGGGACGGCCTGGACCCGGGCCATCCGCACCGCGAGATCATGAAGGAGGTCCTCGCCCAGGTCCACCGCCTCGACCAGACCGTCCGCGACCTCCTGGCCTTCTCGCGGCCGAGCCGGCCCTCGAAGGTCCCGCTCGACCTCGCCGCCGTCGTCGCGCGCATCCGGCCGATCCTCGAAGGGGACCCCGCCCTCTCCGGGCTCGTCGTCGAGGCGGCGGCGCTCGACGCCCTCGGGCCCGTCGACGCGGACCCGCACCTCGTGGAGGACGTGCTCTTCAACCTGCTCACGAACGCCGCTCACGCGATGCCCGGCGGCGGGGCCGTCACCATCTCCGGGACCGCCCTCCCGCACGCTGTGGAGATCCACGTGCTCGACCGCGGCTGCGGCCTTTCCGCCGACGTCCGGGGGCGGCTGTTCCGCCCGTTCTTCACGACGAAGGTCCGCGGCACCGGCCTCGGGCTTGCCATTTGCCAGAAGATCATGGAGGCACACGGCGGCGCGATTCGCGCGGAAAACGCCCCGGAGGGGGGAACCGTAGTGACCCTTACCTTCCCGAGATCGAGGATAGAGCCATGACCGCGCCGACCATTCTGATCGTCGACGACGAAAAACTGATTCGCTGGTCCCTCGCCGAGCGCCTCAAGAAGGAGGGCTTCGGCACCGTCGAGGCCGGCGACGGCGTGACCGCGCTCGAGCACGTGAAGAACCTCGAAGGGGAGCTGGTCCTGCTCGACCTGCGGCTGCCGGACACTGACGGGATCCGCCTCTTGAAGCAGATCCGCGCCGTGAACGCGGACCTGCCCGTCATCATGATCACCGCCTACGGCACCGTCGAGGTCGCCGTCGAGGCGATGAAGCTCGGCGCCTACGACTACGTGGCCAAGCCCTTCAACATGGACGAGCTGGTCATCACCGTGCAGCGCGCGCTGGAGGCCTCGACCCTCCGCCGCGAGGTGCTCGATATCCGCCGGTCGCAGAAGGAGCGGTTCGGCATCCGCAACATCCTGGGCACTTCCGCCTCGCTCAAGGAGGCCGTCTCGCTCATCGAACGCGTCGGCCGGAGCGACGCCACGACGATCCTCCTCCTCGGCGAATCGGGCACGGGGAAGGATCTGATGGCGCGCGCGATCCATTACGAGAGCCGGCGCGCCGAGCGGCCCTTCATGACGATCACCTGCACCACGATCCAGGAGACCCTGCTCGAAAGCGAGCTCTTCGGCCACGAGAAGGGCGCATTCACGGACGCGCGCAATCTGAAGCAAGGCCTCTTCGAGCTGGCGAGCGGCGGCACCGTCTTCCTGGACGAGATCGGCGACATGCCGCTTTCGCTGCAGGCGAAGCTCCTCCGTTTCCTGGAGGACAAGGCCTTCAAGCGGCTGGGGGGCGTGGTGGACATCCGCGTGGACGTGCGGGTCATCGCCGCGACCCACCGCGACATCGAGAAGATGATTCGCGAAGGGCGCTTCCGGGAGGACCTCTTCTATCGCCTGAACATCGTCCCGATCCGGCTGCCCCCCCTGCGGGAGCGCAAGGAGGACGTGGAGGCGCTGGCACTGCACTTCGTGCGCCACTACTCGCGCGAGCTCTCGCGCAAGGTGACCGGCCTCGCCCCCCGGGCCGTGGAGGCGCTGGCGGCCTACAACTGGCCGGGCAACGTCCGCGAGCTGCGCAACTCGATGGAGCGCGCCGTGCTCCTCGGCTCGGACGACGTGGTGACGCTGGAGGACCTGCCGCAGGAAGTGCGGAAGGGCGTCGCGCCGCCGGAACGCAAGGGCCGCCTCTACATCCTCCCGCGCGAGGGGATCGTCTTCGACGACGTGGAGAAGGACCTCGTCCTGCAGGCGCTGGAATTCACCGACTGGAACCAGACGCGCTCGGCCGAGCTGCTCGGCATGAGCCGCGACCAGATCCGCTACCGCATCGAGAAGTTCGCGCTCGTCGCGCCGGGTCGCGAGGGCGCGGCGGGGGGCGGCGCGGGCGGCGCGGCGACCGCGCTGGGTGCCGTCGGTCGCGAGGGGCCGCCCGCGAAGAACGGCGCGTCGCGGGACTCGTCGACGCGGGTGGGGGGGTGAGTGAGCGAGACGACGCGGATTGTAGTGTCTCGCCGGGGCAGCCCGACTTCCCACTCGTGCGCAAGTGGCCACGCCTTAGAGGGAGTTGACCCCGCCAACGGGCGCACGTTGAGGGGGTGCAATTCTTCGCTTGAGTGTGCAGAGCTATCGACGACGATCGTGGGGTGCGAACTGAGTATCCTGTTCCCGAAGTAGACATTAATCCCGATTCGACAGATGAAGTGCCTGCCCTGATCCTCGCTCATGTGGAAGACCAGTACGATGTTGGGGTGCTGGAACAGGGCGGCGGACTGCGCTTCGCGTCTTTGAAGCGGGCGAGCGCTTGGCGATCCGGCGTGGCGTGTTTGGGGAGCAGCTTGAGCGCCCCGGGACACTTCAGGGCGAGTTGTTCGGCAAGGTAGACGGCGCCCATGCCGCCCCAGCCGAGGAGCCAGCGGAACTGAAAATCGCCCGCGAGAAGGGCCTGAGCCTGGGCCGGGTCCGGATCGCGGGAGTCGCCGTGGCCCAGTGGCAGGGGCGGCACCTGTAGGGCACCCCACTAGGCGTTCACGGCCAAGTGAAGTTTTGCTGCCCGTTCCTGGGTCAGGTAGCCCTTCAGGAGGAAGAGGGCGGCAAGTTCTGGCCGGCTCGACGTGGCAGCTCGCTGGGGAAGCCGGGAGGGGAGAGGGTTGAATTTCACGTCCCCGGAGTTTCTGGAATTCACCCCGAATCCGGCCGAACAGGTTTGTCACCGCAGCTCGAACAAAAAATCGGGCTTGCTTGCTGTTGTGCGGACGCGTAGAATCGGGTCACGGGACAGCCCGGCGACCTCTGGTGGCCCTACCCGGGGTAGGTGCCAGCCCCCGGCGGCTGGCGCGTGCCCGAAGTTGAGCCCCGCCACGCAGGTCGTCCCCCGGCCCGGTCCAGTGCGACGCCGCCCGGTTTTACAGCTTCCGATTCCCCTTCCCCCCCTGTTTCATGTTTGTGCCCGCAAGGGTCTTTCAGCCGACTGACGTACAGATGGCAGCATGAAAAGGAGCGCGCCATGGTGGGCGAGGTCCTGGTTGGAAGTGATCGGCTCGTCGCACGATGAGTGCAGAAGGGCCGGCAACCAACGGCGCGGCGAGCCGCACGAGAGTGGACTTCGGGATCGTCACCGTGCTGGAGGGTGACCTCGACGCTGTATTGGCGCACATCCCGCCCTACCGCACCGTGTCCGGTCGTCGGCTGTACAACCTGTGCCACCTGGAGACGGTAGCTGGCGACACCTACGAGATCGCAGTCGTGCGTACCCTCGAGAGGGGGGCCGTCGAGGCCAGCGAAGTCGTCCGCGATCTCCTGGAGGAGCTGTCTCCGAGTTGGCTGCTCATCGTCGGGATCGCTGGAGGTGTGCGTTCCTCTGGTATCGATTTGGGCGACGTCGTGGTCTCCACGCGCATCGCTGAGATGATTGCCACGGCACGGGGGGCGTCCGGCGGTGGGCGCCGGTACTCCGCGGGCGGGGGGGTGATCGCTCGGGATGCGGCAAGCGTCGTCGCAAATCTCCCAGCCCTCAAGCAGGCCCTGGCCGGTTGGAACAAATTGTCGGTTCCGCGTCCGTCCTCCGGTGGCAAGCGCTTGTCAAGGGTTACTTCGGGTGTGATCGCGTCCAGCGATCACATCATCCTCGACGAACTGATCCTCCACTCGTGGATGGAACGAGTCCGCGGAATCAAAGCGGTCGAAATGGAAGCGGCGGGAGCATACCGAGTCGCGAGCATGCGCAGCGTCCCGTTCATCGCCATTCGAGGCATCGCGGATCTGATCGGGACCCCCAAAGCGGATGACTGGCGTCTCTACGCGAGTCACGCAGCAGCCTCGTTTACGGCCGCATTTCTGCGCACGCGTCCGATCGTGCCACGTTCGTCCAGAACCCATGGAACCGCCGTCGTTGCACCGATCCTCGAGAGTACTCTCGCGTCGCGCGATCAACGGCCGTTCCACTTCAACGAGCTTCGCCTCACCGATGTGCGTGGATTCGACAGGCTCGTTCTGCCTGTCTCCAGCCCGTCGAAGGACCGGGGACAGTGGCAAATCCTCCTTGGCGCGAACGGGGTAGGCAAGACGACGATTCTCCGCGCCTTGGCGCTCTCGCTCTCCTCCGGAGAGGTCGTCCAAGCTCTCTTAGGGCGCCTTGGCGTTGCCTCGCCCATGGTCCGCCTGGGGGCGACGAACGCAACCATCGAAATCGAATGTCCTGCAGGCTATCTTCCCCGCGTCGTCCTGAGTGCTGGCGAGACGGGTGATCGCCTCGAACATCGACGCGGAGGCGAGGTCTCGGCCCCATTCACCGTCGCCTATGGATGCCGCCGCGGGTCGGCCCTCGGAGGCTCTTCGCGCGAGGTAAACGCCTCCTCTCCACTGAGTGCCGTGGAGACCCTGTTCTACGAAGGGGCCGGCCTCGTCCATGCTGAGACGTGGCTGAAGGAGCGAAAGCTCGCTGCTACGCTGAGTCCTGGCTCACCCGAGGAGGCCTTTTTCAATGCGCTCATCGCGACGTTGACAGATCTCCTCCCCGGCGTTACCGAAATCCGAGTGGCCGCTGACCTGGTTGAGGTCGAAGGACCGCAGGTCGGACGTATCCCGTTTGGTGCGCTCAGCGATGGCTACCTCACTACTGCGGGTTGGGTGCTGGATATGATCGCGCGGTGGGCCGAGGACGCCAAGCGGCGCGGCGTTGCGCTGGATGGATCATTTCATGAGCAAATGACTGGACTCGCAATTGTTGACGAGATCGATTTGCACCTGCACCCGCAATGGCAGCGCGACGTAGTTGCGGTAGTTCGGGGGCTTTTTCCGCGGATGAGCTTCGTAGTCACAACGCACAACCCTCTCACACTCCTCGGGGGGCGCCCCGGTGAGATCCACGTCCTGCTGCGGGACCCGACTGCCGACTGCATCGCCGTCCGACAGCGCGATCTGCCGCCTGGAGCCGGCGCAGAGCGCATTCTGACCGGCGAGTGGTTCGGGCTCGCGTCGACTTTGGACGACGACACTCTGAAGGTCCTTGAGAAGCACCGTCGGTTGCTGAGGACCGGATCGCCCGACTCTCCTGCTGCGAGGAAGATCGAGGCTGTGCTCAACGCGAGGTTGGGGTCGTACGCCGTGACGTCGGTCGAGCGCTTGGCGCAGAGCGCGGCGGCACAGGTCCTCGTCGAAGACGCGCGCAATCTCTCCGCCGAAGATCGTGAGGCCGCGCGAGTGAAGATTGCCGACCTCCTTCGAGCCTCGGCTCAGCCGCAGAAGGAGCGACGTCGGAGACGGAAGGCGAATTGATCGAGGTCTGGCGTGCTGCTATTCAAGGGTCCCAAGTGGCCGACTGGCTTTGCGAACGAGGTGCGGGCCGCCGAAGAAGTCGTACGGAAGGACATTGCGGCGGGGCGCGCCCCAAGGTTCGACGAGCGGATCTGGAAGCGGCACAAGTCCGCGTTCATCGCGGCACAACACGGCAAGTGCGGCTACTGCGAGGTGTCGTCGCTCAATCATCCCGGCGCGGTCGAGCACTACGCTCCCAAGTCCGCCATTCAGGAGTTGGCTGCCGAGGGCGCCGAGTTGGCTCCCACCGCCACTGTCCACAAGCGCAAGACCCGAACTCTGTGCGACACTGGCTACTGGTGGCTGGCATACAACTGGGACAATTGGCTCTTTGCGTGCGAACGTTGCAATTCGGCCTGGAAGCGGGGACTATTCCCGATCCGTGAAAAACGGCGGATGCTGCCACCCCGGCGTGGCATGAAGGAGACCCCGCTCTTGCTAAACCCATTCGGCACTGTCGAGCCCAGCGACCATTTGTGCTTCAGCCGTGTCGGCCAGGTGTCCACGCGCGATCACAGCGATCACGGAGATGCGACCATCCAGGTGTGCGGGCTTGATCGCGAGTCACTTCGGCGCGTCCGCGAGGGCATCGCCGCAGACACGTACCGCCATGTGGATCGCCTCTTCGTCGGGCTCCTTGAACGCAATGTCAGGAAAGCGCATGATGCAGTTGATGATTTGCTGTCGCTCGGCACCGAGACGCGGGCGCATGCCGGCATGGTTCGGTCAATCGTGCGAGCGCAGTTGGGTCTTCCGTGGACGGACTTAAAACGCCTCCTACCTTTAACTGGCCTATAGGGCACCACGCGAGACCACGCATCCCGCACGGCTCGTCTTCCTGCAATTTGCTCCGCGCAAGTTCGGGCATGGCGCATCAGGCCGAGGGGCCTGCGGCCCGGTCCGACCGCCGGGTCATCCTGGTTCCTTTCGTGGGACGCAATTTGATAAGCGTCCGGCGATCTACTCCCCCCCCGTCAACCATGAGATGGCGCGGCATTCGCTCCGCCATTCCCTCGTTCCCCCCTTCGTTGTACCACCTGTAGTCCGCCAGGACCTGCGGATGGGACCTTCCCCTGCTCCTCCTTGCACATCTCGCGCGAGCCTCCCTGCCGCTCTTCTCCCAACGGCCGTTGCATTCTCCCCAAGGCAAGATCCGTGGACACAATACCGATCTCGCGGTCGATCGGTAGGGTGTCCCCACTCGAGAGGGTCGGCCGGAGCGAGGCCACGACGATCCTCCTCCGCGGTGAGTCGGGCACAGGCAAGGACCGGATGGCGCGCGCGATCCATTACGAAAGCCGGCGCGCCGAGCGGCCGTTCATGACGATCACCTGCACCACGATCCAGGAGACGCTGCTCGAAAGCGAGCTCTTCGGCCACGAGAAGGGGGCGTTCAACAACGCGCGCAACCTGAATCAAGGCTTCTTCGAGCTGGCGAGCGGCGGCATCGTCTTCCTGGACGAGATCGGCGACATGCCGCTTTCGCTGTAGGCGAAGCTCCTCCGCTTCCTAGAGGACAAGGCCTTCAAGCGGCTGGGTGGCGTGGTCGACATTCGCGTGGACGTGCGGGTCATCGCCGCGACGCACCGCGACATCGAGAAGATGATTCCCGAGGGGCGGTTCCGGGAGGACCTCTTCTATCGACTGAACATCGTGCCCATCCGGCTCCCCCCGCTGCGGGTGCGCAAGGAGGACGTGGAGGCCCTGGCGCTGCACTTCGTGCGCCACTACTCGCGCGAGTTCTCGCGCAAGGTGACCGGCCTCGCCCCGCGGGCCGTGGAGGCGCTCGCGGCCTACAACTGGCCTGGCAACGTCCGCGAGCTGCGCAACTCGATGGAGCGCGCCGTGCTGCTCGGCTCGGACGACGTGGTGACGCTGGAGGACCTCCCGCAGGAGGTGCGCAAGGGCGTCGCGCCCCCGGAGCGCAAGGGCCGCCTTTACGTCCTCCCGCGGGAAGGCATCGTCTTCGACGACGTGGAGAAGGACCTCGTCCTGCAGGCGCTGGAGTTCACCGACTGGAACCAGACGCGCTCGGCCGAGCTGCTCGGCATGAGCCGCGACCAGATCCGCTACCGCATCGAGAAATTTGCGCTCGTCGCCCCGGGTCGCGAGGGCGCGGCAGGGAGCGGCGCGGGTGGCGCGGCGACCGCACCGGGCGGGGCCGGGCGCGAGGGGCCGCCGGCGAAGAACGGCACGTCGCGGGACTCGTCGACGCGGGTGGGGGGGTGAGCAGGCGCGATTCTGGCGGAGGGCGGGAGGTCCGCGCGCCCAGGCGCTGGTCAGCCTGCGAAGGTGTGAAGTGAATTCTTCGCCGGCACTCAGGTGCGCGGCTGCTCGGGCGGCGTGAGCGATGCTCGGCTCCACCCCATTGCCGCCAAGGCTGCGTCGTCGAGAGTTTCAAGGCAACGGTAGCCGGCCCCGGCGAGATAGCTCTGCGCGCGGACCTCATCCGAGAATTGACGTGGAGCACCCGGGGCTACGGCGACCTCCGCCGTGCCGTCCGCTCGGACGCGGAGGCGGCTCCAGGCCGGTTCGGAAGACCCCGCCGCCCTCAGCCACCAGGCTTCACGCAGGAGCAGGCGACCGGAATCGTCGCGTGCCAAGTTCTCGACAGGCCCCAGCCGGCGCGCGCAGGCGAGGGAGAGACCGGCGTGTCGAAGACTCGCCATTGCCCGCAGGCGTGCATCAATCGCGGCAGGGGACATGTCCGGAGTCGGAACGGCACTCATTCGTCGTCTCGGATCTCGAGATTCTCAAGGTCCGCCAGGTCCTGGTGTCGCCCCGCCAGGCGTTTCATGCGCGCGAGACCCTTGCGGGAAACGGTCGGCACGAGCTTCCCGTTCCATTGGTACGCCTCGCGCGTCCGCCATACATCCTCGAACACCGGCGTCACGAGTAGCAAGTCCACCGTGAGCAGCTCCGTGCCCTTCACCTTGGAGACGCGGAAGTGCTCCCGTTCCTCCGCTGTGCCGGAGGCGAAGGGAATGAGGCCGGCCTCCAGGGAGAAGCCCAGGCCGTCGAGGATTTCGCGCAGCCTGGGCAGGTCGGAACGCTGGACGAGAAGATCGATGTCGCGGGTCGCCCGAACGTGTCCGTGAATGTTGACCGCGAAGCCGCCGCAAACGGCGTAATCGATGCCGCGCTCGGCAAGCCGCGTGACGATCGCCTCGAACTCCGCCAGGATGTCGATCACCCAGGTGTTTCCCCCGATGGGTGTGGTGTGCCGCAGCCGGCATTCGACCGCATTCTATCCCCGGGCTTCCACAGAAGGCAAGGCGAAACACGCCGCACCGCCGCACCCGGCGCAGCCTATCCGGCGGCGAGCGCGTCGAGGAGGCGCTGCAGCTCGACGGCGTCGTCGTAGTGGAGGTCCGGGTCCGCGGCCAGGGCCGGGTCGCGGTCGCCGGCCAGGATCGCCTGCAAGCTTGGCCACCAGCGCCTGGAGCCAGGGCGAAGCGTCGGGGTGCGATGCAAGCTGCGCGAGCTGCCCTCGGGCATTCGCCTGATCCTTGGCGCGGATGGCCTGCGCGACCAGGGCGACCAACTGCGCGCTGGGCCGCTGCGAGGCGCCGCCCGCACGCCGGTACACCCCGTAGGTCTCGATCGCGTGCTGCCGCGCCCTGGAAGAGCCAGCCGTGGCCGTCATGGAGCAGCTCCCACGGCAGGGCGAGGAGGTCGGTCCCGGCCTCGCGTGCGACGGACCGAACCTTGGCTTTCGCTCTGGCGGGCGCGTCGCTGTCCACCATGACGGAGAATCGGCGCTCGTGCTGGCCGTCCGCGTGCTGCCAGGCGGCCAGGGTCTCGCGCGCGGCGGCGGCCCCGACGCTGGCCTCGAAGAGGTCCTTGCCCCACCGGGGGAGGTTCTTTTCGATCTGCTTGGCCCGCGTCTTGAACACGCCGATGGGCCAGAGGAAGTACGACTCCAGGTACCAGCGGAGGTCTTCGGCCTCGATCGATCCCAGGGGTGCGGTGAACTCGAAACGAATGCTGTCCACTCGCCGACAGCGACGGCTCGCCGGCTGATAGGAGAGGACGGCGGTCGCGGTAGCGCGACGCTCTCCGCCCAGCGTTCGGACCTTCGGGTCGGTAAGGGTCAGGACCTGCTCTTCGACTGGGGCGGCCTTGGGTGCCGCCGGTGCGACGGGGTCTGTCGTAAGTTCTTCACCGAGCGCAGCGAGCAGGCGCGGCATGCAGGCGCTCAGGCCGCCCCGTCCCTTTCGGACGCGCACGGGAACCGGTTCTTTCTTGAACCACGTCCGCAACGCGCCCGTGGTGATGCCCGGGAGGAGTACATGCCGACGGGGACACGCACTGGATGAGGTCTCGCACGCGCGTCCCCTGTGGCCTCCGGCGAGGCGAGATTCCTTATTCTTCCTTCGCTTCCCCAACCGGGCCGAACAGTCGCCAGTCCGGTACGGCCCAGACACGAGGCGCCAGTTCCGAGATCTCCCGGCCACGATAGACGACGATCCCCACCCCAGGCGAATCATGCGACGTGCCCCGGTCCTTGAGGAAATCGCGGAGCCCGGAGGCGTCGGCGCCGCTCACCTTGGTTGCCGCCTTCACCTCGATCGCCAGGCAGCGTCTTCCCTGGGCCAACACGAAGTCCACCTCGCGTCCAGCCTGCGTGCGGAAAAAGAAGAGGCCGGGCGGATCCGGCTGCCACCCGCGCCACCGCAGCAACTGGCCGCAGACGAAGGTCTCGTAGAGTGCGCCGTCCCCCAGCGAGGGGCGTTCCGTGAGAATTCGTGCGAGTCCCGGGTCGGTCCAGTACACCTTTGGGCTCTTGACGAGGCGCGTCGTCAGGTTGGGCAGGAAGGGACGGAGGAGGCAAAGCTGGTAGGAAAGCTCAAGAAGGCGCACGTATCGCTTGACCGTGTTCACGGCGACGCCAAGGTCGCGTGCCACGTCGCTGAGGGACAAGAGCTGCGCCGTGCGAGCGGCGAAGAGCGTTTGCGCAAGGGCAAACTGGTCGAGGTCGCTGACGCGGCCAAGGTCGGCCAGGTCGCGTTCAAGGTAGGTCCGCCGGTAGTCGCGAAACCAGGCAGGGCGCTCGGCTTCCGGGAGACCTTCGAGCCCCGGGTAGCCGCCCCAGCGCAATTGGTCCTCGCAGCGCGAGCGCCAGGCGCGCGCGCTGTCGGCCGGCGGATCCGCGCTCGCCAACCGCGGGAGCGCGGCCGCCCCGTCCCGCCACACCGCGTCCAGGGCGCACTCCGGAACGACGTCCCCGGTCGCGGCTTCGATCAGTGCCATCGGCCAGAGCTCAAGCAGCGCCGCGCGTCCGGCGAGCGTCTCGCGAACCCTGTCGAGCAGCAGGATGTGGGAGGAGCCGAGGAGGAGGAAGCGGTGACCGGCGCGGCGGTCGGCCAGCAGCTTGACGGCATCCAGTAGGGCAGGAGCCTTCTGGACCTCGTCGAGAATGACCAGCCGATCGCCGTAGTCCAGCCGACGCACGGGGTCCGCCGCAAGACGCAGACGCTCGTCGGGGTCGTCGAGAGTGAGGTAGACCGGCTTTGTGGCGCCGGCCGACGGCAACAGGTCACGCACCAGAGTGGTTTTCCCCGTCTGTCGCGCCCCGGTAAGGACCACGACGGGTCGGTGCGTCAGGCGGGCGCGGAGGAGCGGGACCAGCGCGCGCGGGTGCAGAACCGTCTTGGGGGAGGCAATGTCCATGGAACAAAGGTAGCTTCATTACTGCAAAATTACAAGGTATTATTGCAGAAGCACGGAAATCCCGCCGGAGACGCAACCGACGGTCCGGTAGGCCTCCACGATCGAGTCCGCGCCGTGCCGCACCGCCGCCCGCGCGTCTTCCCCCACGTCCTGGCGGTCACGACGATGGCCAACAGAGTTCGCCCTGCTGAACACGGCCAGTTCGTGTCCGGTGCAGAAGGACACCATCCGGCGCCGCCCCGCGGCGCGGCCTATCCGGCGGCGAGCGCGTCGAGGAGGAGCTGCAGCTCGACGGCGTCGTCGTAGTCGAGGGCCGGGTCCGCGGCCAGGGTCGGGTCGCGGTCGCCGGCCAGGATCGCCTGGAGCTTGGGCACCAGCGCCTGGAGCCAGCGCGGGGCATAGGGCTGCGATGCGAGCTGCGCGAGCTGCCCTCCGGCCTCCGCCTGATCGTTGGCGCGAATGGCCTGCGCGACCAGGGCGACCAACTGGGCGCTGGGCTGCTGCGAGACGCCGCCCGCACGACGGTACGCGCCGTAGGTCTCGATCACCCGTTGCCGCGCCTCGGCAGCGGCCTCCGCGTGGCCGGTTGCGCGCTCAACGTCGGCCAGCAACGACCAGGTCTTCCACGGTAGCCCGGCTATGCCCAGCCCCGCCATGCACTCGATGGCGCGGCGCAGCTCCTGGCGGGCGTCGTCGTGGCGCCTCTGACGGATGAGCCGGTTGCCCAGGTTGCTCCTCGCCACACCCTCCTTGGCCCGATCGCCGAGCCGCACGTAGAGGTCGCACGCCTTCCGGGCGAAGGTGATCGCCTCCTCCACACGATCCATCGCATCATAGAGGGAGGAGAGCTGGTGAAGCGTCGACGCCTCGCCGGGGAGATCCTTCTCTCGCACCTTGATCGCGAGGGACTCCCGATAGGCGTCCTCCGCCCGGTCAAACTGTCGTCCTTGGTGATATGCGATCCCGATCTGATGCCAAGCCGTGGCCACGGTCAGCGGCTCCCCGAGGGCCGCGAACGTGTCGCGCGCCTCCACGTGGGCCGCGATTGCCTCGGCGTGCCGCCCCTGCTCCCCGCGTACCGTTCCGAGCCGGCTCTTCCCTAATGCGACGGACCTGCGGTTGCCGCGGGCGGCGTCGCGTCGGATCGACTCCTCGTACGCGGACGCCGCCTCATCCAACCGGCCCAAGTCAAACAGGCAGTCCGCCCTCTCCGTGATGCACCGGGAGACCATCCCCTGGGCGTCGGCATCCCCTGCGTCGGCAAGGCGCTGGAAGCGCTCCTGCGCCTCGCCGATGGGCGTCAGGGCCTCCTCCGCCGCACGCCCAATCGATAAGGCCCTGCCGAGAATGATGTGCGCCATCGCCGAGTCGTAGGCCGCCTTCGGATAGGCGAGGTCGCCGGCCGCCAGGCACCGCTCTACGAGGGCACGTGCCGCAGCCGTGGCCGCGGGAAGATCTCTACGCCTGAGCAGACGCTCAATGTTAGAGTCCTCCGTGAGGCACCGCGCATGGCCCCAATCGCCGAGGGATTCAGCGGCCTTCTCGCGTGCGCGCGCGGCGCGTTCGAGGGCGTGGGGAAGACCCAGGTGGTGGACAAGTCGCTCGACGGCGCCGGCGAGGTTTACCAGGGCCTCCGCGGGCCGCCTCGAATCCAGCCAATCGAGCATTCCGAGGAGATTCGGAAGCTCCAGTCGCGTGAGGTGGGCGGAGAGCTTCGCATCCTTGGATCGCTGCTGATAGAGCGCTCCGGTGAGCTGCGCCATCGCCTCCGCCCAGCGATCGCGCGCCGCGTCGGCCTCCTCCGGGCCCATTTGGCCCAGCAGGTACGGCGGCAGGCCCGGGTCCAGGCGCAGGTGGCCGGACCCCATGTCCTCCCCAAGCCCCACGCCGATCAGCTCGAGGGCCAACGCGCGGGCCTCCCCGATTTCCAGGCCGACCATCATCGCCAAGACGTCCAACTGCACGCCGCCCTGGCAGACCGCCAACGACTGCACCCGCTCCCGCGACCCCGGCCGCAGCTTGCGCAGGGACAGCTCCACGCTCGCGTAGAGGGAGTTCTCGCGGTCGCCGGGGTGGCGGCGCTCCAGGTCCGCCATCACGACGCGGAGGTCCGCGGTCGTCGCCTTCACGCCGCGGCGCGCGAGCTCCGGCGCGAGCAGGACCAGGGCGCGGGCGTGGCCGTTCACCGCCTCCACGCGGTCCGTGATCTCCTGCGGCGTACACCCCGGGTCTGCCGACGCCGGAGCGAGCCCCGCACGCGCCAGGACCCGGCCCACCAGCTCGACCGCGTCCTCCCGCCCCAGCGCGCCCAGCTCGGACTCGGCCGCGCCCGCGTCGA
>JACPWG010000041.1 GCA_016197205.1 Planctomycetota bacterium
GAGTTGTCCAGGAAGGTGACGTAGAATCGAGGCTTTTCGGCGAGGGGGTCGGGTGGCGCTGGTACACTTGGGACTCGGCAAGCCCCCGAAGCCTTATGGGACGTGGCGTGCGGGCAATCCAACCGTCGTCTGACGCCGTAGCGTGCTTGTGTTCGTAGACTCTGCGCTCGATGTTGTTCGTTACGCCGGTGTAAAGAGTGCCCGACTCGCTGGCAAGGATGTACACCCAGTACGAGTGCTGCCTCACTGCTGAGTTACCTCCGACGGCGTCAACGCAAGGTGGCGAACGTGCAGCGTAGGTTGGATCCTTCGCTCCGCGCTGAGGCGCTCCGCTCAGGATGACAGGGGGTAACCGTTCACGGGGGGAGTGTGTCACCACGGAGGCACGGAGAGGGGAGGAGCCTGCTGAAAACTCTCCGTGAAACCTCCGTGTCTCCGTGGTAAATCTCCCCTTCAGCCGTCCTCCAGCTCTCCTCAGTCCAGCTCTCCTTCCGCCAGCTCCTTTCGGGCCGGCCCTTTTCCCTCCAGCTCGCCTCCGACCAGCACTTCTCGCTCCAGCTCTCCTCCCTCGCCGCTCACCGACCTCCGCCCTCCCGCACGTACGCCCGCGCCTCCCTCGCCTCCGCGGAGTCTGGGTAGATCGCAAGTACCCTGCGCGCGAACTCCTCGGCCCGGTCCGGCCGGCCGTTCGCCGCGAAGCTCTTGGCCATCGAGAGCCAGTTGCGCGCGTTCGCGGTCGCCTGCCGCTCTTCCAGCTTCATGCGGACGTAGGCGGAGCCCTCCAGCGCCTCCCGCCGCCCCGCGGCGTCGCGGGCCTGCGCAAGGCGGGCGAACTCCCCCTCCACGTGGCGATAGAGGCGGAGGGCCTCCTCGAAGTCCTCCTTCGCCTCGGCGTCGCGGGCCTCGCGCAGCATGCGGTCGGCGGTGCGGCCCGACTCGACGTCCTTTTTTTCGCGCCGGTAGTCGGCGGTGAACTCGTCCGCGTTCTTGTCCCACCAGTCGCTCCAGCGATCGGCGTCGAAGCCGAAGTCCTGGCCGGTCATGCCGCGGAGGATGTTCGCGTAGGTGGCGTGCTCCTCGATCCAGATGTCGCGCTCGATGCGATGGATGCGGGCGTCGAGGACGGTGCCGCTCTGGACCACTTTGATGATGGGGTCGAAGGCGATGGAGTTCGCCGCGATCTCGACGTCGTAGTCGGCGACGTAGGTGATCTGCTCCTCGACGACGATGTGCGCGCGCGGCCCGCCGCCGCCGACGATCCGGATGTGGAGCAGGTTGATGATCGGGCCGACGGTAAACGGATTCGCCATGACCCCCAGCCCCTGCGCCGCGCGCATGCGGCGGAGGAGGAGCGGGCTGCCGAGGTCCTTGACGAGGTCCCAGGCCACGTCCTTGCCGGCGGCGGCGACGGCCGCGAGCGCAGCCGCATTCCGGACCGGCTCCGCGTCGTCCTCGATCACGCGCGCAATCAGGGGCCGGGCGAGGGTGGGATCGCCGAACCGGCCGAGGGCTTTCGCGGCGAAGGCGCGCGCGTCGGGCTCGCCGACGGAAAGCGTGACCAACAGCGGCCGCACGACGCGCTCCTTCGGCGCGGCGAGGAGCGCCCGCTCGGCCACCGCACGCACCTCGGGGGCGGGGCTGTCCAGGTTCAGGCAGTACTGCTTGATGAGGCGATCGGAGGGCTCGTCGGCGCAGGCGGTCGAGACGGCGCCGAGCGCGACGACGAGCAGGAGCACGGGCACGAGCACGGCGAGCGGAAAGCTGCGTAGAGACGGCATGGAGTGAACTCCCGGCGAGAGAAGCGGGGCCCGCGGGGCAGGACGACCGGTGGACGGGCGCGCGGGTCCCGGCTTGAAATCCCCCTGCACGATGCCCAGTCTACAACGAACGGACGGGCGGATCAATCGGCAACTCGCGGCGGGGTCGGTGCGGCGGTCGGCGCAGGTTAGGGCGGTGCGACCGAAGGGAGTGGGGCGCGAGACGCCAGAGTCCCTGAGCCGACGGTGCAGGGCGGAAGCCCTGCACCACAAGGGCAGCGCGGGGAACGACTCTCGTTCGAAGCACGCCGGCCTCTGGAAGAGAAGTGCCGGAGCGCCGAGGACAGTCGGTGGAGGCGATGGCGAACGGCGGTCAACCGGCGCGGGCTCTTGCAGGAACCCTACCGCCCCCGCCCCAGGACGTCCTCGAAGCCGCGGCCGGAGGCGACGGTCGCGCCGCCCAGGAGCCGGAGGCCGAAGAAAAAAGCGATCGGCACGTGGAGGAGGACCGCGACCAGCGGAAAGAGGAGCGTCGTCACGTTGCCCACTTTCTGGAGGAAGAAGGCGATCACCACGTTGAAGCCCAGGATCCCCCACCAGAGGAGCGGGCCCAGGAGCGCCTGGTCGGGGGTCACGATCCCCCGCGGGCGGCGACCGGGGGTTTGGTATTGGATGAGCAACGCGTCCAGGCGCTGGTAGAGGCCGACGATGACCATCGCGACGAAAAACCAGCCGAGGAAATTCGAGAGGGGCACGCCAAAGAAGATCCCCGGCTCGGGATAGTCGAAGACGTGCCCCAGGAACCACTCGTCCCCGCGCACGGCAAGGGGGTCGATGACGAGGTCGAGCCAGGTCATGAAGAGGGCGCTCATCAGGAGCACGCTCGCGGACTGCCGGACGTCGGGGTCGTCCTCGAATTGGAGCGGGATGCCGGCGGGCGTGTGGTGCATGCAAAAAAAGAGGGACATGGAGTAGCTGGCAAAGGCCAGAAAGACGAAGGAGAGGGAGTCGAAGAACGGCACGCCCAGGAGGAAAAGCTCCACGTTGCGCGTGGCGCCCGTGTAGCGGTAGGGTCCGAAGGGGACGCCGTAGGCCGTCTGGGAGGAGACATACTCGGCCGCCCACGCGACCCCGAAGCCCACGAGCGCGAAGAGGAGCATGCGAAGCCAGCCGAGCTGGTTCGCCGCAATGAGCACGTAGGCCAGCAGGAAGACGAAGACGTAGGGTCGCTGCTGGACGCTGGAGACCAGGAGGGCGTGAAGGGGCATCGGGCGGGTTCAACTCCAACTGGCCATGGGCAAGACCAATTCCAAAGGGCCGACGACAACACCCATCGACTCCAACGCCAACCTCCAACTCGGGCGAAGGCCCGAAACCCAAACGGACGACGAAACCACCAAGCCACCAAGGCACCAAGACCACGAAGGACCGTCACTGAGGGGGGCGAGTTTGGCTCGGCCGAAAAGCGCCTTTGTGGTCTTCGTGACTTCGAGACTCGCGACCGGCTTTCAAGAAGTCGAACGGTAGGGACCCAACAACCAAACGCGGCGACGTGCGGGTTCGGGCACGACGCGTGGAGACGCTCGCTGCCAATGCCACGGTCCAAGCCCGACGGCTTGGGTGAGGTCGGGCAGGGTTCAAACTGCCGCTGCCGTCGCGCGTGGCCGAAAGCGAAGTCTCGCTTCGTGGGCACGGCAGCGCCGTGCCCCTACCCATGTCGGCCAGGCTCCGGCCGCGATCGCATCGGGCCGGACTCCGGCACGACCGCCGGCGTACACACCGAGGGTAAGCGACTCGCGCCGGGGGGACAAAGGGCGACGCTTCGTTTGGAGTTGGAGTCGATTGGTGTTGGAGTCGGCAATTGGAGTTCCGCGCGGCGGCGAGGCAGCGGGCCCGCGCATCGGCGCATGGGCGCGCCCGCGCGGCGGGACCACGGGGCCGCGGGGCGCGGCGCCTCAGCGGCGCGCCGCGACAGCCTCGCCGTTCCCGTGACCGTTCGGGGCGTAGCCGTGGGCGCGGAACCAGTTGACCGATTTGCGGATCGCGGTCTCGACCGGGGTCTGCGGGAGGCCCAGCTCGCGCACGGCGCGACCGGGATCGAAGAACATCCGCTTCGCCGCCATCCGCACGGCGTCGAAGGGGACGCGCGGGGTCCGGTGGGTCACGTGGTCCGCCACCCATTGGCTGACGTAGCCGATCGGCACCACGACCCAGTGTGGGAGCTTCATGGTCGGCGCCGGCATCCCCGCCACCGAGCCCACGGCCCCGAAAAATTCCCGGAGGGTGAGGTTCTGATTGCCCAGGATGTAGCGCTCACCCGGCTTCCCCTTCTCGGCCGCCAGGCGGTGCCCGACCGCCACGTCGTCCACGTCCACGATGTTCAGCCCGGTGTCGGTGTAGGCCTTCATGCGACCCAGCAGGAAGTCCACGATCATCTGCCCGGTGGGCGTGGGTTTCACGTCCCGCTCCCCGACCGGCGCGCTCGGGTTCACGATCACGATGGGCAGGCCTTTCGCCGCCAGCTCCAGCGCGACCTGCTCGGCCATGAACTTCGACCGCTTATAATCCCCGCACATGTCGTCGATGGAGACGGGGGAGGACTCGCTTCCCGGCTGGCCGGAGCCGGGAATGCCGATCGTGCCGACTGTGCTGGTGTATACGATGCGCTCAACGCCCGCGTCTCCCGCGGCCTCGAGGACGTTGCGCGTGCCCGTGACGTTCGCCTCGTACATCGCGCGCGGGTCGGGGACCCACAGGGCATAGAGCGCGGCCACGTGGTAGACGCGCCGGCAACCCTTGACCGCTTCGCGCAGGCCCTCCTTGTCCAGCAGGTCTCCTTGGACGACCTCGAGCTGCAGCCCCCGCACGTTCGAGGGATCGCTCTCCTTCCGGACCAGGACCCGGACCTCCTCCCCCTGCGCCAGGAGATGGCGCACGACCGCGGCACCGATGAAGCCCGACGCCCCGGTGACCAGATTCTTCATGATGGCGATGTCCTCGAGTGCCGAGAGAGCGCGATGCCGTTCCCCGGACTTGGTCGCTCCGCAGCGCAAGGGCCGCGAACTGCTCGTCGCGGATCGGCGATCGCTCGCGAGACCGCACCGAAGGGCGCCGAAGGACGGGCTGAGACCGCTCCCTCACGATCGCGGTTCGGTCTGGCGGCGCCGGTCGCTTCGCAGGCGTTTCGTCCTTCGGCGGCTCGCCCCTTTTCTCAGGCCTGGGCGGCCGTGCCGGCCAGGGCCGGGGCCTTCGCGCGGATGTCGTGCTTCTTCGGGAAGAGTCTTCGCCAGAAATACTCGACCTCGATCCCGATCCGGATCGCCACCCGCAGCGGCAGGGAGTACTCGAGGATCGGCAGCATCCGGGTCATGAACGCGCGGCTGATGTCGCGTCGCGCCTGCGCCTCCAGTCGCTCATACTCGGCCAGGAGGGCGTTGATGCGCGGCCCGTGCCCGCGGCCGGCAAGCCGCTCCAGCTCTTCGGTGGCATAGGCGACGTGGTTATACTCGTCCTTGAGCACCTCCGCCAGGACCCGTTCGGTCGGCGGGTCCACCTCGAAACCCTTCCGCGCCATCTCGAGGTCCGAGATCGCGGTCGCCTCGGTCACGCGCGCGCCGGCGAAGAACTTGATCAGGTCGTCGTCGGAAAGAGGCTGGTCCTCCTTGAGCCGCTCGCGCAGGAGACCGAAGCTGTACCGGTGAAGCGCTTCCTCGTAGTCGAGGTCGGCGGGCAGCGGCTCGAGCTTGCCGCCGATCTCCTGGAGGCGCCCGCCGAAAATCTTGCCGTGCTTCATCTCGTCGGCGTAGTGCTTGAGGACGCGGCGCTTCAGGTCCGGGTCCGGGATCAGGTCGGCCACGCGATGCAGGTCCTGGCCGCTGTTGGTCTCCCCGACGGACATCGCGTTCAGCACAAGCTGGAGCGCCGCGGGATGCTTCACCATGTCGTGGAAGATCGTGTACTGGTTCATCGAACTCGACCTCTCCTCATCCGATTTCATGGCCTAACGCGGGTAGGCGCAACCAAAGGCAGGCACGGTTCGCCGGACGGCGAAACTACGAACGTCGGCGTCGGCGTTCGAACCCTGCATCGCCGGCCGTCGGCCTGCGTAGTTCTCCATTCCCAAAGCTCCATTCTCCAATCCCTACGACCCCGGCCCCAGGAGACCGCCGGGCCCGAGGGCGTTCTCCAGGGCGAACTCCGCGCCGTCCTTCTCGTCGTCCCCTTCGAGCTGGCAACGGAGGATCCGGAAGGCGCCGCGACCGGTCGCGACGACGAGGCCGACGTCGTCCACGCCGAGGATCGAGCCGGGCGGCAGCTCGCGCGGCGGCCCCAACCGGGCCGTCGGCTCGCCGGCCCAGACGAAGAGCCGCCGGTCGCGCCAGTTCGTGAACGCGCCCGGACACGGATGCGTCGCAGCACGAACCAGTCGGTCCACATCGACCGCGCCGACGCCCCAGTCGATCCGGCCGTCTTCGGGCGTCCGGCCGCCGAAGGTCGTCGCCTGCGCCTCGTCCCGCGGCATGCCCCGTAGGTCCCCTTCAAGAACAGGCTCAAGCGCGGCCAAGCATCGCCGGTGGAGTATCCGCAAGACCGGTCGCTCGTGCCAGACGGGGCGGACGCCGAGACACCCACGTGCCGCCTCCCGCAGGTGTTCGGAGGCCCAAAAAAGAAGCCCGTATGCTACCGCAGCCGCCGAGTCGTTGCAACGAAAAGAACGACCTGGTTCACATCGCCGCCGACGCAGCGCCCATCCGAGAGCCCTGCCTTGCTTCGTGGGCACGGCAGCGCCGTGCCTCTACGCAGGTCGGCCGACCGCGAGCTGCGCCCCTGATCTGAACCATGCCAAAACCAGAGATGCGGCCGATGCACTACGCTCGGCAGGTCGTGAAGGTACACCGCCGAGGCCCGGAAACGCCGGCTTTCCCACGGCGGTCCCGACGCGCCGTGAACCTCTCGGCGGATCCTCCGGAACTCAGTGCCGGGTCGGACATGCGCCCGGCGTCGCTTGCGTGTAGCCGCACACGCCGCACCGGTAGACCGCGTCCCCCGTGCCCGAACCCTCCCGGGCGTCCACCGCGACCTTTCGAAGCAGCGTCCGCGTCTCGTCCCCGATCTCCCCCTTCCCCCACTCCCTCCACTCACGCAGCACGGTCGGGCCGACCCCGTGCAGCGGCAGCGCGCCGCCTTCACCGTCCGGGAGCGTCCCCTCCAGGGTCGTGGTCCCGGTCAGCTCCCACGCGAGAAAACGCCCCGAATCGAGCTCGAAGCGCGCGTCCCCGGACAGTCGCAACGTGCGCGTGAGCCCGTTCGGCTGCTCCCTCACGAGCACAACCTCGATCGCGATGCGCGCGCCGCGCACGCCCTTGACCTCCTCCCGCCCGAGCAGCTTGCACGACAGGCGCGCCTCTCGCGGGTCCGGCGCGCCGGGTTCGTGAAAGAGCTGCTCGACCACGCCCGCGGGGATTTCCCAGCGCTCGCCCGGCGCGACCGCTCGCCCCGGCAGGAGCAGTCCTTGCAAGCTCCTTTGCACCCGCCCCTTCGCCTCCGCCGTTGCCGACGGATCGTTTCGGCACTCGACGAGCCGCCCCGCGCCTTCCCCGGAGAGCAGGTAGATCCGCCCCACATCCTCCCCTTCCGTCGTGACGAGGCCCTTCCCGCTCCCCTCCTGTGTCGTCGCACGCTGGTCCGCGTACCGCCGCAGGACGCGGCTCGGACGACCTCCCTCCACGGCCACGATCCGCTCCACGACCGTCTCCTCTTGCCGGCTCAGCGAGTGCAGATTCTGCTGTCCGATCCGAACCGTCAGGGCGCACTCGAAGAATCGCGTCCCGGTGCACGTATCGTCCACGTGCATCCGCTCGCTCAACTCCATCGAGTCTTGCCCGGACGCCGGGCTTCCCCAGCACCCGAACCATGCGACCAGGGAGAAAAACGCCCGCGCCGAGGTCCGGCCCGCCATGGCCGTTTCTCCTTCGACACCCGTCCGTTCACGACGCCGAGGTACGCCCGGGAAGCCTACCCCCGCCTGCGCCTACTGTCAAGTCCAACGCCGCGCAAATGCCCGCTTCATCATTTGACACCCCCTACGGGATGTGCTACATTCGGTGTCCCGGATTTTGGAATTCCCTCCGCAGCCCGGAGCCGCCGTGCCGCCCCCCACCCTCATCAACAATCGCTATCGGACTCTCCGCGCCATCGGCGAGGGGGGCATGGGCACCGTTTACCTCGTCGAGGATCAGCTTCGCGACAACAACATCTTTGCTCTCAAGATGATCCGGCCCGGGCTCATCGATGCCACGACCGTTGAGCACTTCAAATCCGAGTTCGAATCCCTCACCCGTTTGCACCACCCCGCGCTTGCCGAGGTCTACGATTTCGGCATCGCCTCCGGGACCGCGGAGTATTTCTTCACGCAAGAGTACGTCCACGGGTGCCATTTCCTGGACGCGACGCGGGGACTCGACCCCAGCGCGCTCATTCCCCTCATCATCCAGACCTGCCGCGTCCTCGAGTACATCCACGCTCGCGGACTCATCCATTACGATCTCAAGCCGACCAACATCATCATCACGAATGCCGAATCCAGGAAATTGGACCCGCGCATTTCGACCGACCCGCCTCTCGATCTGCTTCTGTCCCCCCGCGCCTACAATCTGATCAAGTTGCTCGATTTTGGACTCGCGGGTCGATGGATGAAAGAGGGCGCACAGAAGGTCAAGGGCTCGATCCATTACATCGCGCCGGAACTTGCCCAAGGGCTGCCCGCTGACCACCGCGCGGACCTCTACTCCCTCGGCATCACCCTCTATCACGTCGTCACCGGCCTCGTGCCGTTCGAGGCCGACTCCTCGATGGCGATCATCAAGAAACACATCGAAGAGCGACCGCGCCCGCCGCGCGCGCTCAACACCTCCTGCTCCGAAGGACTCGAACGCGTCATCCTCCGCCTCCTCGCGAAAACCCCGGAGGAGCGCTTCCAGCGCGCGGGCGATGTCATCGTCGCCTTGAATCGGATCGCGGGCCAGGAGTACGAGCTCGAGACGAAGGAGACAAAAAAAGGCTACGTCCTCTCGGCGAAATTCGTCGGCCGGGAGAAGGAATTCGAGCGGCTGAAGGCGCTGCTGCGCGAGGTGGAGCGGCGCGCGCCGACGCTGCCGGCGTGCGTGCTCGTCGGCGGCGAGGCCGGCATCGGAAAGTCCCGGCTTACGCGCGAGTTCAAAGTGCAATGTCAGCTCCAGAAAGTCCTCTTCGCCGAGGGTAGCTCGTACGAGCAGGCGGAGAAGGCGTACGGCCCGTTCATCGAAGTGCTGCGGGAGGTCGTGGGCGTGGTGCTCACAGGGGCCGCGGCCGGTCGACCGGAGGACCTCGCGCTCCTCGACCGGTACGCGCCGGAGCTGGTGAAACTGCTGCCGGACCTCGCGCTTTCGCACCCGGTGGCGCCGACGCCGGAGCTGGAGCCTCGAGTCGAGCGGCTGCGCCTCGTGGACCACGCGGCGAATTTCCTGCTGGACGCGGCGGCCCGGCAGCCGATCATTCTCTGCCTGCAGGACCTGCACTCCGCGGACGAAGCGTCGATCGAGCTGTTGCGGCACCTGGCGAACAACCTGCACCTGCGCCGGTCCTGGGGGCACTTGGGACGCGAGACGCCGAACCCGCTGCCGCTCCTCCTGGTGCTGGGCACGTACCGGGACGACGAGGTCGCGGGCACGCCGCTCGAGCAGGCGGTCCGCGAGATGCACATGGAGGGCTACCTGGAGGAGATCCGGCTGCGGCGCTTCGACGTGGACGACGTGCGGCAGCTCGTCGCGTCGATGTTCGGACCGGTCGCCGGACTGGACGGCTTCTCCGCGCGCGTGGCGCGCGAGACGGGAGGCAACCCGTTCTTCATCCAGGAAGTCGTGATGTCGCTCGTCGAGAAGGAGCTGGTGGCGTACCGGCGCGGGCGCTGGGAGCTGGAGGTCGAGGGGCTGTCGCGCCTCCAGATCCCGAAGACGATCGACGAAGTCGTGCGCCGGCGCCTCTCGACGCTGACGCCGGAGGAACTGGCGATCCTCGAGCTGCTTGCGGTGCTGGAGCGGCCGGCGGGGCTGGACCTGCTTTCGCAGCTCACGCGCGGGGCGATCCCGGGCTTCACGACGCATCTGCGGTCGCTGGAGAAGCGCGGGTTCGTGCTGCGAGAAGAATTGGGCGGCGCGGGCGCGGGTACGGGTACGGGGTCGGGGTCGCCCGCGTCGGCCCCGGCAGGCGGCGCGAACGCGGCAAGCACAGGCGGCGCGGGCAGCGTCATGATCGCCGGCTTTCGCCTCGTCCACGCCACGATTCAGAAGGTCCTCTACGCGGAGCTCGGGGACGCACGGCGGCGCGAGCTGCACCTCCGGATCGGAGAGTTTTTGGAGAGCCAGCGTCGCCCCGGCGAAGTCGGCCATTGCGAGGAGCTGGCGCGCCACTTCCTCCGCGCCGGCGAACGCGACCGGGGGATGAAGTACGGCTCGGAGGCGGGTACGGAGCTGGCCCGCATCTACGCGAACGATGACGCGCTCGAAATCTACACGGCGCTCCTCAAGCTCCCGGACCTGCCCGCGGACCGGGCGGTGCGGTTCCGGCTCGACGCGGCCGACGTCCACCGGCTCACCGGCCGGTTGGACGAATCCGAAGAGCAGTACCAGGCGGCGCTCGCGAGCCTCGCCGCCGGCGACCCGCGACGCGGCGGCGTCCACCTGCACCTGTCCACGATCTACCAGATCCGCGGCCAGTGGGAGCTTTTCGAGGCGTCGATCGCAGCCGCGAAGGAGGCCCTCACGGCCTCCGGCGACAAGCACGGCCTCGGCGTGGTCTACAACACCCTCGGCGAGGCCTCGCACGCGCGCGGCGAGTACGAACGCGCCCTGCGCTACTGCAACGTCGCGGTCGGCATCGCGGAGGGCATGAAGGACAACCTGCTGCTCTGCCGCTCGCTCGGCAACGTCGGGCTCTTCCACCGCGCCTGGGGGCAGTACGACGAGGCGGCGCGCTATTTCGCCAAGGCGATCCGGATCGCCGAAGAGACGTCGAACCGGCCGGAGCAGATGCGCGCCTTCGCCAACATGGGGATGATCCACGCGGTCCGGGGCGAATTCAAGGAGGCGCTCGGCTTCCTGCACAAGGTGATCACCCTAACGACCGCGATCGGCGACAAGCGCGCCCTGGCGGCGGCGCACGCGGAGCTGGGCGCGGCGGACCTCGCGCGCGGCGAGTACGACGAGGCCATGCGCAACTTCGAGCGCGCGCTGCGCGTGGCCGAAGAGGTGCGCGACAAGCGCGGCGCCGGCGAGGCGCTGAGCTACCTCGGCCTGCTTCATTTCGCCCGCGGCGACTACGACCAGGCGCTCGGGTTCGTGGGCCGCGCCGCGCGCATCGCGAAGGAGCTGGGGGACAAGAACGTCCTCGCCACGAGCCTCGGCACGACGGGCAACGTCCACCGCTGCCGCGGCGAATACGTGGAGGCGGAGGAGTTTTTGACACGCGCGCTTTCGATCTTCGAGGAGATCGGGGCCATGGCGGGGACGCTGGACGTCACCGCGGCCCTTGCGCGGCTGCGCACGATGCTCGGCGATTTCCCGGGCGCGCGGAAGTTCGCCGAGCGGGCGCTGACGATCGCGCGGAACCGAGGGATGCGGATCCACGAAGGGCGGTATCTGCTGCTGCTCGCGGCGCTGCAGCGCATGAGCGGGGACGTCGAGGCGGCGGCGAAGTCGGTGTTCGAAGTGAAGGAGCTGCTGCGGAAAACGCAGCAGCGGGGGGAGCAGGTGCAGCTCCTCATCGAAGAGACCTGGGTCGCCCTTGGCAACTCGGACGGGAAGGCGGCGATGGCCGCGGCGTCGGAGGCGGTCGGACGGGCGCGCGAGCTGGGGGCGCGACCGCTGCTCTGCCCCGCCCACCTCGCGCACGCCCACGCGCTGCTCGCGGTCGTGGCGCCGATCGAAGACACGCTGGCCGAGGCGGAGCGCGCGCTCGAGCTGGCGGACGAGCTGCGCGACCCGGAGCTGCAGTGGCAGGCCCACCGGTCCGTCGGCCACCTCCTTTTCAAGACCCGCAACCTCGTCGAGTCCGACTACCATTACGGACTCGCGCGCAAGCTTTTATCGGACGTTTTGAAGGCGCTCCCGGCCGGGCTCCAGGCCGCGTACAAAGCGGACCCGAGGCGGGAGAACCTCCATCGCGAGGCCGAGGACGTCAAGACGGCCATGAAGGGCTCTCGGCGCGAGCTGCCCGCCGAACGCGGCGCGCGAGGCGCGGCGCCGGGCGGCGCGGGCGCGACCCCGGGGAGAACGGCCGACGCCGGAGCGGGCGCCGCGGGCGGGTCGGGCGCGGGGGCCGGCGGCGCCTCCGCCGCGCGCAAGCCCACGTTCCAGTCCAGCGACACCGCCATCCGGAACCGGCTCCGCGACCTCGGCGAGGCCGGGATCGACGACCTCATCAAGGTCATCCAGGTCACCAAGCGTTTGAACAGCGAGCTGGACCTCAAGCGACTCCTCGAGACCATCGTCGATACCGCCATCGAGCTGACGCGTGCGGACCGCGGGTTCCTCATCCTGCGCGAGGGAGAGCACCTGCGCTTCGAGGTCTCCCGCAACCTCGGCAGCCGCGACGTCGAGGACCCGCAGACCAAGATCTCGAAGACCATCGCCATGCGTGTCCTCGACCGCGGCGAGGTCATCCTCACGAGCGACGCCCTCGCCGACGAGAAGCTGCGCGAGTATCACAGCGTCCAGGACCTCAAAGTCCGCTCCATCCTCTGCGTCCCCCTGCGCGTCCGCGCCCGCCTCGTCGGCGCGCTCTACCTCGACTCTCTCTTCGCCCCCAGCGCGTTCGGCGAGCGCGAGACGTTGCTGCTCGAAGTCGTCGTCGACCAGGCCGCGGTCGCGCTCGAAAAGGCGAACCTCCTCAAAGAGACGCTCCTGGACGAAACCACCGGCCTGCACGCCGCCAACTACATGGACCGCATGCTCGGCAGCGAGCTGGCCCGCTGCAACCGCTACGGGCGCGTCGTGTCCGCCATCATCTGCGCGGTCGACCGGCTGAAGGTCCTCTCCGACCTCTATGGGCCCGACGTGATTCCCGAGCTCCTGAAAGGCGTCGCCGCCCTGCTCAAGGCCGGCGTCCGCAACGTGGACCTCGTCGGCCGGCACGACGCCGATGGCCTCCTCCTGCTTCTGCCCGAGACCGAGCGCGCGGAGGCCGTGAAGCTCGCCGACCGGCTCCGCAGCGAAGTCGAGGCGCGCAAGATCCCCGTCGGCGGCAAGCCCGTCGAGGTCACCCTCTCCATGGGCGTCGTCGGCTTTCCCGCGGACGGCAAGAAGCTCGCCGAACTGGCTCACCGCGCGCGCGAGGCCCTCTACACCGCCCAGCGCGAGGGCGGCAACCGCGTCGTCGCCATCGGCGAGGGCGTGGCCACCGACGCGCAGGTCAAGCGCGACCTCGCGGCCGACGCCGACGTCGACTCCCTCGTCCTTTCGCGCGACGGCATCACCGTGCTCGGCATGGTCATGAAGGTCATCAACGCCGGGCTCGACCTCACGAAGGTCCTCGACCTCTCCATGCGCATGATCCTCCAGGTGACGCGGGCCGAGCGCGGCTTCATCATGCTCAAGGACAGCCAGGGGAAGCTGAAGGCCGTCACCGCCTCGAACTTCAAGGACGAAGAGGTCGCCGCGCCGCAGCTCGCGCTCTCCCACACGCTGCTCGACAAGGTCGCCGAGACCGGCGAGCCCGTCCTGGTGAACGACACGCTGAAGGAGAGCCAGCTCCGGAACGTCCGCTCGATTTACGACCTCCAGATCCGGTCGATCCTGTCGGTGCCCATCAAGACCGACACCGAGGTCATCGGCGTCGTCTACGTGGACAACCTGAGCGTCACCCGGAAATTCACCCAGGGCGACCTCGAGCTGCTCACCGCCTTCGCGCACAAGATCGCGATCCCGGTCGAGAACTCGCGGAAATTCCGCGAAGCCGAGGAGGAGGCCGAGTCCCTCAAGCGCACCGTGAAGGCGAACCAGGAGCTGCTCCGGACGAAGTACAGCTACACGCAGATCATCGGCGCGTCGAAGCCGATGCGGGAGATCTTCCGCATCCTGGACAAGGTCGTGGAGACGTACTTCCCGGTGATCATCCAGGGGGAGAGCGGGACGGGGAAGGAGCTGGTCGCGAAGGCGATCCACTTCAACGGTCCGCGCAAGGAGCGGGCGTTCGTGGCGGAGAACTGCGCGGCGCTGCCGGAGACCTTGCTGGAGAGCGTGCTCTTCGGGCACATGAAAGGCTCGTTCACCGGCGCGGACAAGGACAAGGAAGGCCTCTTCGAGCTGGCGAACGGCGGGACCCTCTTCCTCGACGAGATCGGCGAGATGGGCCTGGAGATGCAGAAGAAGTTCCTGCGCGTGCTGCAGGAGGGCGAGGTGCGGCGCGTGGGCGGAAAGTCGAGCGTGAAGATCGACGTGCGGATCGTGTGCGCGTCGAACCGCGACCTGAAGCGGATGGCTTCGGACGGTTCGTTCCGGGAGGACCTCTACTACCGGCTGAACGTCTTTTCGATCACGCTGCCGCCGCTGCGGGACCGGCGCGAGGACATCCCGGTCCTGATCGAGCACTTCCTGGAGAAGTGCGGCGTCGAGCTGAAGCAGCCGAAGCGCCGGGTGTCGCGCGAGGCGATGAAGCTGCTCACGGCCTTCGCGTGGCCGGGGAACATTCGCCAGCTCGAGAACGAAGTGAAGCGGCTGGTGGCGTTCACGGACGAGGACGTGCAGGTGAAGGACCTGGCCCCGGACATCGTGGCGGGCGTGGGGCTGCCGCCGTCGAAGCGGCCGGGCTCGACCCCGGCGCTCGCGGGCGTGGGGGGCGGGTGCGCTGCCGGCGGGGGCGGCGGAGCGGGTGCGGCGGGCGTCGGCGGCGCCGCGGGCGCAGGCACCATGATGGGGGGCGTAGCGCTCCCCGACTGGACCGGCAAGAACTTCGACGAGATCATGAAGTCCGTGTATCTGTGGGCGCTGGAGGTGAACGGCTGGAGCGTGGAGAAGACGGCGAAGCAGATGGGCTTCCCGCGGTCGACGCTCTACTACCGGTTGAAGGAGATGGGGATCACGGTGAAGAAGAAGGGGGGGTAGGGGGAAGTTCGTGAACATCACTTTTCGGGTGCATGCGATTCAGCGGATGGCACTCCGCAAGATCTCGGTGGAGGAGTTCCGCCAAGTGCTGACTCTCGGCGAGACGATTGCGACGTACCCCGAGGACAAACCGTTCTCGAGCCGCCTCATGCTGGGGTGGATCGGAAATCGGCCGTTGCACGTGGTGGCGGCGTCGGATGCGGTTGCCGGGGAGGAAATCGTGATCACGGCGTACGAGCCGGACCCGAAGGAATGGGAACCGGATTGCCGACGGAGGACAAAATGAGGTGCGTGATCTGCAAGCAAGCCGAAACGTCACCGGGCACGACGACCGTCACCTTGGAGCGGGACGCGCTGACCTTGGTGGTTCGGGGCGTGCCGGCAGCGGTTTGTCCGAATTGCGGGGAGGCCTACGTTTCCGAAGCGGTCGCGGCGGAACTGCTTCGATCCGCCGAAGCTGCTGCCCGAGGGGGCGCCCAGGTGGAGATTCGGCAGTACGTCGCAGCGTGAGGCATCGGGCGGTTGGAGGACCGGCGGCGCGGGGCGGAAGCTGCCAAGAGTGGCATTCCCGGGAAATGCACCGGCCTTCACATCCCAGCGCGCCCAGAGCGACCCAGGATTCGGCGAGCAGCTCTCCGGACCTACGGATCGCGGGCCTCCAACGCACTCCCCCTTCCGTCGGCCTGAGGTTCATTCATCGCACATGTTGGGCAACGCGGAAGCCCTGCACCACAAGAGTCGGTAGCGCGTCGACCGGGCTGAACTCTCCCGCAGGCATTGTGAGGCACGGGTTCCGCCCTGTGCTTTCCGGGTGCGGCGTAGACAGTCATGTGCCCGCCCTTCGCAGGCTAGCGCGTGGCTCCCGCTTGGGTCTGGACGTTTGGTCCTGCCCGCGTACAATCGCAGCCGCTGCGTCCCCCATTTGATGAGGTATGCCGTGCTCCAGGCGATCCTCGAAGAAACCCGTGGTCGCCTTGCCGTCGCATCCTTGACGGTGGACCCCTATGAGGAGATGGTCGCGCGCGGAATCGTTCCCGAGGGGGCGCCGATCGAACTGCTGGATGGACTGCTGGTCTGGAAGGACCGGGCCGCGAGGGGGGAGGCTGCCATGTCCGTGGGACCCGGCCATCAACTCGCCGTCGACAAGCTCCAGCGGCTGGCGAGCCGGTTTCCCAGACACGGATGCTGCCTGAGACGCCAAGCGCCCATTCGCGTCCTCCCCAACCAGGAGCCCGAGCCGGACGCCGCGGTCCTTCAAGGAAGGCCGGAGCACTACCGCACGCGCCACCCCGAGCCCAAGGACGTGTGCTTGGTGATCGAAATCGCGGACAGTTCTCTGGAACGCGACCGCACCACCAAGCTGAGGATCTACGCTCGCGCTTCGATCCCGCACTACATCATCGTCAACCTGGTCGACGGGCAGCTTGAAGTCTTCAGCACGCCCGACGCGGATGAGGGCCGCTACCTGGAGCGCGTGATCCGGAAGCGCGGCGAGCGCATCGGCCTCCGCGCAGGCAAGGGGCGCGAGGTTCGCGTTCCGGTGGGCGCGCTCTTGCCCTGACCTGCCCGGCCCTTTCAGGGCGGGACCGAGTATTCGACTCTTGCGAAACGGGGCCTCGAGTGCGCGAGTGCGGGAAGGGACGAACTTCTCCGAGTTCTCCCCCGCCGGCCACGAGCCCTTGTGGTGCAGGGCTTCCGCCCTGCACCGACGGGACCACCCGGGTTGAATTCACCGAGCCCGTGGGATGCGGGCGCGGCTCCGGCTGAAGCGGAGAGGTGCTTCCTGCGTTTCGTGCGAGAGCGGGTGCAGGGCGGAAGCCCTGCACCACCAGGCGGACTCAAGTCGCATGCCCAAGTGTATAGCCTGCTCGCGGCGAACGAAGGGGCTGCGTCCGTCTGTTGAAAGAGGCAACTGTACCTCTCAAGATCGTCGGAGAATCGTCGGAGAATCGTCGGATGCCCCTCGACAGAACCGTCTCCGAGCATCCTACCGTGCCGCTGGAACGTAGTGAACGCCACGGCCGGCTCCGCGGCGTTCGATAAGTCGAAGCTCAAGGAGCCGCTGGAAGTTCTGATGGACGGTGTCGCGCGAGACTTTGGCCTGCTCCCGAAAATCGTTGCTGGTGAGCCGACCGTGGTCGAGGAGCAATTCGAGCATGTGCCGCTGTCGCGGCGTAAGCTCGGTCAGGACCTCTGGCCCCACCTGCAACGGACTACCCCAGAGGACGACCTTGAAGCAGCCCGCGTCCTGCTCGAACTCCGGCGCCCGCAACCCAAGCTTCGCCATCCGGAGCCGCATGCCGGGAATGCCCGAACCGCGCTGTTCCATCAAACCCAGGTGGTAGCACGTGTCGGCAATGCGCGGATTGCGACTGTAGGGAACGGCGCCCTCGCCGCGAAGACTTTCCAGTGTCAAGGGCTGCAGCAGGACTCCCGGACTCCGCACCACGAGCCGATCCCGAAACATCAGGAGGTGCTGGATCCCGCGACCGCAGATGTCCGGATTCGGATCGGTCATGCCGATGACGACGCGCCCGACCCGCCGTTCCACGAGCCGTTGGGCGCAGGAGACCTTCGGTGCTCGCCGAACGGTGCAGGGCTCGAGAGTCACGTAGGCAGTGCTCCCCTCGAGGTCCACATCGGGAAGCAGCCTCTCCAGGACTGTAAACTCAGCGTGGTCCCCCGCGCTCAGCGTTCCGCGGTGCGCCCTGGCCAGCTCCTTCCCACGGCGATCGACGAGGACCGCGCCCACCAACGGATCGGACTTCGCCGTATGCTCCGATCGGGAAAGCAACATCTCCCTTACGGCCAGCTCCATGAACGCCCGGTCTCTTCGCATCGCAAACACCTCTCCTCGCCGGGAAGGGAGTCCACGCGCGGCGCGGTTCGCCGCCCACCCGACCCGGCTCACCAAGCCTGCCCGTCCTCGCTCGCCAAGAAGTGGCACTCAGCGCTCGCGCCCCCGCCCGCCCCGGCCCCCGCCCGCTGCGCGGCGCACGCTCTCCACGGCCTCCTCCCGCGTCAACGCGATCGGGAAGAGACGGTCCATGCGCGAGTCGTGGAAGATGTCCTGGATCAGCGGCTGCAGGCCGCAGAGCACCAGCCCGCCCCCTTTCTCCAGCGCCCGCTTCAGCCCCATGACCAGCGCGCCGATCACCACGCTCGACAGGTAGCTCACGGTCGAGAGGTCCACCACCAGCGTCGGACCCAGGTCGAGCGCCGTCAGGAGCGCCTCCTTGAACGCGCGCACGTTCATGTCGTCCACCCGTGGCGCGAAGACCTCCACCACGACCGCGCCCTCCACGGCCCACACCCGCGCGGGCCCCACCGTCTGCACGGCTGACGCCGGCGCGGGGGCCGCGGGCAGGGGCTTCACCGCGAGCGGGGACGCACGCCGACGGGGCCGGCCTGACGGCGCCTCGCTCTCCGTCCGCCGCCGCCGCGCCAGCAGGACCTGATTGCCGCGCGGCCCAAACACCAGGTCATCCACGTACCTGTCCATGACCGAGATCCCGCGGCCCGCCTCCCCGAGCTGCGTCGACTTGGCCTCCGGATCGGGCAGCGCGTGCGGATCGAAGCCCTCCCCCTCGTCCTCCAGCAGCGCGCCCCACCACTTGTCGTCCGCGAAGAGCCACACGCGCACCTTCTTCGCCGCGTCCATGCGATTGCCGTGCTGCATCGCGTTCGTGACCGCCTCGTCGAAGCACACCTCGACGTGCGCACGCCCGTCCGCGGGGATGCACGCGCGCTCGACCAGCTCCTCCACCATCCGCGCGATCAGCCCCCCTTTGTACGCCGGGTCGCTCTCCACTTCGCTCGAAAAGAAAACTTCGCCGAAGTAGCCCAACGGCTTGTCCGAAACCCTCATGGCTCGCTCTCCTGCCGACCCGAAGCCAGGGACCCTCTCGCCTTCAGGCGCCTTCCGGCAGACCCGCGAGCCGCGCAAGCCTCGCGAGGAGCTGCCGCTCCGCCGGCGTAACGACCCCGTCGGCCACGACCAGGGCCTTCACCGAACGATACAGGAGCTTGCGCTCGAGCCGCCCCTCCGGGAAGACGACCTCCACGATTTCGCGTCGTGCGACCCCGCCGAAAATCGCCTCGGCCTCGGCGATCGACAGGCCGAGCCGTCGCCGGTAGTCCTCCAGGACCGTCAGCTCCCGCGGATCCACGCGGCCATCGGCGACCATCGCGACGACCATGTCCGTGAAGACGATGCGCGCCAGCTCCTTCGTGAGCGGCGACGCCGCGCCCGCGGGCGGCGACCCCACGGAACCGTCCGTGGTGCGCCGGCCCGCCGCCGCGTCCGCCTTCCCCCGTCGGATCAGCTCTCCGACAAAGGCGTCCGCGACGCCGGCCGCGCGCCCGAAGCGCTCGATGACCCCGCGCTCCGTGGCCGACAGCGCGCCGGTCGCCGTGACCAGGGCGGAAATCAGGAAAACCAGATTCTCTTCGAGGTCCGGCTCGGGCTCGAGCCGCGCCGGCCGCCCCCCTTGGGCGAGCACCATGCGCTCCAGTCCACGCGCCCGCGCCCATGGGAGGTCGGCCGCGACGCGCAGCCGGTCGAGCATTGCGCGCTCTTCGAGCGTGACTACGCTGTCCTCGGCCACGAAAAAAAGAGCTTGCCGGTATACCGCATCCGGATTCATGGGAGGAACTCCTGCGCAGGCCGGGACCCGACGTGAGGCGCGCGCGCCCGGATTATCCGGCATTCCGGCGAGGGGGTCAAGGGGGAGACGCGGCGGCCGGCCGACCCGGGGGTGCTTGCCCGGGCCTCCGCCTGGGCGTATACTGAGGTGCCGCGCGCCCGGGCGTAGGGGCGCCGCTCCGCGCTCGAGCATGCGCGCCCGGGCGTGGGGACACGAGGCCCGTCGGCTTCACCCAGCACGCGGAGGTGGACGATTTCGCAAGAGTCGGCACGCGAGCCGGACCGCCCGCGCTCGGACCTCCTCCTGGGCCAGCTTGCCATCCGCCGACGGCTCGTGACGGCGGAACAGGTCGACGCGTGCCTGCGTGAGCAGCAGCGGTTCGTCGCCCAGGGCCTCGCGGCCGAGCCCCTTGGGGCTTTGCTCCTCGGCAAAGGGCACTTGAGCGGGGGCGCGCTCGAGGAGCTCCTCCGGGACCAGGAGGCCGCGTTCCACGCGCCGGTCCCGTGGGGGGAGGCCTGGAGGGCGGACGCGCTCTTCGGCCAGCGGATCGTCGCGCACGGACTCGCTTCGTCCCAGGACGTCGACGAGGCCCTCGCCGTCCAGGCCCGCCTCCGCGGCCACGGGCTCGTCCTCCGGCTCGGGGAGATCCTGGTCGCGCGCCACCTCCTCACGGAGACGCAGGTCCGCGACGCGCTCGCCCTCCAGGACAAGGTCATCCTCCTCTGCCCCCCCTGCGGCAAGTCCTACAACGTGGCCGGCTACACCCCGGGCAAGCGAGTGAATTGCCCCGGCTGCTCGAACGCGCTCGTGCCGCCCAGCGACGGCGGCGATATCCGCGTCGCGGGCTCCACGCCTGACCTCCGCACGCCCCCGGCCCCCTCCTCCACCCGCGCGGACGGGGCCCCCGCCGCGACGGAGCGAACGGTCATCAGCTCGTGGTCGGGCGACGCTCCCGCGCCGGAATTCACTCCTCACGGCGTGCATCGCGCGGCCTCCCCGACGCCGGCGGGCACAAGTGACGTCACGATCGTCGCCTCCTCCCGGCCCGCGCCTGCCGCCGGCTCCCCTCCCGCCGCCTCCGCGGCCTCCGCGGCCTCCGCCGGCGCGCCCCCCGCCGCAGCGCGCCCCGAGCCGGCGGGCGAGCCCTTCGGCCGCTACCGTCTCCTCGGCGAGCTGGGACGCGGCGGCATGGGCGTGGTCTACAAAGCGTGGGACGGCGAGCTGAAGCGGATCGTCGCGCTCAAAATGCTCCTCTCCGAGGCCGGGCCCGGTCCCGAAGAGGTCGCGCGCTTCCTGCGCGAGGCCCGCTCCGCCGGACGCCTCCGTCATCCGAACATCGTCCCGGTACACGACGTCAGCACGCACAACGGCCGCCACTATTTCACCATGGACTTCATCGACGGCCAGGGACTCGACGCGGTGAAGGCGACGCTCCCGCCGCGCCGCTTCCTCGAGGTGCTGCGCGACGTGGCGCTCGCGCTCCAGGCCGCGCACGAGTCGGGCGTCGTGCATCGGGACGTGAAGCCGGCGAACATCCTGCTCGACGGCGCCGGCCGGCCGTACGTGACCGATTTCGGGCTCGCGAAGGAGGTGCAGGAAGGGCGAGCGCGCGTGGTGACGATGACGGGCGTCGTCGTGGGGACGCCGAGCTACATGTCGCCGGAGCAGGCCGGCGGAGAGGCCGCGCGCGTCGGCCCGCGAAGCGACGTTTGGAGCCTCGGCGTGATGCTCTACGAGCACCTGGCGGGAGAACTGCCTTTCGTCGAGTCGTCGCCGGTCCAAACCGTGATGGCCATTCTGCAACGCGAACCCGACCCGCCGTCGCGGGTCACGGCCCGGCGCGGCCACGGCCGGCGCGTCCACCGCGACCTCGAGACGATCGCGCTCAAGTGCCTGGAGAAGGACCCGGACCGCCGCTACGCCCAGGCCGGGGAGCTGGGGGCCGACCTGGGTCGCTATCTGGAAGGCGAGCCGATCGAGGCCCGGCCGATCTCGACGCTGGACCGCTGGGCGCGTCGCGTCCGCCGGCATCGGGCGCTCGCCGCGACCGTCGCCACCGCGGCGGCCGTGGTGGCGGGGATCGCCGTCGCCTTCCTCCTGCAGCGCCAGGCCGGCGAGGCCCGCATGCGCGAGCTGTCGCGGGCCGAGGCCCTCGCCCAGGCGGGCAAGCTCGACGAGGCCATCCGGGTCTACGCCGAGCTGCTGCGCGAAGACCCGCACTTCGTCGCCGCGCGGCTGCCGCGTGCCCGCGCCCTCGCGCGCGCCGGACGCCGGGCCGAGGCGCGCGCGGACCTGGACGAGCTCCTCGCGCTCGACGCCGCCGCGGGCCCGGCCTGGCTCGAACGCGGCGTCCTTCGCGCGCGGTCGGGCGACGACGCGGGGGCGATCGGGGACCTGACCCGGTGCCTGGCGCTCTTGCCGGGCAACGAGCTGGCCCTCGCCACGCGCGGCTGGTCTAAGGTAAACACCCGAGACGTCGACGGGGGCATGGCCGATTTCGAGGACGCAGCCGCCCGGGCCACGACACGGCCGGTTCGCGCGCTGGCGCTCGCGGGCCGAGGGACGGTCCTTGCGCGGCGCGAGGAACTCGTCGCGGCGCGGAAGGCGCTGGACGAGGCGCTGGCCCTGGACCTGGACCTCAGCCGGGCCTGGCTCGAGCGCGGACGGCTGTCCTTTCGAGAAGGGCGCTTCGCCGACGCGGAACGCGACGCGAGCGAGGCGCTCGCGCGCGACGCGGCCGGGATCGAGGCGTTGCTCGACCGCGCGCGCGCCCGGCACGCCCTGCTTGCGGATGAGGGCGCGCTCGAAGACGCGAACGCCGCTCGGCAGCGCGCCCCGAACGAGCTCGCGCCCGCGTGGGCCCTCGCCCGCTACACGTTCGAACCCGCGCAGGCCCTCGTCGCGCTCGACGCGCTGCTCGTGAAATGGCCCGCCTTCGGCGAAGCGTCCCTGCTGCGGGGCTGGCTCCGGCTCTCGGCGGGGGACGCGCGCGCCGCCGAGGATTTCGAAGAGGCGAGGCAGCGCCTCCAGCGTCCGGCGCACGCGCTCGCCGGGCTCGCCGCGACGGTTCTGCGAAAGGGGGACGCCGCCGGGGCGCTGCGCCTCCTGGACCAGGCGCTCGCCGCCGATCCGGAGGCGAGCGAGGTTCATGGCTACCGGGCGGAGGCGCTCGCGCACGCCGGCGACGCCGCGGGCGCACGCGCGGAGTACGAGAACTGCGAGGCTCTCTCGCGCGCGGTCCGGCCGGACGGCATCGCGCTCGAGCGGCTGGAGAGCACGTGGCGCGAGTACCACGACTCGCTCCGGGCGGATTTCCTGCGCGACCCCATGCTGTATGCGGCCGCGGCGATCGTCAAGATGGGGCGCTGGCTGTTGCGCGAGCATCCTCATTGCGGGAGGGCGGCGTTGCTGCAGGCGCGTGCGCTGTGGATGGTGGGGCAGTTCGACCGCGCGCTCGCCCTGGCCACGGAGGCCACCCAGCGGGACCCCTACCTCGCGGAGGCCTGGCTGCTCCGCGCCTCGCTGCACACCGACGTCGTCCGCCTGCGAGAGCCGGCCACCGCCCTCGGCGAGGCGGAGCGAGCCGGTTTGCTGGCCGCGGGCGACCCGCGCGCGGTCGAGCGCATCGGCATGGCGCGCTTTCTCGCCGACGACTTCGCGGGCGCCCTCGAGGCCTACGACCGGGCGCTCGCCCTGGCGCCGGACCTCGCGGTCCTTCACCAGCGGCGTGCCGACGCGTTGCGCGCGCTGGGTCGGGAGGTCGAGGCGCGCGCCTCCCTCGTCCTCGCCCGCAAGGCGCGCCCGGACGCCGTCGCGGCCCAGACCTACCTCGCGGTCGGCCGGTTCTTTGGGGAGCAGGGGCAGTTCGACCAGGCCGTCGTCTTTTGCACCAAGGCCCTCGAGGAGGCCCCGCGTTCGCCCGTCGTCCTGAACGAACGTGGGGAGCGCAACTGGTCCCTCGGCAAGCTCGACCGCGCCTACCTGGACATGGCGCATGGCATGGAAATCGAGCCGTCGCTTTCCGTGAAGTTCTTCGTCAACAGCCAACGCTCGCTGGCGAAGATGGCGAGCGCGATCCCGATCATGGTGAACATCATGGAAGGTGTGGTCCGGTCGAATCCGGACGACCCGGCGGCGCTCGCGATCCGCGCCCTCATGCACTACCTGCTTCGCAAGTGGGACCTCGCCCTCTCGGACGTGGAAGGCGTCCTCGCGCTGAATCCCGAGTTCGCCGTCATGTACTCGCTGCGCGGCATGCTCCGGCTGCAGAAGGGGGACATGGAGGGCGCGCAGGCCGACCTGGAGGAGGGGGACCGCCGCGCGCCCGAAGGGGGCGTGCCGCAGTACTTCCTCGCCCAGCACGCCGCGCTCGCAGGCGAGCGTGCGCGCGCCCTGGAGCTGCTGCGGCGGTGCATCCGCTTCGGCTTCGATCGGTACCTGGAGGTGATCCGCGAGGAGAAGAACCTGAAGAGCCTGAGGGACGAGACGGAGTTCGGGAAGCTGCTGGGCGACCGATAGCGGAGGGGTGGGCGGTGCTGGGAGGGCGGGAACGGTAGGGCAGCAGGCCGGCCCTTTCAAGATGCAAAGCACGAGTCGTCTCCTGTGAAATGGAACATCAAGGGTCGGCTCTTGGAAGGGGCGAACTTCCCACTGCCATTTTCCGCCGGCCACCAGCCCTTGTGGTGCAGGGCTTCCGCCCTGCACCGTCGGGGCAAGCGGCATTGAGCACACGGAGTTCGGAGTGGGCGGGAGCGACTCCTGGAGAAACCGGGGAGGTGACTCCAGAACTCCTGACATGGCCCCCTCAAGCCCAACAGTGACGTGGAACGCCATGCCAGGAGTGCGGACTTTAATCTGTCCGCTTTTTCAGCGACAAAACCGTGTTCCTGATCTGTCCACGCTCAGTGCGGACGACGATGACGCACGACAACGAAACCACACTGAGTCCCGTGATCCTGCCCAGGAACGCTGTCTTCTATCAGAGGTGCGGACCTAAATCTGTCCGCTTTTTCTGTTCAGGACGGAGAGGAGCGGTCTCGGTCTGCCAGCACCGCTGGCCATGCGCAGCGAACTCAGCTCTGTTGTTTCGGCGACGCGCGCGGTAGAGTGCTCAGCATGCCCGCACCCGCCGCCCAGGGCGAGCTCTTCGCCACAGCACCGGTCCAGCCCGGAACGGTCGTCGTCAATGATCGCGTCGTGGTGCTCACGTCCCTGGGACGCCGCGC
>JACPWG010000042.1 GCA_016197205.1 Planctomycetota bacterium
CCGGCCGTCGACCCGCTCCGCTCGACCTCCCGCCTCCTCGAAGAGCGGATCGTCGGCAAGGAGCACTACGCCGTCGCGCGCGACGTGCAGCGCATTCTGCAGCGGTACCAGGACCTCCAGGACATCATCGCGATCCTGGGCGAAGTAGCGGACCGCGCGCCGGCGCCGGCAACCGGCGATAGCCCCGCAGGGGGCCCGTGGACGAACGTCGAGAAGGATTCTTCACACGCCCAGGACGGAGCGTCACCGGCAGCAGACGGTGCCGGCAGAGGGTATGGGTGGGGTCGCTCGGCGGGGGGCCGAGGGACGACCCCGGCGACGGGGGGAGGCCGCGCGGGGCGGGGGCGGCTACTTCCTGGCGAGCAAGTCCTCGAGTCTTCGCAGGATTTTGGGAGACAGCAGGTCCCGCGCCATTTGCCGGGCCGTCCGACGCAGGTACTCCACGTCCAACTTGCCTTTCCGCGACAGCGCGAGTTTCTCGATGTCGGCAAGGTCCTGGGGACGCCCGGCGAGCAACTTGAAAAGGAGGACGTCTTCAGCCGTCGCGACGGCGGCCTCCTGCTCGAGGATGCGCAACCGGAGGGCCCGCTCGATCGCGCACAGCTCCACGCTGGAGGTGCCGCACACCACGTCGAAGTGCCGGTCCCCGTAGAACAGCCGACACATGCCTTGACGCTGCGCCTGGGCGCGGGTCTTTTTTTCGTCGAGGCGGAAGCCGAAGTCCCGCGCGCGCGGAAGGGCTTCCAGGACTCGAGTGGGCGTCGCCGCGACGATCACGTCGACGTCGGCGGTCGCCCGTGGCTCAGCCCAGGCGCCGAGCGCGAGACCGCCCACCACCGCATACGAGAGCCCGGAGGCATCAAGCCAGCGGACGGCGGCGGCGAGGACCTCCTCCACGCTGACGGTTCGCTCGGGCACGTCTCGCGGCCTCCACTCGCTTGTCGTAGGAATACGGTCCGACGGGATCCGGTGCCGCGTGCACCGGCCACTTCTCGGAGAGGAGCGACTTCAGGAGGGCCAGCTTCTCCTCGACCGGCGTGTTCTGCATCCACCGCCGCCGCTCGCGCTCCTTGAACTCGCCGATCCGCTTCCACTTTTCGGCAAAGCTCAGCATCGGCGATTCCTGCAGGGGTGGCGTGTGGGTACGCGATTTCGCGGCGTGGCGTGGGCCCGCCGCTCCACAGATTCTAGCCGGAACGGGGCATCATGTCCAGCGGGGGGTACGGATGGGTCGCCAACCGTACGAGCGTCCCACGCGTCCTCGGCGACGGCTGTTCGCGTCGCGCGCGGCTCCGAATCCCGCGAGCCCGACGGTGCAGGGCTTCTGCCCTGCACCCGAACGGCGACCGGCTCTGGATTTCACAACCGGCAGGGCGATCGACCTGCCGGGGCGTCCGGGGGTGCGCTCGGCGACGCGGACCCCTCCGCAGGGCACACTGGTGATGCCCGAGGTCGAATGGTCGGAAGGCGCCTGTCGAAAGAGCCTGGGGTTGACGGCTCGGCGCACGACAGGCTCATGGCTTTGCCACGAATTCCAGCAACTCCGATTCCCACCGGGTGGAGACGTTATCCAGAATCTCAGATCGGACCTCGAAACCTGGGACCTCTGCGGAGTACCAGTACCGATTGTGGGACTGCGCGGTTCCCTTGTCGTCGCCCTCCACGAGCACACAAGAGAGCCTCCTTCCCGCGACAGTGAGTCGCTCATCGAACCGAATTGACGTGGGTGTGAATAGCCTCCGATGGTGGTCACTCCCGGATGGCATGTCCGACTCTCGTACGAAACTGATCCCCGAGGGCTCCATCGTCCAGAATTTCAGAATTACCTTCAGGCCTTCGACGACGTTCGTACCAGTCCTCGCCGTAAATGGCACTTGGAGTCCCGCTATTGAGAGAACTTCCCTACCCAGCGTCTTGTACGTGCTCGCATCGTCAACATACTCACTTGTGCTTGGAGGCCGGCCCTCTTCTCTATACTCGCTTTTCAGCGTAACTCGCCCGCGGTCACGAGAGACCCACCGGCTTTCGATGACGTACGGAGAAGTTCCGGAGGGCGCGGTCATTTTGTGCCGAGTCTTCGTCATCGATCCCGGCCCGAATCTCGCATAGGGACTCCATGCGAATTCTCCGTCCGCCCGCGATTCGTTCCCCTTACCCTGCGGAGCTGCCGGCGACGACGGTGTCCCGGACGGCGCCTTGCCGGCCTCCTTTCCGCCCCTCGCGACTTCGCGAGCCTTCGGGACACTCGCACGCAGTTCCCCGACCTGGGTGGAAGCCGGCCAGAAGCCGGCCGCGCGCGCGACCGCTTGTTCCGCGGCGTCGAGGTCCCCTTTCTCCATCGCGAGCCGCGCATCGGTGATGGCCTTGTCATGTGCGGCCTGGACCGCGTTCGTCGCCTGCTTTTGCAGCGACGCGACGAAATCCGCGGCCTCCTGCCGGATCGGCTCCGCCTCCGCGCCCTCCGCAAACGAGCGCGCAAAGTCGATCGCGGCGCCGTACGGGTGTTCCCCCGGCTGCAGCTCGCCCGAGGGCAGGAGCTCCCGCGCCTTCGCCTTCGCCGACTCGAACGACTCCTTGGCCCGTCCCAGCTTGAGCTGCGCATCGAGCGCGACCGCCTCGGTGGAGGCCGTGAGGAAACCGAACGCGCGCCGCACTGACGCTGCCGCCCCCGCCCAGTCACGCGCCAGAAGCCGCTCCCGCGCATCGGTGACGGCCTTGTCGTGGGCGGCCTTCACCGCCTCCGCCTCCTGCGTCTCCAGCCGGTGGACGAACTCGCGCGCCTCCGCCGCCGAGGCGCCGGCATTCGGACCTTCCGCGAAGGCGCGGACCATGTCGATCGCTGCGCCATACGGGTGCTCGCCGGGGGACGGGTCCGCGGGAACGACCGCCAGCGCCCGCCCCTTCACGTCCGCGAAACCCGCTTTCGCATCCGCCGCCTTCAGCTCCAACTCGACCGCAGCGGCCGCCTCCGACTTCGGGACAAAGGCCGACGCGCGCCGGAGCTGGGTCGCGGCGCCCGCACGCTCTCCGAGGGCGAGCTTTTCGCGAGCCTCGGTCAGGGCCTCGTCGTGGCCGGCCTTCACCGCCTCCGCCTCGCGACGCTCCAGCTCGGTCACGAAGGCGGCGGCCTCGGAAGCGATTGCGCCGTCCCGCCGGCGGTCGGCGAAATCGCGGGCGATGCGCACGGCGGCTTCGAAGGGATGCTCCCCGGCGACAAGTTCCCCCTTCGGCAGCGCAGTCTCCGCCGCGCGCTTGACGGTGTCGAACTCGCTCCGAAGCACCGCAAGGTCCGGGGACATCCGCGCCGGCGGGGTCTCGGGGTTCGAGGACGCGACTGCCGGCGGGCTTGCAGCCGCGGCCGGCCCGCTGCCGCGGAGCAGCCACCACGCGCCTGTCCCCAGGGCGAGAAGCGCAACGCCTGCGGCGGCAGCTCGGCCGCCCCAGGAAGGAATCGACCACCGGCCGGCGGTCGGCAGCGGGGTGATCGGTGCCGTCACCTGCGGCCGCGCCACGCCGGCAGAAGCCACGGATGCCGCCGAGGCAGTCCCGCTCGCGGTCCGTCCCGAGGGCGCTCCGCTCTCGGACAGGCCAGGAAAGGTGGTCGGCCGGCGCCCGGGCTGCGGGGCTTCCAGGAGCGCCTTCACCTCGTTCAGCATGTGGCGCGCGGAAGGCGGCCGGTCCTTCGGGTCCTTCGCCAGCGCACGCAGCACCAGCGCCTCCAGCCCTCGCGGGTCGTCCGCCGCTCCCACCGTCTCGAAGCGCGGCGGCGGCTCCTGCGCGACCTTGATCACCAGCTCCATGAGCGTGTCCGCGCGAAACGGCCGCCGCCCGACCACCAGCTCGTACAGGATCACGCCGAGCGCGTAGAGGTCCGCGCGGGCGTCGAGCTTCTTTCCCTGCGACTGCTCCGGGCTCATGTACGAGGGCGTGCCGATCATCGCACCCGTCCCCGTGAGGGAGAAGGTGTCCCCCTTTCCGTCCGGGTCGCCTTCAGGTTCCAGGACCTTCGCGACGCCGAAGTCCACGATCTTGACGTTCCAGCCGCCGCCTAGCGCGGCCTCGACGAGGACGTTCGCGGGCTTGAGGTCGCGATGGACGACCCCCTTCGCGTGGGCATGCTCCAGGCCGCGCAGGATCGCGCCCGCGAGCCGCAACACCGCGCGACCCGGGAGCCGGCCCTCGCGCTTCAAGACCGCGGCGAGCGGTTCGCCGGGGCAGAGGTCCTCGACCAGGTAGAGCTGCCCGCGCCACTCGCCCGCGTGTCGGACCGCGACGAGGTTCGGATGGGCGAGGTCGAGAAGTACGCGGGCCTCGCGCAGGAAGCGCTCCCGCATGCGCGTGTCGCTGCCGTGTTGGGCGTGGAGGGTCTTCAGCGCGAACTCGCGCCGGAGAAGCAGGTCCTCGACGCGGTAGACGGAGCCGAACCCGCCCTCGCCGAGGGAGGCGAGGACGCGGTACTTGCCGTCAATCACGGTCTCGGGCGCGGAGCCGGCGGGCGCCACGGCAGGGGCCGGTGCGGCGACCGCGGGGTCGGGGGGAGGGCCCGGCGCGGGCGAAAAGGCGGGCACGGGCGTCGCGCACTCGGGGCAGAATTTCGAGCCCGACGGCACGGGTGTGCGGCAGCGGGTGCAGGTGGTGGAAGACACGGCGGAAACGATCCTCTCGTGTTCCGAGACTGCCGCGGCGACCCGTCGACGGGCATGCCGCGAAACGCGCCGGCCGGGCCGCCCTTCGCAGTTCGCGGCAAGCGAGCGCCCGCGTTACGATGCTCTCGACCTCGCAGGCGGCTCCTTCTCATGCTCGACAATTTCTCATCGCCGCCGCTTCGGTCTTGGCAGCGCCGGAGGGGGGTGCTTGGCGAGTCGGACGCGCTCCCGGAAAACGCCCAACATGTCTGGATGCACCTCTTGGAGAAAGTGTTCAACCGCTCCTAGATCCGCCTGGGATTCGGTCACGATGCGCGCGAAGTCGCCGAGGTGGCGGAGCTGATCGGAATAGAGGTACATCAGGGCGAGGTGTTCGAGGGTGGCAACGGGCGCGGTCGTTCCGAACAGACGAGCGGGCGTGGCCTCCGCCACGACCGTACACTTGGGCTCGCCGGCCGCAACGTGCAGGTGCACTGCGCTGACCGTCGTGGGCAGATGGAATACGTACATCGGCTCAGGGTCTTCCGTGCGGTCGATGGGGCCGACGGCGCGAAACCCGGCGCCTTGCAGCGCATCGGTGGCCGCGAACCCATCCTCGACCCGGACGACTACGTCGAGGTCCCGCGTCATCCGCGGCAGTCCCCTGGCCGCTAGCGCGGCGGCTCCGATCACTGCGTGGGGCACCCGGGCCGCCTTGAGCGCCCGTAGCGCACGTCGGGCGCCGGCCGCGAGGCCCGTCCTTCGTCCCGTCACGGGGTCCGTCTCCAGGAGGTCTTCATCGATCTTCATGCCGAGACTCGCCTCGGTGGGATCGCCGGGTAAAAGGGAAGTGACGTCGGCTCTTCTCGATCCGCTACCGTCTCGATACACGGGGTCGAAGGGAGAAGCCTTCGCGAGGGACAAAACCTGATTATAGAGCAGGGCGTTCGGCGGGGCAAGGCCGGGCATGCACGCCTCGTGGACGTGATGGGGCACGGGAGCGCCGTAACCCGACGGGCGGGGCGCAAGGTCCGGGGAGGCGCGGCGTCTCGCGACCCTCACCCCTACCTTCTCCCCCGCTTCGCGGGAGTGGGGGACCGCGAGGGGCCGACATGGACTTCCAGCACTCCGCGCTGCCTGCTGTCCAGCTTCGCGGGAGAGGTTCGGGGTGAGGGCCGGGTCCAGCCGAAGCGCGCGAGCGAGACGCGAGCGCGGGCGTCGAACTCCACGCCCTCGGCCTCGAGCAACTGCCGCTGGATCGATTCGCCGAACGAGTCGCGAAGGCTCACGCCGGCCAGGCCCTTGCCGCGCGCGCCCAGGACGCGATGCCAGGGCACGCGGGTCTCCCCGTCCGTCTCCGCGAGCGCCGCGAGGGCGAAGCCGACCTGCCGCGCCCACCGTGGGTTCCCTGCGCGCGCGGCGACTTCGCCGTAGGTGGCGACCCTGCCCTTCGGGATCCGCGCGACGACCTTATAGAACCGCCCCCAGCCCCGCTCCTCCGCGTCACGGGCCGCACGCGTCACTTCTTGCCCCCGGGCGCGGGCGCGGCGTTCTTCTCCAGGGCGGCGAGAAGCTTCTCCTTGAACTCCGGCTTCACGATGCAGTTCATGTGGCCCGCGCCGTCCACGACCTCGACGGGCCAATCGGGGCGCGCCTTTCGCAGCGGCTCCACATAAAGCATCCGGCACGGGTCGCGGTCGCCAACGATCATCGAGACCGGGACCTTCACGCCGGCCACCTCCTCCTCGGTCAGCCCGAGTTTTCCGAGCCCCTTCACGCACGCCTCGGGGGTCGAGCCGATGCCTCGACCGGCCTTCTCCCAGAAGCGTTCGAGCAACCCGCCCGATCTCAGCCAGCCCATGCCGCCCAGCACCGCCGACCGCACGCGCTCCGGATGCAGCGCGACGAACTTGAGCGTGATCATCCCGCCCATCGAGTACCCGACGAGGTGCGCCTTGTCGATTTTCAAATGATCGAGCAGTCGCGTCACGTCCTCCACCATCGGCAGGCCATACTGGTCTTCGGCCTCCGGCTTGTCCGACTCGCCGTGCCCGCGGACGTCCATGGCGAGCACCTGATAGCGCTCCGCGAGCGGCGCGAAGACGCCCGGGAGCTGCCAATTCATTCTCGCGCTCGCGTGCAAACCATGAATCAGGACCACCGGCTCGCCTTTGCCCTCCACAACGTAGTGGATCTTCACGCCCGCGGAGTCGAAGTCCTCGGCGCCTGCCGCGGCCGGCAACAGCGCGACAAGCAGCGCGGGGACCACGAAAGAGAGCATGTTTTTCATGGCCCAATCACCTCTTGCTGGCGAAAAGGAGTTTCCAAGGTGCGCACGCATCACACCGCCTCGGCGAGCGGGTCCTCGAGGAGGTCCCCGACGAGCACCTCGCCCCCATGCTCGGTGCACAAGCAGTCGTTCTCCCACCGGACGCCGAACTTCCCCGGCAGGTAGATCCCCGGCTCGATCGTGAAGGTCATGCCGGGCTCGAGGAGAACGCCGTTTCCGTTGACGATGTAGGGCTCCTCGTGCACGTCGAGGCCGATCCCGTGGCCCGTGCGATGAATGAAGAACTCGCCGTAGCCCGCCTCCACGATGTGGCGTCGTGCGGCGGCGTCGACCGACTCGCACGTCACGCCGGGCCGCACGGCGGCGAGCGCGGCGTCGTGGGCGCCCCGGACGAGCGACCGGACTTTTTCGAACTCCGGGGTCGGCCGCCCAAAGTGGAAGGTGCGCGTGATGTCCGACTGGTAGCCGCGAAAGGCCGCGCCGTAATCGCAGAGGACCGCCCCGGCGCGCGGGAGCTTTCGCGCCCCGCCGAGCGCGTGCGGGACCGACGCGGTCGGCCCAAACTGCGCAAGAACCCAGGGCTCTTCCCCGCCTCGCTCCGAGAGGGCCTTGGTGACGGCCGCGGCGAACTCCGACTCGCGCAGCCCGGGGCGCAGCACGCTCACGGCGCCGCGAAGGGCATCGTGGGTGAGGCGGATCGCGGCGCGCATGTGGTTCAGCTCCGCGGGTGACTTCCGCATCCGGCAGGCGGCGAAGGCGCGCGCGGCCGAGGGAAACGCCGCGTGATCGAGGACGCGCCGCAACCCCCACACGGTCCGGAATTCCGTCGTCTCCTCCATCGCCAGCTCCTCGGGATTCACGCCGCGTTCCACGAGGAAGTCGCGCACGACCAGGTACGGATCCTCGGTCTCGGTCCAGGTCCGGACGTCGTCGGTCAGCGGATTCGTCCGAAGCCGCTCGCGCTCGAAGGCCGGACAGATGATCGCAGGCTTCCCCTTCGCCGGCGCGACAAGGGCGATGAGGCGCTCGCTCCGATGCAGGGCGAGCCCGGTGAGGTAGCGAAAGCTGGTGCACGGCGTGACGACGACGGCCTCGGTCGTTTCGCGCGCCATCTCTTCCTGCAGCCGGGCGAGGCGCAGCAGATAGTCGGCGGACGTAAGCGGGGCGGGCAGACGGTGGGCCTTGGGGCGGGGCTGACGATGCGCTTTTTTCACGAGCACACTCCCGTGGGATTGCTGATTGCTGATTTCGGAGCTGCGTTGCTAATCGTTCGACGATTGTTTTCTTGCGACTTTTTTTGCCTGGGTCGAACGCCACGAAAACCACAGATTTCACAGATTCTACGCGATACCACAGATTACGAATCTGTGACACAACAGCCCAAAACTACGGCGTCAGACGACGGTTGGATTGCCCGCACGCCACGTCCCATAAGGCTTCGGGGGCTTGCCGAGTCCCAAGTGTACCAGCGCCACCCGACCCCCTCGCCGAAAAGCCTCGATTCTACGTCACCTTCCTGGACAACTC
>JACPWG010000043.1 GCA_016197205.1 Planctomycetota bacterium
TCGACCTGGGTCAGCTGGATGTAGGTGCGCCACAGTTCCTCGGCGCTCCAGTCGCGCACGTTCGAGCGCAGGACGTGCCGATCCCGCTCGCCTTCGAGGACCTGGAGGGCGTCGCCTATCTCGGCCGGCGCAAGCTTTCGGAGCTCTTCCACGCCGAGCGCGAGGGCACGCGCATCGCGCTGACCGATGCCCGCCGTCCGAACGCGACGATCTCGATGGAGAAGGTCGACGCGCACGCGCTCGGGCAGTTGATCTTCATGCTCGAGCTCTCGGTCGCCGTCCAGGGCGAGCACTACGACATCGACGCCTTCGACCAGCCCGGCGTCGAGGCCGGCAAGATCGCGGCCTACGCGCTGATGGGCCGCAAGGGCCACGAGCAGCGCCGCGCCGAGATCGAGCGCGCCATCGCCGCGCGCGCGCCGCGCGTGGGGTGAGGCGCGCGCCCTAGCCCAACTTGAAGGGTTGGCGGCTGGAGTCGGCCCTGGCGGTGTCGTCGTGGCCGACATGGGTCAGGCTTTTTCCACTACAAGTTGGGAGGCCTGGGGAGGCGGCTTGAGGCGCTTGGGCAGGTCGAGTCCGAGACGCTGCAACAGCGCCGCTTGGGCCTTGTCGGGTCGTCCGACGCAGCGCAGGCGCAGCTCGGGTCCACCGACCACGGGCAGCACGACGTCGACGGCCTGGATGCGGCCGAGTTCATCGAGCAGCGTTCGCGGGCTGTGACCGAGGCCGGCTCTTGCCTGCCAGCCCTGAAGCGTCTTCCACAAGCAGAAGGCCAGGAAGCACACCAGGATGTGGGCCTGCACACGCTCCTCTTTCTGATGCCAGATCGGGCGCAGCCCGAGCTCGCTCTTGTGGATGCGGAAGGCCGCTTCGGCCTGGGTCAGCTGGATGTAGGTGCGCCACAGTTCCTCGGCGCTCCAGTCGCGCACGTTCGAGCGCAGGACGTAGGTGCCCTCGGTGAGCGTGGCCCACTCGCTCCACTCGGTTCGTTCCTTCCACGCGAGGCGCAGGCCGCTCTTGTGCTTCTCGTCTTCGACCACGCGGATCTCGAATAGCCCGGCGGCGCGGCTGTTCTGCCCGAGCAGACGCCCGATCTGGCGCTCGACCTGCGTGCGCTCGGCCTTGCGCTGCGTCGCCAGGCGGCGCTCGAGACTCACGAGCTTCTCGCGGATGCGCTTGGCGAAGCGTTCGTGCATCGCCTGCTCCTTCTGCTTGCGATCGGCCGAGCGGCACAGGATGAAGGTCTCGTCTCCGTCCGGGCCCGGGCACAGCTTCACCTCGAGACCACTTCGGACCTCGTTCCAGCCGCCCTGTTCGACCAGCTCGCGCTGCCACTTCTTCATCTCGGTGCGCGGCGTGCCCACCAGGTACTTGCGCCCACCTGCGCGCAGCCAAGCGAGGTTGTCCTCGCTGGTCATGCCCCGATCCATCACCCACACGCGCCCGGCCTTGCCGTAGCGCCCCTCCATCTCCTCGACCACGTCTTCGACCGTGGTCACGTCCACGCGGTTGCCGTCGAAGAGCTCGTACCCCAGTGGGTAGCCCTCACGCGTGACGACGAGCCCGATGCACACCTGCTTCGAGCCCGGACGCTGATCGCGGCTGTGGCCGCGCTGCGCCTGCGTGTTCTCCGCCGCCTCGCCCGCGAAGTAGGTCGAGGTCACGTCGTAGAGCAAGAGGTCGTAGTCCAGCGCGAAGAGACCACCCAGACGCTCCTTGATGTGCACCTCGAGCTCGCGCTTGTACTCGAGCAGGCAATCGAGCGACTGGTACAGCCGCGTGTGGTGCACCTTGTCCGCGGACACGCCCAGGATGTCCTCCAGCGCCGTGCGTCGGTACCAGCGCTCCGCGATCGCGAGCTCGCTCGAGGGCTCGCACAGCCGCGCGATCACCAGGATCGCCGCCATGTCCGCCCAGCTCACCTCTTCGCGCCCGCGCGGCAATCGGCGCGCGCAGAAGTCATCCAATCCAAGCGCGCGCCACAGGGTCCAGCCAAGCCACACGCCCCCGAATTCGCGCGTGTCCTCGACCCGTACCTTGTCGAGGTCGATCTCGGCGCGACCGAGCTCGCGCCGATCCTCGTACAGCGCGGGCTGATCCGCACGACTACCGAGGAAGCTCCGCGCCAGAGACGAAGCCTCCCGCCGGCCGACATCGTCCAGCTTCCCGAGCTGCGCCACCGTCTCCTGCACCACCTTGGCCCCGCGCCGAACCGAACGGACCAGCGTCCAGTACGTCTCCACGCGTCCCTTGCGCTTGATCTTCGTGGGCCTGAGGTACATCGCCGTCCGACGGCGTTATCCCAGCGCGCAACAGGGCTCTCAACGGCCGACTGTTTCCACTACATCGACCCGCGCAGCACAACCGCCCACCGCAACGCCTCTGCACTACCTCGAGCTACCGGCTACCGCCGTAAGCCCTTGTTCGAGAATCCGAACCCTTCAAGCTGGGCTAGTCCGCGATGCGGTAGAGGTGTACCGCGTACGGCTCGTACGCGTCGCGGAACGTGCCGCCCTCGAGCGCGAGCGTGCGCCCCTCGTCGAGCACTTCGACCGTCTTCGCGCGCCCCGGCGCGCGCAGCGCGAAGGTCGCCTCGACACACGCGTTGCGCATGCCGACCGTGAGCACGTACAGCGCGCCCGCGTGGCGATTCACGAGCACGCCGACGTCGCGCGGGCCGCCGGGGGCCGAGAAGGAGATCTCGCGCTCGGCCTCCGGCGCCGCCAGCACGGGCGCGAGCGCGTGGACGCGCGCGTTGATCCTCGCGACCGCCGCGCACATCTCGGCGTCGTCGAGCAGCGCGTCGGCGTTGACCATCGGCTGGAACTCGTGGCAGAAGTAGACGAGGCCCCGTGACCCGTGGACGAGCGACATCCACACCTCGGCCTCGACCTGCGCCGGCGTCGCCTTCTTCGTCGCGTGCGAGACGCGCGTGCACTCGACGAAGTTCCAGCGGATCTTCGCCGGCCCGCCCCACTCGCGCAGCCGCCCGAGGCCTTTCGCGACGAACCA
>JACPWG010000044.1 GCA_016197205.1 Planctomycetota bacterium
CCACGAAGGACGCTGTGTGAGGGGGGCGAGTTTGGCTCGGCCAAAAAACGCCTTTGTGGTCTTAGTGACTTCGAGTCTTTGTGGTTTCGTCGCCGGCGAATCTGGAGACGCTTTCAACAAGTTCACCGGTAGGGGTCCAAGAATTCGCCACCTAAGAAGCCGAAGACGCCGACACTCACCACGGGTCGTTCGGTGTTTTCGGCGAGTTCGGTGGCTCGTCCTTTTCTGGTTGGCGCGCGGGGCTCCGAAGATTTGAACAGTTGTCGCGGAGCCGAACGGTAGGGATCCAATTCCGCCCGGACAGGGTTCGACCGGGGGCGCCGTAGGGCGATTGACTCTCGCCCCTCATCCGTGGTAGGGTGAGGCAAGCTGGAAGGCGCGCGAGCCCTGTCTCTCCCCACACGCCCCAGGAGACCCGCCATGACGACCCAGCACCCCCGGGCGCGGGTGACTCTGCCCGTACGACCTGTCTCGACCCAGACGGAGCAACGCGGGCGGGACTCCGGCGACGCCGGAACGGCCCACCACCCTTGAGCTCCGCGCACGAGGGCGCGCGCCGGACCTGCCGGAGGGTTGCGGAGGCCGGGACTCCCTTCGACCGCCGCGCCTCCGAGGATGGAGAACGGACGATGGTGCCTCGGCAGGAACGTCCCGAATCGGCGGAGCCACCGGAGCCGTCGGAGGCCTCGCTCGCCGACGCCTCAACCCTGCCTGCGAACGAACCCTCGCACGCCTCTTCCTCCGCTCCGGCCCCCCAGGCCGGCTTCGCGAACACCTGCCCCGCGACCGCCACGGCGGACGGGTCCGTCGGCCTCGAGCCCTCCGGGGCCCGCTCGACCGGCGAACCCACCCTTCCCCGTCCCGGGCCCGCGGTCCGGCCCCCACGGGCGCCGCGTCCCGACGCACCGTCCGGCGCCTCGCCGCCCTGCGGTGTCCCGTTCGGCCGCCACCTCCTCCTCCAGGAGCTCGGACGCGGGGGCATGGGCGTGGTCTGGCGCGCGTGGGACCCCGAGTTGCGCCGCGACGTCGCGCTAAAACAGGTGCGGGCCGAGGGGCCGCTCGCCGCCGCGCAGGTCGAGCGTTTCCAACGCGAGGCGCGACTGGCGGCTCAACTTCGCCACCCCCACATCGTCGCCGTCCACGAGGTCGGCATCGCCGAAGGCTTGCCGTACTTCACCGCCGACTTCATCCCCGGGGAGCCGCTGGCCGCACGCATGGAACGCCCCCTCGCCGTACGTCTGGCCATCACCTGGGTGCGCGCCGTCGCCGATGCGCTCCAGTACGCGCACGGACGCGGCGTGGTCCATCGGGACGTGAAGCCGGGGAACATCCTCATCGACCGCGAGGACCGGCCCTGGCTCGTGGACTTCGGGCTCGCCAAGGAGGTCCGCCTCGGCGGAGAGGAGACGGCCCGCGCGGCGCCGCTGACCCAAAGCGGCGCGCTCCTCGGCACGCCCGCCTACATGAGCCCGGAGCAGGCGCGCGGCCGCGCCGCGGACATCGGGCCCGCCGGGGACCAGTTCTCGCTCGGCGCGACGCTCTACCACCTCCTCACGGGCCGCCCTCCGTTCGAAGGGGAGACCCTGTACGAGCTGCTCGACGCGATTGCCCGACTGGAGCCCGTCCCGCCGCGCGCGCGAAATTCGCGGCTGCACCGGGACCTCGAGACCATTTGCCTGCGGGCCCTGCAGAAGGAGCCCGAGCGACGCTACGCGACGGTCGGGGAGTTTGCCGCCGACCTCGGCCGCTACCTCGATGGGGAGGCGATCCTGGCCCGGCCCGAGAGCGCGTGGGGACGCCTCTTCCGCCGGGCGCGCAAGCACCGCGGCGGCCTGGCCGCGGCGGCGACGGCGGTGGCCTTCGTCCTGGCGGGCGGCGGCGCCCTGTGGCGGGCGGATCGCGGCCGCATCGAGGCGGAGCTGGAGGCCCGGGCCATCTGCGCCCAGGCCGCGGACGCCTCGGCGGTCGCCAAGACCGGCGGCCTCGCCTGGGCGCGTGGCCGGCTCGAGACGGCCGTCTCGCTCCTCCCCGAGTCTCCCGAGGCCCTGCTGCGCCTCGGCCTGCTGTACGAGTGGCAGGGGGACGCCGCGAGCGCCGAGAAGTGGTACCAATCCGCGCTGGCCCTCGACCCTGCTTCGCCCCGCGTCCGCTTTCGCCTCGGCCTGCTGCACTTCTTCACCCACCGCAAGGCGCACCTTTCGAGCGCGCAGCCGGAAAGCGACCGGCTCCGGGCGCAATCGGAACTGGAGCTGTCTGCGCTTGCGCGCGACCCGTCCACGGGGCCCTACGGCCGGCTAGCCCGTTGCACGCGAACGGTCTTCGAGTGGATCGCGTCGGGCGGCGCGTCCGGGGACATGACCGCCACGCTGGAGGAGCTGAAGGGCCTGGCCGAGAGCGACTCCCTCCCTGAAGCCCGCTTCCTCCTTGCCGGGGCCCAGGGCTTCCTCTACCATCCGGTGGCCGCCGTGCGACTCTGGCACGTCGGCCGACTGAGGGATCCCGATGCGGCGCTCGGCATCCTCGACCACCTCGTGACGGACGATCCGCTGGATGTCGCGGCACGCATGAACCTGGGCCTGCTGCGCTTCGAAATGGGGGACCTCCGGGGCGCCGAGGCGGAGCTGCGGCAAGTACTCCGCTACGCGCCGGAATGGCCGGAAGCGCACGAGTTCCTGGGGCGCGTGCTGGCCGCGGCCCATCGGTTCGCCGACGCCGAGGCCGCTCTCGTTTGCTCCCTGAACCTCAGGCCGCAAGCGGGCCCCTATCGCTCGCTCGCGCTCACGCGCCTCCTTGCGCGCGACTGCGAACGCGCGCTCGCGGCCGCGGACGCGGGGCTGGCGATCGACCGCTCCACCGGAGAGACCGGCGTGCTCCGCTGCATGCTGCTCGTCCTCCTGGGACGAACCCCAGAGGCCGACCAGGAATTCCTCGCCTTGCGCGGCACCTCGTCGGAAGGTTTTTTCCTGGAGCTCCACCGGGTCGAAGCCGAGATCCAGAAGCCGCTCTTCCAGATGATCGTGAGCCTGGTGCGACGCGAGCTGTCGGAGTTCGAGGACGTGCTCGTCCTCGCTCCCCCCTTCAAGGCGGCGGTGCGCGCGAACTTCCGGGTGGCGGTCGCTTCCCCGGGCGTACGGGACGCGATCGACCGGATTTCGGAACGACGCGCCACGCTCGGCTACGAGTTGGAGGTGCTGATGCGAAGCCTGGCGAGCCTCGCCCGCGAGCATGCCCGAGGACCGGAGGCGATCGCCTGGCTCGCGCGCAAGGCCGGGCTCCGCACGTCCCCCCGTGACGCCGTGCTGCTCATGGACTTCGTGTACAAGCTCGGTCGCGACGCGGCGCTCGGGCAGCAGAAAACGCTCTTCACCCTCGAGCAGTGTCTATGGAAGGCCGGCATTCTGTACCGGGAAGGCCGGTACGACGAGGCGAGGTCCCTCCTCGACGAGGCCCGCAAGAAGGACGACGCCGACCCCCGCGTCCACTACGGCATGGCCACCCTCCTCGCGCTCCGGGGGGACGCCGAAGGCTGCGCCCTCAGCTTGCGGAAGGCCCTCCTCTTCGGCTGGAAACAGCTCGCCTTCGTCCGCGAGGACCCCGACTTCGAGCGTGTGCGGAACGACCCCACGGTGCGCGACGTGCTCGAGGGGCGATAGCCGGAGAAAATCCCAAACCCCAAGTCAAGCTCGCGCCCGAAACCCAAAACCGAAGGAGTAGCGCCCGCGCAAGAACTACTTTACATTTCCGTGGATCGACCGATGCCTGGGGGCGGGGGCCCCCGGGCCCCCCCCCCCCAAAAAAAGCCCGACTTCGCGAATTTTCTGCTGGGAATTCGTTGCCCAAAAAACAAGCTTTTCGGCGATTGTTTCACAGATTTCACAGATTAGAATCGTCGCAATCTGTGTAATCTGTGAAAGCTGTGGTTCCGTCGTGGTTTGGTTGCGGCCATCGGCTGCTCTGGGAAATCTGTGGTTGCCGTGGCGTTCGCTTCCGCGCAGCATCAGCGCTCGAAGTCATGCCTCTGCGGACCCAAATCTCAAATCTCAAATCTCAACTCTCAAATCCCCTCACCTTTCCTGCACCAGCTTCTGGAACTCCGGCTCGGACGCGAGCGAATCGAAGTGCTTCTCGCGCCGGATGATGTCCTTGAAGTTCTCGAAGCCGAGGGTCATGCACTTCTTCAGGAGCGCGATCGCCTGCTCCTTGTGCCCGGTGACGGCCAGGTATTGGGACATGAAATACTGGGGCATCCCCGCCTCCGGCGCGCGCCGGTCCCCCTCGAGCAGGTCGGGCAGGGCCTTCTCCAGCTCCCCCAGGCGGACCCGCTGGATGCCGCGGAGCGAGTACATCACGGTGAAGTCCGGGTTCAGTTCGAGCGCGCGGTCCGCGTCCCGGATGCCGGCCTCCGGGTTCCGCAGGAGGTAGTGCAGGAAGGACCGGAGCCCGATCGCGCCGGCATCCTTCGGGTTCGACCGGACGAGGTTCTCGATCACGTTCACCACCACCTGGACCGGCATCTTGCTCTTCGTGAGGTACCGGTCGGCCTTCGAAAAGAGCGTGACCGCGCTGGCGGAATCGATCTCCGTGGCCCGGGCCTGGTCGAGGAGGGAGAGGTCGATGCGACCGGAGTCCGAGAAGGCCGTCGCCCGCACGGACAGCGCCTCCCGGGAGTTCGGGTCCTCGTCGAGCGCGCGCGTGCAATAGAATACGCCCAGCTCGTACTTCTTCCGTTCCGTGCAGTAGTGGCCGAGGTTGAGGTACTCGCGCGATGCGACCCGGTCCGGGCGGGCCTTCCGCGCTCGGGCCTGCGCCTCTTCGCACTCCGAGAGCTGCTCCAGCCGCCGCAGCGCGTCCGCGCGCCGCCGGTGCAGCACCGCCAGGTCGGGCGCCTTCTTCAGCGCGCGGTCGTAGGCCTCCAGCGCGCCGCCGAAGTCGTCCTGGTAGTACCGGGCCAGCCCGATGCGCTCGAGGGCCCGGGCGTCGTCCGGGAGAAGCTGCGCCGCGCGCTCCGCGTCCGCCAGCCCCGCGGCCGGGTCCCGCGTCCGCGCATGGTCGGTGCGGAGCCGGGCGCGGAAGAGATACGCCTCGCCGAGAAAGGGGTCCCGCTGGAGCGCCTGGTTCGCCAGGAGCAGGGCCTTCTCGGGCTCGTTGATCATCCAGAGCGCACGCGCGGCCAGGAGCGGGGCCAGGGCGAAGTGGGGTCGGACGCGGATCAGCCGCGCGGCGATCCGGACGATGTTCCACGCCCCGGTCTCCATCCCCTCGATATTTTCTTTTCGCTTCTCGAGGTTGTGGAACTCGTCCCAGAGCGACCACATTCGCGCATAGCTCATGGCCTCCAGGGCGAGCTTCGACGAGAACCGCTCGGACAGGGCGTACTCCTCGCGCGCGGCGACCGAGTCTCCCTTTTTTTCGAGGGCCTCGGCGCGCGCCCCGTGCGCCTCGCCGAACTCGGGGTCCGCGGCCACGGCCCGGCCGGAGAGCTCGAGGGCCGCATCGACGTCCCCATGGCGGAGGGCGGCGCCGGCGAGCCCGGCGAGAGCCTCGGCCCAACCGTTGCGAAGGTCGAGGGCCCGCTGAAAATCGGAGGCGGCGGCCGCCTCCCCTCGCACGAGCCGCAGCCAGCCCTGGAGCGCCCACGCCTCCGCGAGGAGCGGGTTGGCCGCGAGCACGCGCCCGGTGAGCTCCGCCGAGCGCTGCGCATCGTACGTGTAGCGGGCCTCCGCCCACAACGGCCGGAAGTCCGCCGGCGCGCGCGAGGCCGCCTCCCGGCAATCGGCCAGGGCGCTCTCCTCCGAGAACTGCGAGTGATAGGCCCGCGCCCGCTCGAGCAGCGCCTCGAACCCCTTCGTCTCGCGCTTCACCGCCTGCGTGAGATCCTGGACGGCCTGGCCGTACCGACCCGCCGCCTGATGCGCCCGCCCGCGCTCCAGGTACGCGCGATAGCACTCGATGTCCGTCTCGACGGCAAGATCGAAGAGCGTGCGGGCGCGCTCCGACTCGCCGCGTGACATGGCCACGACCCCCTGCCCGCACAGGGCGAGGGCGCGAAGCTTCGCGGCGTGCGTAGCCTCCGCCGCCGCGTCGAAATCCTTGCCCGCGGCGGGCAGGTCCCCGGCATCCACCAGGGCCCAACCGCGCGCCACCAGGGCGAGATCGTTGCCCGGGCTCGCCTCGAGCGCGCCCGAGAGGTCCTGGACGGCACCGGGCGCGTCCCCCTCGCGGGAGCGTAGCTGCCCGCGTTCGAGGAGGGCGCGGCCGGACCGGGGCTCCGCGGCGAGCACCACGTCGAGGTCGGCGCGGGCGCCGGCGCGGTCCCCCTTGAGCGCGAGCGCGCGCGCCCGCTGGAGCCGCGCCTCTTGCAGATCCGGCTTTTCGTCGAGCACCCGCGAGTACACTTCGATCGCGGCCTGGAACTCGCGGCTCTCCAGGAGCCCGTTGCCCCGGGCCATCTCGCGCGCGCGGGCTTCGCTGCCGCGCCGGTGCAGCAAGTAGGCGGCCGACACCGAGCCCACCACGACGAGGGACACCGCGACGGTCGCGGACAGGGCTCGGTTGCGGCGGACTTTGCGGATCCCTTTCGCGAGCAGGCTCGCGGGCCGGGCGAGGATCGGGTCGCCCCGCAGGAATCGCTCGAGATCTTCGTGGAGTTCCCCGGCGGTCGCGTACCGGCGTTCCGGCTCCTTCGCCAGGGACTTGAACACGATGGTCTCCAGGTCCTTGGGCACGGCGGGACAACGCGCGCAGAGCGAGGCGGGTTCTTCGAAGATGATCTTCTGGAGGATCGCGGCCACGGTCTCCCCCTCGAAGAGAGGCCGGCCCGCGAGCAGCTCGTACAGGGACGCGCCGAGGGAGTAGATGTCGGTCCGGCCGTCGATGCCGCCGCGCTCCCCCTCGGCCTGTTCGGGGGACATGTACCTCGGCGTCCCGAGGACCTGGCCCGAAGCGGTCAGCTCGGAGGCGGAGAGGTCGCGCGCGAGGCCGTAGTCCATGATCACCAGGTTGTCGCCGGGCACGACCATGAGGTTGGCCGGCTTGATGTCGCGATGGATGATGCCCAGCGAGTGGGCGTAGTCCAGGGCGTCGGCGGCGTGGCTGCCCCAGCGGGCGATGCGCGCGAGCGGGGGCTTCTCCTCCATCGCGACGACGTCCGCGGTCTTCCCCTCCAGGTACTCCATCGCGTACCAGTAGACCTTGTTGGCATCCTGGCCGGCGCCGTACACCTTGATGATGTTCCGGTGATTCAGCTTGGCGACCGCCTCGGCTTCCCGCTTGAAGCGCTGGACTTTTTCCTCGCTGATGGCGGCGGGGTTGAGCACCTTGAGCGCGACCCGACGCCCCAGGGAGGTCTGGATCGCCTCATACACGACCCCCATGCCGCCGCGGCCCAGCTCGCGGAGTAGCGCGTATTCGCCCACCTGGCCCAGCGCGGACGCGGCCGGAAGGACGGCGGGCGGCGGGGAGCCGTCGCCGGAGCCCTCGAGGATCGTGACGTTTCCTGGGGTCGGGGAAACGCCGGAGAGCAACGGGCCGAGCGTCACGGGCGCGGCGCCGGGGACGGTCGCTTCCGGGTAAGCCCCCGGCGGCGGGGAGAGCGCCGCCATCACCGTGTGGTCCAGGTTCGGGTCCCCGCGCGGTGCGCAGCCGGACCCGCGTGACCACGCCGGCACGGGCTCCCCTTCGAACGGGGGCAGGTCCCGGCTGAGCGGGAGGAAGCCGGAGTCCGAGCGGTCCGGTGCGCCGCGCTCATCGAAGCGGCCCCCTTCGCCGGTCCCGGACGCCTCGTCGTCCTGCTGTGTAGCGGGGTTCGCACGGCGGGGCAGGTCCGGCGTGCGGACCTGCGCCGAGATCCGCCGGACGCTCAGCTCCAGTTCGGTCATCTGCTCGGGCGTCAGGACGCGATGGGCCTCGCACACCTGGGGCAGCGAAAGTAGCAGCCCAAGCTCCTGGGCCTTGGCCTGGAGTCGGCGGCACTCGTCGACCTGCTCCGTGCGGAGGTAGCCCCGTTCGACGGCCGCCGCCGCGAAGAGGTTTTCGTGGAAGAGGTCCATGCCCACCATCCTAGCCGGGCGGGACGGGGAGTGCAACTGCGAGATGCAGGGGAGCGTCACAAGGACAAGTAGAGGGAAGCAGCTTGGGGCAGATCAGAACCCTGCGACTCAGCTTCAAACGCTCACGATTTCAAATTTCAAATTTCAGATTTCAAATTTCAAAAGGCAAATCTCAAATCTCAAATCTCAAATCTCCATTCTCAAGTGTCCCTTCACATCCGGCTTCGAGCGCGAGTGTTGACCTGCCGTCCGGCGGCCACTAGAATACGCGGCATGGACAACGAACGCAGAAAGGCACTTGGCCGGCTTGCCATCGAACAGGGACTCTTCGACGGCGCGTGGTACGACGCACGTGAACGCGAGTGGGAGACCACGCACGCGGGCAAGTCCTTCGAGGAATTCCTGTCCTCGCGACCCGACCTGGCGCCGGAGGCGCGCGCCCGGCTCGCGGGCATGGCGACCGTCCTCGCGGCGTTGGAGGAGCGCACAAGGATGGGCGAGCCCACGACCGCGTGGGAGGCACAGCCCGCGCCCGCGGGCCGACCCGGCATCCCGGAGCTGGTGGGAACGCGGCTCGGCGGCTGCGAGATCCTCCGTCTCATCGGCCGCGGCGGCATGGGCGTGGTCTTCGAGGGCCGGCACGTGGCCCTCGACAAGCGGGTGGCGGTGAAGGTGCTCGCCCCCCATTTGCTCGCGGAGCCTTCCATCGTCGAACGGTTCCGACTCGAGGCCCGGTCCGCCGCGCAGATCGACCACCCGTTCGTCGTCCAGGTCCTGAACGTCGGCGAGGAGGCGGGGCTGCACTTCCTGGTCATGCAATTCATCGAGGGGGAAAGCCTCGAGCGCCGCGTCCGACGCGCCGGCCCCCTGCCCGTCGCCGAGGCCCTGCGCGTGGCGCGCGCCGCGTCGCTCGCACTCGACCATGCGCATCGACGCGGGATCGTGCATCGGGACGTGAAGCCGGACAACATCCTCCTCGCCGCGGACGGGACGGTGAAGGTCACGGACTTCGGGCTCGCGAAGCTGCTCTCCGGGGGAAGCGACCTCTCCCACACCGGGCAGATCATGGGGACGCCCTCCTTCATCTCCCCGGAGCAGTGTTCGGGCACGGCGGTGGACGGCCGCGCCGACCAGTACGCGCTCGGGGTCACGCTGCACTTCCTCCTGACCGGCCGCTGTCCGTTCACGGGCGACACGCCGATCGCGCTCATGTACAAACACGTCCACGAGACGCCACCGCCCATCCGCGAGCTGAACCCGGCGGTCCCGGAGTCGGTGGCGCGCGTGGTCGAGCGAGCGCTCGCGAAGTCGCCCGACGGCCGCTACGCGACCATGGAGGCCTTTGCGCGGGCCCTGGAGGCCGCGCATGGCGGTCTGGGCCCGCCGATGGGCACTCCCCCACCCCTTTCCGCGACGCCCGCGGTCTCGACGCCGCCGCTCGCCGCGACCTCTCCCACCGTCCTCAAGGGGACGCCGATCCCGGTCTCGCGACCCGAGTCGCTTTCGGCCGGAGGCGGCGGCGGAGTGGCGTCCGGTGCCGCGCCCGCCGGGGCTGCGACGCCGATCGGACGGGAGAAGCAGGTACGCCTTGCACTCCTGAGCGGCAGCAAGGGGTGCCAGGTCACGCTGGCCGTGAGCCTCTCGCTCCTGCTCTTCGTGGCGGCCGGCCTGCCGATGTTCCAGGGGATGCGGCGCCTGCGCATGCCCGAGTCCTCCACCCAGGCCGAGGCCCCGCCCGCGCTGCGCGACGTGGCTGCGACGCCAGGGGGGCATCCGGTCGGGGTGCGCCGCGACGGCGCCGCGCCGTCGACCTCGGATCCGGACTTGCACCTCGCAGAGTGGAAAAAGCGCGTGGGGGACGAGGAGGCCGCGGCGAGGCCTACGGTAGCGCTGGGCTTGCCGGCGACGCCCGGGGACCTCGGCTGGCGGGAGCTGGGCATCGCCCTTGGGCCGTCCCCCAAGGACGCGACGCTCGCGGGCGAATGGGGCGGTCTCCCCGCGGGCACGGGCGGAAGCTTCGCCTACTCGACCGACACGACGACGGCGACGATGCCCGGGCAGGGGAAGGCGGGCGAGCCGACGGAGGTCGCGATCGCGCGACGCGCGTGGCTGGAGGCGGCGGTCGCGAACTTTCGAAAGGCCATCGAGGCGGAAGCGCCGCGGGCGCGCGACTACGCCGGCCTGGCGGAAGGCCTGCGGCTGCTCGAGCGGCCCGCGGAGGAGCTGGCGACCATGGACGCCGGACTGACCCGCCTCCCGCACGACGAGGAGCTGCTACGACTGCGGGCCACCGCCTTTGCCCGAAGCGGCGACCTTGAGCGGGCGGCGGCCGACCTCGCAGCGGCGGTGGCGGCCGCGGGCTCACCGGAAAGAGGCCGGGAGACGGTGATCTTCTGCCTTCGGGCGTTGGGCCCCGCCGAGGATGCAGGGAAGAGCCAGGAGCGCCTGCTGCGGCTCTTCGCGAAATCCGGGGAACTGGAGTCGCGCGAGCACGTGGTCGCGGCGCTGAAGCGGCTGCTCGAAGAGACGCGCGCGCTGGGGCAGGTGAAGCAGGCGGGTCAGACCACCACGCAGCAGGAGCAGGCGAAGTAGGCGGGGGGCGGACAAACTCGGCTCTTCCGTCGGCCCTTCGCGCCGCCTGAAGGCGGAACTACGAACGGGGACGCAGTCTTTCGCGCATGTTGTCCTGCGATCGACGACCTCCAGGCCCGGCGCGCGCAGGCCACGGCCCTGTTCGTAGTTCCGCCTTCAGGCGGCCCGTCCCATGACTGGCTATCACTTGTCAGTCGTCCCAGCCCTTGCCGTACTCGAATACCGGATACGCATGCCAGATTCGCTCCACCTGCTCACGTCCCGCCCGTTCCAGAAATTCCGATGCGCTCGACCACGGCCAGTCCTGCCAGCGTTGGGCATAGCCGTGCTTCACCGCGTTGTTGTGGATGTAATTCATGGTCGCCCAGTAGTGGCCCTCTCCACGCATCCTTCGGTCGGCCGTGCGGTGCCAGACCTTGCGCCCTTGACTTCCCTCCTCCTGATTCCATGCCCTCGAGGTCCGGCCATGCTGCTGCCCGAGGACCGCTTTCACAACACGGGCGTCCGATACCCCGACAAGCAAGTGATAGTGGTTCGGCAGAAACGACCATGCCTGAATCCTGATCCGCTTGCCTTCAAGCTCGTGGAGCAAACACGCCTCGAAGGCGGTCAGCCGCTCGGGCGAGCAACCGAGGACATGCGCGTGCTCGTAGCATGCCGCCGTCAAGTGGTAGAAGGCGGCCTCGACGGGCATGAGGGTGGGCGGGCCGTGCCACGGGTAGCGCAGTGTCCGACGTCGAGCGAGCGCCGCTTCGCGCTCCGCGTCGGTCATCGAACGCCAAAGGTACATACCCGCCCGCTCCCGTACTTCCCTGACCCTGCGCGCGATGTGAGTAGAGCGATGCCCTGAGACACCGGCGCCGGCCATTCGCTCCGCCTGAAGGCGGAACTACGAACGGGGTCGCAGTGCTTCGGGCATGTCGCCCTACGATGGCCGATCTCCCGGCCCAGCACGCGCAGACCACGGTGCTGTTCGTAGTTCCGCCTTCAGGCGGCCCGTGGCGCGACGTGACCCGGCGCTACGGCGCCGGAATCAGCGTGACCGCTCCCCCGCCCTCGACGACGAGCGTGCGCCCGTCCGCCGACCACCGAACCCGCCCGCCGAGCGCGCCGGTCGTGGTGACCTGCGTGAGACGACCGTTTCCGGCATCCACGACCCAGAGGTCCTTTTCCTTCTTCATCATTCCCAGCGCGGGCTCCAGCACGCCGCGGACGAGCGCGAACCGCGCCCCGTCGGGCGACCAGCCGGGCGCGTAGTCGTCGTCCAGGCCGTCGCTCTTGTAGGCCTCGCGGCTGTCGGAGCCGTCCGCACCTACGATGACGATGCGCGAGCCCGCGGGCCGGCCATAGTGAAGCTCCAGGATCGCGAGCCGTTTGCCGTCCTTCGACCAGGTCGGGAAGACTCCGGTCCGGTCCCCCTTCCACTCGAATACCTGCTTGGGCGCGCCCCCCTTTCGATCGACCACCCACACGCCGCCCCGCAGGTTCGGCGCATCGTCCGGGGTCGCCGAAAAGGCAAGTGTCTGCCCGTCCGGCGACCAGGCCAGCGACGGCAGCAGGTATTTCAGATGTCCGACGTCGCGGTACTCCCCGAGCTCGGTCGCGTCCCCGCTCGCGACGGCGTACACCCGCAGCTTCTTGTGCGCAGGGTCGGCGACGGCGATCGAAGCCCCGTCCGGGGTCCAGGCGTAGGCCAGTCCGTCGAACTCCCGCGACTTTCCGGAAGCGAGGTCCATCACCCCGACGCGGAGAAATTGGGCGGGCGCACCCTGCATCGACGAAATCTGATAGGCGACCGAACGGCCGTCGGGCGACCACTCCGGAGAGCTGTGCAGCAAGGCAGGGGGCTTGTCGGTGAGCAGGCGCCGGACCGGAGTCCCGGCCCGATCCGCGATCCAGACGCCCGACTCGCCGGTCGTCCCGCTCGTCACGTAAAGCAGTTCCTGGCCCGCGGGACTCAGGCTGATCGAGTCCGGCTTCCCATCCCGGAGCCTGGGACAAAGCACGACCAGGCCGTCCCCGGTCCCTTCGGCCCAGACCATCCAGGCCCAACCGCAAAGTCCGACGACCCCCGCCAACACCGGCAGCCACGCACGCATCCGGGCATCCCTCACTTTGGATAGACTTCCACCATCGGGCTCTTGTACTCACTCTGGTTCCAGGCGGCCTTGAAGTCGTCCACCGGCCACACGTAGCTATCCTTGCTCCAACCGTTCTTCACGATCATGTATTCCTTCCCCTGGAAGGTCACGAAGCCCTCCACGACCGAGAAGTGCCCCCACGTCCGGTATTTGCTGTCGGTCGTCGGGTTCCCCTTCGGATCCACGGGCTGGAGCACGATGACGCCGCGACCTTTCTTGAGCGAGTCCTTGATGTCGTCGATCGTCGCATTGTCCTTGTAGCCGCTGTTGTAGCCCGAATCCCGGGCGAGCGCCGCGAGGTCCCGCACCTTGATGTAGGTGTTCTCGGGCGTGATATAGCCCTTCTTGATCGCATTGTCCTTCGTCCCGCCGGCGCCGTCGGTCGCCGGGTTCGGGTTGGCGGCGTTCTGCTTGTGCCAGTAGTCCATCGCCGTGCCAAGCGCCGCGAAGCCGCACTCCGCGCCTTGCTGGATCCGGGCGTCGTAGTTGAACTGGCGGGCGCGCTCGACCGCCTCCGCGAGCGTCTTGGGCTCTCCCTGCGGCGGGTTGCTGCCGCCGGCGCCGGCGCCCGGGCTCGGGGGAGCCGCCCCGCCCGTCGGCCGCGGCGCCACCGTATCGCCCGGTCCCGCCCCTCCGGCTGCGCCGCCCGCCGCGTTGCCGCCCGAGCCCGTGGTGGCGGGTATCGCGGAGGGGACGCCGTCCGCCTCGCCGCCGCCGCCGCCCCCGGACCCACGCTGCAAGCTCTTGGTGGCGCTCGAAAAAAGGCCGGCGCCCTGCCGGCCAAAGAGCGTGACCGCGAGGAGGACGGAAATCGCCACCGCCGAAACGGTCACGATGAGCTCCGTCGTGGATGCCCCGCGGCACTTCCGATCTGGACGCATGAAAGACCCCCTATCCGCCTGCCGGCGGAACCCCGATCGTGGACTCCCGACCTATCCTGGGCAAAGAACTTCCATTCTACCACGCCGATGGCCCTTGGGCGAGCGATTTCCGGGAAGAAGCTGTGCGCGCCGCTAAGTACCTCCCCACGGAAGTCGGGGACCCATAGGCGAAGGCAAGTTTGGCCGCCCGCTAGGCGCCCGCGCAAAAATAACTGCGCAGATTCGGACCTCGAGGCTCCTGGGGGCGCGGCCCTCTACGGGCCCTAATTCGCTTGACGCCCCGATCCGGGCCCCCTACAATCGCGGCCTCACGCGCCGTCCGTGGGGGGAAGATGGCCTGGAGGAAACTATGCGGTGCGGCCGTTGTCAAAACTCTCCCCCGGAGGATTCCCTCTTCTGCCCACGCTGCGGGCAGGACTTGCGCGCGCCCGCCCTCGCTCCACGTCCCCAGTTGCTTTTCGGGAAGCTCGACGTGCAGGAGCTGGGCTGCATGGTGCTGGACGCCCTCGGCGGCACCTCGGCCGGCTGGGACGATCCGCGCATCGAGATGCTGCTCGAGCAGGTCGCCCAGGGGCGCGTGGCCTTCCTGCCCACGCGACGCTGCGACCGGTGCGGCTACCGAAGCCTGCTCGACGCGCGTCACTGCGGCGGCTGCGGTGCCGCGCTCCCCGCGGTGAAGCTCAAGCCCCCCTCCGGCGCCACGGCCTCCCCCTCCATGACCGCGGCGCCGCCCGTATCCGCGCTCCGCGAGACGGCGCAGGAAGCCGCCCCACCCCACGGGTCCCCGCCGGCCGCCGGCGCGGCCCAGTCCGCGGCGCCGCCTCCCGCGGCCCCGCCCGTCCCGGCCGCCACCCCCTTGCCCGCGGCCGGCGCGGAGGCGGCCGCGCTCGCGGGTCGCAGCGTCGAAACGAAAGAGGCCCTGCTCGGCCTGGCCCACCTGCTCCTCTCCATGGAACGCTGGGACGACCTCGTGACGACCTGCGAGGAATTCCTGAAGACCCGCGGCAGCGAACGCGACCCGGAGATCGACGCGCTCATCGCGAAGGCCCGGTACCAGCAGACCCTGAAGAAGGCCCGCGAGCTCGAGGGCCTCCGCGACTGGAACAAGGCCCAGGACGCCTACGCCGCGTGCATGACCTTCGCCCCCGGCGAGGAAAAAAAGACCATCGAGGAGCGGGTCCTCTACTGCCGGCGAAAAAAAATGTTCTCCACGAACGTCGCCGCCGCCCTGCCCGGCACACCCCGTCCCAGCTCGCTCCCGACGCCCACCACGCGGCCCGCGCCGGGCGGGACCCAGGGCGCGCCCGCCCCTGCGGGCGCAGGCGCCTCGAGCGCGCCCCCCCCGGCCGGCGTTGCGGGCGCCCCCGCGGACCGGCCCCGGGACACCGGCGTCCTCCTTCGGGCTTCGTTCCTCTCCAAGGAAATCCCCTTCTCCACAGCGCTCTACGCGTTCGCGTTCCACCCCGGCGACGGAAAAATCGCCGCCGTCTGCGAGGATTCGCAGGTCGCCGTCTTCTCCGTGCCGACCGGCGCGCCGGTCCGGGCCCTGGAGGTCAAAGGCCCCATGCGTTCGGTCGCCTTCTCGGTGGACGGCCGCCTGCTCGCGGCCGGCGGCGAGGATGGAGTCGTCTGGGTCTGGAGCACGACGAACTGGGAGTGCATGGCGCGGATCGATGCCCACGAGGGAAGGGTCCTCTACGTCGCGTTTTCACCGGACGCCTGGGGGCTTCTCACCGCCGGGATCGACGGTCTCGTCAAGTTCTGGCGGCTGGCCTCCCCGGGCGCGCCGCTCGCCAATTTCCGGGAGAGCAAGAGCAACCTCAGCCACCTCCGCCTGAGCGCGGACGGGAAGCTCCTCGCCACGGCCCGCGAGGACCACGCGATCCGGCTGCTGGACTACGGGGCCGGCACGACGCTGGCCACGCTCACCGGGCACAAGGATAAGATCGCCGCGCTCGCGTGCTCGCCGAACGGCAAGCTCCTCGCCTCCGCGAGCTGGGACCGCACCGTGGCCCTCTGGGACCTGAAGACCCGGGCGCGGTGGAAGGAGCTGGGGGGGATGTCGGGCGGCGCCCTCGCGGTCGCCTTCTCGGCCGATTCCCGGTGCGTCGCCGCCGCGGGCTGGGACCGTCACATCCGCGTCTGGGAGCTGGATACGAGCCAGCCGCCGGCCGACCTCGTCGGGCACCAGGCACGCGTGACCTGGATCGGATTCCTCCCCGACGGGCATACCTTGCTCTCCTCGGCGGACGACGGGTCGCTTCGGCTCTGGTCCGTGCCCGACCGCAAGGAGCTGGAAGCGATCCGCGGCAAGGACCGCGGGCACGGCCCGTGCGAGTTCACCGCCGACGGCCGCTTTCTCGTCGCGCAGACGAGCGAAAACAAAATCGCCATCTTCGCCCTGAAGAGGCGGAGCTGATCTCAACCAGAACGGAGGGTGTCATGTCGACCATCGCTCGGGTGCACGCCCGAGAAATCCTGGACTCGCGAGGAAACCCCACGGTCGAGGCCGAGGTCGGCCTGTCCGACGGGACCGTCGGGCGCGCGGCCGTCCCGTCGGGGGCGTCCACCGGGGAGCACGAGGCGCTGGAGCTCCGCGACAAGGACCCGGAACGCTACGACGGGAAGGGCGTGGCCAAAGCGATCCGCAACATCGTCGAGGAGATCGCCCCCAAGCTCGCGGGCCGCGAGGCCACCGACCAGGCGCTCGTGGACCGCGTACTCATCAACCTCGACGGCACGGAGAACAAGTCCCGGCTGGGCGCGAACGCGATCCTCGCCGTGAGCCTCGCCACCGCGCGGGCGGCCGCGGGCTCCGTCCGGCTCCCCCTCTACCGCTACCTGGGCGGCGTCGGGGCGCGGACGCTGCCCGTCCCCTTCATGAACGTCTTGAACGGCGGCGCGCACGCGGACAACAACGTCGACGTGCAGGAGTACATGATCGTCCCCGTCGGCGCGAAGCGGTTCTCCGAGGCCCTCCGCATGGGCGTCGAGACCTTCCATGCGCTCAAGCGCGTTCTCCACGAACGCGGCGCCAACACCGCGGTCGGGGACGAGGGCGGGTTTGCCCCGAACCTGAAGTCGAACGTCGAAGGCTTCGACCTGCTGGTCGAGGCGATCGCCCAGGCGGGGTACGAACCGGGCGAGGAGATCGTCTTGGCCGTGGACGTGGCCGCGAGCGAATTCTACAAGGATGGGAAGTACGTCTTCCTGAAGTCCGACAAGTCGACGCGCGGCGCGGCCGACATGGTGAAGATGTACGGCGAGTGGCTGGACCGCTATCCGATCGCCTCCATCGAGGACGGGCTCTCGCAGGACGACTGGGAGGGCTGGGCGCAGCTCACCCGGGAGCTGGGCGAGAAGGTCCAGCTCGTCGGGGACGATCTCTTCGTGACGAACACCGACCGGATCTACAAGGGCATCGACGAGGGGATCGCGAACTCCGTCCTCATCAAGCTCAACCAGATCGGCTCGCTCACCGAAACCCTCGAGGCGATCGAGATGAGCAAGGCCGCCGGGTATACGACGATGATCTCGCACCGCTCCGGGGAGACCGAGGACACGACCATTGCCGACCTCGCCGTCGCGGCGAACACGGGCATGATCAAGACCGGCTCGGCCTCGCGCTCGGAACGCGTGGCGAAGTACAACCAGCTCCTCCGCATCGAAGAGGAGCTGGGCAGCGCCGCCGTCTTCCTCGGCAGCGAGGCGTTCACGAGCTGGGCGGGAATCTAGGGGGATTGCTGATTGGCGATTGCTGATGGCTGATGGACGCGGCGCGATCCGCGCGCCTGGCCGAACGGAACCGCGACCGTGAGGGAGCGGTCTCGGCGCAAGCTTCCGCACCCAGGGGAGACCTCGCCACGCCGGAGGCACGCGCGGGAACATCGCTCGACAAGCCTTTGGCCATCGCGATCCGCCGCTCCCGGCACTTCGTCGGTGCGAGGGCGACCGCCCGGTCTGAATCGTCGCGCATCGCGCGGGCGGACCCGTCGTTTCCACGTATGCTTTCAGTGAACCCGTTCGAGGCTTGTCATCCTGAACGAAGCGAAGCGCCGCAGCGCTGAGCGAAGTGAAGGATCCGAACCAAGTGTGGCGTCGGCTCTTCTCGACACGTCGCCGAACGGAAGAACACAGAGGCCGGGAGTCAGTCGAGAAGTTTGGGGGTTCGCCTTGGCTTGGATCCTTCGCTTCGCGCTACGGCGCTCCGCTCAGGATGACAAGCCGCGAGAA
>JACPWG010000065.1 GCA_016197205.1 Planctomycetota bacterium
AACGAAGTGCTGGGCGACAAGCTCTCGAAACTGGAGTCGCTCTTCAAGCACGCGAAGATCAACCCGTAACGACACGGAGGTCTTCGACGACGACCTGAGCTCACGGGGGTGGGCGGTCCTGCGAAGGGCCGCCCACCCCACTCTCGCATTGCTTATTTCGGATTGCTGAACAACAAGTCGAAATGAAGGTAAAATCAATCTCTCAGTGCGTTGCCGGCGATTTTCGCCGGCAGAGGAGGGTGGACTCAGCGCCCGGCCTCTGCGTCTCCGCGTCTCTGTGTAAACGTCCCGCATTCGACCCACGCGGATCGTCCGAATTTCAAATTTCAAATTTCGCCCGCGGCTGGTTGGGACGCGGAGCCATGATCTAGCCACTTGCCGCACTCGGTCGCGTTTAGCCTTTTTTCGGGTCGTTGTTGCTGATTGCTGATTTACCGTTGCCGCGCGGACCCTCGATCCAGCCGGCCTCGCGCTCGCGGCCCTGTTTCCGTCCGTGGGAAACGGAACCGCGACCGTCAGGGAGCGGCCTCGGCACGTTTCTTCCTGCCCTCGGGTTCGACCTCGCGGTCCGCAGACGACCTCTGCTGGGGGGCACCGCGAGAGGCTATTTCGCTGTCGGTCAATCAGCAATCAGAAATCATCAATCAGCAATCCCCAAGAAGGAGGCGGCATGACCAAGTGGTTTTGGGCGGTCGCTGCGAGCCTGGCCCTGCTCGCGGCGGTACCGGCGGTCCGCGCGCAGGAGCCGAAGGAACCGCCGGCCGGCGAGGGCATGGAGGGGGGAGAGGAGCCGCCGGCCGAGAAGACGGTGGTGCCCACGTGGGAGGTCGGAGACTGGTGGAAGGTGCAGTACATGCCGCTCATCGGCAACATGCCGAAGCGGCCGACGAACGGCCCCTCCCTGACCCGCGACCCGCGCGTGAAGGAAACTTGCACGTTCACGGTCGAGGACCTCAAGGACCTGGACGGCAATCTGTGCTACGTGCTCAAGGTCGCCGCGGAGGGGGACGAGAAGACCTCTTATCGCATTTGGATCCGCCAGGCGAACCTCACGGTCAAGCTCTTTGAAGAGGTCCGCCTCGTGGACGGCCAGGAGTCCGTCACGGGGACCAAGAACCCGGTGAAGCCCTTCTTCCGGCTGGAGAGCGGGACGACGATCCCGTTCGATTTCCCGCGCTTCCCGGTCGAGGAGGCCGACGAGACCACCGGCGACACGGTCCAGAACACAAGCGTGCCCATGGTCCAGAAGGCGACCTACGCGAAGGACAAGCTGACCGTCAGCTTCGAAAGCTCCGCCCGCGTGAACGGCAAGGAGGTCAAGTCCTACCAGAAGTGGGAGGCCGGCAAGCCGTGGTGGGTCGAGGCCAAGCGTACGGAGGCGGGCGTGGACGCGGAGATGGGCAAGCTGGTGGATTGGAGTCGGAAGGAGTAGGGGGGGCCGAAAGTCCTCTCACCACGGAGACACGGAGTCACGGAGGACGCACGGAGACGGCTTGGGCGGACAGGGGTATCCATGCACGGGAGTTTTGGAGTTGACCACAACATGAAACTGCGAACGCTGCTCGGCGCCCTCCTGGTCGCCGTGCTGGTGCTGGCCCCGGTGTCCGAGGCGTGGGCCGCGAGCGGCTCGACGATCGTCGGACTCTGGGGGCTGAACGGGAACCACTCCACGAAGGGTAAGTACACGGGCTCGCTGACGATCACGCGCGTGAGCGGCAACAACTACGCCGCGATCGGCGAGATGGTGTTCGCCGACGGCACGAAGCAGAACTTCTCCGGGAACGCCGTCCTGTCGCGGTCGTTCTGGGACTGGTTCTCCAGGAAGAGTACGCTCAAGATGACGTATAGCCTTCCTGGCGCGGGCATGCTCGATCGCCTCTCGAGCGGCAACGTCGGGGCGAGGGCCACGATCAAGGCGACCTACCGCGTGGACGCGAACCAGCGCTCGATGAGCGGGTCGTGGTTCGTGGCCGAGAATCCCTCGGTGAAAGGCACCGAGTCGCTCACGCGCCGCACCGACCTCCTCGTGACGGGCGTGAGTCCGAAGTCGCTCGAGCAGGGGACCGAAAATCGCGAGTTGCGCGTGGTCGGCGCGAATTTCCCGACCGACCTCAAGGCGGGGGACGTGTCCTTCGTCGCGGGGACCGGCGCGGGCGCGGGCCCGGCCGGCGGCGTAGCCGTGAATCGCGTGGTCGAGGTCGCCGACGACGGGACCTCGTTCAAGCTGAACGTCACGGTCGCGAAGGACGCGGCCCTCGGCGTGCGCTCCGTCAAGGTCAAGGACACGACCGGCAGCAACCTCTTCACGGTCGATGCCGGCACGATCCGGCTCAAGTTGGGCGGCTCCGTGACCGCGGTTGCGGGCCAGTGGCTCAAGCTCTTCGTCCCCGAAGCCACGGGCGGCGACCTCTCCCTCACGGGCGCGGCCGTCGAAGTCCACCAGGGGACGAAGGAGGGCGCAGCCGTCGCCGCGACGAGCGGGACGACCTGGACCCTCGGCGAGGGGAAGGCCGGCTGGTACTTCCTCAAGGCCGGCGCCGCCGGCAACGTCTCCGCGAGCTTCAAGCAGACCGGCGAAGTGAAGGGCGCGAAGAAGCCGTGGAACTTTTGGTACTTCCCCTTCTACGAGCGCGGCACGAACATGAACCTCTACTCGCCGAACGGCGCGTACGAGAAGATCGACAAGGTGCTCGGCCTGAAGCATGACGCGGAAGGCTACACGAAGTTCGACAAGTCGCGCCACATGGACGAAGGGGAGTTCACGGAGCCGACCACGGACGAGGAGAAGGCGAAGTACGACCAGACGACCTCGAAGGGCTGGGCGTACTGCTACGCGCGGAGCACGGACTCGAAGAAGAGCTGGTGGGGCCACTGTTGGGGCGCCGTGGTCGCCTCCTCGCTGTACTCGCAGCCCGCGGCCGCGACGCTGAAGAGCGGGGACGGGACGGCCGACGTGAGCTTCAACCAGGAAGAGGCCGAGGGGCTGCTCACCGACTACTTCACGAACCACAGCGTGCGGCCGACGAGCTACGTGCGGGACTGCCCGCCGGGCCGGCCGACCGACAAGCTGAAGGAAGACGTGGACGACTACGCCGACGACTTCCTGCTGGGCCTGCAGACGGGCATCCGGAAGAACGGCCTGCCGCTGGCGTCGAACCTGCGCGCGGCGGGGACCTCGGACGACATGAAGGACCAGGTGTGGAACCACGTGATCTGGAAGTACGAGGCGCGCTACAAGGAAGTGGACGGCAAGGACGACCCGACGTTCGTGCAGGTCGACCTCGACGTGACGGCCACCGACGACGTGTTCCCGTCCGAGGAGTACGCGCACCGGGACGAGGCGTTCGTGTTGCAATTCAAGTACGACGAGAGCGGCAACCTCCAGCGCGACAGCCACGAGTTCCAGAACTGGGTGAGCGCGAGCCATTTCTGCCCGAGCTACCTCTGGCGGATCGAGTCGGCGCAGCCCTGGGGGACCGAGAACGAGGTGATGGCGAAATACCTCGACAAAATGGAGACGCTCTTCAAGCTGAAGAAGATCGAGTAGACGCCGCCGGCGCCACCCGCGTCCATCGCGCGCCGCACCAAAAAAAAGACGGGCGGGCGACCTTGCAAGGGTCGCCCGCCCGCTCTTGTTTCCGGGGGCGCGTGCAGTGGGCTTTCCGCAAGCCCAGGGTCCGGGCTTCTCCTCCTGAGCGGAGCGCCGCAGCGCCTGACACTACAACGCTAGCTCGAATGCTTCGGCACCTGCGACGGATGCTGCCAAGCTCCGCCCCCCCTCACGGTCGCGGTGCCGTGCTTCCCGGCGGCCCGTCCTCCAGCAGCCGCGCGAGGACCTCGGCCGGGCAGGAGAAGTCGTCGAAGAGGACATCGGGCGCGTGGGCCGCGAGCGCCTCGCGGGAATAGCTCCCCGTGGCGACCGCGGCGGCCCGCATCCCGCCCGCGCGCGCGCAGCGGACGTCGAACTCCGTGTCGCCGATGACCCAGCACTGACGGGGATGGAGGTCGTCGCCGAAAAGCGCCCGCGCCCGCGACAGCGCGACGATCGGCAGCTCGTCCCGAGCCGGGCGGTCGCTGGAGAAGGCGCCGAAGCGGAAGTAGTCGACGAGGCCGAGCGCCCCGAGCTTGAGTCGCGCCCCGGCCGCGACGTTGCCGGTCAACAGCCCCAGCGCACACCTCCGCTCGGAGGCCGCCAGGTCGAGCAGCTCGCGCACGCCGGGCAGGACCGCCCCCGGCGGGGCGCCGCCTCGGGCCTCCGCCTCCAGGTTGGCGAGGTAGCGGTCGAGGCACTCCTGCCGCCGGGCCGCGACCACCGCCGGCGGGACGGAGCTCCCTTCGAGCACCGCGTCGACGATCTGAGGGTCGGTCTTCCCGGCGAAACTGTAGCTGTCGAGCCGCCCGACGTCGTGGAAGGTCTCGAGGAGGGCGCTCTTGAACGCGCGGCGGACCCCCTTCCCGGTCTTGATGAGGGTGCCGTCGATGTCGAAGAGGAGGACGCGCAGGGCGGCGAGGGGCGGGGGCGGTCGGGCGGGCAGGGGCGGCTGCGGCGGCGAATCGGCGTCGGCGGGGACGCCCAGCGGGTCTAGGGTGTTCACTGTAGGACGCCCTCGGGGGAAGCGCGCTACCCGGCGGCGTACTTCTTCTGAAATTGTTCTTTCGTCATCTTGAGCTCGGCGAGGCGGACGAAGATCTTGCCGTCGCGCTCGACGAACCGGTCCCCGAGGCCGGCCTGCTGGAGGACCTGGAGGTTCAGGCTCTTCTGGTCGACCTCGATCTGGGACTCACGCCAGGAGGCCTTGAAGCCGAGGTCCTTCATCAACTCGATGAGCTGGTCGTTGGTCTTGAAGATCCCGGTCTGGAGCTCGTCGAAGCCCAGCTCCTGGAAGAGGAGGTGGAGCGCGCCGGGCCACATCTCGCGCTGGAACGCCCCGTCCTGGTCCTGCTGCTCCAGCTCTTCGTTGATGAACCCGAGGCCGATCTCGCCGACCTTGCCGCTGCCGTCGGCGGCGACGACCCGGAGGAAGGCGCAGGCGTTGCCGGGCTCGGTCCGCTTGTAGATCCAGCAGTACAGCTCGCCGCCGGCGGTGAGGAGCGTCCCCAGCGTGCCCACGTCGGGTAGGCGGAGGTATTCGCCGATGCCGGCCGAGATGCGCGGGAGGGAGAGCATGCCGCCCCCTTCCGGGATCGTGGGGGTCGGGCTGACGGTGATCACGAGGATGAGGTTCTGGGTGTTGTGCCGCGCCGCGGGGCTCGGGCCGCTCGGCTGCATCCGTGTCTCCTTCGAGCGAGGGGCCTCGGCGCCCATCGGGGGAGGTCCGGTCTGGAGGGGTTCCTGCGTTGGCGAAGCCTACCGATTCGGCGCGCGTCTGTCAAGAAGATGGGAGGGGAGAAGAGGCTGTTGTCCGGCGGGTCAAGCGGCCGGCTGAACGAAGCCTCAAGCTTCAAATTTCATAACCGGTCAGCGGTAGGCGCGTTTCACCACGGAGGCACGGAGTCCCGGAGGAACCACGGAGAGAACGTGGAAGCCAAAAGAAGCGATGACCCGAACTGAGGTTAGTGGCCCGCCTACGCTCATTCTGCTAGTTCGCCGGGCGCTCCGTGGAGGTCGGCTGGCTCCCGTCAGGTAGAGCTTTCAGGGAACCCGTTCGATGCGCTTGTCATCCCTTCGGCCCGGCTCAGGGCAGGCTCTGAGCGAAGCGAAGCGCCGCAGCGCGGAGCGAAGTGAGGGATCCAAACCACGCGTAGCGACCGCTATTCTCGACCGGGCACTGGCTCGCCCACGACACGGTCCGAGGGCCGGTTGAGAAGGTTGGGTGTCCGTCCTTGCTTGGATCCTTCGCTTCGCGCCGCGGCGCTCCGCTCAGGATGACATGCCGGGATGACGGGTTCACCGAACGCGTACTCCGCTACAGCGGCGGACCCTTGGAATTAGTGTAGACGGGACACTAACCTCGACCGTGACTGAAGCTTGACCCTTGAGCCTTCCCACGCCGCGCTTCCACTCCTCACCGCCGCTTCACTCGGCCTACTGCCCGTCCCGGTCCTTCCGGACCTCCAGGCCCGCATGGTCGACGTCGAGCACGCTCGACTGCGCCTTGAGCCCGTGCCGCCGGAAGATTTTCGGCCCGATCGGGAGGAGCTTGTCGGTCTTGCCGCGCGTCAGCGTCAGGACCGTCGGCCCGGAGCCGCTGATCACGCTGCCCACGGCGCCGGCCTTCTCCATGGCGTCCGCCAGCTCGTCGAAGCCCGGAATCAGGCCCTTCCGGAACGGCTGGTGCAGCCGGTCTTCCAGCGCGATCCGCAGCATCCGATCGTCTTCCTTCCATAGGCATGCGACGAAGAGCGCGCTCCGCGCCAGGTTGAAAACCGCGTCCCCGCGCGCAACCTCCTTGGGCAGGATCGCGCGTGCTCGCTCGGTCGGGACTTCGAAATCAGGCACGGTCACCACCAACTTCAGGTCCGGCGGGAACGGCAGCCGCAGTACCCGCACGCCCCCCTCGGCGATGCAGGAGAGGGTGAGCCCCCCGTGCAGGCACGCCGCCAGGTTGTCCGGGTGCGGCTCGAGTTCCATCGCCCGCTCCATCAGGTCCTCGTGCGAAAGCTTCATGCCGGCGAAGGCCGCCCCGCCGATGAGGCCGGCGAGGATCGCGGAGGAACTCGACCCGAGCCCTCGCGCCGTCGGGATCCGGTTCACGCAGCGGAGCGACAGCCCCCGCACGCGCCGCTTCGCGCGCGCGAGGATCGTCATCGCGGCGCGGAAGATCAGGTTCGACTCGTTCCTCGGAAGCGTGCTCGCGCCCTCCCCCTCGACGTCCACCCATACGCCCTCGGGGCGCTCGCTCAACGTGACCTCGTTGTAAAGGTTGAGCGCGAGCCCGAAGCAGTCGAAGCCGGCGCCCAAGTTCGACGTGGTGGCGGGTGTACGGATGGTCACTCGCATCGCGTAGCCTCTTCCTCCGGGCCCGTCGTTGCCGCAATCCCGATCCTGGGTACCGCCCCACAGCATTGGGTGCCCAGTTTGCTCGGCGATTTCGGCCGCCTGCTTCGTTGCGCTCGCGCGACGGAGTTCTCCGGTACTACGCCTCGCTCGCGCGCCTCGCGGGCGGCCGAACTTGCCTTCGCCTACCGGACACCGACTTCCCTGGAGCGGTACGATGCCGTGATTCTATGGGACGCGTCCGCGCGTTGTCAAGATGCGCCCTCGCCCGCCGTCGAAGGGCGAGCCCGCGGCCGCTCCCCGACTCGCGCCGCAAACCGGCGTCGGTCCCCGCCCTCCGGCGGAGATTATAGAGTCCGAATGGCGCCCGCGCCACGCCTTTCTCCGTTGACACGACGGGCGGGGCCGAGTATAAGCGATAGCTTCACCGGTCGCGCTCTCCGTGGGGGGGGTGCACCCAAAGGGGGCGCCTGGTTTCCGGGGGCCCGCCGAAGGGTGTGATCTCTCTCTCGCTTTCCTGCAAGGCCGTCATGTCCGTCGAACCGAAGGCGTACCGCATCCTCGCCGTCGACGACGAGGCGGGCAACCTCGACCTGCTGCGACGTCGCCTCTCTCGCCAGGGCTACGAGGTTCCGATCGCCTCTTCCGCCTCCGAGGCGGCGGCCGAGATCGCCGACCGGATGCCGGACATGGTCCTTCTCGACATCAACATGCCCGAGGTGAGCGGCCTCGACTTTCTCAAGCAGCTCCGCGCCTCGCCGAAGACCCTGCTGCTCCCCGTGATCATGGTCTCCGCCTTGACGGATACCGACTCCATCGTCACCGCCATCCAGGACGGCGCGAACGACTACGTGACCAAGCCCATCAACCTGCCCGTGCTGCTCGCCCGGATGGAGACCCACCTCAAGATGGCCGCGCTCGTGCAGCACCTGGAGACCCAGACGCAGATCCTCTCGAAGCTCGCCGCGCTCGACTACCTCACCGGCATCTACAACCGCCGCTCGATGTTCGACGCGTTGGAAGTGGAACTGAATCGCTGCCGCCGCTCCGGCCGACGACTCTCCGTCCTGATGTTGGACCTGGACCACTTCAAGAGGATCAACGACAGCCACGGCCACCCCGCCGGGGACCTCGTCCTTCGCGAGTTCGCCAGTCGCGCGAAGCAGGCGCTTCGGTCGACCGACATCCTGTGTCGCTACGGCGGGGAGGAATTCTGCGTGATCCTGCCGGAGACCGAAACGGCCAGCGCCCTGGCGGCCGCCGAACGGATCCGTCAGGCCATCGGGGCGCGGAGTTTCATGCTGGAGAGCGACGAGGTCACGGTCACGGTCAGCGTGGGCGTGGCCTCCGTCCCGCCGGAGTTCGAGGGGGAGCTGACGGAGCTGCTGGAGCGCGCGGACAAGGCCCTGTACCGCGCCAAGCAGGGAGGCAGGAATCGTGTTTGCGAGTGCGTGTGAGGTGCGGGGCCGATGGCGAAGATCCTGATCGTCGAGGACAACGAGGACAACCGGGACATGTTGAGCCGGCGCCTCGTGCGCAAGGGCTTCGAAGTCGTGCTCGCGGTGGACGGCGGGCAGGGCGTCGCGATGGCGCAGAGCGAGAAGCCCGACCTCATCCTGATGGACATGAGCCTGCCGGTGTTGGACGGCTGGGCCGCCACGCAGCAGATCAAGGCGCTGCCCGCGTGCGCCGGCCTCCCCATCATCGCGCTCACCGCCCATGCGATGTCGGGCGACCGGGAGAGGGCGATGCAGGCGGGCTGCGACGACTTCGACACGAAACCCATCGAGCTCCCGCGTCTTCTCGGCAAGATTCAGGCGTTTCTCGACAAGAAGGCGGTTCCATGACCAACGATGCCGGCGGGACGGGGGCGTCTTCGCCAGGCGGCGGCGCGGCGGGCGCGACGGAAGGCCCGAAGTCAGGGGCGCCGGGAGAAGCCCTGTTGACCCTTCGCTTCACACGCAAAGAGCGCCATGACCTCTTCACCCCCATCAACCAGATAATCGGGTACGGGGAACTGCTGCTGGAGGATGCGCAGGGGGCGTGGCCGGAGGACCAGGTGGCGACCTTGAAGAAGGTCCTGACGGCCTCCAAGAACCTGAACCGCCTGCTGGGCGACCTGCTGGCGCGCGCGCAGCCCGAGGGCGCGAGCGCGTCCGGCGGCGCCGGCGCCGCCGAGGAGAAGGGCGGGAGTGATTCGGCGGCATGATCTCGCGCCCGGCCGCGTAGGACGCGGGCGGGCCCAAGAGCCCCTGGAGTCGGACCCAAGGATGCGCGGATGACGATACCCCCTGGCAAGGTCCTGGTGGTCGACGACGTCGAGGAAAACCGGGACATCCTCTGCCGGCGGCTGAAGCAGCTCGGGTTGACCTTCGCGACCGCACAGAATGGGCGAGAGGCCCTGGCGCTGCTGCGGGGCGGGACGGCCTTCGACCTTGTCCTGCTCGACATCATGATGCCGGAGATGGACGGCATCGAGGCGCTCGGAGAGATGAAGAAGGAGGACGCGCTGCGGCATCTGCCGGTCATCATGATCTCGGCCCTGACCGACCTCGACAGCGTCGTGAAGTGCATCGAGCTGGGGGCCGACGACTACCTGTCGAAACCCTTCAACGCCGTGCTTCTGCGCGCGCGGATCGGGGCGTGTCTGGAGAAGAAGCGGTGGCGCGACCGGGAGCGGGAGTACCTCGCCGACATCGAACGGCAGAAGGCCCGGACGGAGGAGCTTCTGCACGTGATCCTGCCGGACGAGATCGTGGCGGAGCTGAAGGCCACGAGCCGCGTGGCGCCGCGGCGACACGAGAAGGTGGCGGTCCTCTTCTGCGACATCGTCGGCTTCACGAGCTACTGCGACCAGCACCCGCCGGAAGAGCTGATCGCGCGCCTGCAAGCCTGGGTGGACGGCTTCGAGGAGATCGCCCTCCGGCACGGCCTGGAGAAGATCAAGACGATCGGGGACGCCTTCATGACGACGGCGGGTCTCTTGCGCCCGCTCTCGAATCCGGTGCTCGCCTGCGTGGCGTGCGGCCTCGAGATGGTCGAGGCCTCGCCGCGGCTCGCGCCCGGGTGGCACGTCCGCGTCGGCATCCATGTCGGGCCCGTGATCGCGGGCGTCGTGGGGCGCCGGCAATACCTCTTCGACGTGTGGGGCGACACCGTGAACACCGCGGCTCGGATGGAGTCCGTGGCGGTGCCGAACACGGTGAACGTGAGCGACGCGGCCTGGCGGGAAGTCGAGGGGCATTGCCGGGGCCGGTCGCGTGGCGTCGTGGCCGTGAAGGGGAAGGGGGACCTCGAGACCTTCGTCGTCGAGGGCCTGCTCTCCCCGGTCTCGGCGCCCGCTGAAAAGCTGGAGGCGCGGAAGAGCACCTAGTGTCCCGCCTACGCTCATTCTGCTAGTTCGCCGGGCGCTCCGTGGAGGTCGGCTGGCTCCCGTCAGGTAGAGCTTTCAGGGAACCCGTTCGATGCGCTTGTCATCCCTTCGGCCCGGCTCAGGGCAGGCTCTGAGCGAATTGGAATTAGCGTAGACGGGACACTAGTGGGCCTTCGACATCGATCTGCGTGGTGTACTCGGAGTCCTAGGTTCAAGGCTCAATCAAGCCTCAATGCGCAGAGAGGCCAGAGACGTGAACGCTGATCTTCACCGAGTTGCTTCGTCAGCGGGTTTCCGGGGATTCGGTCACGCTCGCGAATCAGGCGTTGAGCGTTGAGCTTTGAGTCTTGAGTCTTGAGACTTGTTTGAACCTTGACCCTTGACCCTTGAGAATTGAGCCTTCATTCTCCCGCCCATGCTTTCGAGCCAAGTCGGGGTAATGACAGGGTGTCTGGATTTCGCGAGATGACGCCTAGTAGGTAGGAGACGGAGCATGCTAGCAGGCCGAGTGGGTTCAGGGATGCGCCTCGGGCTGGTCGTGGCGGGAGCCCTTCTCTGGGCGGGTTCGCCGGCGTGCGCCGACGGGCCGTCGAACGGCACGCCCGCCGCTCCGGCGACCGCAGGCGCCCCGGCGGCGGCCGCGCAGCCGCCCGACCCGAGCCCGCCGCCCGACGGCAAGACCATCTCCGAAATGATCGGCCTCAAGCCCACCCTCGACGACCTGCGCCTCAACGTCTACGGCTGGCTCGAGCAGAGCGTCACCGCGAATCCCGACGACCCGGGCGACGACCTGAACGTCCTCCGCATTTTCGATCTGCGCTCGAACGACTACCGCTTCAACCAGTTCGTCCTCAACGTCGATCGCACGCTCTCCGAGGGAAACTCCTTCGACGTCGGCGGCAGGCTCAACTTGATGTACGGCTCGGACGCGCAGTTCATCCATCAGCGCGGCCTCGAGGACAACAACAACAACGACGTCCAGTTCGACCCCACCGAGTTCTACCTCCAGCTTCGCGCCCCCGTCGGCCGCGGCCTGACGTTCAAGTTCGGCAAGTACGTCACCACGCACGGCGCCGAGGTGATCAGCGCTCCGACGAACCCCCTCTTCTCCCACAGCTTTCTCTTCAACTTCGCGATCCCGTTCACGCACACCGGCATGCAGCTCGACTATCCTCTCACCGACAACCTCGGCCTCTACTACGGCCTGGTCAAGGGGTGGGACGTCTGGGATGACAACAACGACGCCCTCACGCACATGACCGGCATGTCCTTCACGAGCAACGACAAGTGCTGGCTCGTCTACGTGAACGGCATCACCGGACCCGAGCGCCTCGACGACGAGTCGGACGAACGGACGGTGATCGACCTGACCGCCACCCACAAGTGGTGCGACTCGTTCTCGACCACGCTCAACTACGACTACGGCTGGGAGGACGGCCTCGAAGGCGCGGACGACTACTGGACCGGCATCGCGGGCTACGCCACCTACACCTTCTGCGAACAGTACGCGGCCACGCTCCGGGCCGAGTACTTCCGCGATGCCACCGGCTCCCGCATCGGCTTCACCGGGGATGTGACCGAGCTGACCGTCGGGCTCGACGCCCGCCCGCTCCGCTCCTTCATGAACCTTCGCCTCCGCCCCGAACTGCGCTGGGACCACGCCGCCGGCGACCGCCCGTTCGATCGGGGCACGGAGGAGGACCAGGTCACGTTCGCCATCGACGCCATCGTCCGCTTCTAGCCCCGTCGCGGTCCCCGTTTTCCAGTGCACCAGCGAGGGTCCCCGATGAAAGCCGACTCGACCGCGGCCCTCCCGCGCGGCAGTTCCGCCGGCCTGCTCGCGCCCGCCGTCGCGGTGATGAACCGCCTCCGGTACCCGCAGAAGTTCCTGCTCATCAGCTTGCTCTTCGCCGTGCCGCTCGCCCTCTCGCTCTACTTCGTCATCGAAGAGCTGAACGTCCGGTACGACTTCGGTCGCAAGGAAATCTACGGGGACGACTACAATCGGACGCTCCGCAGCCTGGCGGAGCACCTCCCCCAGGCCCGCGTCCTCGCCTTTCGTTACTTCCACGAAGGGCACGCCACCCTCCGGCCCGAGGTGATCCGAAAGCAGGCCGAGATCGAAGAGGACTTCCGCGTCCTGGAGGCGGTCGATCGCCCGCTCGGCGCGATGCTCGACACCGCGACCCTCCACGGCGTCCTCAAGGAGAATTGGCGGTTCCTGCGCGAGCAGTCCCTGGAGCTGACCCCGCTCGACAATGACGAGCTGTACAAGAACCTCCTCGCAAGCCTGCGCGAGCTGTACTCCCACGTCGGCGACACCTCGAATCTCATCCTCGATCCGGACCTCGACACCTACTACATGATGGACTCCACCCTCCTCAAGCTGCCGGAAGGGCAGGATCTCCTTGCCGACCTGCGCCTCTTCGGCCTCGGCATCCTCACGCGAGGGAAGCTGCTCGCCGAGGAACGCTCGGAACTGATTCGGCGCGTGGGCCTCGTCCGCGCCCACGTGGACGCTACGAATCGGGGCATGGAAATCGCCTTCAAGAACAACCCCTTTGCGAACCTGAGGCCGAGTCTTGAAAAGCCCCTGCGAGAGTACGTGGAGCAAAGTAAGCTGTTTCTGGACCAGGTCGACCGCGCGATCGTGAACGCACCGACGCTCGCGCTCCCGGCCGCGGACTATGATGCCGCGCTCTCGAAGTGCGTGTCGCTCAACTTCGCGCTCTGGGACCGTTCCGTCACCGAGCTCGACCTGCTCATCTGGGTGCGGATCAACGCCTTCGCTGCCCGGCAGAAGATGGTCCTCGCCCTCGTCGTCGTTGCGCTGGTGATCGTCGTCTACCTCTTCATCGGGTTCAACCGCGCGGTGATGGCGACCGTCTCGAACCTTCAGCAGGCGTCGGAACGCATGGTCGGCGGCGAGATGGCCGGCATCGTGAAGCTGGAGACGCGCGACGAGCTGGGCCAGGTGGCGCAGTCCTTCAACAATGTCGCGATGCGGCTGCGCACCGAGTGGGCGCAGGCCCAGGAGGAGCGCGACAAGGCGCGCGCCGCGGAAGGTCGCCTGCGCGAGAGCGAGGAGCGCACCCGCCTCATTGTCGACACCGCGCTCGACGCCGTGGTCACCATGGACGCGGAAGGGCGCATCTCGGGGTGGAACTCCCAGGCCGAAGCGGTTTTCGGCTGGCCGCGCCAGGAGGCCCTGGGCAAGGTCCTCTCCGCCCTGATCATCCCGCCGCAGCAGCGGGAGGCGCACGAGCGCGGGCTGAAGCACTTCCTCGCGACGGGACAGGGCACCTTCCTCAACAAGCGCCTGGAAGTCTCGGCGGTCCACCACAACGGACGCGAGTTCCCCGTGGAGCTGTCCATCGCGCCGCTGCGGACGGGCGGCACGTACGTGTTCAGCGCGTTCATCCGCGACATCACGCAGCGGAAGCAGGCGGAGCGCGCGCTGCAACAGCAGACCGCGATGGTGAAGCTGCTCCAGGTCGTCGCGGCCTCGGCGAACGAGGCGACGACGGTGGAGGAGGCCCTCCAGGTCGGCGTGGACAAGGTCTGCGCCGCCACCACCTGGCCCATCGGCCACGCCCAGATGGTCTCGGAGGACGCCCCCGATCAGCTCCTGCCCACGTCGATCTGGCAGCTCCGCGACCCGAAAAAATTCGAGCCCTTCCGGCGGATCACCGAGACCGCGCATTTCAAGCGCGGCGTCGGGCTGCCCGGGCGCGTCCTCGCGACCGGGACGCCGCAGTGGGTCATGGACGTGACCATGGACCCGTCCATCCCGCGGGCGAACGTCTCCCTGAACCTCGGCATCAAGGCCGGCTTCGCCTTCCCGGTCCTCGTCGGGTCGAGGGTCGTCGCCGTGCTCGAGTTCTTCTCCGACCAGCCTTCGCAGCCGAACGACCAGCTCATGAAGGCCATGCTCAACATCGGCACGCAGCTCGGGCGCGTCTTCGAACGGAAGAAGAGCGAGGCGGCCCTCAAGAAGTCCCAGGAACAGTTCCGGAGCATCTTCGAGAACGCGATCGAGGGTATTTTTCAGACCACGACCGATGGGCGCTACCTGAGCGCGAACCCCGCCCTCGCGCGGATCTACGGCTTCGGGAGCCCGGAGGAGCTGGCCGCCGCGTTCCAGGACATCAGCCGGCAGCTCTACGTCGAGCCCGGCCGGCGCGAGGAATTCGTCCGGCTGATGACCGAGCGGGGCACGGTTTCCGATTTCGAGTCGCGCATCTACCGTAAGGACGGCAGCGTGATCTGGATCTCGGAGAAGGCGCACGCGATCCGCGACGCCGCCGGCGGGGTCCTCTTCTACGAAGGGTCGGTCGAGGACATCACGGAGCGCAAGCGCGCCCAGGACGAGCTGCGCGTGGCGAAGGAAGCCGCCGAGGGCGCGAATCGGACGAAGAGCCAGTTCCTGGCCAACATGAGCCACGAGTTGCGGACGCCCCTGAACGCGATCATCGGCTACAGCGAGATGCTCTCCGAGGAGGCCGCGGACGCCGGGCAGGAGGCGTTCGTGCCGGACCTCAAGCGGATCCACGCGGCGGGCAAGCACCTCCTCGGCCTCATCAACGACATCCTGGACCTTTCCAAGGTGGAGGCAGGCAAGGTCGAGCTGTACCTCGAGAGTTTCGACGTCGGCACGCTGGTCAAGGACGTGGTGTCCACGATCCGGCCGCTGGTGGACAAGAACGCGAATACGCTTGAGGTCACCGGCGCCGACGGGCTCGGCATGCTTCACGCCGATCTCACGCGCGTCCGGCAGGTGCTCTTCAACCTCCTGTCGAACGCGTGCAAGTTCACGGACCGCGGAAACGTGCAACTGACCGTGGATCGCTTCCCGAGGGACGGCGAGGAGTGGTTCCGGTTCCGCGTGCGGGACAGCGGGATCGGGATGACGCCGGAGCAGTTGGGGAAGCTCTTCCAGGCGTTCAGCCAGGCGGACGCCTCGACGACGAAGAAGTTCGGCGGCACGGGGCTCGGGCTGGCGATCTCGCGGAAGCTCTGCCAGATCATGGGTGGGGACATCACGGTGGACAGCGAGCCGGGCAAGGGTTCGACGTTCACGATGATCGTGCCGGCGCGGGTGCGTGACCCGAAGGCGGCGCCCGTCGAGGAGGCTGTGCCGGCGAGCGCCCGCCCGATCCCGGTGGACCCGTCGAGGCCGCTGCATGGCGAGGTGCTCGTCATCGACGACGACCCGACCTTTCACGACATGATCGGCCGGATGTTGGTCAAGGAGGGGTATCTGGCCGTCCGCGCCACCTCCGGCGAGGAGGGCCTGCGCCTCGCGCGGGAGGTGAGACCCCTCGCGATCACCCTCGACGTGGTGATGCCGGGCATGGACGGCTGGGCGGTGCTGACGGCCCTGAAGGCGGATCCCGAATTGATGGGCATTCCGGTGATCATCGTGTCGATGGTGGACAATCGGTCGATGGGGTACGCGCTGGGCGTGGCCGACTACCTGATGAAGCCGATCGAGCGCGAACAGCTCTCCGCGATCCTGGCGAAGCACCGGACGGACGGAAAGCCCACCCACGTCCTCGTCGTCGAGGACGACACGAGCACGCGGGAGCTGATCGCGCGTACGTTGGGGAAGGACGGCTGGACCGTCGCGGAGGCCGAGAATGGCCGCGTGGCCCTGGAGCGGCTGACGGCGCGGCGGCCGTCGCTGATTCTGCTCGACCTGATGATGCCCGAGATGGACGGCTTCGAGTTCGTGGAGGAGGTGCGCAAGCACCAGGACTGGCGCCCGATCCCGATCGTCGTGATCACGGCGAAGGACATCACCTCGGAGGAGCGCCGGCGCCTGAACGGCTACGTGCAGCGGATCCTGCAGAAGGGCGCGTACAGCATCGACCAGCTCCTGGACGAGGTCGTGGCGCAGGTGAAGGCGTGCTCGCGGCGGTGAAAAGGGCTGGGGGCAAGGAGGGCGGATCGGCTGTCCGAGCGCCAGGGGCCAACCTCGATCGACTCCGACTCCCCTAGCCCGCCTGGGCGTGAACCCCGGGCCGCGTGGGCGCCCGCGCTTCGCGTTCCGACTTGGTCCGAGGCGAGCCCGAGAGAGGCTCACCGCGTGGGAATCACTTCACAGTTTCGTGGACCGACCGATGCCTGGAGGCGCGGGCCAGAGGGCCGCGCCCCCTGGAGCCGCTACGCCTGAGTCTGCGCAGTTATTTTTGCGCGGGCGCTTGAGACGGTAGGGGGGGCATGGTTCAAATTGCCGCCGGCGTCGCGCGCGGCCGAACACCAGTTCTCGCTTCGTGGGCACGGCAGCGCCGTGCCCCTACGGCAAGCAGCCATTCGGCGAGTGTAACCCGGATTGAACCATGCCGGTAGGGGCAAGGCGTTGCCGTGCCCACGCGGAGGTGGGGCGCGAAGCCCAAGCGTCTGGAGCCGGCCCATTCAGGGTGGGTGAACGAGTCGACTCCTGCGGAACCGACCATCCACAGCCCGAGCGCGGAAAGGGGTGAACCTCAGGGTGCTGGCCTCCGCCGGCATTGAGCCCTTGTGGTGCAGGGCTTCCGCCCTGCACCGGCGGGACAACTCGGGTGGAAAGCACGCAGCCCATTGCGTGCGGGGCCGGCTCGACGGCAAGCGAGGGGGGGCTTCGGACGCTCCTTGCGGGTGCGGGTGCAGGGCGGAAGCCCTGCACCACAAAGCGGTTTCAAGCCGCAGGCTCAAGTGAATAGCCTGCTTGCGGCGAGCGAACGTGTGGGACACCACCTTGAACGGGCCGGCGTCTGGAGTTCCGCGCCTCACTCCCGAGCAGATGCGGATCGTCGATCGGAGAACGGCGCTCCCTCTCGAACCCGCCGACCTCGGGCAATCAAAATCGGAACAGCGACCGTGAGGAAGCGGCCTGGGGGCGTAAGGCGTCCCTTGTCGCCCCAGGGTTCGAGTTCGCATCCCCGCGCCCCACAGCCCGGGGAGCGAGGCGCAAGGGTTCTGTCACGACGGTCGGGGTTCGGCGCCTGCCTCGACGCTTGATCCGTGAGTTCCCCCTTATTGCCCCAGACTCTTCACCTCGCCGGCCGCGCCCAAGTTCGTGATGGCCCACTCGTAGTTTTCCATGTTCTTCCGGCGTTGACCCACCAGCTCCTCGAGGATGTCGCGGAAAACCCGGTCCACGGCGGTCTGGATCTCGGTCTGGACCGCGGTGGAGGGGTTCGGATCGGCCCGAAGCTTCGCGGTCACCTCGGCGTGATTCCGGAGGAGCGTTCGCAGTCCGATCATCACATCGGCAGCCGTGTTGGGCGCCGTTGTCGGATTCACGGAGGCATCCGTCCGGAGAGGCCGCACGACTTCGGCGGCGAACTTCCGCGTCTTTTCCACGGCATCGGCGGGCACTCCCGCCGATTCGCATTGGCTCGCGATCGCAGCGGGAAGGTTCTCCCGTTTCTGTACGAGATCGCGGTACAGGGCGGTCGTGTCCACGCCGTATTGCGTATTGAACTGTTTGAACTGCGCGGAGGCTGGGCTGAGGTCCGGCGGTTCTGCCGGAGGCTGGGCGCCGGTCGCGGTCGCGGTTTGGCCTCGATCGATCGGCAGTCGGGCGCGGAGTCGCGGTCCCAAAGCGAAACTCGCGAGGTTCTTCGCCGACCGCACGATGTCCTTCACGTCGGTGGAATAGTTCTTCACGTACCAGTTGCCGATGTCGTCCTTGGCGATGACGTAGTTCGTGTTGCCGGTCCCGGAGACGCGGATCCGGTTCACGCTCTGCCAAAACTGCTTGTCGATTTCCACTTTGAGCCGATCGTCGTCGTCCTTGAACAGCACGTCCGAGAAGGGCACGGCCGCCAGGAGGAAACGCGTGCCGAGCAGGTTGTTCCAGAGGATCGGCGCCGCGTTCTGGAGCGACGTCGCGGGGGTGCTGGTTCGAAGGTAGGAGGATGCGGGCCGCAGATACGTCATGCCCGATCGATACGCGTAGGAGAGCTCGATCGCGGCGGCCAGCCGTTTCGCCCGAGCGGCGTTTCCCTCGGACGTCGCCTTGATGTGCTCATAACGTAAATTGGCGATCATGTCGTCGAGCACCTGTTTGCGCTCGCCCGGAGACGGTCTGTGGGAGGCAACGAAAGCGGCGCGGTTGCGGTATTCGGTGACGACTTGGATAGTGCTCGTGTAGTCCGTCTTGGGTGTTGCGTCGGCCTCGCTGCCCGCTTTCGCGGAGAGCAACCTCAGCAACTCATCGTATACGCTTCGTGCGTCGCCTGGGCGAGCGGTGACGCGTGCGAGGGTCTCGCCCGCCAGGGAAGTTGCCTGCTCCAGCGCCTTCTGGAGCTTCTCCCGCCGGCTGCCATCGGTCGGTTTTCGAGCCTCGAGATCGGTCAATTCCCTGTCCATCCTGGCCAATTCCGCACCAACCGGGACCGGCGGTCCCTTCTTCTTGGCTTGCAATTCGTCGATGCGCGCATACAGTGCGGCAAGGCGCTGCGTCTCCTCCTGAAGCGACTGCACGAATCGCGCGAGCTCCGCTCCGGGCTCCTCGAAGGCACGGCGCTGGGCCCGCGCCTCTTCCGCGGCATCTTCGAGCTCTTGCGGGCGCTCATCGTGGTCCCGGCGTTGCCGAAGTTCGTCGACCAGCGTGAAGATCGAGTTCCCGACGGCCTGGACGAGCAGAAGATAGTCCCGCACCTCGCGCTTCGGTCGCGTGGCGCCCGCCGAGCCCGAGGTCCGATCCTCTCTGCGTCCAGGATCGACATCCGAAGGCGATCTTCGGCCGGTCTGGGGGACAAAATCATTGTTCACCATGAAAAGGATCTTCTCCGCGAAATTGATCAGCGCGGAAAGCAACCGATCCCGTTTCCGCGCAACTTCGGCTCGCTCCTTCTTGGACGCAGAGGGTGAGAGGTCGAAGCTGCTCTTGAGGTATTGGTTGATGAGTGTTTCGAGGCCGTCGGGCAGCCTTCCTTCGTCCAGTCCCGCGCCGGTGAGGAGACTTGCCAGTTGGCTGACGGAGCGGGCAATTTCCTCGACCCTCGCTTTCGTGTGCTCGACGTTGGCTGCGGAATCCTCCCCCGCCAGGAGAGGCCCGTACACCAGTCCGTAACGTCTTGTGTCCTCGGGGGAGTACCACGCCGTCAACTTGGCGATCTCGGGACTCGCGCGGTCAGCCGCGAAATTGTCCCGAAAAGTCGCGTGCGCTGCCTTCATTTGCTCGGCGGTGGCGCGAGGCTCGCGTGTCAGGAGCTCGACCAGTGACTCTCGGAGGCGATTGCGCTGCTCGGCTTTCTCCTTCACAGCGTTCCTGTATCGAAGATCCTCCGGGGTGATCGAGGGGGAGGCATGGGCGAGCCCTGCCAGGAGCCCGGCGGCTGATCCGCCGGTCCAACTGGTGTTCTGCAGGGCCGCGCCGAGGTAGTGCGGATGAACGAGCGAGGCCGCGATTTGGGCCGCTCGAAGGGTCCAGGTCGCATGCTCACCAACCTCGGCCATGTTTTCCGGCGAGTTGAGCTCCCAGATAAAATCAAGCGCACTTTCGAGAAGCTGGTCGAGCGCGCCGCGCGCATCGGTAAAGGCACGCGCCGTTCGCGCCACGTGATCTACAAAGTCCCGTGCGGCCTCTCCCGGAACCGGCTTCCCGTTAGCCCAGGTCACATGGTCCGGAAAGAGCAAGGCGACCTGGATTTCCAGGACCTCCCGCTTCTGCAAGAAATCGAATTTTAGATTGGCTGATGCGTTCTCCGGCGGGATGTCGAAGGCAGCGCGGACGGCGCCGTCGGTCCCAAACGTGTCCAGCGGTTGGACGAGGCACAGGAGCCTGAGCTGTTCGAACAGCGGGTCCAGCTCGCGTCGCTTCGTGTGGTCGGGGTACAAGAAGTCCTTGTATGCCAGGAACAGGTTATTCCGGATTGTTGCAAGCGTCGGGTTCTTCTGGACCGCGCTAGAAATCGCGTTCGTGCCCGTCAATTGCTGGGCTTTCTGGAACAGGCGGACGTACCTCTCCCAGAGCCGCGCATCCCGGTCCCTGTCTGTAACGAAGATGCCCAGCGATCGTTCATAGGCGTTCCACTCACGCTGGCCCCGGCGGAGAAGCTCCTTGAGACTCGGGGGGACATCGACCTGTGCCGCCTGGTCTTTGTAGAGGCTGAGAATCGCGTTCACCCGAATCGCGAGCTCGGCCCTGAACTGGTTCCGGCTCTCCCGCGAATGCGCGGGCTGGGGCATGAAGTCGTCCTCCACCCACGGAGGCGTGTTGCCAGCGGGCCACTCGCTGCGGTTGCGTAGCGCGAGCAGGAGGGGTTTTGCGCCCATCGCCATGGCGGCGGCTTGCTCGGTCTGCACGTCTTTGTGGTTCGCCAGAGGTCCCTTGTAGACGTCGACGTCGACGGTCGCAACGGCGCAGCCGAGCAGCGTCAAGGCCCACGTGGCGCAAGCCAGCGGAGCGATCGGTTTCGCTATCCTCGTCATGGGAGTGTGGCTCCTCAGGTCGTCCAGGGTAGAGAGTGCGGTCGAGAGTTGGTGAAGCCGGCGACTTACTTGGCCACCTGCCGGTCCATTTCTGAGCGGAAGGTTTGCAGCTCCTGCTGCTCGTTCTTGAGCCGTAACAGACCTCGCAGCATCTCTCGCTCCAGGTCTGCGTTGGCCTTCTCGACTTCGACTCGGGAAATGTCTCCCAAGGCCGTATCGATCGCTTCGAAGAAGGACTTCGGACTGGACCCCATGACGATCACGAGGCGGTAGTCTCGGGGGGCTTCCCTGAACCCCTCCGGCCCAAACATGACGAGGCGCCGACCTGTCTGGAGCTTAGCGATATCACTCATGGGATCCACCCGACCGGCGGCCTCGCCGGCAGTCCCGGGGGTGGCCGCAGCGCCGGCGGGCGGCGCGATAACGGATTGATTCATGTCACCGTTCGGATCGAGGGAAATGCGATTGTTCAGGGAGTCGATGACCTCCGCCGGCACCCATCCCGAGGCAAACTTGGTGTTGTTGAGGATGCTGGCCTGTCCTCGCACGATGACGCGGTAAACGGTCGGAGGGATCTGCTCCTGGGGGTCGAACATGCCCAAGTAGTACGTTTGCTCGATGTCGTGGGTGGGCGCGCGTCCGCCCACGGCGGTCACGCCCAGGATGCCGCCCGCGACGGTGCCCACCGTTGAGGAACAACCGCACAGGAGAACAGCAAGTCCGGCGGCCAGTCCGCACACCAAAATGCGGCTTCCCGCTTTACGCACAGAACGTCCAGGCATGCGAGCACCTCTCCCTCCTCATGGCGTTTCGATCGAACCCCTTCCTGCGTCTCACTTGGGTAGACAGCGGTCGCAGGGATACCAGCAACCCGGGTCGGTGCGGGATTGCACTTGCCCGATTCCCATTGCCGCATTTACGAAATTCAATATCCCCGCTCTCCTCTGTCACCGACGCGTGGGAGGGTACATCCCTGATTGCCTTTTCGTCAAGAAATATTTCGGGGCCGCGGGCACCTGTGGAAGTGCTGATCCTTACCCACAAGTCTGGCTGCTGAAGGCCGTATACCCCGGGTTCCTGTCGTAGGGGCGGGCCTTGTGCCCGCCCCGCCGGTCGCGGCAGGTGGCCCATCCGGGCGACCACAAGGGTCGCCCCTACCCCTTGCCGCACCTCTTCGCGCAGTGCGCCGGCCTCGCCACGGCGATGAGGGCCGGTGTACAGCAAGAAGTTGTGGGCAACGATCAGGCGGAAGCGGCCCGCTGCACGCCGGACGCGTTGGAACTCTCGCGCGGCGGCGTTGAGGGCGGAGCGCCTCAGGGGAGATCCATTGCGGCCTTGAGTCCGTCCTCGAGCGCAAGCATGGTGTCAGCGGACAGAGAGCCGATGCGCGCGACAAGCTTCGAGCGATCCAGGGTCGTGACCTGATGGCAAAGGGCGATCGACTCGACCGGGAGGCCGGCCGCCCCGGCGGGGAGCGGCACCGCCGTCGGGCCGCGCGCGGCTTGCCGTACCGACGTCGACAACGGGACCACGATGACCGAGCGCCAGTTCGGCGCCGTGTTGAAGCCATCGTGCGAAACCACCACCACGGGCCGGCGTCCCCGCTGCTCCGAACCCGAGCGGGGCTCCAACTCCGCCCAGTACGCTTCCCCTCGCTTCATGCGCGTCGCCCTCGTTTCGAGGTCGCGCCCCCCAGCACTTGCTCCGCGGCGGCGCGCTCGAGTGCCGGCTCGAGATCGTGGGTCGTGCCTGCCGCGGAGCGCGCGTAAGCCTCGATGTCCCGACGCAGGCGCGCTCGGCGCTCTTCTTCGAGCCATTGCGAAATGGCCTCGCGAGCGACCTGGGTCGCCGGTCGCCCCGCGCGCCGCGCCTCGTCGCGCAGCGCGGCGTAGAGCTCGGCGGGCAGCGGGACATGAAGATTGTGGATGGCATTGGTCATGGTTGCACTCCTATCATGAAAAGTGCCATTATCGTAGCCATTGGCGCAGCCCAGATCAAGCACGATCGCGTCGAGCGGGAGAGCGGAAGCGGGAACGGCTCGAACCGCCACGGCCATTGCACGAGGCCGACCGCGGTGCATCGCCTTGAGGGCACGGCGGCGCCGTGCCGCTACGGCATGTGGTCCGTCGCAACGCGTGACGCGGAGTTGAACGAACCGTCGCTGCCGCCGGTCGGGCTGCCGACCCCCGCCCCGCGCGTCCCACATTCCCGTGGCTCACGCACGCTCAGTACCGCTCCACGGAAGTCGGTGATCAATAGCCGAAGGCAAGTTCGGCCGCCCGCGAGGCGCGCGAGCGAGGCGTAGTAACGAAGAACTACGTCGAGCGAGCGCAACGAAGCAGGCGGCCGAAATCGCCGAGGAAATTGGTCACCCAATTCTGTGGGGCGGTACTCAGTTCGTCCCGCCGGTCTCCCTCACTCCCACGGCGTCTTCACCACCGCCCCGGCCGCCTCCAGCACGCCGTCCGCGTCCATGCGGAGGAGGAGCAACAACGTCTCCGGATGCTTCGGCCGCGTGGTGAGCCGCGTCTCGAGCTGCCCGTAGAGCCGGCCCGCGCCGTCCGTCCACAGCCCGGTCACCCGCGGCTCCGTCGCCGGGTCGAAGCCGAGCGCGAAGCCTGTGCCCGCGGCCTCCCCGTCGCGGACTCTGACGCGGAGCGTCATGAGGCCGGCGAGGAGCCGGTGGCGCTCCGCGCGGAACACGCCCAGCACGCGTTTCCGCGCCTCGTCCGTCGTCACGGGCCGGCGGTCGGGCGGGAAGAAGGCCAGCTCCTCCGGCGTCCCCGCGAGGCCGTGCTCCGGGTACGAGACGTCCACGAGCGCGGGCCGGACGAGCGTGACCGAGGGGCGCGGCGGGAGGCGGGGTGCGGGCGGACGCGCGTCCGGGGGCGCCTCCGACCCGAGGTCCAGGATGGGCGGCGGACGATCCGCGGCCGCCGGGGCGCGGCGGGCGGCGGGCTTGCCGTCGGACGCCGGCCCCGCGACACCGGCTACTGGGGCGCCGGCGAGCGGCAGCGCCGCGGCGAGGTCGACGCCGAGGAACACGAGCTGGGCGAGCGCGGCGAAGAGACCCACGAGCAGGCACGCGACGCCCGCATGGACGGCGAGCCGGCGGCGCGGGTCGAGGGTCGCGAACCTGCGTCGACCGAGCCAAAGCGCCGTTGCGGCCGGCCCGAGCGCGAGCAGGCAGAGCCAGCCGGCCTGGAGGGCCAGGAACACGTGCAGGTCGTGCCCCTCCGGACGCGACTCCGCGGGTCGCCGGAGCACCAGCACGACGTTGGCCGCGGTTGCGGCCGCGCCGACCGGGGTGAGCGCCCAGAGGAAGGCGCGGAGGGCGATGCGGGCCGCTTCCCGCCGCAGCAGAACGCCGATCGAACCCAGGAAGAGCAGCACCGGCCACGGCAGGAGCAGGGCCGCCTCGAAGGCCTGCTGCGGACTGCCCGTCTGGGTGAGAATGTAGGCGAGTCCGCCGATCATCGCGAGCGACACGGCCCCCCAGCCGAGGCACAGGCCGACGCGTGCGAGAGTCTCCGCGGCGGTCGCTTGCGCCGAGGCGGCTGCGCGGGTCGGGGCCGAGGCCACGAACCCGGCGCTCGACGACGCGTGGGGCGGCGGCATGGGCGGGGTGGGCACGGCGCGGGAGCCGGCACCCGTGGTGGCCGCGGCGCCCGTGAGCACGGCGCCGCAGTGTCCGCACAGGAATTGCCCGGCGGGATTCACCCCTTCGCACTTCGGGCAGGTCGCGGACTCGCCGGGTCCGGTTCGCATGGGGACCTCAAATGGAGGGTGGGGTGGGAGCGTGTTTTGTTTTCAACGACCCGAACAAAGGCTAAACGCGGCCGAGGGCGGCAAGTGGCTAGATCATGGCTCCGCGTCCCAACTAGCCGCGGGCGAAATTTGAAATTTGAGATTTGATTTTTTGCAATTTGAAATTCGGACCGGCCGTGTGGGTCGAATGCGGGACTTTAACACAGAGACGCGGAGACGCAGAGGCCGGGCGCTGAGTCCACCCTCCTCCACCGGCGATGATCGCGGGCAACGTGCGGAGAGATCGATTTTAGCTTCACTTCGGCTTGTTGTTTGTTTTGCGACATTCACCCAAATTGGACGCCCATGGACGCTGTGCCGGCTCACGGTTCGACGGATGGCTCCGCGGTCCAAAGCCGTGCCGGCCGACGCGCCGCCTGAAGGCGGAACTACGAACGGCGGGGTTGGTCGTCAAGGTCCGTGAGCGTGCGTGTTCAACGACCGGGAGGTAAGGGGGAGGCGGGGCGATCGGCTCCTTCCCGTAGGGGCACGGCGCTGCCGTGCCCACGGAGCGAGGCAGGTCGATCGGCCAGGCGCGACGTCGACGGCGTTTTGATCCATGCGAAAAGAACCGGTCAAGTCAAAGGGGAGGGTAGCAGCGTCGGGACGAGGGGTCAAGCGGAATGCGGGCAGCGGCGGGCGCGACGTTCGCTCCTTCGCCGCGGCGGCGGCGCGGCCACGTTGACAGCCTGCGTGCCGGCTGCTATACTCCGACCCCGACCCCTCCGCGGACTCACTCTCCGCCCCTTACCCCGAGCCGACGCCGCCGGCCTCCCACCTCCCGGTGCTCGGGCGGGGGCGCGTCGGCCAAGGGAGGACAGGGATGCCACGCCTGGAGGCCCCCGACCGCGTCCTCTTGGGCTATCTCGCGGCCATCACGCTGGTAGTGGCCGCGTTCCACGACCGAGTCGTCGTCGCGGGCGTCCTGCTCCTCGACCACGTGCTCGCGGCCTCCCTCCTCCTCCTCCTGCTGGTGGTCGAGGACCGGCGCCCCAGCCGCTTCTGGCGCATCGCCCGCGACTGGTACCCCTGCATCCTCGTGCCGATGGCCTTTCGCGAGCTGCACTACCTGGTCTACCCGATCCACCCCTTCGACGGCGACTCCCTCCTCCGCGCCCTCGATCGCCGGTTGTTCGGCTTTGATCCGACGGTCGCACTCCAGGCCTGGACGACGCCCGCGCTCACCGAGCTGCTGCAGGTCGTCTACTCCAGTTATTTTTTCATGCCTGTCGGCCTGGCCCTCCTCGTCTACACCCGGCGCGACCGCGCGACGTTTCGCGAAGTCCTGAGCGCGCTCCTCATCGCCTTCTTCCTGTCCTACGCCGGCTACTTCCTCATCCCGGCCCTGGGACCGCGGCTCGCGATGAAGGAGCTGCACGAGCTGAAGTTGAGCGGCCTGTGGCTCTTCCCGCTCCTCCGGGAAGGGCTCGACGGCCTCGAGCTGGAGATGTGGGACTGCTTTCCAAGCGCGCACACCGAGGTCGCCCTCGTCGTCCTCGTCTACGGCTGGCGCCACTGCCGCGTCTACTTCTGGGGTCTCCTTCCGGTCGTGGTCCTCCTCATCGCGTCGACCGTGTACCTGCGCTACCACTACGTGGTCGATGTCCTGGCCGGCGCGGCGCTCGCCGCCGCCATTCCGTTCGTCAATGGCTGGGTCCTTGGGGCCCGCCGAGTCCCGGGACGGTCGCAGGCGCCGGCCCATGCACGCGCGGGGGCGAGGGCGGAGGAGGCCCAGCGAAAGCTGTTGACTTGATCGGAAGGGCGGTGCTATACGGGACGGGACGGGGAGCCGGCGCGGCGTGGTGGGGTGCCGCGGATTCCCCGGCTCCCGTCGATCCGCATAAGGAGGTCTTCATGGATCCATCCGTCACGCCTCATGTCATGGAGGCGGGTTATTTCCTGGCCATGGGCACGGTCGCCGGCATGGCCGTGCTGTGCCTGGGCGAACTCTTCCGCGTCCTCCGCGAAATCGCCATCAACACGAGGAAGGCCGAGCGCGCCGAGGAGACGGTCTATCCCGCGCTCGGCTTCGTCTCCGGCATCCTGCACCTCGTCGCCCTCGTGATCTTCGTGGGCGCGGTCGGCGCGGCGGTGGCGGCGTTCACGGCGAACTACGACCGGCGGCGCTTCGCGAAGGATTTCGAGCGCGCGTGGGGCCTGGGTCTCGAACAGTGGAAAACCATCGAGCAGGACCTGCCGAAGCCGCCGTCCGCGGAGAAGCCCGCGGGCACGGAGAAGTCGGCCACGGACCCGGGGGCGGGCGTACCCGCCGGCCAGGCGACCGCGGGGGGCGTCGCCGGGGGGGCGTCGCCGGAAGGCGCGGCGGCCAAGTAAAACCATGTCGGTCCAGGAAGAGGCCAACCGGCTTCGGCACTCCGCCGTCTTTCTCGATCGGGACGGGGTGCTGAACGAGGAGAAGGGGACCTGGCTCCGCTCCTGGGACGAGTGGGAGTGGATCTCCGGCGCCTTCGAGGCGCTCGGCTTCCTGGGCACGCGGCGGGCCTCGCAGGCCGCCATGGGCATGAAGGCGTTCGAACGAGGGCAGCTCACCGCCGAACAACTCGAGACGGTGCTCGAACTGCAGCGGCGCCAGGTTCGGATGCGAAAGGCCTTCGGCTGGGGGGATCCGGGCTTCGGGCCCGTGCCGTGGATCCTCGTCGCGACCAACCAGTCGGGGGTCGGGCGGCGCGTCGTGACGCGGGAGGAGGTGGAGGAGGTGCACGTGCGGCTCCGCGTGTCCCTCGCGCAGGCCGGGATCGTGCTCAGCGGCATCGAGGTTTGCTACCACGTCCCCGACGACGCCTGCGAGTGCCGGAAACCGAAGCCGGGACTGCTGCTGCAAGCGGCGCGTCGCCTGGGGATCGACCTGGGACGGTCCTTCACCATCGGAGACGCGCGGCGCGACATCGAGGCGGGAGCGGCGGCGGGCACGCGGACGGTGCTCGTGAAGACGGGGAAGGGCGCGAAGGAGGCGGCGGGAATGGCGAAGTGGCCGCGCCGGCCGGACTACGTCGCGGACGACCTGCTGCAGGCCGCGGTGTGGATCAACGGGCTGCGCGAGGCCTGGCTCTCCGGAGAAGGGCCCGCCTGATCTTCCGTGCCGCCGCCGCGACGTCAGTCCGCGCGATCACGCCCGCGCACACCGCGAGGCAGGCCACGCCCGTCCGGGCCACCGCGCCCGCGTTCTCCGGCGTGATCCCGCCGATGGCCACGACCGGGATGCCGATCCGGCGCACCGCCTCCCGCACGGACGCGAGCCCCGAAGGCGGCAGCTCGCGCGCCGCCAACCTCGCCGCGCCCGCCGCCTGGCCCCGCTCCTCCACCCGGTGCGCGAACTTCGTCGCCGCCCCGTAGACCGGTCCCACCGAGACGTAGTCGGCCCCGCCCGTGGCCGCTGCCTGCCTCGCGGCGAGCGAATGGCAGGTGACGCCGACGAGCCGTTCCGGGCCGAGCAGGCGCCGCGCCTCCAGGAGCGGGAGGTCCTCCGCCCCGACGTGCACGCCGTCCGCTCCGCAGGCGAGCGCGACGTGCACCCGGTCGTTCACGAGGAAAAGCCGGCCGGCCTTTTCGGTGATGCGCCGCAGGCGTCGCGCCAGCTCGAGGTAGTCGCGGTCCGGGAGGAGCTTCTCGCGGAGCTGGATCGCGTCGGCGCCGCCTTCGAGCGCCTCGCGCGTGACGCGCTCCAGCGGCCGCGCCGCCACCGCGCGGGTGACGATCACGTAGAGCCGCGCGTGCGCGAAGCGGTCTCCGGGCCGCGGGAGGAGCAGCTCCTTTTCCAGCTCATAGGCGCGGAACCGCAGCTTGCCGAACGACGTGGCGAGCGCGCGCGAGCGGGTGAGGCCGAACTCCTCGAGGGAACGCAGGGCCTCCTGCAGCCGCTTGCAGTTGGCGACGACCAGCTCGTCGAGGCCGCGGACGCCCGCCTGATCCGAGGCGTGGAGGTCCTTGCCCACGTCTTCGCGGCTCTCGCGCGAACGGACGAGGGCGACCCCGAAACCGCCGTCCCGGCAGACGGCGGCGAGGTCGTGCCGGAGGGCTTTGAGGGCGGCGGAGAGGCGGGGGTCATTCCGGACGAACCGCTCATGGTCTTCGAGGACCCGCAGGGCCTCGCGCGCGCGATTCAGGTTGGCGTCGAGGACCCGATCGACGTTGCTCATGGCGCGCATGATAGCAGGAACGCCCGGCGGCTGCCAAGCTCCGGTGGGGGTGCGGGCGAGCCGCGAGGCCACGGAGACGATACGAGCCACAGAGGGCACAGCGCGGCGGTGCCGCAGCCAAGCGACGACGGAACCACAGATTTCACAGATTAACGACGATTTCACAGATTCGTAATCTGCGTAATCTCGTTGAATCTGTGAAATCTGTGGTTTTCGTGGCGTTCGACCAAAGTCGAATTGTCGCAAGAAAACGAACTTCGAACGATTAGCGGAACAGAGGCTACGGAGAAACGGATTTTAGCGATTTATCAGAAGCCCCGTCGCTCCGACGACCGATATACTGTGTGGGGAGGTAGACCCGAGCGCGCCCTACCGCGGGGCCGGACGGCTCGCCCCGCGACGCAGATGGATACGGACTCCGAGCTTGAAACGGACACTCGTGGATCGTCGGGAAACCTGAGCTTGGACTTGTCGGTCGCGGAGGCGCGGGTGTTCCGCGCCGCGTGGCCCGCGGGCCCCGGCCCACGCGCAAGGCGCCCCCCAGCCGCCGGCACTTACGGTCGCGGCGGCCCGGGGGAACGGACGCGGAGGTTTCCCGGCCCGGGGAGACCGCCATGCGCCGCTTTCCGATGAACCACGGCTTCGCCTACCTGTCCTGCGCCATCCTGTTCGCCTCCCTCGAATTCCAGATCCACACCCTGCGCGACACGCTGGCCTCGACCCGCGAGTCCGTTTCGGACGCGCGGACCCGCCTGCTGACCGCGGTCGGCCGCACCGGCCAGGACCTGGCCACGGTCGCCGAGGACGTCGCCCGCACCCAGCGGGAAATCCACACCTCCGAGGAGCGCCACCAGGCCGCGCTCGCCGGCGTCGAGCGCATCGTCTCCTCCGGGCTCGGCAAGCTCCGCGAGGGCGTCAAGGAAGAGGTCACCCGGCTCGAATCGGTCGTCGGGACCAGCTTCACGATGAGCGCCTCCATCGCCGAAAAGATCGGCGCCCTCCAGCAGAACCTCCAACACGACCCGTCCGTCCTCTCCGCCGCGCTGCTCGCGCCGACCGTCCAGGTCCGCGGCAACGGCGGCGTGGGGGCCGGTACGCTGATCCACTCCGCGCCCGCCGCCGCGCCCGCCACCGGGTACCGCACCTACGTCCTCACCGCCTTCCACGTCGTCGCCAAGGTCGTGTCCCGGGAAGGCAAGGAGGAAGTGCGCGAGCTGGTGCAGGTCCGCGTCTTCCACGCCGATCTGGAGTCGTCCGAGGAGTACGAGGCCGACCTCCTGAGCTATGACGAGACCCGTGACATCGCCATCCTGAAGCTGCGCACGGAAAAGTGGTTCCCCCAGACGGCCCACCTCGCCGGCCGCGAGACGCTGCGCGCGCTCAGCCTCTTCACGCCGCTCTACGCGGTCGGCTGCCCGCTCGGCCACAACCCGATGCCGTCGCTCGGCGAGATCACGAGCACGACGAAGGACCTGAACGGCCAGCGCTTCTGGATGATGAGCGCGCCGACGATCTACGGGAATTCCGGCGGCGGCGTCTACCTCGCCACCAGCCACGAGCTCATCGGCGTCTCCTCGATGATCTGCGTCTACGACAACTTCGTCTCCCTCCCGATCCCCCACCTGGGCATCTTCCTCCCGCTGGACGCGGTGCACGACTGGCTGGACGCGCAGTGCCTCCAGTTCCTCTACCGCAGCGACCGCTCGAAGGAAGAATGTGATCGCGACCGCCATGAGCGCCGCAAGGCCCAACCGCTGACCGTCCAGCTCACCTGGGATTTCTAAACATGTCCGGCACGACGCGGCTCCTCTTCGGCAAGAAGCGCATCCGGATCCCGCCGGCGGAGCGGGTGCTGCGTTCGCACGAGGCCGGCCGGATGGAGAAGCTCGGCAACCTGAACGTGCTCCGCCTTCGGGGTTCCAGCTACCAGATGGGCTGCCAGCACGGGACCCTCCTGAAGGACGAAATCGCCAGCGGCTTCTACGAGTATTACACCGGGTGCATCACCCGGCTGGTGGAGGCGTCGGCCCGCACCGGCTCGGCGTCCTTCGTCGAGTACCTCCGCTCGATCGTCCGCAAGCGTCTCTTCGCGAATTGGATCTACAACCGGCTGCTCCGGACCGCGCCGCGCGCGGCGAAGGAGGAGATCCAGGGGCTGGCGGACGGCTCCGGCGTGCCGCCGGAGAAGATCCTGCGCGCCTTCGTCGTCGCCGACGTCTTCCTCTACCTGGTCGGGCTGCTCTTCCGCACGCGCCGCCGCGTCCTGCCGCGCGCGCTCATGCCCGCGTGCAGCTCCCTCGTCGCCTGGGGGCCCGCGACGGCCGACGGCAAGCTCCTCCACGGCCGGAACCTCGAGTTCTTCGGCATCGGGCACTGGGACACGCACCCGACCGTTCTTTTTTTTGAGCCGGAGCAGGGGATCCCCTTCGTCTCCGTGACGACGGCGGGGGTGGGGACGGGCGGGATCACGTCGATGAACGAGGCGGGGCTGACGCTCGCGCTCAACGTCCACCTCACGCGCGACATCGCGGCGGAGGGGATGCCGATGATCTGGATCGGCAACGAGATCATCCGTCGCTCGGAAACGATCGCGGACGCGGTGCGGGTCGCGTCGGAGTTCCATCCGGCCTGCGGCTTCTCCTTCACGGTCGCCGAGTCGCGCCGGCCGGGGGCGGGCGTGATCGAAATCTCGGCCGGCCGCGTGAAGCTGCGGCCCGCCACGGACTCGACGCTCGTGATGACCAACCACTACCTGACGGGGGACCTGAAGCGGGACGAGCTGGACATCAACACCTCCATCCGGCTGCACACGCTCGGCCGGTACACGCGGGGGCTGGAGCTGCTCAAGGAACGGTTCGGCGCCATGGGCGTCGCCGACATGGCGGAGATGCTGGGCGACCACCAGGACCCGTACACGCACCGGGCGCGCGCGGTGGGGTCGGTGCTGGCCCAGCCTCACAACATCACGAGCGTGGTCTTCGTCCCGCAAGACCGGCAGCTCTGGGTCGCCACTGGGCCCGCGCCGGTGAGCCACGGGCCGTACGTCGGGCTGTCCCTGGACGAACCGATCGCGGACGGAGCGGGAGTCTTTGCCGGTGCCGGGGCCGGGGTCGGGGTCGGACCGGCGCCGTCCGTCGTGGCCCCCGCCGCGGAGGTCGCGGTCGTTGGCGCGGGCGCGCCCGAGTCGCCCGCGTGCCCCTCGCCCAGCGAGGCCTCGTACCCGTTCGTCGAAGGGACGCCCTGGTCCGGAACGTCGGAGTTCTCCGCCTACCAGCACTACATGAAGGCCTACACCTCGCAGCTCGACGGGCTGCCGGTCGACTCGATTCTCGAGTCGCTGCGGCTCGCGCGCGCGGGGGACGACCAGGAGCCGGCGTACGCGCTCGTGCACGGCCTCTACCTCCTGCAGACGAAGCGCTACGCGGAGGCGGCGGAGGCGCTCGAACACGCGGCCGGCCTGCCCGACCTCGAACACAAGCATGCGGTCGCGCGCTTCTGGAAGGGGGTCTGCCTGCAGCTTCAGGGGCAGACCGTCGCGGCCCAGGGGGAGTTCCTGCGCGTGCTGAGCCTGCACGGCGCGGGGGACGAGATCCGGAAGGCGGCGAAGGACCGCTGGTCCCGCCCCTTCACGGAGGCGGAGCTGGCCGCGGTCGAACCGGACATGGTGTACACGGACGTCATTTCTTGACGCGGGGGATCGCGGGCGAAGTCGGAAGGCGTGGCGGCGGGCGGTCGCCGTGAGGGTGCAGGGCGGAAGCCCTGCACCACAAAACCGGGTCTGGTTCGAACGCGGCGTCGACTTTTCGATCGCCAGTGGTCCGTCATGGCGCCCCCCCCCCCCCCAGAGTCGTGGGGACCGGGCGTGGAGTTTGTTTTTCGCGCGCCCGTAGGGGCACGGCGGCGCCGTGCCCACGAAGCGAGACGAAGGGCGCGGCCTCGCGCAACGGCAGCGGCGCTTTGAGCCGGGTCGGGCGGAGGGCGGACTTCGGCGAGGACGTTCGCCGCGCTCAACGCCCGGGGCTCTCCTGCTCGCCGCTTCCGCGCTTCCTCCCCGGTTGACTTCGGCGACGCCGGTGGCTAGACTATCCCGTAGGCACGAGTTGTCCACGCGATAGCGACGAATGAGGCGTCCCAGCCATGCCCAGTCCCTTCCCCGGAATGGACCCGTACCTCGAACACACCTGGCCCGGAGTCCACGCGAGGCTGATCGTTTACGCGAGCGATCAGCTCCAGGTCCAACTCCCCTCTGACCTGCGTGCGGACGTCGAGCAGCGCGTCCTGTTGGAGGAGATGGCCGGTGTCGAACAAGCCTACCGACCGGACGTGTACGTCGTCGAACACGGTCAACCCAGACCCCATGCCCCGTCCGCGGGCGGAGTCGCGGTGGCCGAACCGTTCGTCGTGCACTTGGACCCGGACGAAGTGTTCCAGCGCTACATCGACATCGTGGATGCGGCCACCGGCAACCAGGTGATCACGACCATCGAGTTCCTAAGCCCCACCAACAAGCTCCCCGGCGCAGGTCAGGACAAGTTCAGGCGCAAGCAGGAGGAGACCCTGCGCAGTCGGGTCAGCATCGTGGAGATCGATCTGGTTCGTGCGGGGAGCCGGGTCCTCATGGTTCGTTCCGATCGGATCCCGCCCTCCCATCGAACGACTTACCAGGTGTGTAGCCGCCGCGGCTGGCGTCCGAATGACGTTGAGGTTTACCGCGCGCCCCTGCGGGAACGGCTCCCGGTCATCCCGATCCCGCTGCGCGAAGCCGACCGGGACGTGACGCTCGATCTGCAGAGCCTCATCGACCTCGCCTATCGCAATGGGCGGTACGACAGCATCGACTACTCCGTCGATCCGACTCCCCCCTTCGACCCGCCGGACGCCGCATGGGCCGACGCTCTCCTGCGCGAACAGCGGCGGCGCTAGGGGCCTGTTGACAAACTTCGGACACCGTCGGCCATCCTGTCACGGCGTGTCGCAGCCCCTGTGGCCGTTCGCGCGGGCAGGCCTGCGCTCCGTAGCTCGCGTCGAGCGAGCGAAGGAGGGATGCCCGCGACCCCAGGCATCGTACCTGGACTTCGTCATCAGGCCACTCGTGGGCCTTCCCTATCGATCCTGGGGGGGACGATTGAAGCGGAACGGGTCCGCGGAGGACACACGGAACCGCGACCGTGAGGGAGCGGTCTCCGCGCGTTCTTCCACAGCCGCGGATTCGACCTCGCTGCCCGGTGGGATCGCAGGGCGCTCCCCTGCGGGTCGGCGGCCTCGACCCGGAGGTCATGGCCGAACGCCCCCAGACCGCTCCCTCACGGTCGCGGTTCGGTTTCCACGCGGGACGCGCCTGGGACGGAAACGAAGGACCTGCCGGAACGGGATCGAAGGCCCACGAGGCGCCGCGACCGCCCGCCCGCCCCCGCCCGGGCTCGCCGTCTGGACACCCGCCCGACCCCGTGCTATACTTCTCCGCTTGGCCCCCCGATCGACCTCCCTTCGTGCGTCCCCGCGCTCGGAGTCCCCGCATGCCCCCTCCCTCGCTGGTCCTGGTCGCCGTGGCCGCGGAAAGCGATCGGGAGCGCATCCGCCGGACGCTGGATGAGGCGGAGCTGAACTGGCGGGTCGTAACCGCCTCGACCGGGCCCGAGGCCGTACAGCGCGTCTTTGAACTCGACCTGGACGCCCTGATTCTCGACATCGCCCTCGCGGACGAGCCTCGGGAGTCGCCCGCGCCGCGCGCAGTCCCCGGCGCAGCGGGCCTCGGCGCCCTCCGCGCGTTGGACCGCGTGCTCGAGGCGAGGCCCTGGCTGCCGGTGGTCCTCTGGAGCGAGCAGGAACTGGATGCCACCTGGGAGGGACACGCGCTGCGCTTCGGCGTGTTCGATCTGCTCGCCGCCGACGAACCCAACCTCGCCTTCAAGCTCGTCAACCGCGTCCGACACGCGGTGGAGCTTACCGGCGGTCGCCGGCCCGCGCCCCTTCCTGCGCCGCCGCTCGGGCCGACCCGCAGCCGCCGCGCCGGCGCGACCGGCGGCGACGCGCGCGAGCTCCGCCGCGCCCTCCTGCCCGACCCCGAGGCGATCGCCGAAGCGGTCCGCGAGGGGGCGCTCGACCTGGAGCGCTTCCTCGAGGAGGCGCGGTACGCCGTGCTCGACGTGGCGCTGGCGGAGTCGAGCGGCGTCGGGGAGGTCGCGGCCCGCCTCCTTTCCGTGAACCCTCACACGCTGCGACGGCATGTGCGCGATCGACCGCGGCGGTTGCGGCGGAATGCGCGGGGAGAGAGAAGCGCATGAAGGTCGAGGTCCGCACGGACACCCTGCTCGGGGAGTCGCTCCATGCCGCGACGCTCTCGGGCGGGCTCCGGGCGTTCGTGGTCCCGAAGCGCGCGCACGCGCGCAAGATCGCCGTGCTCGGCGTGAAATACGGTTCGATCGACACGGCCTACCGGCGCGTCTCCGGCCCGGCCCTCGCCTCCGCCGGCCCCGCTTGCTCCACGCCCGCCGGCGTCGCCCACTACCTCGAGCACCAGCTCTTCAAGAAAGAGTCCGGGGACCTCTTCGAAGAGTTCGCGCGGCACGGCGGGAGCTCGAACGCGGGGACCGATCATGCGAGCACCTGCTACTACGTCTCCGCGACCGACCGCTTTCCCGAGAACCTGGAGGTCCTTCTTCAGCTCGTCTTTTCGCCCTACTTCGTCGCGGCAAACGTGGATCGCGAGCGGCCGATCATCGAGCAGGAAATCCGGATGTACGAGGACACCCCGGACTCGAAGATCACGCTGAACCTCCTCGACGGCCTCTACCACCGCCACCCGGTCCGCGCCGAAATCGCCGGGACCGTGGAGAGCATCCGGGAGATCGGCCCGTCGACCCTCGCGGAGTGCCATCGGCTCTTCTACCGGCCGGCGAACGTGACCTTTGTCGCGGCCGGCGACCTCGAGCCGCGCGCGGTGCTGGCCCAGGTCGAGCGCGCGCTTCAGCGGCTCGCGCCGGGCGGGGGGCTGCCATGCAAGGGCAGTGCGGCGGCGACGGTTCCGGCGGGGAACGAAGCCGGGTTTGCGGAGGGGGCGGTGGAGCCGGTCTACCCGGAAGAGCCTGCCCTCCCGCGCTCCCCGTGGACCGAGGGGAGGATGCACGTCTCGCGACCGAAGCTCTTCCTCGGCTTCAAGGATCCGGCGCCGGGGGTGGACGGGGAGCGGCTCCTCGATATCGACGTCGCCACGGACATGGCGCTCGACCTCATGCTCGGCCGCGGGTCCCGACTGGGCAATCGCCTGTACGAGGACGGCCTCGTCGACGACGAATTCTCCTACGGCTACATGTCCCACCCGACCTTCGCGCACTCCTGCCTGGGCGGGGACACGGACGACCCCGAGCGGCTGCGGGACGCGCTCCTGACCGGGATCCGGCGCGCGCGCAAGGAGGGCGTGAAGAGGCGCGACTTCGAGCGCATGCGCCGGAAATGCGTCGGAAAGTATATCCGACAGTTCGACGCGGCCGAGTCCGCCGCCTTCGCGGTCCTCGGGAGCCACCTGCGAGGGGTGGACGCCTTCGACGCCTTTCGTCGCTTGCGAAGGCTCACCCTGCGGGCGGTGCGGGAGCGGCTCGCCGAGCACTTCGACGAGTCGCGCATGAGCGCGAGCGTGCTGAGGCCGCTCGAAGGGAACGGTGAAGAGGGCGGGGAGACGGGGGGAGGGCGCGGCCCCAGGCGGGGCGAGGGCGTGAAGGAGGGGGGCGCGTGAGCGCGAACGAACCGCTGCCCCGTTCGGAACCGGACGCCACGGGACCTGGGGGCGAAGGGGTGGGCGCGCAGGCCGGGGGAGGGGAGTCCGCGGCGACTCCGGAGCCGAAGTCGTCGTCCGCGGCCGCCGGTCCCTCCGCGGTCGCAGCCTCGCCCGAGATCGCCGCGTCGCCCGTGGGCTCGACGTCGCCGGCCCCAGACGCGGCGGTCCCCATGAAGTACGCCTACTGGGCGCTCGCGCTCTTGACCTGCATCAATCTCCTGAACTACATCGACCGGTACGTCGTCGCGACGCTGCTGGACAGTCTGGAAAAGGAGTTCACGCTTTCGAAGACGCAGGCGGGCCTCCTGACCTCCGTGTTCGTGGGCGTCTACCTGGCGACTTCGCCGATCTTCGGTCATCTGGGGGATCGGTGGCCGCGGCGTTGGATCGTCGGGGCGAGCGTCGCGATCTGGAGTTTTGCCACGGGCCTGGCGGGCTCGGCGCGATCCTTCGCGCACTTGCTGGTGAGCCGCGGCGCGGTCGGGGTCGGGGAGGCGGGCTACGGGCCGGTCGCGCCCACGCTCATCACCGACTATTTTCCGCCGGAGCGGCGCGGGCTGATGCTTGCGATCTTCTACTCGGCGCTGCCGATCGGGACGGCGGCCGGGATGTTCCTTGGCGGCGTGATCGGCGGCACGTACGGGTGGCGGGTGGCGTTCTGGATCGTCGGGTGGCCCGGGGTCGCACTGGCGGTCGCCTCGCTCTTCCTGCGGGAGCCGCCGCGGGGGGCGCGCGATCCGGCCGGCGGGGCGGGCGCGGGCTACGGCGTGTTTCTGAGAAGCCCCTGCTACCTCGCAAACACCGCCGCGCTGTCGGCGATGACGTTTGCGCTCGGCGGGCTGGGCATCTGGCTGCCGACCTTCCTGATCCAGGAGCGGGGCCTGACGCAGGCGGAGGCGGGGATCGCGTTCGGCCTCGTCACGGCGGTTGCCGGCGGCGTCGGGACCGCGGCCGGCGGGTGGCTCTCCGATCGGCTGCGGCCGCGCTTTCGGAGCGCCCCGCTGCTTGTGTCCGCGGTCGGCTTTTTCGCCGCCGTGCCGGCGATCTACGGGGGGCTCCTCGACCGCTCCCCGTCGGTCTACTGGCCGTGCTTTTTCATCGCGGAGGCGCTCCTTTTCCTGAACAATGGGCCCCTGAACGCGGTGATCGTGGAAGTAACGCCGGCCGCTGTGCGCGCGCGCGCGTTCGCCGTCTCGATCCTCGTCATCCACCTCTTCGGGGACGTGGCCTCCCCGCCCCTCCTGGGCGCCCTCGGCGACCGCTGGAACCTCCAGACGGCGTTCCTCTTCACCGTCCCGGTGATCGCGGTGGCGGGTCTCTTCTGCCTCGCCGCGACCCGCACGTTCGCGCGCGAGGCCGCTGCGCTGGCGGGGCCGAGTTCCGCTGCGCAGGCGTAGGGCGAGGCGGGTTGCCGTCCGGGGGCGGTGCTTCGGGTCCCGACCTCGCACCTTCTTCGCGTGGCCAAACAACGACCCGAAAAAAGGCTAAACGCGACCGAGTGCGGCAAGTGGCTAGATCATGGCTCCGCGTCGCAACCGGCCGCGGGCGAAATTTGAAATTTGAAATGTGACTTTTTGCAGTTTGAAATTCGGACCATCCGTGTGGGTCGAATGCGGGACGTTTACACAGAGACGCGGAGACGCAGAGGCCGTGCGCTGAGTCCACCCTCCTCTGCCGGCGAAAATCGCTGGCAACGCACTGAGAGATTGATTTTAGCTTCA
>JACPWG010000066.1 GCA_016197205.1 Planctomycetota bacterium
TACTACAAACAGTGGGTGCTGCTCTCGGAACCTACTGTTCGTAGTACCGCCTTCAGGCGGTCTGGGCGCTGTCGTCGAAAAGTAGCCACACCCATTGAGAATTGAACCTTGAGCCTTGTCTGAGTCTTGAAAATTGAGCATCGAGAATTCATGTCGCCCTCCTGCGCGTCAATCGAGCGAGTTGTTTTCTTACGGGCCACTAGCGACTCCCGGGGAGAAGCGCGTCGAAGCGGGCGTCCGAGCGGAGAGGGGCGAGGCGCGGGTCGGAGTGGGGACGGTCGCGGTCGTGAAAACCAAGCCGCACCGCTTCCTGCAAATGTCCGAAGGCCCGGTCGCGGGCGGCCGCGGGCAGGTCCGCGCCCGGCGACGCGGCGACCAGACACTCCACGCAGGCCAGCTCGTACCGCGCCGCGGAGAGGACCTCGCGCACGCGAGGGTCGGCCAGGCGTTCCGCCCGCTTGGCCTCGGGCAGCGCCGCGGCTTCCGCCTCCAAAAGCGCGAAGCCGGCGGCGTAGCGCGGCAGCGCGGCGGCCGCGTCCCCCGCCCGCAGGAGCAAGGCGGCGAGACGAAGCTCCTCTTCCCAGCTCTTGCCGAGCGCCGCCAACCGGCGTCGAAGCTCGGTGAGGCGTGGCGTGGTGGACGCCGCGCGGGCCGGCAGGGCCTTCGCCGCCTCCTCGAAGGCCTCTACGGCCGCCTCGTACCGGCCGAGCCCGGACAGGAGCAGCCCCAGGCTCAGCCTCGCCGGTGCGAACCCGCGCAGGATCGCCTCTCGGTAGTCGGCCTCCGCTCGACGGTTCTCTTCGCGCGGGTCCTCCCCACGCTGCGCTCGAGCTTCCGCGAGCGCCCTTGCCGCGCTCCCCCGGTCGGCGTACCACTGCGCGGGCGCGGGCCGGCGGGCGATGCCCGCGTCGTAGTCCTCGAGCGCCGAGCGCAAGAGCGCACGCGGGTCCTCCCCTCGGGCGGCGAGCACGCGGGCCAACCGCACACGCCCCGACGCGCGATTTTCGCGCGCGATGGGCGCCCCAGGGTCGAGGCGAAGCGCCTCGTCGAGAGCCGCGAGCCCTTTGGCCAGCACCTTCGGGTCCTCGCCCTCCGGCCCGCGGGTGGTCCGCGCGAGCAGGAGAAGCGCTGCGCCCCGACTCGCATGCGCGCCGGCGTCGGCAGGTCGGAGCCGGCTCGCCTCCGCATAGTCGGCGATGGCGTCCCGATAGCACCCCGCCGCATCGCCGGCGCGGGTGGATTCGGCGAGGCCCAGAAGGACGCGGGCGTGACCACGACTCTGGACGCCGTTCGCAAGGTCGGGCTTTCGACGGACGACCTCGTCGTAGTCCGCGATGGCGTTACGGTAGCAAGCCCGGGGATCGAGGCCGCGCGCCGCGGAGGCCTCGCCGAGCGCGCGCCAGGCATTTGCGCGGTTGTGGTTCACGAGCACCGCTCCGGGCTCCCGCGTGAGGGCCTCGCCATATTCCTCGATCGCCCGCCGGAGCCCCTCCGAGGGGTCGTGACCCGCGGCGCCGTCCAGCTCCGCGAGCCGCTGCCGGACCGAGGCGCGCCCCGCGTTGCCGAGAGGAAAAGCCGGGTCCCTGCGCAGGGTCTCGTCCCAGCACTCGAGGGCCCGGCGACAGCTCGCACGCGCGTCCTCCCCCCGGGCCGGTTCGGCCTGAGCCAGCAGCTCGAGCGCCGCGGCGGAGCCCGCGAGCGCGGCCGTGCATCCTGGGTCGGAGCGAAGGACCTCCTCGAACTCCGTCAGGGCGGCCCGGTCCGCGTCCGGGTGCGGTCGCCCGGCGGCGGCCTCGGCCTTCGCGAGGGAAAGGCGCACGTTGCCCCGCTGGACGTGCACGGTCGCGACGCCGTCCTTTCCGGCCACGCGGAGGGCCTCGTCGCAGTCCGAGAGCGCCTGCGCGAGGAGCGCATGGGGGTCCCTGCCCCGGTCCGACTCCGCGGTCGCGAGCGCGGCCCGGCAACAGGCACGGGTCAGGTACTCACTGGAGGAGGCCGAACCGCCCCCGATCCCTCGGGACGCGGCTTCGACCCCCGCCCGGTAGGCGTCGCGCGGGTCCAGGCCTGCATCCTCCAGGGCGCGACCGAGGAACGCACAGGCGATCGCCCGGCTGTTCAGGAAGGGACCCGGCGTGGGCTCGCACCGGAGCGCCTCATCGAAATCGGCGAGGGCGTCTCGCAACCGACGCACCCGCTCCGCCGGGGTGACGGTGACGTGGCTCCCGGGCGCCGCGCCGCCCGCCGCGGGCCGCGGCGCGACTTCGGCTCCGATCCGTGCAAGTCCGCGATACCGCCAGCCGAGCGCGTCCTGCGGCCATTCCGCGAGGGCCTTGCCCAAGGCCTCGACCGACTCGTCGAAGCGGCCGGCCTGGAAGAGGGCGATGCCCCGGACCCTCCAGGCCTCGGGCCCCGCGGCCCCCTCGAGCAAGTCGAGGGCATGCCGCGGTGCGTCCTCGCGATCGGACCAGAGGGCGAGCATCGCACGCGCGAGCCGCAGGCGCACCGTCGCGGCGCCGTCCGGACCTTCCCCGCCCGCCGACCCGCTCGAAAGCCGCGCATCCATCTCTCGAAGGTCCCGGAGCGCAGCTTCTTTGGCCGCGGTCTCCTCGGCCGACTCCTTGGGGAAGGGCCGCGGTACCAGGCGCGACTGTGAGAGCTCCGGCGAGGGAAGCGGTCGCGCGCGCAAGAAGCGGCCGAGGTGAAATTCAGCGCGAAGCCTCCAGACCCTCCATTCGGCGGGGGAGAGCGCGCAGGCACGGTCGAGGTCCGCCTCCGCGGTCCCGTCCCCCAGGAGGGCCTTCACCCGGCCGCGCCAGGCGTAGGGCGGACCGAGTTCGGGGCGCGCGGCGATGAGGCGGTCCAGGAGGGCGAGCGGCGCGGCGGCAAGCAGCCGTCTTGCCTCGCCGGACATGCGCACGGTCATGATCGAGTGCTCGAAGCCCTCGACCGGCGTGACGAAGTCCTCCAGGATGGCCCGGTCGAGCGTGTCGCGAGCGGAGCGTTCGCGCCAGCCCCACCCGAGCGCGGCCACGACCGCCGCGGCGGCCAACGCGGCCGGCAGGAGGACCCGCCGCCGGCGCGCGCCCCACCTCCAGGCCCGCTCGGCGCGGCTCGGGCGGCTCGCCTCGATCGGTTCACCGGCGAGCCAGCGGCGCAAGTCCCGGGCGAGTGCGGCCGCGTCCGCGTACCGGCGCGCGGGCTCCCGCTCCATTGACTTCTGGCAGAGGGTCTCCAGGTCGAGCGGGAGCCGGGGTTGCAGCCGGCGCGGCGACGGCGGCTCGCGGTGCTGAACGGCGAGCAGGGTCAGGACCGGCGTCTCGGCCTGGAAGGGCTGGAGCCCGGTCAGCGCCTCGTAGAGAATCACGCCCAGGGACCAGACGTCGCTGCGGGTCGTGATCGGGCGTGCCTCCGAGGTGTCGGCCTGTTCCGGGCTCATGTACGCGGGCGTGCCGAGCACCTGCCCCACGGCGGTGATTTCGGTGGCGCTGTCGGGGGCGGCACGCGGGGCGTGCGGTCCGGCGCCCGCGGGGACGCCGATCTGCTTCGCGAGCCCGAAGTCCGCGACGAACGGGCGTTCCTGCGCATCGAGCAGGACGTTGGACGGCTTGAGGTCGCGGTGGATGATCCCCTGGCTGTGCGCATAGCCCACGGCCTCCGCGACCGAGGCGAGAAGCTCGACGGGCTTGCGGAAGTTCGCGGTCTCGCGCGCCGCGGATCCGAGCGTCGGAGCGGCGGCGCGCGCTTCGGCGAACCAGGCCGCGAGCGTACGGCCCTCGACGTATTCCATGACGAGGTACGGTACGCCTTGCTCGGTCAGATCCGCGTCCAGGACCGGGACGATGTTCGGGTGGCGAAGCCGGGCGGCAAGCCGGGCTTCGCGCAGGAAGCGGGCATGCCCTTCGCGATCGAGCCCCTCGGGCCGGATCTGCTTCAGGGCGACGACCCGCTGGAGGGAGGTGTCGAGCGCCCTCCAGACGCGGCCCATGCCGCCCGCGCCCAGCTCCTCCAGGAGTTCGTAACGGCCCACACGGTTGGAGTGCGTCTCAGGTGTTCGCCTGAGACCGCCCGCGGGACCCGCGGCGCGCGGCGTGATCGGCTCGGTGCGCGCGGAACCTTCGACGGCAGGCCGGAGGCGCGGGGTCGGCGGCTCGCTCTGGCTGGCGGGGTCGCGAGCGGGGGAGAGCAACGGCGCAAGCGTGCCGACCGTGGCGGAGGAGCACGACCCCGCGACGCTGTCCTCTCCGCCGGGCACGAAGAGTCGTGCGCCGCAAGCCGGGCAGAGGCCGGGCACGGTAGGCCCGGCAGGGCCGGGCTCGAACGTGCGACCGCAGCCGGGACAGACGAGGAGAACGGGGCCTTGCGCCGCGAGCTCGGCGCGCGCCGCGTCGATGGACCGATCGTCCTCGAGGGGAGGCATCGCCATGGCGAAACTGCGAAAGGCGCGACGGGACGAACCGGGAAGTAGGCAAGAGGCGCACGCTTCTACTTGGCCGCCTCGATCGCCGCGCCGTACTTCTTCGCGGCCTCCTGCGTCGGAAACGGCGGGTTCGCCGCGTCGTACTCTTTTCGGGGCGCGAAGTCCTGGATGGCCACGCTCGTGTTCGAGTTCCGCATGAGGGCGTGGGGAGCGCGTGACAGGCGGAAAGTGTAGCACCCGTCCGCGACTGCGGCAACTGGATTTCTCCCGGCGCCGGCAGCCGGGCGCAGACGCCGGGTGCGAGGCCGAACCGTGACTTTTCCTTGTCGGGCCCTCCACGCGTGGATAGAATCGCTCCCCCTTTCGATGCTCCCTCGACACGCCTCAGGAGAAACGCGCATGCCCGCGAAGATCAAGGTGAAAAACCCGGTCGTCGAGCTCCTCGGGGACGAGATGACCCGGATCCTGTGGGACTGGATCAAGGACAAGCTGCTCACCCCCTTCCTCGACGTCGACTTCGAGGTTTTCGACCTCGGGATCGAGAACCGCGACCGGACGGAGGACCGTGTGACGATCGAGGCGGCGGAAGCCATTCGGCGGCACTCCGTCGGGGTGAAGTGCGCGACCATCACGCCCGACGAGGCGCGGGTGAAGGAATTCGGCCTCAAGAAAATGTGGAAGTCCCCGAACGGGACGATCCGGAACATCCTCGGCGGGACGATCTTTCGCGCCCCGATCGTCTGCAAGAACATCCCCCGCCTCGTGCCGGCCTGGAAGAAGCCCATCGTGATCGCGCGTCACGCGCACGCCGACCAGTACAAGGCGACCGACGTGCGCATCCCCGGCGCGGGAACGCTCAAGCTCGTCTTCGAAGGGGGCGGCCAGCGACAGGAATGGGAGATCAACAAGTTCGCGGGCCCCGGCATCGGGCTCGGCATGTTCAATACCGACGAGTCCATCCTCGAGTTCGCCCGGGCGGTTTTCAACTACGGTTTGCTCGTCGGCTACCCCGTCTACCTCAGCACGAAGAACACCATTCTCAAGACCTACGACGGCCGGTTCAAGGACCTCTTCGCGGCGACCTTCGAGAGGGAGTTCGCGGCCCGCTACAAGGAGAAGGGGCTTACCTACGAGCACCGGCTGATCGACGACATGGTGGCGCAGGTGCTCAAGTGGGACGGGGGAGTGGTCTGGGCGTGCAAGAACTACGACGGCGACGTCCAGTCGGACACGGTGGCACAGGGGTTCGGGTCGCTCGGGCTCATGACGAGCGTCCTCTTCTGCCCGGACGGCGTGACGCTCGAGGCCGAGGCGGCGCACGGCACCGTGACACGGCACTACCGCGAGTACCAGGCCGGGAGGCAGACGAGCACGAATCCGATCGCGAGCATCTACGCGTGGACGAGAGGCCTCGCGCACCGCGCCAAGCTCGACGACACGCCCGACCTCGCCGCCTTCGCCGAGCGGCTGGAACGGACCTGCGTGACGACCGTGGAGAGCGGAAAGCTGACGAAGGACCTCGCGCTCTGCGTCCACGGGGACAAGCCGCCCGCCGGGAGCTGGCTCGAGAGCCAGGCCTTCCTGGACGCGATCGCGGCGAATCTCCGGGCGGGGCGATAGCGCGGCCTTAACGAACTCCAGAGGCGTTGCCTGGGGGCGCGGGCCTCCGGCCCGCGCGAACGGCCACAGGAGCTGCGACCCGCCGAGACATCGATGCCGGCGGCTTCCGGAGCTCGACCACGTGCCCTTGGCGCCGCGTCGGACCACCTCGAGCGCAGCCGTCCCCACCGTTGCGGCGCAATGCAGGCCGTGCGTGGGCTCGCGCGGGCCGGAGGCCCGCGCCCCCAGGAACCATGGCTGAAACTCCTCCACGGGGCGCGGGAGCGCGACCGAACGACGGCTTCCCGGCAAGTCCGCGGAATTTCCCAAGAAACCGGTCCCCTCGATTGTCTAGTGGGGGATTCGGGTCTCGTGGGGATTCTTGGGTCTTACCGGGGAGAGAAAAAGTGGCATCGAAATGGTTGCGCCGCGCCGGGCGGCGCGCGTCGGGCGGCCCTCGCGCACTCCGGGTCGCAGTCTGGGTCGCACTCGCCTCGTTCGCCGCGCCGGGCACGGCCCGGGCGCAGCAGGACAGTGCGAAGGAAATGGAGGCGCTTCGTAAGCGGCAAGAAGAGCTCGCGGGTGCGCTGGACGCGCTGGCCAAGGAGCGCGCCGAGGCGAAGGCACGCGAGGACCGGCTCGTCCAGGAACTCGCCGACCTGCGCCGCCAGTTCTCGGACCTGAAGGCGCGGGCGATCCTGGCCGAGAAGGTCGAAGAGACGAAGCGCATTCCGGAATGGCTTTGCCCGTCGGGACACGTGCACGACGCGCCGGCCGAGGGCGGGAAGTGCCCGGACTGCGGCGGCGCGCAGGAGCGGCGCGAGGCGATCCGGACGGTGCGCGTGGCGAGGCGCGAGGCGATCGGGGACAAGATCGCCGCGGCCCTCGAGGAGGACGCGAAGAAGCGCCTCACCGTCGCCACGAGCGCGACGGGCGTGTTCCAGCAGATCGTCAACAACACCAGCCCGGCGACCGACAACACCGGTCACGCCGAGGGGTCGTTCGACCTCTACTTCATCACGACCCCGCTGCCCTACTCGGTCTTTTTCATCGACCTCGAGGCCGTCGGCGGCCAGGGGCCGGACCGCGAGATCGGCAGCCTCGCCAACCTGAACAGCGACGCCGGTCGAAATGTCGTGCAGGACGAGGGAAACGACTCCGTGAACGTTCGGGAGGTCTGGCTGAAGAGCGACCTCTTCCAGGACCGGCTTCACCTCGTCGCCGGGAAGCTCGACCTCTCCAATTATTTCGACCGGAACAAGGCCGCGAACGACGAGACCACGCAGTTCCTCACGGACGCGTTCGTGAACAACCCGGTCCTCGGGACGCCGGCGCAGAACGGCCCGGGGGTGTCGGCATGGTATGAGACAAAAACGGGTTGGGCGTTCGGCCTCGGCTTCCAGAAGCCGAGCGACGAGGGCTTCCGCGTGGGGGACGGGGACTACGCCATCGCGGAGGTGGACTGGCGGACGTACCTGCTCGGGCGCGAGGGAAACGTGCGGGCGTGGGGACGGCGGGACGGGCGCTCCGCGGACACCGAGGCGTTCGAGTCGTGGGCGGGCGGCGTGAGCCTCGACCAGGAGGTGTCGTCGGCCCTCACGGTCTTCGCCAGGTTCGGCTCGGCCGACGTGGCGAACGCGACCGACGCGTGGGCGTACAGCGCGGGCGTGCAGGCGCGCGGGCTGTTCGAGTCGCGGCCGCGGGACGTCTGGGGGTTCGCCTTCGGGCAGCAGCGGGGGTCCATCGCGCGCGACGAGCGGGACCGGGACACGGCGCTCGAGACGTACTACCGGTTCTTCGTCAACGAACACGTCTCGGTAAGCCCGATTTTCCAGTATCTGGTCCACACCGCGGGGAACGGGGACGACCTCCCGGCCCAGGACGACGTGGCGGTGCTCGGCCTGCGGGTTCAGATCGACTTCTAGCGGCCCGTGGACGAACTTCGGACGCGGTCGTCAACTCGGTCACGGCGGTCCGTACCCCCTGCGGCCGTTCGCGCGGGCCGGAGGCCCGCGCCCCCAGGCATCGTGCCTGGACTTCGTCAACGGTCCACTCGGTTCGCTTTCCAGCACACGAAGGGAAACGCATGAGCATCCGCACCTCACCGAACGCCCTGGTTTCCTCACGCCTCGCCGCGAGGGGGTTCGTCGCGGCCGCCTTGTTTTTCGCAACCGCCCTCTCCCAGTCGGGAGGGGTGTCGCGCACGCTCCTGGCCGACGACGCCCCGGCCGCCGGCTGCAAGCAGACCGACCCCGCGAAGGTGGTCATGGTCGTCAACCGCGACTCCAGCGACATCAGCTTCATCGACACGGACACCGAAACGCTCTGCGGCCGGGTGGACATCGGGGAGTGGTCCAACCCCCACATGGCGATGTTCCGTCCGAAGGGGGACCGGTTCGTCGTCACGGGGACGCAGCGGAATTTCGTCGCGGTCGTCGAGTTCCCGAGCTTGAAAGTGCTCAGCCGGATCGAAACCGGCAACGAGCCGGAACACTTCGACGTGACGGCGGACAGCAAGTTCGCCTTCGTCGGTCTCATGGCCGACAACGCGGTCGGCGTGTTCGACCTGGACGAGTTGAAGGAGCTCAAGCGCGTGCCCGGTCTCTTCGGCCCCCACGGGATTTCGTGCTGGCCGTGCGGCTGCCTGGCCTGGCACGGCGACCGGGCGACGGGCGGGACCAAGCGGACCTACGTCTCCAACATCGGCGCGCACGAAGTGACCGTGATGGACATGGAGAAGCTGGAGGTGTCGCGCCGGATCAAGATCGGCGCCGGGGAAGCCGCGGCGAAGCTGAAACCCGACCAGGGGCTCGGCGGGCTGGAAGGGGTGGCGAACCCGACGCTGACGCCGGACGGGCGCTTCGTCTACGCCGCCGACTCGGACAGCGGCACGGTGGCCGTGATCGACACGGACGGGGACAAGGTCGTGAAAACGATCGTCGTGGGCGAGGGAGCGTGGCGGGCCTACGCGTCCCCGGACGCGAAGTACATGGTCGTGCCTTGCAACGGCGACGGCACGGTTCGCGTGCTCGATACGGCCTCCCAGAGCGTGAAGGCGACCTTCAACGCGGGCGGGAACATGACCGGGGCCAACTTCGTGAACGCCGGTAAGAAGTGCTACGTGGTGAGCACGATGCCGGAGGGCGGCTGCGTGTGGGTATTCGATCTCGAACACATGTCGGAGAAGGGAAAAATCTCTTTCGGCGCGAACACGACCGTCGAAACGGCCTGCACGCACCCGGACGGCAAGCGGATCTACCTGGCCTGCTCCACGCGCAACAGCGTCTTCGTCGTGGACGGCGGCGACGACAAGGTGAAGGAGATCCCGAACGTCGGCCAGTTCCCGTGGGGCACGCACGTCCTGCGCGGGAGCGACAACTACTGCCACTAAGCGGACCGTCGACGACGATGGGCCCCGCTTTTCGGAGCTCCCCCGGCGCCCCCTACCGTGCCGCCCGACGCTCGGCCGGAAGGCGGAACTACGAACGGCGACGTCGTCCCACGAGGACCGCGGGGCACGTGGACCACCGGCCGCTCGGCGGACTTTACCTGGGATCGAAGATCGTGTAGGATGCGGTCAGGAAAACGCGCGGCGGTCCGAGGGTCGGGCCGCCGCGCCGCCTTTTTCCGAGGCGTCGAAAATAAAACTTCTTCTGCCGGGCAGTCCAGGAGGAGCCGGAGCATGACGCGCTGGAAGGTCGTTCGCCTGGTCGTGGTCCTGGGCCTGGGGCTGGCCGCGGGCGGCTGCGAGTGGGACCGGTTCACGGCGTGGCAGGTCGCGTCGCTCATCCGGTCCCGGACCGCGGCCTTCGAGCGGGAAACCGACGTCGAAGTCGCGCGCGAGCGGGGGAGCGCGATGCTCTTCGGCATCGACCTCTTGATCCGCTCCGCGCCGACCAACGCCGAGTTCCTGACCGCGGGCGCGAGGCTGAACACGATGTACGCGTTCGCGCTGGTCGAGGAGGAGCATGCCGCGCGGGCGTGCGCGTACTACGCGAAAGCGCGCGGGTACGGGCTGCGCGCGCTGGCCCGACGGCCGGGGTTCGCGGCTGCGGCGGAGACGGGCGGGCCGGCGCTCGACGCGGCCCTGAGCCGTTTTCGCCGCGGGGAGCTGGAGCCGCTTTTCTGGACGGCCTACGCGACGGGCCTGCGCGTGAACCTCCGGCGGGACGACCCGCGCGGGCTCGCGGCTCTGCCGGCCGCGACGCAGATGATGACGCGCGTGGCCGCGCTGGATGCGAACTTCTACCACGCGGCGCCGCGGATCTTTCTCGGGGTCGTGCACGGCATGCGCTCCGCGACGCTGGGCGGGGAGCTGCCGGCCTCGCGGCGCGAGTTCGAGGACGCGATCCGGCGGACGCGCGGCCGCTATCTGCTCGCGCGCGTCCTCTTCGCCCGCCATTACGCCGTGCAGGCGCAGGACCGGGCGCTTTTTCTTCGCGAGCTCGAGCGGGTGCGGGACGCGAGCGACGCGTTGGATCCCTCGCAAGGCCTGGCGAACGCGGTCGCGAAGCGCCGCGCGGAGCGGCTGCTCGCGCGCGTGGACGACCTTTTTTTGCCGGGGGAGGGCGGCGGTTCAGAGTCGAAGTGAACCGCCCCCGGCCGGTACGTCCGAAAAAAACATTTCTTGCTTGACACAAAACCTTCGGTCGCTATAATGCCCGCACTTTTGCGGACGGTGTAGACCGCAACCGTGCTGGGGCGCGTGTCCTACGTGCACGCGGGCCCGGGGGAGAGTCGGTGGTTCGACGTTGGTGTGAACCGGGGTCTGGTGGATATGGAGGAAGGGAGTCGAGATGAGCACTCTGTCAAAGGTGTTCGTGATCCTCATCCTGATCGTCAGCTTGGTCTATTTGGGTATCACGGCGACCCTCTTCGCCCATCGGGTCGAGTACAAGGACAAGCTGTCGAAGATGCAGACGGCTTACGGCGACCTTGAGAAGAAACTCAAGGAGACCGTGACGGCGAAGGACACCGAGATCTCTGGGCAGGCGACGCAGATCGACAACCTCCGCGGGGAGAAGTCGGTCGCGGAGACTGCGCGCAAGTCATTGGAAACCGAGCTCGAGAAGACGCACACGGGCTTCGATACCTTGAAGCAGAGCTACGACAAGATGGCCGCGGAAATCAAGAGCGTGAAGGACTCGCTCGACGCGGAGCGGAAGACGAACGAAGGCCTGCAGGAGAAGCTCAAGGAGCTGCAGGCCCAGAAGGAAGCCGCGATCACGGACAAGGACGTGACGCAGGCCAAGCTGCTGGACACCGAGAACCGCCTGGCGATCAGCGAGAAGAACCTGGCGGACCTCGAGGTGCAGTACATCACCCGCATGAAGGACCTGGACGAGTCGAAGCTCCAGCTCGCGAAGCTGCGCGAGGCGGGCATCCCGGTCGAGGTGATCTCGACGGGCATGGTGAAGCACGTCGAAGGCAAGGTCCTCGCGGTGAGCGAGAAGATGAACCTGATGATCATCAGCGCCGGCAAGGACAAGGGCGTCGAGCAGGGGTACCAGTTCACGGTCTTCCGCGGCGGCAAGTACGTCGGGAAGGTCCAGGTCCAGAAGGCGGACAAGGACTGGTCCTCGGCGGCCGCCCTCGCCACCTTCATGAAGGAGGGCGAAAAGGTCCAGGTCGGCGACAGCGTCTCGACCCGGCCCTAGTCGAGTCTCGTTCGGAGGAGGGGGCCGTCCCCTGGGCGGAAACCCGAGAGGCACCAGCGAGCGCGGCCTGGGCCGCGCCCGACAGACGGAGGAGTTCATGGCCGACGAGATGATGGAAGACTACGAAGGCGCGGCGCCGACGAACGACGTGTACACGTTTCTCGTCCTGATCGCGCTCGTTCTGATGTTGGCGGGGATCTTCCTGGTGTACAAGGAGATCGACTCCACCTACAGCAAGGACATCAAGCTAGGCCCGATCCCCGGCGCGACTGCCAGCAGCGCGGCTGCGGGCGGCGCGGCTTCCGGCGGCAAGTAGCCGGGTTTCAGCTTGTCCCGAGCGGTGCCCTGACGATCCGCCGGGAACCACCGACCCTCGAGCAGACCGCCGGGGCCGGGCCGGCCGTCCGGGCTGGCCCGGCCCCGTCTTTGCTTTCAGGAAGAACTCCTGGATCGGCACTTTCCTCGGAGGGAAGTGGCCCTTGGGGTGCGGGCCTTCCGGCCTGCACAGCCTGGCGCGAGTGCCTGACCTGTTCCTTTGCGGGCCCTAAACTCCCCGGCAAGAAGCCCCCTCGCGGAGGCCCACCCCTTCGCCCGGCCTGGACCCCTGTATCGCGGGTGCTGGAAAGTGAATCGCTTCCCCATGGTCACGATCATCGATCGCATCCTCGGCTACTTTTCCACCGACATGGGCATCGACCTAGGGACCTGCAATACGCTGGTCTGCGTGCGCGGGGACGGGATCGTGCTCTCCGAACCCTCGGTGGTCGCCGTCCGGCGCGGCACCAACAAGGTCCTGCTGGACGGCCAGGCCGTCGGCAACACGGCCAAGGAGATGCTCGGGAAGACGCCCGGCAACATCGTCGCCGTCCGCCCGCTCAAGGACGGGGTGATCGCCGACTTCGACATCACCGAGGCGATGATCAAGTACTTCATCCAGAAGGTCCACAAGCGTAGGCGCTGGGTCCGGCCCCGCGTGGCGATCTCCCACCCCTCCGGCATCACCGCCGTCGAAAAGCGGGCCGTCACCGTGTCCGCGGAGCGGGCCGGCGCGCGCAAAGTCTACCTCGTCCCCGAACCGATCGCGGCCGGCATCGGCGTGGGCCTCCCGATCCAGGATCCGGTCGGCAGCATGATCGTGGACATCGGCGGCGGCACGACCGAGGTCGCCGTGCTCTCGCTCGGCGGCGTCGTCGCCTCGAGCTCGATCCGCGTGGCAGGAGACGAGCTGGACGAAGCCGTGATGAAGCACCTGAAGGACACCTACAACCTGCTCATCGGCGAGCAGACCGCCGAACGGATCAAGATCCACATCGGCTCCGCCTTCCCGCTGCAGCAGGAAATGACCATGGAGGTCAAGGGACGCGACGTCGTGACCGCCATGCCGCGCAAAGTGGTCGTGACCTCCGAAGAAATCCGCGAGGCCCTGCTCGAGCCCGTGCATTCGATCATCCGCGCCATCCGCGACACCCTCGAGCGGACGCTGCCCGAGCTGTCCGCGGACCTTGTCGACCAGGGCATGGTCCTGGCCGGCGGCGGCGCCCTCCTACGCGGCATGGACCGCGCGATCTCCAAGGAGATCGATATCCCCGTCCGCGTAGCCGAGGACCCGCTCACCGCCGTCGCCAAGGGGACCGGCGTCATCCTCGAGAACCTGGACAGGCTCAAGGAGAGCCTCGAGTGCGGGGAGGATCTGCTCTAGTGGCCCGTTGACGAACTTCGGACACAGTCGTCAACTCCGCCACGGCGGGTCGTAACCCATGCGGCCGTTCGCGCGGGCCGGAGGCCCGCGCCCCCAGGCATCGTGACTGGACTTCGTCAACGGGTCACGAGCGCCGTGCTGTCTTGCGGCTCTGCGCCCCCGGATCGGACACCACGGACACCACGGGCACCACAGATTTCCCAGATTCTCCGAGATTTCACAGATTACCAAGCTGTGAAGTGTCCGCTACTCCGTGAAATCAGCGGTCCCCCTTTTCTTTGGGTGCGGCGCTTCCACGTTGGGAACGGGTTGAGGTCAAAGTCGATGTCGGTGAGTCCCGCGGAAGGGCAGGACGCTGCCACGGCGTGCACGCCGGGGCGCCTCCGGCTCCGGCTGGTCCGGTGGCTCGGTGCGGCCCTGCCGGAGCGCGCGCCGGCCGCCCGGGGTCGCGCTCGTCTTCGCGGGCGCCGCGAGCTGGTCCCCGTCGTCTCTTGGGCGCGATACCTGCCCGACGAGGAAACCGCGATCGACGAGCATGTCGCGGCCCACCTCGGCGCCGTCCACGGGCTCCGCGTCTCCCTCGCGGCCGCGCGTCGCGTCCGTGAGCGCACGTCTTCTTCCTCGAAGCCGACGATCGAAGTCGCCGGCTTCGCGCTCCTCTCAGGCGTACCCGAGCGCGTCTCGCTCTCCTCCGCCGAGATCCGGGCACTCCTTGCCGGCGCCTGGAGCGTGCCCCACCTCGAAGCCGGAGAGACCGAAGCACCGGCCGGCGGACGGATCCTGGAGAATTGAGCACCCAGCGCGTCGCGGCCCCGGCCCGGCGACGGCTTTCGGGAGCGGCTCCACCGGAGCTGAGGACCGCGTGACCCACCCGCGCATCGTCTACGCGGCGCTTTTTTTCCTCTTCGCCTGCCTGGTCGTCCTCCTGCCCGCTCGCTGGACAGGCCCCGCACGCTCCTCGTTCGTCGGGCTCCTCGCCCCCCTCGAACGCTTCGCGCGTTCCCTCCTCGCCCTCGACGGCGGCTCCGCCGCTCCGACCGCTCCAGCGAAGGAGTCCGCCGAGGTCGCCTCCCTCCGAGCCCAGAATGCCGACCTGCGCGCGGCGCTCATCTCCGCACAGGCCGAGACGCTCGACCTGCGACGAAAGGTGCAGGCCCTCGCGCAGCTCTCCGAAACGGGCTTCCGCGACGTCCCCCTCATCGTCCTGGCGCCGGTCCTCACGCACCGGGATGCCTCCAACTGGCACCGCACGCTCTTCGTCGGCCGCGGTTCGACGGACGGCATCCAGCCCTCCCAACCGGTCGTGTGGGGACGCTCCCTTCTCGGCAAGGTCGTCGAGGCGGGCCCGAGCGGCGCCCGCGTGCGCCTGCTCACCGATCCGGCGTTCCGCATGAAGGTGCTCCTCGTCCCGGACGCCCCCGCGGGGAAGGACCCCGTCAGCGTCTCGGGGCTGTTGCAGGGCACGGGGCAGGAGGATTGCGAGGTCGTCTGGGTGCTGCGCGACTGCCAGGTCCGAACCGGCTGGAGCGCGGTCTCCATGGAGGAGGAGGAGGGCGCGTGGCCCCGCGGGCTCGCGGTCGGACGGGTGCGCGAGGTCTCCGACGACTACGGCAGCTACCTGAGAATCAAGGTGCGGCCCGACCTCGACCCGTCCACGCTGGATTCCGTCTGCGTGCTCAAGCTGGCGCGGCACTGATGCGAGCCCACCTTTCGCCCGTTCTTTGCCTCGGGGCCGTGCTCGTGGCGCTCGAGGCCACGCTCCTCGAACACGTCCGCATCCAGGGCGTGGCCCCGGACCTCTCCCTCCTGCTCGCCCTCTTCCTCTCCCTCCACCTGCCGTTCGAGCACGCCCTCGGCGCGAACTGGCTCCTCGGGCTCCTCCACGACTTCCCGAGCGTCGCCGGCTTCGGGACCTCCGCGCTGCTCTACCTCCTGCTGGGCGCCCTGGTTTCCCTCCTCAAGGAAATCCTCTTTCGCGACAGCTTGAGCGTCCAGGTTCTGCTCGTCTTCGCCGCCAGCTTTCTCTATAATCTCGCCTATGGCGGGTGCCTGGCCCGCACGCAGGAGGCGCTCCGGCCAGGGGACGTGCTCGCCCGCTCCGCCGCCATCGCGACCTATACCGCGCTGGTCGGCCCCCTCGCGTTCGCCGTCCTGCACCGGTTCCGTCGGCTCTTCGTCGACGCACGCGTCGTCTGAGTACCGCTCCACGGAACTCGGTGGCCGCCAGGCGAAGGCAGTCGCGGCGCGTTTTCGGATGACCCGGCCCGTCCCTCCCCGCGGGGCTTCTCCCATGCAGCGTCGTCGGATCCTCGTCCTGGTCGGCCTCTTCCTCCTGCCGGCCCTTGTGATCGAAATGCGCCTCTTCGAGCTCCAGGTCCTCGAGGGCGCGCGCTTCCGCGAGGAGGCCGAGCGGAAAGTCACGACGATCGAGCTCCTGCCGAGCATGAGGGGGCGCATCCTCGACCGGAATGGGGAGATCCTGGCCCGCGACCGCCGCTCCTTCGAAGTCGACCTGGTTCCTCAACGCCTGCGCGTAGCCTCGGCCACTCCCGCCTCCGTGGTGGCGGACCTCGGGCTGAGGAGCGAGCGGCTCGACGCGGGCTCCGAACTCGGGGCGCGCCCCGCGTCCATCGCCCGCCTCGCCCAGCTCTTCCGCCTCCGGCGCGAGTCGCTCGAGGGCGCCCTCGCCTAGGTCCAGCGCCGGCGTACGTTCGTCGCGCTGAGCCGCCTGTTGGGACTGCCGTCCCGACCCTGGGAGGAGCGGTTCGAGGCGCTCGAGGAACGCATCCTCCGGCTTACCGCGGGGAAGTCCCGCAAGGACCGCGGACGGATCGCGCGGCGGGAACGCGAGAATCCGATCCGCCTCGTCTCGGAGGTGACCTACGACCAGGCGGCTGAGCTCGAGACGCGGATGGAGACGTATCCGGGGTTGCAGGTGGTGGAACGGCTGAAGCGCGAGTATCCGCAGGGCAGCGCGGGCGGGCACGTGGTCGGCTACGTGGGGAAAATGCGGGACGACCAGTACGGCGCGCGGGAGGCGGCCGGCTACTTCCGGGAGGAGCTGGTCACCGTGATCGGCGAGGACGAGTACGCGAAGCGCGAGCGGCTCGGTGAATTCAAGGACGACATCGTGGGTGCGGAAGGGGTCGAGGCCTGGTTCGACCAGCCGGCCGCCGACGAGCCGTTTCGCCAGCTCCTGCGGGGACGACGGGGGGCGATGATCCAGCAGCGCGACCTCACGAGCCGGACGCGCGAGATCCTGCAGCACGCGCCGCCGACCGCGGGCACGGACCTGCGGCTGACCCTGGACCTCCGCCTCCAGCGCTCCGTGGAAGAGGCGCTCGCGGGTCTGCTCGCCAGCGCGGTGGTGCTCGACGTGCGGACGGGCGAGCTCCTCGCCCTCGTGAGCACACCCGGGTTCGACCCGAACGACTTCGTGCCTCCCGCTTCGGCGGCTGTGGTGGAGCCGCTCCTGACGCGCAAGGACCACCCGCTCCTGAACCGCGCGGTGATGTCGGCCTACCCGTTGGGCTCGATCTTCAAGGTCGTGACCGCGTCGGCGGGGCTGGAGGAGCGGAAGTTCGAGCCCTCGACGGAATTCACGTGCGAGGGGCGCTTCCGGACGCAGCCGCCCTATTTCCGCTGCTGGATTTCGGCCCACGGCGGCGCGCACGGCCCGCAGGACCTCCTGCACGCCCTCATGCACTCGTGCAATGTCTTTTTTTGCAACGTGGGCCAACGGGTCGGGGGAGAGGCCCTGACGGGCTGGGCGCGGCGGTTCGGCCTCGGCCGACGCACCGGCGTGGACCTGCGGGGGGAAAGGGCCGGAGGGTTGCCGGGCCGCTCCCGCGTGACCGGTGCGCCGCACACCCTCAACCCCAACGAAGTCCTGAACCTCTCCATCGGGCAGGGCCAGATCGAGGTGACGCCGATCCAGGTGGCCGTGCTCATGGCGGCGGTCGCGAACGGAGGCTCCGTCCTGCGGCCGATCCTCTGGCGCGACGATCCCCGGTCCCGCGCGCCCGTGGACGTCCTCCCCCTCGGACGGGCGACGCTCGAGGCCATCCGCGCCGGGCTTGCCGCCGTGGTGATGGAGCCCGGCGGGACGGCCGCCAAGACGGACCTGCGGAAGTTCCACGCCGCCGGCAAGACGAGCACGGCGGAAGTGACCTCTTCCGAGACCGCCCGACAGCTCCCCGCGTTCTATCCCCACGCCTGGTTCGCCGGGTACGCGCCCCTGGAGGCGCCGCGCTTCGCCTTCGTGGTGATGATCGAGCACGGCGGCAAAGGGAGCGAAGCCGCGGCCCCGAAGGCCGCCGAGGTCCTCGCACGGGTTTTCGCGCGCTTCCCGGAGTGAGCCGCTGAAAAGGGGCATCGGGTCCTGCCACCGAGAAGCAGGGGCGGCAGCCAGGGCCGGACGGGCCGCCGAAGCGGAGAACGAGGCACAAGGACGGGCCTGAACGAGCCACCGAAGACGCCGAAGACGCCGAAAAAAATAGAGACGGACGGAGCGCTGGGAAGGCTGGGAAGGCCGGACCGAAGGGGGACGAGCCACCGAAGACGCCGAAGACGCCGAAAAAACAAAACAGACGGAAGGCCGGACCGAAGCGGGACGAGCCCGCGAAGACGGCGAAGTTGACGGAAAGCCGGGAAGGTCGGACTGGAACCGGACCGACCACCGACGACCCGGAATCTGACGGAGAGTTGTGGACCCCATGGCGGAACGTCCGACGGGCCGCTTGCCCCTGACCCTCGTGCTCCTGGTCCTTGCGTTGCTCTTGCTGGGGCTCGCGGCGATCTCCGACGCCACGGCCGACGACGGAGCAACGCCGTTCTGGAGGAGCTTCCTGGGCAAGCAGGTCATTTTCGCGGTCCTGGGGTGGTCCGCGTTCGGCCTCGCCCTTTCCTTCCATTATTATGCCTTGCGCGACCTGGCCTACGCCGGCTACGCCGTCGGCATCCTCGGGCTGATAGCGGTCCTGGCCAAGGGAGGCGTGCAGCTCGGGGCGCGAAGGTGGATCCCGCTCGGCTTCTTCAACCTCCAGCCCTCCGAGCCGATGAAGCTCTGCCTGGTCCTCGCCCTCGCCCGGCTGCTCTCCCGCTCGGAGCGTCTCGATCGACCGTCCGGCCTCCTCCTGCCCCTCGGCATGACCGCCCTGCCCATGGGATTCGTGGTGCTCCAGCCCGATCTCGGCACCTCGCTCGTCCTCCTCCCGATCCTCCTCGCGATGCTTTTCGTCGCGGGCGCACGCCCCCTGCACCTCGCCGCTTTCCTCCTCGCCCTGGTCGCGGTCGTCGGCGTCGCCTTCTCGCCGCTCGGACAAAACCTGCTCCACGACTACCAGCGCAAACGGATCCTCGCCTTCCTGAACCCCGAGGCGATGGACCTCGAGGAGGGCTACCAGCTCATCCGCGCACGCATTGCGATCGGGTCCGGCGGGGTCTGGGGCAAATGGTGGGATGAGGCGGCCGAGTCCAATTTTCGCACGGTCCCCATCCGCCAGAATGACTTCATTTTCACGGTGGTCGCGGAACAATACGGGTTCCTCGGCGCGTCCGCCCTCATCGGGCTCTATCTCGCGCTCCTCGTCACGTGTCTCCGGCTGGCCTCGCACACGCGGGATCCCTACGGGCGGCTCCTCATCGTGGGGATCACCTCCTCGATCGCGGTGCAGTTCCTGGTCAACGTCGCCATGACGCTGCAGCTCGTGCCCACGACCGGGATCACCCTTCCCTTCGTCAGCTACGGCGGCTCTTCCCTCCTCACGTCGTTCGCCTCCCTGGGGTTGATCGCGAACGTGTCGATGCGGCGGGTCCCCACCTTCGCCGCCCGGGACTACGAACACGAGCCCGGCGAAATCCGCGCGCTGGGCCCCCGCACCTGAGCCCCAGAAGGAGTGTTCCCGATGACCATCCGCCTTCGACCCGCCGGCTTCGCGGGGGCGCTGACGCTCAGCGGGCTGCTGGCGCTCGTCGCCTCGGGCTGCGCGACCCAGGCCTCGATTAAGGCCATGGACTCCGCCCGCGACCTGGCGAAGCGAGGGGAGACCAAGAAGGCGGTGGAGTCCTACTGCGAGGCGATCACCAAGCTCCGCGAGGAGGGGATGCAGAAGCGCGTGCCGCTCACCTTGGCCGCGATCTACCATCGCTTCCACACGCTGCATGCGCTGAAGCTGGTGCGCGACCCCGCGGAGGCGCAGAACCCCCGCTTGGAGCCCCTCCGCGCCCTTGTGCGCGAGCGCGGCGAGGACCTGGACCTCCTGGGACTCGCCTTCGACACGGCCTCCCAGCATGCCCGTGCGAAGGAGGTCGGGGGCCCTTCCGAGGGGGCCACCTGGGTCTGCGTCGAGCGAGGACTCATCCACGCGGAGTACTTGAAGGGGCGCGTGGAGGAGTGGCGAACCGGCGTGGCGGGCGCGGAGGCCGGAGCGGCGGGCCGCTTCGAATGCTGGGTCGTGGAGTCGACGCTGGCCCGCCTCTCCTGCGGCTTCTATTCCAACGCGATGGAACAGGCCGCCAGGGATCAGGTCGAAGTGGGGGACCTCCCCCGGGCCCAACAGGTCGAGGCCGCGCGCGCAGGCAGGGAGGCCGCCGCGGGGCTTCTGGGCCTTCTACCGTCGTCCGCCGAGCTGCGCCGCCTCGTCGAAGAGGAGAACCACGTGTTCGAAGGCCTGATCCCCCGTCCGGACCTCGCGATGACCCCCTACCTGGTGGATCCGGACATGGTGGTCCCGGAGTCCGACTTCAATTTCCGGGAAGGCCACGCGCGGGTCGCGCTTGCGGTGGGGGAATTGAACGCCGGCAACGAGGCGCGGGCGCAGCGCTACTTCCTGGAGGCCTTTCGCCACCTCGTGCTCGCCGGTGTGTGCGGCGACTCCGCGGCGGGCGGGCGCCGGTTCCTCGCCAATTTGCACGCCGCCATCCTGGAGGCGGCCCACGCCGCGCCGCCGAAGGCCTCGCCCACGGTCACCGCGGCCTCGGCCAACCAGCGGACGATCCTGGACTACCTGTCGAGCATCTTCATGAACCTGAGGAAGCTCGGTCGCCCGGGGGAATAGGGGGAAGAAGACTCAAGGCTCAAGGCTCAATTTTCAGCATGGTTCAAATTCGGGTCACACTGCACGAAGAGCCCGTATCCGTAGGGGCACGGCAACGCCGTGCCCCTACCTCCGATGAACGTCCGCGTGTGACCACGAATGGGGCCGATTTGAACCATGCCCAATTTTCAGACCAGGCTCAAAGTTCAAGGCTCAGAGTCCGCGATCCCCTGCCCGGGCTACTCTCCATGGTGAGCATTGAGCATTGAGCATTGAACCTTGAGCCTTGTCTGAGTCTTGAAAATCGAGCATTGAGAATTCATGCCGCCCTCGCTGCGCGTCAAACGAGCGAGCTGTTTTCTTCCGGGCCGTAAGAGGCCGGTCCGCGGGGGGGGGGCTAGGGCTCGCGGCGAAGGAGGGACGGGTGGCGTGGGCCCCTATTGCACCTGGGCCCAGCCGAAGGTGCTCGGGTTGGCCGCGGGCCAGCTCGAGGCATTGCCGGCGACGTTCTGCCCGAAGTCCCGCCGGTAGATCACGCCGGCTTCATTGACGATGAAGGTGTTGATGCCGGTCGAATTGTACACGGAGGGTCGCGCCTGGAAGCCGAAGCGGGCGGTGTTCGTCCAGTCCTGGCCGTTGTTGTCGGGGTCCGCGCGGTAGTTGGCGACCGGGACCGTGCTCAAGTCGTTCGCGATGGCGCGATAGAGGTAGCCCGACTTGGGTGCGTTCTGCACGAAGGCGGTCAGCGAGGCGGCCGGCAGCCCGCTGTCCGGCATCACGGCCCCCGCGACGGCGTTTCCGGCACTCAGCTTGTTGTCATCGGCCGACGCGACGGCGGCGTCCACCTGCGCCGTGGCGCGACCGCTGCCCGCGGGACTGACCTCGATCCGATAGAGGCCCGACACGTCGCCGGTCCAGTAGTCCGCGATCGAGTTGCGGTCCGTGTCCGTCTGTCGCCAGGTGGCCTCGATCGTGAACAGGCTGCGCAGCGTCGCGGAGGCGGAGGCTTCGTTGGCCGTCATCTTCGAGCGCAGGAAATTCGGCACCGCGATGGCGAAAATGATGGCGAGGACACCGAGCACCACCAGGAGCTCGATCAAGGTGAATCCGCGCGGGCCGGCGCCCCCAACACGCGGAGCGGAGCAGGATCTCATGAGCGGCCTCCGATTCACCCCCTCGACCGAAACCTGCATCGATTGCATTTAAGTCATCCCCACCCGCCGATGTCAAGCGAATCCCGAACCGCATGCCGCGGACCGCGCACCGCCTCCGCCGCTCCCGTTGCCGGTCACTGGACTCGTCGCCAGCCCGCGCTGGTCGGGTCCGCGGCCGGCCAGTTCTGTCCGTTGGTTGCGAGGTTGTTTCCGAAATCCTGGAGATAGGCCACGCCCGATTCGTTGATGAGGATCGTGTTGATGCCGTTGGTGCCGTACACGTCCGGCCGGGCCTGGTAGCCGAACCGGGAAGTGCTCGACCAATCCTGGGTATTGCCGTCCGGGTCCGCCCGGTAGACCCCCGCCGGCGCGACGGAGAGGTCGCTGACCAGGGCGCGATAAAAGTACCCCGTACGCGGCGCATTCCGCACGAAGCCGAGGAGGGAGGCGCCCGGTTGGCCCGTCTCCGGCAGCACCATCCCAGCGACCGCGGCCCCTCCGGACTCCTTGTTGTCGTCCGCGGCTGCCACGGCCTCGTCCACGATGGACATGAACTGCCCGCTCCCCGCGGGGCTGACTTCCATGCGGTAGAAGCCGGACAGATCCGCCGTCCAGTAGTCCGCAATGCCATTTCGATCCACGTCGTTTTGTCGCCAGGCCGATTCCGCGGTCACCAGGTTTCGAAGCGTGGAAGCCGCGGAGGCCTCGTGGGCGACGACCCTCGAGCGAAGGAAGCTGGGTACGCTGATCGCCAGGACGACGCCGAGGACCACGACCACGAGCATGATTTCAACGAGAGTAAAGCCGCCGGCCCGCGGCCGCGCGAAACACACCCTTCCCCGTCCGGCCCCACGGACCCCGGTGCGCGCCTCCAGGCGGCGCTCCGGCCCGGTCGGACGGTCGAAGCTCATATTTTCCCCCTGTGCACTGCCGATTTCCTCTCGAGCGCCGGATGGGCTCGGGGCAATAAGAAGGGGAGGCGAGACGGTCTCTCTCCGTTCTCGCCTCCCCGTTCGAGCTCGAAGCCTGCCTACTGCACGACGCGCCAGCCCGCGCTCGCGGGGTTTGCGGCCGGCCACACGTCGCCGTTGGCGACGATCGCGTTGCCGAAGTCGCGGCCGTAGATCACGCCCGCCTCGTTGACGATGAAGGTGTTCACGCCGGTGGAATTGTAGACCTCGGGTCGGGCCTGGAACCCGAATTCGCCGTTGTTCGTGAAGGCCTGCCCGTTGCCGTCCGGGTCGCCCGCGCCGGTCGGAGCGTAGAGGGCGCCCGCGAGGTCCTTGGTCATCGCGCGGTAGAAGTAGCCGGACTTCGCCGAGGTCCGTGCGAGCGCGATCAGTCCCGCGGCCGAGACGCCCGCGCCGGGGATGGCGGCGCCCGCGGTCGCGGCGCCTGCGGCCACCTTGCCGTCATCTGCCTGGGCCACGGCGACGTCCAGCACCGCCACACCCACGCCGGAGCCGGCCGGGGCCGTCTCGGTCCGGTAGAACCCCGACACGTCGACCGACCAGTAGTCGCTGATGGTGTTCCGATCGGTGTCGTTCTGGCGCCAAGTGCTTTCGCTGGTCACAATGCTTCGCAGCGTGCCCACTGCCGAAGTTTCATTGGCGGAAATTCGGGCACGCAACAGGCTCGGGATCGCGATCGCGGCGATGATCGCGATGATGGCCACCACGATCATGAGTTCAATCAGGGTGAATCCCCTGGCCTTCTTCAACAGGTGCTTCAGCATGGGCTGCTCCTTTTCCGATGGAGGCGAAATCGACTCGTTGGCGTCGTGAAACCGTCCACTCTCTCTGATGACCTCGGCTCGCGTCTCTGGGTCGCTTCACCTCCGTTCCTAGGGACCTTCCCGCGGCGCGGGCTACTGCAACACGCGCCACCCCACGCTCGACGGATTCGCGCTCGGCCACTGGTCGGCGTTCGCCGCCGCCGCGTTGCCGAAGTCACGCCCGTAGATCACGCCGGCTTCCGAGACGATGAAGGTGTTCACGCCCGTGGAGTTGTACACCTCCGGACGGGCCTGGAAGGCGAATTCCCCGCTGTTGCTGGTGAGGAGCGTGTCGCCATCCGGGTCCAGGGCGTAGTTCGTCCCGGCGAGGTTCTTGGTGAGACTGCGGAAGAAATACCCGGACTTCGAGGAGGTGCGAGTCAGGGCGATAAGCCCCGCGGAGCTGACGCCGGCGCCCGGCACCGCGGCGCCCGCGGAGGCCGCCCCGCCGCCGAACTTCGCGTCGTCCGCCTGCGCCACGGCCACGTCCACCACCGCCACGCCGACCCCGCTGCCCGTGGGCGACGATTCGATCCGATAGAATCCGGACACATCGCCCGTCCAGTAGTCGCTGATCGTGTTCCGGTCCGTGTCGTTCTGCCGCCATGTGCTCTGGCTCGTCACGAAAGTCCGGAGCGTCCCTGCGCCCGAGGTTTCGTTCGAAGAGATCCGAGCCCGCAACAGGCTCGGGATGGCGATGGCCGCGATGATGGCGATGATGGCCACGACGATCATGAGTTCGATCAACGTGAATGCCTGCGAACGACCCAATCTTGCCTTCGACATGGTTCACCTCAGTTAAGAAATGTTGGTGCTGATTTTTCCCACCTGAAAAGCCATCCATGCACGGGATCGATGCAAGCAACGCGCATGCCGACACACTCTGCCTTGCCCGGCTTGCCCTCGACCTAACCTGCCTGGGATGGCATGCCTCGTAGACGAGTTACGTATCCAATTTGTCACATGCGAGTTGTAGCGCCCTCAGCGCGACGGCTGCCCGGGAGCCTGCACCAGCCTCCACTCTCTCCTGCCACCCGTTCGCCGGGGGAGAGAACCCTTCCCCACTTGGGAACTGACGCGTACCAGCAGCGGTCACCCATGGTAAATGACGAGAATTGTCACCTCCGAGGGTGGCCCCCCCCTTCAAAACCCTTGATTTCCGCACCCCCTGGGTGCTATTCTTCGCCCGCTTTCAGTACCATCCCCTGGAATTGTGTGACCGACTTGCTTGTCGATCGGCCACCCATTCGGTGGGGCGGGACTCAGTACCGCTCCACGGAAGTCGGTGACCAATAGGCGAAGGCAAGTTTGGCCGCCCGCTAGGCGCGCGAGCGAGGCGTAGTAACGGAGAACTACGGCGAGCGAGCGCAACGACGCGGGCGGCCAAAATCGCCGAGAAAATCGCGGGCACGAGGTCATCTGCATCGACAACCTCATCACCGGCAACACCGACAACCTCGCCCACCTCGCCGGTCATGCCCGGTTTCGCTTCATCCAGCATGACGTCACCAACTTCATCTTCCTCGAAGGCGCCATCGACGCCGTCCTTCATTTCGCCTCCCCGGCCAGCCCCCGGGACTATTTCGAGTTCCCGATCCAGACGCTGAAGGTCGGCTCGCTGGGCACCCACAAGGCCCTTGGGCTCGCGAAGGCGAAGGGTGCCCGGTTCCTGCTCGCCTCCACCTCCGAAGTCTACGGCGACCCGCTCCAGCACCCGCAGACGGAGGAGTACTGGGGCAACGTCAACCCGGTCGGTCCGCGCGGCGTCTACGACGAGGCGAAGCGTTTCGCCGAGGCCATGACCATGGCCTACCATCGTTTCCACAAGCTCGACACACGGATCGTCCGGATCTTCAACACTTACGGCCCTCGCATGCGCCTGAACGACGGCAGGGCGCTCCCCGAGTTCTTGAACGCTTCGCTGCGCGGCCTGCCGCTCCCCATCCACGGGGACGGCTCGCAGACCCGGAGCTTTTGCTACGTCAGCGACCTCGTGGACGGCCTCGCCAGGCTCCTGGACTCCTCCGAGCACAACCCCGTGAACATCGGGAACCCGAGCGAAGTCTCCGTCCTGGACATCGCACACGAGGTGCTCAAGCTCACCGGTTCCCGCAGTACGCTCGAATTCCGACCCATGACGCCCGATGATCCCAAGGTCCGCCGACCCGACATCACTCGCGCCCGGACGCTGCTCGGCTGGGAGCCGCGCATCGACCGCCGGGAAGGGTTGCTGAAAACCATCGAGTATTTCCGCAAGATCGTGGGGGGACCCTCCGCATGAGGAGCTTGATTGCCGCACTGTTGGGGCTCTGCGCGCTGACCTGCAGCCTGGCGGCGGATGAGCCCGCCCAGCCGGGGACGCCGGCTCCCGGACAGGCCGCTGGAGCTGCGGCCGGGCAGGCGCCGCCGGCCGGCCCGCCCCCCCAAACCGCGCCGCCGGCCGGTGCCCTGGGGGGCCAGCCGCTGTCCGCCTCGGCGTTCGACGCCGACCCGATCGCGACCGTCTGCGGCACGCCGATCACCCGCAAGGCGCTCCTGGACCAGCTCCTCGTCCGCTACGGTCAGGCCGCGTTGGAGGAGATCGTCAACCGGACCCTTGCGCACCAGGAAGTGAAGCGGCTGGGGACTACCCCAACGCCGGAGGAGTTGGAGGAGCGCATCGCGCTCAAGCTGCGCTTGAGCGAAGCCGAGATCCGGCACGAGAGCCAGGGAAAGATGGGCCTCGAACAGCTCCTCGCCGGCAAGGGCGAGACCGTGGAGCACTTGAAAGCCATGCTGCGCACCTCGGAGGACTTCCAGATCGCGGTGGCGATGGAGAAGGCGGTGCGTTTCCTGCAGCTCACCGAGGAGCGCGTGGAAGCGCAGCACATCCTCCTATCGGACCTGGAAAAGGTCAAGGGGATCCGGGAGCAGCTCGCCTCCGGCGCAGACTTCGCCAAGCTGGCGGCGAAGGAGTCGGAGGATACGAATTCGGCGATCCACGGCGGCAAGCTGCGCCCCTTCATCCTGGGTTTCAGCGGGCAGGGTTATGCCTTCGACGAGGCCGTTTTCCGACAGAAGGATAATGAGCTGGCAGGCCCGGTGCACGGGGACGGGGGGTATCACCTCTTTCGGGTGCTCTCCCGGAGCCCGGCGAAGCCCGGGACCTTCGCGGAGTGGAAGACCCAGGCGTGGAGCTCGGTGTTGCAAGAGCCGGTTTCCGGCCGTGAGGTCCAGCTCTGGCTCCTCCGCCTGCGCAACGCAAACCGTGACAGGATCGAGATCAAGGTCGGAGTGGCCGGCGCGGACGAGAAGGGACGCTAGCTTCCGGGGGCTCGCTGGGGAAGGGTTCCCGGACCCTTGACTGATAAAAATTCGTCGAGCGACCACGAATTTCCTTGACTTCGCATTCGGGCCCCTGTATGGTTGTCTGGATCGGGAGTTGATTCGGCGGAACGTAAAAAGGGGAGCGGGAAGATGTCCAGCACGCACGAGAAAGAGAACCAACCTCGCACCGAGCCGGGGATCGCGGTACGTAGGGAAATCACCATCCCCTGCGATTCGCAGTACTTGGCGGACCTGCGCGCGGAGTTGATGCGCACGCTCGGGGAGCGCGGCCTGGGTGCGCGGGACATTCGGCTGCTCACGCTGGCCGTGGACGAGGCCGTGACCTCGATCCTGCATCACGCGCGGGAGACGCACCGTCGGGGCGACATCCGGGTCGTGGTCGACCTGGACGACTGTCGCTTCCAGGCGCTCGTGATGGACCAGACGAACCACACGAGCACGGAGCACCTGAGCGAGGAAGAGCTGGACGCCCACCTCACGCGGGAGCGCGAACATCGGCTCGGCATCTTCATCATGCGAGCCATCATGGACGAGGTGACCTACTCGTACAAGCGAGGCTTTCAAAACGAGCTTCTCCTCGTGCGCTTCCTGTAGTAGCCGGGCGACCGGGCCCCGCGCGGCGGGGGTCAGCCCGAGGGCCGGGAAGCCGCCGCTTTGGCTTGGTCCGGGTGGTTCCCTACCGCAGCCGGTGGCCGCAACCAAGGCCCGCTGGCGAAGGACCAAGCGCCAATGACCAAGGACCAATCAATGACCAAGCCCGAATACCCACGCTGAACACCTGACCGGCTTCAGGGCTGCCGCGCCGTCATCCTTTGTCGCTGCCGGAGCGCAAGCCCTTGGTCATTGGTCATTTGGGCATTGAGTGGTCCTTGGAAATCGGTCATGGATCATTGTCCCCGTAGGATTTGCGCCTGCGACGCAAATGTTGCGGAGGAATGGCATAACGGGGCTGCGGCGGACCCGACGCCCCCCTCCTGTCACGACAAGGTTGCGGACCCTGCGGCGGCTTGCGCCGGCGTCCGATACACACCCGGCGTGAGGGTGTGTTTTTTTTTGGAGAAGGCCGTTCCATGACCCTCGGGGGAGCCGAGCTCGCCGCGGAAGACGCGGCTGGGTGGTACGAGCCACCCCTGGAAGACACGCGCATCCCCTGGGAGGACCGCGGGGGACGGGATCTCCGGGGGCTTGTCCGGACCTCCGCCTTGCTCCTTCGCGACGCCACCCGCTTCTACCATGCCCTCCCGCGGCCCGGCAGCGGGTTTCTGGCCCCGCTGGCCTTCGCCGCCGCGTGGGAGTGTGTCGGGGCGTTCGGCAGCGTGCTGACGCGGTTGACGCTTCAGGCTGCCGACTTGGACCCGGAGAAGGTCTTCTCGCGCTTCCTCGCCGCAGTCGGCCCCGCCGCGGAACCCGCGGCCCCGGGACGCAGCGGACCCTGGCCCGGCCTCGGCGCGGGCGGAGGAGGGGGCGGCGACGGCGCGGGGCCGCTGGGAGGGCTTTGGGCGCTCGCGGGGCACCCCTGCGTCACCTTTCCCTTTCAAGTCGCGCTCGGCATCGCCGCGATCCCCTTCCTCGTCCTCGCCGTGCACGCGGGCGTGTGGATCGCCGGCGGACGCCGGTTCGATGCGACGTGGCGGGTCGTCTGCTACGCCTCCGCGGTCCAGGCGCTCAGCCTCCTCCCCGTCGTCGGGTGGTTGCTCGCCGGACTCCTATGGGTGGCCGTCGTCCTCACGGGCCTCCGCTTCGCCGCCGATCTGTCGCTCGGCCGGGCCGTGCTCGCGCTGGCCCTGCCGCTCTTTGGAGGCGCGCTCCTGACCTGCTGCCTCGTGTTCGGCGCGGCGGCCGGAGTGGCCCTGTTCGCGGGCGCGCGCTAATGGCCCGTTGACGAATTTCGGACGCGGTCGTCAGCCGGGTCACGGCCAGTCGAAGCGGTTGTGGGGACTCGCGCGGGCCGCCCTCTTTCGCTCGCTCGCCGCGGGCCGCGAAGCGCAGGCCGACCCGCCGACCGAGAGCAGGGGCTGCGGCCCGTCGGCGGGTCGCCGCTCGCGGCCCCTTGACCCGCGGCCTCCCACCACGACCTCCCGACCGGGTCGTGCCGAGGGGCCCGGCGAAAAAAAAGCTTAGATTGCCCGGAGTTTGAACAGGAAGTCGACCATGAGCCGCCCCTCCACGACGCGGACCCGCGTGGACGAGCCCGCCGCCGCCCAGGCGGCGCTCGCGCTCCCGGATCGCATCCGCTACCTCGAGAACATCCTCGACTCCTCGCCGGACGCGATCGTGACCACCGATCGCGAACGCCGCATCATCGAGTTCAGCCAGGGGGCCGAACGGCTCTTCGGCTACCGGCGCGGCGAGCTGGTCGGTCGACAGGTGGAGCTGCTCTGGATCGACCCGACCGAGCGCCAGAAGCTCCTGAACATCCTGGACCAGCGGGGGAGCGTGATCGACTACGAGACCCGCGGCCGCACGAAGGCCGGCAAGGGCATCGACATCAGCGTGAGCCTTTCCTACCTCCGCAACCCGCGCGGCGAGGTGGTGGGGACGGTCGGCATCACGAAGGACATCCGCAAGCGCAAGCGGATGGAGCGGCAGCTCAAGAAGCTCGCCATCGGCGATTCGCTCACCGGCCTGTACAATCGGGCCCACTTCAACACGCGGATCGCGCGCGACCTCGAGGACTCCCGGCGCTCCCAGAAGCCGCTGACGCTCGTCCTCATGGACCTGGACGGGTTCAAAGGCTACAACGACCAGCGCGGCCACATCGCGGGGGACACCGTCCTCCGGGGCGTGGGGCGCATCATTCTCCACACGCTGCGCCGCTACGTGGACGCGGCCTTCCGGTTCGGCGGCGACGAGTACACGGTCCTCCTTCCCGACCTGCCGAGCGAAAAGGGCTTCCACACCGCCGAGCGCATCCGCGCGCAGGTGGAGTTCGCCCTCGCCCCCGAGATCACCGTCTCGGTCGGCGTCGCGTCCCCCGCCCCCGAGGACGGCGTCCGGGAGTTCATCAAGCGCGCGGACGCCGCCATGTACGCGGCCAAGTCGGCCGGCGGCAACCGCGTCGTCGTGGACCGGTCCTGGCAGCCGCCGGCGCCGCCCGCCCCGACCCCGACCCCCGCCCAGGGCCGCGCATGATCGAGATCCGGGACCTCACGAAGGCCTACGGCGACCTGCGGGCCGTCCAGTCGCTCAACCTCACCGTCCACCCCGGGGATCTCTTCGGCTTCATCGGGCCGAACGGGGCGGGCAAGACCACCACGCTCCGGATCCTCGCGACGCTCCTCAAGCCGACCTCCGGCAGCGTCAGGATCGACGGGCTCGACGTCGCGCGCTCGCCCATGGCCGTCCGTCGGATCATGGGCTTCATGCCCGACCGCTTCGGCCTGTACGACGAACTGACCGTCGAAGAGTACCTCGCCTTCTTCCACAGCCTCTATGAGCTTCCCCACGGCCAGATGCGGGAGCGGGTCGACAATCTCCTCACGCTCGTCAATTTCACGGAGCACCGGAAGCTCCTCGTGGGGACCCTCTCGAAGGGACAGCGCCAGATCCTTGGGCTCGCGCGGACGCTCATCCACAACCCCAAGGTCCTCCTCCTCGACGAGCCGGCGGAGGGGCTGGATCCGGGCGCCCGCATCGAGCTGCGCGTCACGCTCGAGGAGCTGCGCAAGCTGGGGAAGACGATCGTGCTCTCCTCGCACATCCTCCGCGAGCTGTCGGAGCTGTGCAATCGAATCGCGATCGTCGAAAAGGGCCGGCTCGTGGTCGCGGGGGACAAGGACGAGATCCTGAGGCGGTTCTCCCCGCGACGCATGCTGGCGATCGAACTCCCGCAGCCGCATGAACGGGTGCGGGAGCTCCTCGCCGCGATCCCCGGGGTGCAGGAAGTCCTGGTGCCGGGTCCCGGCCGCGTCGAGGTCGCGATCGACGGCGGGGACGAGACGGTCGCCGCCATCGTGAAGGGACTGGCGACGGCGGGGATCGCCATCGCGGGCGTCAACGAAAAAAAGATCGACATCGAGGACCTGTTCATGCAGCTCACGAAGGGGGACGTGGCGTGAACCCCTTTGCCGGGATGCGGGCGAACCCCTTCTACGTATGGCAGCGCAGGGGGGCGGTTCCCTGGCTGGGGGGCGCGCTCGCGCTCGTGTTCCCGCTCGTCGCATACGGCGCGCTCGCCTGGGCCTTCCTCTTCCCAAGCGACCATGCGCTGGCGCTGCTCGGGGTCTTCGCCGCGGTCGCTTCGGTCGCGAGCTTCCTCGCGGCCTTCGTCCCTCCCGCGCTGCTCGCGGACTGCCTCGCGCGGGAAAAGCAGGAGCGGACGCTCGACTGGGTCATCCTGAGCGGCTATCCGGCCGAACGGGTGCTCGGCGGGAAGCTCTACCCGCGGCTTCGGTGGCTCTCCCTGGCGCTCCTCTTCGCCTGTTCGGTGCTCGTGGCCGCGCCGATCCTCTTCCACTCGCGTCTCGCGCGGGACGTGGAATGGGCGAACCGGAACATCCGTGAGGCGGCTTCGGGCAGCGCGGAGGAGCCCCCGGCGGGGGCGCACCGGATCGAAGGGTACGAGGAGGACAGGCAGGTCCCGGTCGCGCTCCTCCCCTCGCACCTGGACTGGCTCTTGCTCGCCCTGGTGCTCGCGGCGGTTGCCCACGTCCTCTCGCTGCTCGTCCTGTCGACGGGGGTGGCCTTCTTCGCGTCCTCGCTCGCGCGCACGAGCACGTCGGCGCTTGCGCTCGCCTACGGCACGATGCTCGTCCTGCCCTCGCTGCTCTGCGGGTGCGTCAGCTACACGCCGTCCGCGATGCTCTCGATCGCGGTTTTCGGCACGCCGGGGGGCGGGAGCGACTGGGCGACGCCGCTCTCGGGCATCCTCATCGCGACGCTGGCCGTGAACGCCCTGACGAACCTCCTGATCGGAGGCGGGCTGCTCTTCGCGACGAAGGCGGGTTTCGAGGGGCTGAACCTGCGGTAGGGGCCCGTTGACGCCCTCCAGACACGATGCCTGGGGGCGCGGGCCTCCGGCCCGCGCGAATGGCCGCATGAGCTTCGACCCGCCGGCTCTGGGCTGACGACTGTGTCCGATGTTCGTCAACGGGCCACTAGGAGGTGGCCCCCCCGGATGCGGCTGCGGCCCGTCGCCGGGAGAAGGACTGCCCTTGCGATCGTGGGCCTTTGCGGGTTAGAATGGGAGCAGTTCGGCGGAACACCCTACCCGATGCGGGAGGTCTCCTCATGGCAGTCAGAAAGCGGCGGAAGGTCCGGCGCTCTCGGGGCAATGGGCATTTGCGGGAATTGATCGCCCACAACGTGGTGGCTTCCATGCAGGACGAAAGCGATCGCCTTGTGGCCCGCATCGTCGACGAGCTTCTCGCGGATCCCGAGGTCGCAAAAAAAATCGAATATCACACGCGCCAGATTTTCAAGACGCTGGCGGACAGGATGTAGCGAGGCGGGGACGGGGCGGACGCGAGGCGCAAGCGGCGGAGGGGCAACCGCGGGTTCATTTCCGGGCTGCCCGCCCGGAGAGGAATTGGGAGAGGCTCGAGAGCAGATCGTCGGGGACGAACGGCTTCGAAATGATGCCGTCGGCGCCGTTCCGCTCCACCTGCTCCTTCACGCTCGACTCCACGCGCGCGGTGAGCATCCAGATCGGGAGGTGGCGTGTCTTCTCGCGCGACTTCAGCTCGCGCAGGATCGCGATCCCGTCCATCCCCTCCATCGCGACGTCGAGGAGGACGATATCCACGGGCTCGCGCTCCAGCAGGTCGATGGCGCGGCGTCCCTCCGAGGCCAACAGGACCTCGTACCCGGCGGTGTGGAGCAGCGTCTCGAGGAAGTCGCGGATGTCCGGTTCGTCGTCGATCACGAGCACGCGGCGCCCTTCCCCGCCGTTCGCGGGTCGCACAGGCGCCGCATCGGCGGGTGCGGCGGAGGCCGGGGCCTGCGGCTCGGCAAGCGGCAGCGTGAACGTGAACGTCGTGCCTTTGTTCTCCTCGCTCGAGAGGCCGATCGGGCACCCGTGCGAATCCAGGATCTCCTTCACGATCGCCAGCCCGAGCCCGATCCCGCCGTACCGACGGGTCATGCTGCCGTCGGCCTGCCAGAAGCGTTCGAATACGTGGTGCTGCAGATGGCGCGGGATGCCGCACCCGGTATCCACCACGTCCACCACCGCGGCGCGCGGCTCGCCGTACCGGCAGCGGAGGATGATCTGGCCGCCGCTCTCCGTGAACTTGAGCGCGTTGCCCATCAGGTTGTTGAGGACCTGCCCCAGCAGCACCTCGTCCGCCCAGACCAGCACGGGCTCGGGCGGCAGCTCGGTCCGCAGCAGGACGCCTTTCTTCTGGCAGTCGGGCCGCAGGGTCTCCACGGCCTCCTGGATGCTCTGCTGGAGGTTGTAGGCCGTGCGGTGGATCGGCCGGCGCTTCGCCTCGAGCCCCGCGTAGAGGATCAGGTTGTCGATGATCCCCTTCAGCCTGCGGACGTTGCGCATCGAGATTTCGAGCGACCGTCGCTGCTTTTCCGTCAACGGCCCCATGCGCTCCTCCAGGAGCAGCTCGGTGTAGCCCCCGATGGAAACGAGCGGCGTGCGCAGCTCGTGCGAGACGTTCGAGATGAACTCGCTCTTCAGGCGGTCGATCTCCTCGAGGCGCGACTTCTCCGCCATCGACTCCTTGAGGCTGGCCTCCAGCTTGACGCGCTCCATCACTTTGCGGACGATGAGCGGAACGGTGTAGACCAGCTTGTCGGACTTGACGAGGTAGTCGTACGCGCCGAGCTTCATCGCCTGGACGGCGATCTCCTCGTTGCCCATGCCCGTGACCATGACCACCGGGATGTGGTAGTTGCGGGCGCGAAGCTCCTTGAGGAGCTTGAGGCCGTCCATGCCCGGCAGGCTGTAGTCGAGGAGGAGGAGATCGAAGGTCGCCGTGGCGAGGCGTTCGATGCAGTCGCTGCCGCTGACGGCCGTCTCGATTTCGCACGGGATGTGCTCGGCCTCGAGGGCCCGACGCGTCAGGATATGGTAGTTGACGTTGTCTTCGACCAGCAGGATCCGGAAATTTCGAGCCGTCATGTCGCAGCCCCGGACCGTGTGAGGGCCCGTCCCTTTCGTGGAGAGGAGGCGGGAACAACCGATATCTTAGCAAGGCGGGTAGGGGCCGTCAAAGAGATCCTTTTTCCGGGACCTGTCCCCGCGCCCCGCTCCCCTTTTTTGCATGCGCAGGGCACGGGTGGTATACTGGTCGCCTGCATCCGTGTTTTGCCGGCCGTGGAGAATGGGGGAGCATCGACATGCCAGGAGGGTCTGAGAAACCTCGCAAGCTCGTCTGGGTCCTGGATTGCGACGCCCAGCAGCGGGACCTCGTCCGGCTTGCCCTCGCGCCTCGAAAGCTGGAGGTCCGCCCCTTCGTCAGCGTCTCGGAGGTCGTCAACGCCCTGCGAAAAGGGGAGCGCCCCGACTGCCTCCTCGTCGAGCTGAAGCTGCCTTTCGTCCCCGGCCTCGACCTCGTCCGCAAGCTGAAGCACGAGGAGAAGTACAAGGCCGTGCCCGTCATCGTCCTGACCAAGGACGCGTCCCCCGCGAGCCGCGTGGAGGCCATCAAACTGCACGTGGACGCGTACCTCCTGAAGCCCTTCCAGCCGGAGGAGCTCTTCAAAACCATCGTCAAGGTCTCCATTCGCGAAGAGCCGAGCGGAGCGTAACGGCACCGCGGTTGGCCCGGCGCGGCTCGCAGGCCCGCTGTCCCTGGCGGGAGCACGGGGAACGCACCGCGGAGGCGCTGGAGACCGTTCGTCCCACGAAGGCCCTCAGCGTCTCCGCGCCGCTAATCGTTCGAAGATGGTTTTCTTGCGACAATTTTTGCTTGGGTCGAACGCCACGAAAACCACAGATTTCACAGATTCTACGCGATTACGCAGATTGCGAATCTGTGAAATCGTCGTTGATCTGTGAAATCTGTGGTTCCGTCGTCGCTTGGCTGCGGCACCGCCGCGCTGTGTCTCTATGGTGAAAAAAAACTGACGATCCCAGGCGTCCTTTCCGCCCTCGCACCGCGCGACGGAGCCCCCGGATCCGGCTTTCCCCTCCCTGACCCCGGACCGAAAAACAGCTCTCCTCGCAGGCCGCCACATGATCGGCACTATCGCCAATAACCGCTACCAGATCCTCGCCCGCCTCGGCGCGGGCGGCAGCGGCGTCGTCTATCGCGCGGCCGACCTGTTCGAACAGGGCCGCGAGGTGGCGCTGAAGGTCCTCATCGGCCAGGCGCAGAACCCCGACCTCATCGAGCACTTCAAGGTCGAGTTCGGCGTCATGACCCGGCTCCGGCACCCCAACCTGCCCGAGGTCTATGATTTCGGCGTGCTCGCCGACGTCGGCTCTTTCTTCCTGACCTGCGAACTGGTCCGCGGCCGGGACCTCCTCACCGCCACCGAGGGCATGCCCGTCCCCCTCCTCTGCGAGATCGCGGTCCAGGTGTGCCGCGCGCTCGAGTACATCCACTCGCGTGGGCTGGTCCACTACGACGTCAAGCCCTCCAACATCCTCGTCTCCGGGGACGGCAAGGGCAGGTTCTTCGCCAAGCTCCTCGACCTCGGCCTCGCCGCGGAGGCACGCACCTCCACCGGCAATCCCCTCCGCGGAACGCTCGCCTACATGGCACCCGAGATCGCCCGCGGCGACCCCGTCGATCGACGCGCCGATCTCTACAGCCTCGGCGTCACCCTCTATCAGGCCCTGACCGAGCGGCTCCCCTTCGCCGGCGGCACCGGCGCCGAAATGCTCCTGCACCACCTCGAGTCCGTCGTCCCCCCGCCTTCCTCGGTCAACCCGGCCGTGCCGCCCGCGCTGGACGGCGTGCTCCTCCGGCTCCTCGCGAAGGACCCCGCCGACCGCTTTCCCTCCGCGAACCACGTGATCGGCGCACTCGGCGACGCGGCCGGCTTCCGGTTCGAGGTCGAGACCCGCGAGACCCGTGCCGGCTACATCGCGTCCAGCCGGTTCGTCGGCCGGAGCGAGACCATGGAAACCGTCCACGCCGCCGTGCGCGCCCGCTGCGACCGCGAAGTCGTCTTCTCGCTCGGCGCCGCCCCCCCCATGCTCCTCCTCGTCGGGGAGCGGGGCTCCGGCAAGTCCCGCATCCAGCGGGAGCTGAAGTACCACCTCCAGGTCAACCAGATCCGGCATGCCGAAGGGGCCTGCCGCCCCGGCGCCAAGGGACTCTTCGCGCCCTGGGCCGAACTCCTGCGGCAGCTCCTCGTCCAGTCCTCGCCGGAGGATCCGGAAGTCGCGTCCGCGGGCGCCGAGCTGGTCAAGCTCGTCCCGGATCTGGCCGAACGCGTCACCGTCCGGCGCTCCCCGCCGCTCGATCCCGAACGCGAACGCCTTCGCATCATGGGCAAAGTCACCGAATACCTGACCGCCGTCGCCCGGCGCGGCCCTCTCGTCCTCTGGCTCGACAACGTCCAGGCCGCGGACGAGGCGACCGCGGAGCTGCTCCACTTCCTGGTCCGCTACCTCGCGTACCAGAACCGAAGCCGGCAGCGGCCCCGCTCCGACACCACCCTCCTCACCGCGCCCGCCCGTCTCCTGCTCTGCGCGAGCCGCAGCTCCGACGAGCCGGCCGCCCCCGAGACCGCGCGCCTCCTCGCGTCCCTGCGCGACGAAGGCTATCTGCAGGAGTTGGTGCTGCGCCCCCTCGCCTCGGAGGACGTCGCCCTTCTCCTCGAATCGATGCTCGGGGTGCCGAGCGTCCCGCGCGCCTTCGCCGAGCGGATCACGCGCGAGAGCGGCGGGAATCCCTTCTTCATCGAAGAGATCATGAAGGGGCTCGCCGAGGAGGGGCACCCGCTCGTCCGCGGCGGGGAGTGGGCCATCCGGCCGGAGGAGCTGGACAAAATCCGCCTGCCGTCCTCGATCGCGGAGGCCCTGCGCGACCGGCTCGCGCGGCTGGAGAGCGTGAGCGTGCCGGTCCTGCAGGTCCTTTCCCTGGCCGAGCTGCCCATGCCGACCCACTGGATCGCGCGAGCAGGGGGGCTGACCCTTTCCGCCGCGGTCTCGCTCCTCGCGAGCCTGTCCGCGCGCGGGCTCGTCCAGCGGGAGCGGCTGGGCCAGGTGAATCTCTACGCGCTGACTTCCCAGAATCTCAAGTCGCTGCTCTCCGACTCGATGCAGGAGGCCGAGCGGCAGGCGTTGCACCTGCGTCTCGCTTCCCTCATCGAGGAGGACACGCGCACTCCGCTGGAGGAGCGCGTGGAGGCGCTCGCGTACCACTACACCCAGTCCGGCTCGTTCGACAAGTGTATCCAGTACGCCGAGCAGGCCGCGGAGCGCGCGGCGCGGCTGGGGTTCCGCGCCCGGGCGCAGGAGACCGTGAGCTTCGCGATCGAGGCCTTGGAGACGAAGGCCGCCATCGGCCGGAAGCTGGACGAGCAGGAGCGTCGAAAGGCCTCCGGTCTTTACCGTAGGCGTGCGAAATTCACGATGGAGGCCGGACACGGCGGCGAGGCCCTGCCCGACCTGGAGCGCGCACGCGACCTTGCCCGGGAAGGGAAGGACGCGGAGGGGGAGGCGGAGGCGCTGCTCTTGCAGGCGTCGATCGCGCGCGGTCAGGGCCGACCGGCCGAGACCCGCCAGGCGGTCGAGGCCGCGCACGCGCTGGGACAAAAGCGGGACCTGCCCGGGATCCTCGCCCGCGCGCAGACGATCCTGGGGCAGCTCGCCTTCGACGAAGGGAGCTATCCGGTCGCGGTCAAGCTCTTCCGGGAGGCCCTGCGCCGGTTCGAAGTCTTCGGGGACCAGCCGGCCGCGGCGGAGGTGACGCTGCACCTTGCGCGGACGTCCGCCGTGCGGGGGGAGTACGCGCGGGCGCTCGAGCTTTTGCGGGGCGCGATGGAGACGCGGGAGCAGCTCGGCGACCGCGCGGGGAGCGCGGAGGCGCTGGACCAGATCGGGATCCTGCACGGCGCGCTGGGCCATTTCACGGACGCGGAGGCCGACCACCGGCGGGCGCTTGCCCTGCACGAGTCGGTGGGGAACCTGGAGGGGCGGCTCTCGTGCCTGGCGAATCTGGCCGCCCTGGCGCTGGCCCGCGGCCGTTGGACGGAGGCGGCGCGCGGGGCGGAGCAGGCGTACCGGCTGGGTCGGGAGCTGGGTCAGCCGCCGACCGTGGCGCGGGCGTGCCTGTACCGGGGGCTGGCGCGGGTGCGGACCGGCGCGTACGACGAAGGGCACACGCTCCTCGCGGAGTCGATCGCCGCGGCGCGTGGCGGCGGGCTGCGGCGACTGGAGACGGGCGGGATCCTGGGGCTGGCGGAGCTGTACGTGGGTGTCGGCGCCTTCGCCTCCGCGCTGGAGGCGCTGGGCTCGCTGCTGGGGGAGGCGCGTGCGGCGGCCGACCGCGAGGGGGAGATCGCGGCGCTTCGTCTCACCGCGCTGGCGCGCGCGCGCACGCGTGCCGGCAAGTCGCAGGCGGCCGCGGCGCTGCCGATGGCCGAAGAGGCGCTCGCGCTGGCGCGTCGGATCGCCGGCCGGCCGCTGGTGCTGGAGTCGCTTCTGACGCTGGCGGAAGTCTGCCGGGAAGCGGGGGCGCTCGCGGACGCCTCGCGCGCGGCGGAGGACGCGCTGGACCTGGCCGAGGAGCTGGACTCGGAGCCGGCGCTGGCGGCCGGTCTGTACTTGCACGCCTCGATTCTGTCGCAGGAGGATGGGGGCGTGTCGGTCACGCCCCCTCTTCTCGACCGCGCGGCCGCTCTGGCCCGGAAGACGCAGGACCGCGAGCTGCTCTGGCGGGTGCTGCTGCTGCGCGGGTCGTTGCTCACCGAGTTCGGCGGCGACGTGGACACCGCCGGCTGCCTGCGCGAGGCGCGGGAGACCCTCTGCGTCCTGCGCGGCAAGGTCCCGGGCGTCCTGGGACAGGCCTTCTGGGACTTCCCCGAGCGCCGCCGCGCGGCCGCGTCGCTGGGGATCAAGGCGTGAGGGGCGGCGGGGGGCGGTAGGGGAGGGGCGTGGCGTCGCCGTGCCCGCAACGGAACCGCGACCGTGAGGGAGCGGTCTGGGCGTGTCCTTTGTTTCCCCTGGATTCGATCTCGCTTCATTTCGATCTGCCGTTCGGCTGGGACTCGCAGAATTTCAGGAATCATCCGAGTGATCGTCCCCGCACTGTCCGCCGTCGCGAGGGCTCCGCCTAACTGAAACTCGTAGGCCTCCGACCACGCGAAGGCTACGAGTCCTGCCCCCGGTCTTGCTTTCAATGACCCGAGCTGAGGCTAAACTCGACCGTGGCCGTGAGGCGTGGGCGACAGATGGCGAGCTCATGGCTTCGCGTCCCCGCTCGACGCGAGCGAGATTTGAAGTTTGAAATTCGGCCCGGCCGTGTGGCTCAAACGCGAGACTTTACCACAGAGACGCGGAGACGCAGAGGCCGGGCGCAGAGTCCACCGTCCTCTACCGGCGATGATTTCTGGCAACGCACGGAGAGATCGATTTTAGCTTCACTTCGGCCCGTTGCTTGTTTTCGCTTGACACCGCAGCGTGAGTCCGATATTGTTCCCCGCCTCCCCGCCTCCCCGCCTCCCCGCCTCCCCGCCTCCCCGCCTCCCCGCCTCCCCGCCTCTGACGGCGTGGTTTGGATGGTGCCGATGCGCGCAATGGATCCTTTCCCTATCGGGCGGATCGTGCGTCCCTGAGGGCGGTGTGGCGGCTTCGTTCCGGATTTGGGTCCGAAGGGACATGAGGAGAGGGTATGGCAAGATCGAATCTCGCGGCACCGCTGATCGTCCTGGTCCTGCTGCTGGTTGCCGCGGTCGCCTTCCTCTATTCGACCTTCTCCGGCGGGAGCGATCGGGGCACTCGGGCGGAACGATTCGCACGCGCGACCGTCTCGGGGCACCCTCCTACGAAGCCCCCTCCCGCGCGCCAGGGGAGGGGACCTGTGGCCGCTCCGGCCCACGCACCCACGCCCGCCACCAACCATTCGGCGTGGCCGGCGCCCGATGTCTCCGTGGCCGCGGCGAGTCAAGCCGGCGCCCTCGTCACAACCGAAGCTGACGGTTTCCGCGTCGAGGGCGATGCCTGGGAGGCGCGGATGACGAAGGGACAGATCGCATTCGGGCGGCGCGGCGCCCTTTCGCCGCCAGCGGACGGCAGCGACCCACACAAGGCCCCCGCCTCGTCCGAGCGCGATGCCTCGGACCGCCCCGCGGCCCCCAAGGCTTCCTTCTCGCTGGCCCTGCGCGAGGTGCGCCAAGGAAACACGGTGGCCTACGACGCGCGCTGGGGCTCCCCACCGGCGCCCGTGGAGCGAGACGGCCGATACGTCTTCGCGCGCGGACCCGCGATCGAGGAATCGTTCGAAATTCGTCGCGAAGGCATCGAGCAAGTCATCTCCGTGGACCGGCCGCTCGCCGAAGGGGGCGACCTTGTCCTGCTCGCCGACCTGCACACCGAGCTGGTCCCCACTCGACGCGAGCCGGACGATGGGCCGATCCAGTTCCTCGATGGTCGCAGCGGTATCCCGCTGCTCTCGTATGGGTCGGCCACGGTCGTCGATTCCGCCTCGCATGCCAGCCCCGTCGCCACCTGGGTCGAGGGGGAGGCCCTCGCCCTCGCCGTGCCCGAGGACTTTCTAAAGAACTGTCGGTATCCGCTCCACATCGATCCGCTCCTCGGCGTGGACCAAGCGCTCGCGCCTCGCGGCGACGTCTCGCTCACTTTCCTCCCCGCCTCCGGCAATTATCTGGCGCTGTTCACGCAACTCAATGCCCTCGGCCTGTTCGCCTCTCGACTCGGGCCGGACGGCTCAGTCCTCGGGGAACGAATGACCGTCCGCGCGGACGTGCGCTGTTCCTCGCCACGCGTTGTGGCGGGCGGGGGCTCGGGTCGCTCGCTTGCCGTATGGGCCGAGTGGTCCTCCAACGTCTGCCTTCGCGGGGCGATTTTCAACGACGACGGCTCGCTCCACCGCGCCCCGTTCACCATCGCGCCCTACTCCGACAATGTGGAGGTCGTCTGGCGGCCCAGCACAGGCGCCGGGGATTGGGAAATCGCCTGGGGGAGTGGGTTGTCTTACGGATCGAGCACGACCGAGGCACGGCTCTTCCGGGCTCGCATCGCGGTGGACGGCAGCGTCAGCGAGCCGCCTACGGCCGTCTACTCCGAGCCGAACAATGCCGCCGGCGTCCGCTGCCTCGCCTTCGATCCCGAGGACAACCGGACGCTCCTTTGCTGGCAGCGGCAGAACCCGCCTACCGCGCGGATCCTTGGCGCCTCGACCGAGTGGCCGGCAGGCAGCGGACCGGCAACCGCGGCATGGAATCCGTTCCGCCGTTCGTTCCGGTTGCTCGCCGCCGGCCTGACCGCCCCGGGAAATTCCTTCGAGCTGTCACCGACGGGTCTCCTCCTTTCGTCGGGAGCGAGCGTGGCCGGCGGCCAGCGCGCCTGGAAGGGGCGGATGCTGCTCTCGGAAGCGACCAACCGGTACATGTTCGTCTACTGGTATTTCTGGCGCACGTACGCGCAGGAAATCGACGCCGAGGGTCGCGTTTCGCCGCCGATCCGCCTCAGCACCTCCAACATCGACAAGTACTACTACGGCGTTTCGCTTGCATACGATCCCACGCGGCAGCGGTTTTTGGCCGCGTTGAATGACGGCGGCCGAATCGAGACGCAGCTCGTGACGCCGACGGACACGTGGGCGCCGTCACGCGTCGAGCGTCTCACCGCAACGGCCGGCAACCGTTTCATCACGCTCGACTGGCCGGCCGCGGTGGCCGAAGATCGCAGAGGGTATTGGCTCTCCCGCGCGCCGTCAGCGGCGGGTCCCTTCGTGCGCATCCACGACGCGCCGCTCACGGAGACATCGTACGTCGACCCGGACCGGCCGCCGGGAGTTGCGTGGTTTTATCAGGTGGCGAGCGTCGATCTCACGGGCAATTGCAGCGCCCCGAGCCCGGTCGCCTCCGCGACGGCCTACCACCGCACGCCCCCGCCCGCGCCCGCCGATGTTGCGCTCGCCCCCCTCGACCGCCGGTGCACGGCGAGCTGGTCGCCCGTCGCGGGGGCGGAGGTCGTCTCCTACAGGATTTACCTTAGGGAAGGCGCGGGTGCGTGGTCGCCGGCGGGCGAAGTCGCCGCCTCCGTCCTTTCGGCAACCATCGGCAACCTCGTCAACGGCCACGCCTACGAGCTCGCCGTCTCCTGCAGTGATCGCTACGGCAACGAGAGCGCGCTCTCGGCGCCGCCGGTCGCTGTCGTCCCCGTCGACCACGAGGCCCCGTCCGCGACGACCGGTCTCTCCACGACTCCGGCTCGCGGCGCCGTGGTCTGCGCTTGGGCCCGGGGCCCCGAGGATGACATCCTCGGGTATTTCGTGCTGCGCGCCGCGGTCGCGGGCGGGCCGACGGTCGTCCTCAATCCGGACGCGCCCGTTGCCGGCCTGTCCTTCGTGGACTCCACGGCGCCGGCCAGCTGCGCATCGTTTTACAGCATCCGCCCAGTTGATGCGGCAGGCAATCAGGGGCCGCCATCGGTCGACATCCCCGGCGTCCCTGCGGCCGCGGGTGACGTGACGCCCCCGGGCCGGGCCGTCGGCCTGGTCGCCGACGCCCTGGACGGCGCCGTCACGCTCCACTGGACCCCCGCGACCGACACGGACTTGGCCACGCAGGAGGTCCACCGGGCCTCGCCCCCCGGGTCGGCGTTCGTCAAGGTCGCGACGCTCGGCCCCGCGGCATCCTCGTTTTCCGAAACGGGCCTGCAGAACGACGTGGAATTCGCCTATGTCATCCTGGAAATCGATGCTTCGGGAAACTTTTCCGAGCCGTCGGACCCCGTCGTTGGCCGGCCGACGGATCTGACCCCGCCCCCTGCGGTCGTTGCGCCCGCGGTGGTTGCGGGCAACCGTCGCGCGGTCGCCTCGTGGCCCCGTGTCGCGGGCGTGAACGACGTTGCCGGCTACCAGGTCCTTCGGCGGCCGACGGGGTCGGGCGTGCCCGGCGTGATCGTGAGCGGGCCGCAGCCGGTTGTCGATCCGCAGTGGACCGACACCAACCTCACGAACAACGTCGAGTACGAGTGGGCAATTGTCTGCCTCGATACGCACGGGAACGCCGCGCCGGCCTCACCCTGGACCGCAGGAACGCCCCGATACCCAACGCCCTCGGGCCTGCGAACGACCGAGGTCGGCGTCGCGCGCGTGGCCCTTGCGGCCCAGCCGCTACCCGAACCCGACGTCGCCGGCTATCGCTTCTTGAGGCGCGACATCGGCGGCCTCTGGGTCGTGTTGAATGATACGCTGCTCACGAACCCCGTCTACGCGGACGAAGGCATTGTCGCGGGCGACTACGAATACGCGGTGCTCGCCGCCGCGACGAACGGCGACGAGAGCCTGCCGTCGGCGCCCGTGATCGCGCACCCCGCCCCGGTGCCCGCGCCCGCGCTGGACGCGGCAGGCGCAGGTGCCGGCACGACGGACGACAACACGCCGGTCGTCACGGGGAGCGCGCTGCCGGGCTTCCGCGTGCGCGTGACCGAGAGCGGTCTCGCCGTCGGCAGCGCGACCGCCGCCGCGGACGGTCGGTTCGCCGTGCCGTCGACCGCGGTCCTCGCCGACGGGCCGCACGAGTTCCGCGCCGCGCAAACGGCGCCCGGCCCCGGCGGCGCGACGTCGCCGCTCTCCGAACCTGCGACGATCGTCGTGAGCACCGTCCCGCAGTCGGTCCTCGCGCGAGCGATTGTCGGCGTGGTCCGCGTGACGTGGGCCGACAACCCACGGTCGGACTTGCGCTACCAGGTGTTCCGTTCGAGTGTGGAAGCAGCGGGCGGGGGAGAGCCGGCGCCGCCGCCCGTCCGCTTGACGTCGGCCCCAGTGGCGGGGACGTCCTGGCGCGACGTGCCGGCGGATTCGGGCACGTACAGCTACCGGGTCCTTTCGGTGAATGCCTCGGGCCAGGAATCGGCCCTCTCGGCGGCGGCGGAGGTCGTGATCGACTTGACGCCGCCGAGCCTCGTCTCGATCTCGCCGGCGGACGGCGCGACGGACGTCGCCGTGGACTCCCCGGTCGTCGTGACCTTCTCGGAACCGATCGCCCCCGGGACGGCGAACGAAGCGCAGGGTCTCTTCCTCGTGGATCCCGCGCGTGCGCGCGTCCTCGACGCCTCGGTCACTTGGGACGGCGCGGTTGCCACGATCTCGCCCAAGGCGCCACTCGAGCACGGGTCCTTCTACCAAGTGTCGGTCTCGACCGCCGTCACGGACCTCGCGGGGAATGCCCTCGTTCCACCCTCGCAGGGCGTCGGTGGGATCTCGCAATTCCGAACGGTCGCCATCGATCTCCACGGGATGGAGGCCTTCGGCCCCCTCTGCGTCGGGCTGGTCTTTGGGGACGGCTCCGTCTGGGCGAGGTCGTATCCGACCAGCACCTGGCGAGTACAGTTCTCGCGCCCACTCGACCCGGCGACCATCTCCCCGGAAGTCGTGTCGTTTCGCGCGCAAGACGCCGAGGGGGGCGGTGGGGGCGGATCCCTCGTGCCGGTGCGCGTCGAGTTGGGTCCCGACGCGATGGAGCTGCGCGTTACGCCGCTGACCCCGCTGCCGGTGGGGGGCGTGGCCCTCGTGGTCCGATCCACGGTAACGGACCTGGCCGGGCACGGCCTGGGCTGGACACCCGGCGGTCAGGCGGCGGACCTGGTCCTCGGCTGGAACTCCATCTGGGAGGACGTCGATGCGCCGCAGGTCGTCGCGTGTCGGCCGGTGGCAGGGTCGCTCGGCATCCCGACGACCGCCGACGTGCGCCTCCGGTTCACGGAGCCTGTCGACCCGGCGACGGTGACCTCGGAGACCGTGCAGGTCCTCGTGAACGGGACGACGGCCGTTGCGGGGACGTTCGTCTTCGACGACCTTCGGCGCGATGTGACGTTCCGGCCCGCGGTCGCGCTCGCGCCCGAGGCCTCGTTCGAGGTGCGCGTGTCTACCGGCGTGCGCGACCTCTTTGGTCACGCGCTCGACCAGGATCCGGAGACGGAAGGGGAGCAGTCCTTCGTCGCTCGCTTCCGCACCGGCCCGGCGGACGCCGACGGGCAGTTCGTGGTGGGGGTCGGGCCGTACCTCCATGGCGCGTCGCTCCATCCGGAGGCTCGGCCGACACTCGTCTTCAGCGAGCGCCTCGCCTCCGCTGCCGCCGCGTCCGCAGGTCTCACGGTCACGGCGAATGGCGTCGCGGTGGACGGCGCCTGGTCGGTAGGGGAAACACCTGAGGTGCTGGTCTTCCTGCCCGCGTCGCCGCTCCCCTTCGAAGCGGCGTTGGCCGTCGCGGTCTCGCCGGCCGATGGCCCGCGTGACGGCGCCGGAAACGGCTTCAACCAGACACCGCTTCATGAACCCTTGGCGCCATTCCGCGCGGAATGGACCGTCCTGTCCGAGGCGGAGATCCTCCCTCGGATCGTCTTCGACACGCCCGGCGCGTGGACGAACGATCCCTTCCCGCGCATCGAGGCCAGGATTTTTGTGACGGGCGCGCTGCCGCAGGAGTGCGACTTCGCGGCGACCGTGGACGGCGAGCCGGCGCAGCTTGTCACGCCGCCGCTCTCCTCCGGAGGCGTCCTCACGTTCTATGGGGGAACGTGGCTGGACGAGGGCTCGACACACGTGGCCTCCCTCACCGTCACGGCCCCGGCCGGGTGGACCGTGACGGAGACGCGCACGTTCCGCTTCGAAAGCGGGGCGCCGCGGATCCTCTCGATGGACCCGCCGCCAGACCGGCCGCTCGCCGCGCCGGCAGCGACGCTCCGTCTGACTTACGAGGACGACCTCTCGGGTGTTGACTCGACCGCAGTGACGTTTTCCATCGATGGGGGGCCCGAAATCCCTCCGACGGTCGCGGCGGCCGGCGAGGCGAGTCTGACGCTCGACCCGCCGCTCGCGTCGGGGCCGCATTGGGTGAACGTTTTCGTGCGGGACCGGGCTGGAAATTTCACGGCCGGCGTCTGGGCCCCGCTGGAAGTCGACGGGGAGGGGCCGTCGATCGACGTCCTCGAGCCGGTCCCGGACTCGCTCGTCCCGCGCGTCCCGGACGTGCGGGCGATGTACGTCGACTCGGCTGGAGTGGATCCCCAGAGCGTGCACGTCATCGTCGACGGGGCCGAGGCCACGCTAGACCCGGCGACCGCGGTGGATGGCGTTTCGATCGTCCACCGCTTGCCGGCCGATCTGGCGCAAGGCGTACACACGTTCACTGTGCGCGCCGCCGATCTCGGCGGAAACGCCGCCGAGCGGACCTGGTCGTTCACGTATGACAGCCTCGCGCCGTCGGCGACGCTGGTGACGCCGACGGCCGGCGCCATGGTCGCGTCCCCGCGGCCGGAAGTCCGGATCGACCTCGCCGACGGCGCGGCCGGCTCGGGGATCGACCCGCTCTCGATTTACCTCTACGTCGCCGGGTGGGAAAGCGGGTGGACGCTGGAGGGCACGACCCTTGTCTTCGCCCCGGATGCGGACCTGCCGTCCGGCGAGCAGCCGATCGTTGTCGACCTGCGCGATCGCGCTGGAAATACGACACACCGCGAGTGGCGGATCGTCGTCGATCCAGCGGGCACGGGAGTGACACCGGGGCCAGACCTCGCGTTCGTCAGCCCGACCCAGAACCAAGTGGTGCGCACGGCCACGCCGACGATCGAGCTCGCGTTTTCGGCGACCGCCGACCTGATCGACTCCTCGACGCTCCACGTGATTCTCGACCCGTTCAGCGACGCGCCTCGCAACCTGACGCTGGAAGCGGTGGGCACGCCGACCGGGGCGCGGATCGACATCGCAGCCGAGACACCGCTCACGCAAGGCGCGCACGAACTGACGGCCGAGCTCTCGGACATCGCTGGTCATCGTTCGATCGCGTTCGTCGTGTTCACGGTCGACCTCCGCGGACCGCAGCTCGCGATCCTGACGCCGCCGGCTGCAGCGATCCTGCGCACGTCCCGGCCGATGGTCCGCCTGGCCTTCTCCGACAACGGCGTCGCGGTCAATCGCGCAAGCCTGCGAATCGTCCTAGATCCAGGGACGCCTCGCGAGCAAGATCTGGCTCCGCTCGCCACCGACATTTCCGGCGGCGCCGAGCTGGACCTCCCCGCCTGGGCAGCCTTCGACGACGGGGCCCACGAGGTTCGCGCCGAGCTCGCGGACGTCGAGGGCCGGGAGTCCACATCCACCCTAGCGTTCCGGGTGGACACAGCGCCGCCCACGATTCAGGTGATCACTGGTGGCGAGGGCGGCGTCAGCCGCGACCCAAGTGGTACCATCCGCGTGGTCCTCGCCGACGCGGGCTCGGGCATCGCGGATGCAACCTTCCGTGCGACGCTGGACCGTGGCACGGCCTCTGAGCAGGACCTCACGTCCCGCGCCATCGCGGGCGAGGGCGAAATGCGCGTCCCCTTTGTCGGAGCTGCGCTCTTCGAGGGCTCGCACACGCTGTTTGTTTCGGTCGGGGACAACGCGGGGGGCGTCGCGTCCTTCACCCAGTCGTTCACTGTGGATGCGACCGCGCCCACGATGACCGTTCTCGGCTCCCGGGCCGGCACGGTAGTTTCCGTACTTGCTCCTCCCATCGAAGTGGCGTATAATGATGCGCTGTCCGGGACCGATCCATCCACGGCCTGCCTCTGGGTGAACGGCCAGCCCATCCAGCAAGCGCTTGAAGTCACTGCGGCTCACATCGCTTTTCGACCGACGACGAATACGTGGAGCGTCCTCAACGAAGGAACAAACCGTCTGCGCGCGTCGGTGTCCGACTTTGCAGGAAACGTTGCCCAGCAGGAATGGGAAGTGGAGGTAGTGACGAGCCTCCCTGCGGATCCGGAGGCACCGCCCGTCCGCCTGGTGATCGCGGTGGGGGACAACCAGGTTGGCTTCACGGGACGCGCCGCGCCCATGACCCTCCAGGTCAAAGGGGTCACACCCACAGGAACCTTTATCCGTGAGGACATCGGCGTGCAGTTCTTCGTGGAGACCGGCGGTGGTGTGATCCTGAAGGACGACCGGCTACGCTCCGCGGCGGCCGAGGTCATCGGTTCCGTCGGTTACGCCTTCGCCTCGACCTCCGGGACGAGCACGATCATCGCGTTCGTCCCCGGCCGCGAGGAGGTCAAACCCGTGCGGTTCCACGAGACGGCCGGGCTCCCTCGTGTACAGGTGATGGCCCCCCCTCCGGCTTTGCGCCTGACGAACGAGCCGGACGACTTTCGTTGCACCGAAGATCCGCTGCCGCTGTGGGTCGACGTGCTCGATCCCTTGGGTCGGTCGCTTGGCCCTGAGATGAGTTGCGTAGAGGTGGAAATTCAAGAGGACCCGACAACGCTCTGGGCGTTTCCGACCCATCAGGCTGTCACGGCAACTCTCCGGGAGTTTCCGACCCATCAGACTTACACGAGCGCCGCACGCTTCTCCATCGTCCCGCGGGGCACCAAAGCGGGTCCAGGGCAGCCTGCGGGTTTCCCCAAGGACGTGGTGGTCAGGCTGCCCGAGTTCGACACCTTTGAGTACCAGGGGAAATCGGTCTCCGAGGCCCGAGTCCCACTCGGCAACCGCCCGCCGACCTTCTCTGAGAAACGATCGCTGGCAAGCTGCGCGGCGGTGACGGCAGGGAACTGGCAGGTTTTCGATCCGAGCGTTCCCCCGGCGCCGATCATGCTCGACCTTGCCCCCATCGCACAACAGCATGATGAGTTCCTCACAGGTTCCGACGCCTGGGATTGGTTCGGGTGCGCCGCCATTCAGCTCTTCGTGTCTGGACCGAATGGCGCAGTTAGCTACCTGGTGAAGCGGGGCGCAAGTGTTCGCCTGGTCGGGGCGACGGGGTGCGTTGTGGACATCGTTTGCGCCCGCACCCTTCGCTACTACCCCGGACAAGTCCCACTCGAGCCGGGGCCTGACGGCTGTGTGTGCCTCGATCCTCGCACGAGGCCATCGAATTGCACCTTCGGACCGGGCGGGATCATCACCTGGGCACTCCCCATTTACATGGCGCCCCCAGAGTCCAGGCTGGTCGTGCGCGCCGACGACGAGGCCGCAGGGTTTGTAGCGGCCCCCGTAGTGGTACCCTACGATCCATTCGCGAGCGTGGAAGACGGCCTTCCTCAAGCGCCGAAGGGCCAGCAACGATTGTATATCGAGGCGCGACTTCCTCTCAACGAACCGACGACGACTTCCGGCAGCGTTTTTCCGGAGTTGATCTTTCCCGGAATCGCCCCTGGCATCACTCCGGAGCATAACTTCCCCGTCGAGGATGCGGGCACTGACATTGGCGACCTGGCTCCTTATACCCTCGTGCATCTGCCGTTGGAGAGGGTCGGTGAGACCTCCAGGTACTCGATCTATCGCACGCCGATCGCGCACCCGATCGTCGCGGTCAGTAGGCGTGTAGGCCAGGGCGAGCAGGCTCCCCAGCTACCGGAGGGTCCCTCCTACGTCCAGGCCCCGGGCGCCTTTCTCCACGGAAGTGCGCGCGCGGACCTGCAAACGCCGACGGTGATGTTGGGCGTCTTGGGTGTGCGGTGGTCCGAGACCCCGGCGACGCCACCGTCTTCGTTCTACTACCACAGACGCGTGCAGCCGCTGCCGAGCTTGGCCGTACCTGACCTGGGCACGCAGACCATCCGGCGTGGCATTCAGGGGATTCTGAACCAGACCTACCTCGACATGCTGTTTTTTGACACGAGGCCGGTCGCTGGTCAAGCGTCGAACCCGACCTTCACGAGTCTCTCCCAGAACTTGGAGCACCCCAAGGAGGCCACGGAGGAGGTCTCGCTCCATGCCTCGGATGGCGTCGGAAAGGCTGAGGTGGTGGCGCACGTGGTCACTCCCGGCACACGTCTTGGCGACGAGCCGCTTGCGCCCACCCTGATGCTCGGGCTGTATGCAAACCCCGACACCATTCAGGTCGCCGTCTGGGCTGTCATCGGTACAGGTGCGGGGCAATTCCCCTCCTACGATCCGGCAGTGCCGCCTGCGGAGTTCCCGGATTCTCCCATCGCCCGGTTCTGGACGGATCCGAACGCCGTGTGGGGTCCGTTCGGCATTTCGTTCGCACCAGTCAAGTTCAATTCGAAGCCTACTCCAGACGACACGGGGAATGTGCCGGAGGTCGGGATCATTCGCTATCCTGGACCCCTTGACGATGGGGTGATTGGCGATGACGCGGCGATGCTAGAGAACATCATGAAGCGTGGATACGTCGACGCAAAGCCGACGCGCCTGAACCTGTATCTCGTCCACAGAGCCCAAGAGCATTTCAGGGTGAGAGACGGAAATGGGGGTTTCGTAAAGGACCAGAATGGCAATGACAAGCTGGTCCTGGCGGATGTAGGCGGGTTCGCGGTAAGGGGGAAGCGTGCCTATTTCATCAAAACGAGCAGCACCATTCTCACAAAGGAGAAGCTGCAGTCGTACGCCGTGTCAAATGCGCACGAACTGGGACATGCCCTGGGTATTCTGGGGGACTATGGCGGAGGACGATCATTGCCCGACGTCGGCACCATGGAAGCGGACCGCGATGACGAAGTCATGTCGCATGGTCTGGCCCGGACGCGCGTCTCGATGACAGATGGAGACACTGCCTCGAAGGGGGCTCGGAAGGTCCTGGATGGGGAAGTGCCAGACTGGGGGCCGCGATAGACAGGGAGTCAGTGCAATGAATATCCGTCTCTGGCAGGTCCACGCTTTGCACGCGTTCATCGTCGTGGCCACCGCCTTCATCTCCATCCAGCCGCAACTGCTCGCCGATGACCCTCCTGCGGGTATACCAATCTCCTCAACCCCGCCCGATCTGACCCTTCGATTCGACGAAACAGTTGCCCGCCGCGCCCTTGCGGACGCCGAGGCCGGCCTTCGCAGGCGGGAGGTAACCCTTCTGCAGCGCTGTAAGAACGAGCCGAAGGAGGCGACGGCATTCTTCGCGCCCTACGCGAGCGACCCGCGAAGGGACGTGAGGTGGCTCGCCCTCCACTGTCTATGCGCCGCCGGAGAGCAGGAGAACCTAGCGTACATCGTCGACGCGTTGGCGGTCGAAGCGGACTCAATGTCGGTCGGAGCAATGGCTGACGCAACGTGGAATGAAGGGAACGAGCACGTTCGCAAGCGGGGTAGAGAGCTTTTGAGGAAGTACGCAAGGGATGGCAACAGCTATGCCGCTCGCGTTTTGGCAAAGATCGGCACGCCCGAGGACTTTCCGGCGATAGCAGAGGCCTTTGCGCGGGCCCAGCGCGGAGAGATCCCACTGCTATACGCTGACGCCCGTCTTCAGGAGTACTGGGAAAAGACGAAGCAAGGCATCTCGCCAAAAGAGGAGCTCGAGCTGGAATTCCGCGAGGTGCTAGCGCATCTCGGGGACATGGAGCAGCTCGAGTTCTTCCGGAGCCGTCTCGCCGGACCGGATCGGGTTCGTGCACTTGATGCCTTGCATCGGGCAGAGTACATCGCCCGGGCTGAACTTGCCGACGCGGTCGCCCGGTTCCTGAGCGAAGCCGAGACTCCCATACATACCTCATGCAACATCGAGTACAGCCCGGCCAAGTACGCCACTGAGGCTCTAAACGCCACCTTCAAGACTTTCCAAAGATTCGCATCCGAGAATAGTGTCGCTTATTGGCAGGATTGGGCGCGACGCCGCGCGGCGGGGGAGGATGTGAAGATCGAGCCCCAGAAGCCGCGGCCGGAGTCGGGCAGGGCTACGGCGCCAGGGCAGAACGATCCTGAGGCTACCCGTGCCCGAGATGCAGAGCCCCCAACCACAGCTCCTGGACCCACGCCAACAGCCTCGGAGCCACCGTCGCAGGCGGAGTCGCCTTCGGCCCGCGTATGGTTCGGTGTCGCCGCGCTTGCAGCGATTCTGGTGCTGGCCCGCGGCGCGCGGCTGCGACGTAGGCGCTGATCGAAGCCGCTCGTCGGTGCCATTCGGGATAGTTACCTTTTCGGGCTCTTCTGAGAATCGAGTGGGTGCCCAATGGCAGGCACCGCCGGCACTTGGGCAGAAGGCGACGACAGATTTCCGGGTCGCGGGCGTCGTCCGAGGGTCAGGAAGGTGGCGACGGCTTCGCGGGCATTGAACGCCGACCAGACTCCCCGGCACCCGCGGAGGCCTCCTGCCTTGTCGAATCGGCGAGTCGCGGCGACGCTCGGAAACACGAAACGACGTGCCCAGTTGCCCACATACAAACCACTTGTAGGCAGGGGTTTCGGTTCTGCGACGGCACACGGAGTGAAGGCGCCCCGAGGAGAAGGGCCAATCACCCACTCGATTCTGAGAAGAGCCAAATTGAAAGAGTGGCGGGGGTGGTGGAATCCCTACGCAGCCGCGAAGGGCCTGCACAGAGTTCGGGAACCGGAAAATGAGGACAAATAGGGGAAAAATGGGGTTCCTCGCTGTTTCGGGTGGGTGCCTGTCCTCAAGGCGTTCACCCTAGCGCCTCGGCCGCAACGGGAGGGGGGAGACCCCTTTCTCCCCCGGAACCCTCTCTATCCACCCCCTGGCCCTTGGGTTGCGTGCGAACCCGTACCGGCGCCCGGAACTGCGGGGGGAGGGCCGGTGAGGCGCGGAGCTCTCTGCGGCTGCGGTGCTCGGACTCGTTGCGCTCGGGTAGAGGGTGCTCCAGCGGCTAGGGTATTCGCCTTTGCTGCCAACACAGAACAGCGAGGAGGCGCTTTTTCGCGCGAGCCGCCACAGGGAAGACTCGCCTAGGGCTTCATCTTCCGGCTCAAGGGTAAGAAACTCGGAAGAGGCAGCCAACAAGTGTCCGACAACCTGCTTTACCTTTGGATTGATGCTGCCAACGGTGAAGTGCTCCGCGTCATTTTTTGAATAGTGTCGCACGGACTAGATGCCTAAATGCGGCCAGTTACTCGTTATTCGGACCGAGAATTACTGGCGCGGACTGTCGTCCAATTTGAGCAGGAGCGGCGGAAGGCCTCCGGTCTCTACCGTAGGCGGGCGAAATTCACGATGAAGGCCGGACACGGCGGCGAGACCCTGCTTGACCTGGAGCGCGCCCGCGACCTGGCCCGGCACGGCAACGACGCGGAGGGGGAGGCGGAGGCGCTCCCTTGCGGGCGTCGATCCCGCCCGGTCAGGGCCGACCGGCCGAGACCCGCCAGGCGGTCGAGGCCGCGCACGCGCTGGGACAAGAGCGTGACCTGCCCGGGATCCACGCCCGCGCGCCCTCACGGCCCGCGGCTGCGACACACGGAACCGCGACCGTGAGGGAGCGGTCTCGGCGCGTCCTCCCAAACCCTCGTGTTCGGCCTCGCAATCCCCTGGACGGACACGCCAAGCGGATTCGGTGGAGTCGTCGAATTTCCCGCCCCCCACTCTCCGTCGACGGCGATCCGGGTGCCGGCGCATGCCTTCTGTTTGGCGCGCGTCTTTTTCCGAGACGGGACGGGGCGTTCCAGGGTGACAGCCGCGGGACCGCTCGCTCACGCTCGCGGTTCCGGAAGGGCTGGGGTGACGGCGGGCCCCTCACTCCCGGCGGTGTACCCGCGTCGAGTTCCGGCCGCCCTTCTTCGCCTCCAGCAGGGCGTCGTCGGCCAACTTCAGGATCTCGGTCGGCGACTTCACGTCTTCGAAGCACGAAGCGACCCCCGCGCTCGAGGTCACGTGCAGCGGGCCGCGCGCGGTCATGAATTTCGTGTCGGCGATCACCTTGCGGATCCGCTCCGCGACCAGGCGCGCGCCTTCCTGGTGCGTCTCCGGGAGGATCAGCGCGAACTGGTTGCCGCCGTAGCGAGAGGCCAGGTCGATCTCGCGGAAATTGTCCTTGAGCACCCGCGCGATCCCCTGAAGGAGCGAGTCCCCTTCGAGATGACCGTAGTTTTCGTTGATCGACCGGAAGTGATCGATGTCCAGCAGGACCAGCGAGAGGTGGCTGCCGTAGCGCTTGGCGCGGGCGAACTCCCTCTCCAGGGTCTCCAGGAAGAAGCGGTAGTTGTGCATGCGCGTCAGCGGGTCCACGATGCCAAGCAGGCGGTTCTCCTCGTAGAGCTGCAGCAGCTTGGCCGTCGGGGTGAAGCCGCGCGCGAGATCCGACAGGAACGCCGACTCGGTCGGACCGAAGGCGTCCTTCTCGAAGTGGAAAGCGCAGAGCGCGCCGACGTAGTCGTTCTGGATGCGGAACGCGTGTACGACCGACGTCTGGAACGGCGGCTCCCCGGAGCCGGGCTGGATCCGGTCGCGACGCGAGAAGCTCAGCCGGAGCCCGTCCCGAAGGTCGGCCCGTCCCGCGTTGCGGACGAGCGCCTCCTTGACCTGGTCCAGGTGCCCTTCGCGCAGCTCGCCGACGGGTCGGAGGTGCACGTCCCCGCGCGGGCCATCGAGGACGGCGACGGCGATCGCGGTGCAGGACGCGACGCTTTCCGCAAGAACGGCGCACTGCTCGAGGCAATGGTCGCGGCTGTACACGAGGTCGGCGAGCTTGCGCGTCTCGTCGGCGAGCGTGTTTTCGAGCACGAGCCGATCGAGCAGCCCCGCCCGCGTCACCGGGTGCGGGGCGGCTGCCGGCTCGCCAACCGCACGCGCCGGCCGGGCCGCCCGCCGTGCCGCGGCGGCAACCTCGCCGAGCGGCGTCGCCGCGGGCAGGACGCGATCCGCATTCGACCGCCGGCCCCAGAAACGATCTCCGCTCGCGTCCCCGCCCCCGGCCAGGACGACCGGTATCGCCGCGGTGCTCGCGTCGGACTTCAGGAGGCGGCAGAGCGCATGACCGGACAGCTCGGTCGGCTTGCCCGTAACGACGAGGACCTGCGGCTCCAGTGCCTGCGCGCGCGCCAACCCCTCCACGCCGTCCGCGACCGTCGCCACGTCGAGGCCCTCCGCCTCGAGGGCGGCACGCAGCCCCTCCGTCTCCCCGACCAAAAGCGCCAGCGGACGCGACCTTGCCTCGCTCATGGGTCCAGAACCTCCCGTGAAAATCGGTGGCTTCGGCGGCGTCGGCGGCTACAATGGCCGTGCATCGAACGCGGAAGGGCGCTGCTTTGTGCGACCCCGCGACGCCGCAGCGCCTCGTACTCGAGTCGATTCTATGAATTCGCGAGAAGCCAAGTCAAGGGAGTCTTGCCGCGACGGAACGGACGGCCCGAGCGCGGACGACGTCCCCCGACGCAACCGGACGGCGACCCCGCCGGCAAAGAACGAAATCCCGGTTCGGCTCGGCAACCGGTCCTACCGCGTCGTGCTCGAGCCGGGCCTGCTCTCCACGGTCGGCGACCGACTCCACGCGCTGCTGCGCAATCCCGGCCCCGTGGTGGTCGTCACGGATCGGCGGGTCCACGAAGCGCACGCGGGACCGCTCGAGGCCTCGCTGCGCCGCTGCGGCTGGGAGCCCCGCACGCTCTTGGTCCCGCCGGGGGAGGGGGCGAAGACGCTCGCGGGGGCAGCCCGGCTCTACGACGCGCTCGTCCGCGTGCGGGCCGAGCGCTCGACCCCGCTCGTCGCGTTCGGCGGCGGCGTGATCGGAGACCTCGCGGGGTTCGTCGCCGCGACGTTCCAGCGCGGCCTGCCCTTCGTGCAGGTCCCCACCACGCTCCTCGCGCAGGTGGACGCGAGCGTGGGCGGCAAAGTCGCGGTGAACCACGAGCGCGCGAAAAACCTGATCGGCTGCTTCCATCAACCGGCCGCGGTCTTCATCGATCCGGCGGTGCTTTCGACGCTGCCGAGGCGCGACGTGGCGGCCGGCCTCGCGGAGGTCCTCAAGTGCGGCGTGATCCGCTCGCGCCCGCTCTTCGACCTTGTGGAGCGGGACGCCGTCCGGCTCCTGGCGCTCGACGAGGCGCCCCTCGTGAAGGCGATCGCGGCGGCCGTGTCGATCAAGGCGGAGATCGTGGCGCGGGACGAACGCGACCTCGGGGAACGCGCGCTGCTCAACTACGGCCACACGATCGGCCACGCGCTCGAGGCCCTCACCGCCTACCGCTCGTTCCGCCATGGGGAGGCGGTGGCGATCGGGATGGCGGCGGCGGCGCGGATCGCCGTCGAGAGCGGCCTCCTCGCGGAGCGGGACGCGGCACGCCAGACAGCGGTCCTGCGCTCGCTCGGTCTCCCCGTCCACCAGAGCGAATGCAGCCCGCGCCGGCTCCGCGCCGCGCTCTTCCGGGACAAGAAGGTCGCCGGCGGACGCGTGCGCTTCGTGCTGCCGCGCCGGATCGGCGACGCGGTCCTCGTCGCCGACGTGACGGAGCGCGCCGTGCGAGCCGGGCTCGAGTCGATCTGTGGCCCTGGCTCCCGCGCCAAGTGATGATTGACGAGTGGGGGTGCCGGACGCACAATGGGTAGGATCGGGTGTCACGACCCGGCGCACGGGCGTGAGCCTCGGTCGACAGAACGAAATGCCCGCATGGTTCGAACTGCCGTTGTCGTCGTGCAAGGCCGAGAAAGGACTCTCGCCACGCGGGCACGGCAACGCCGTGCCCCTACCGGCGGGCAGAGCAGAGCCGTGCCCCCACGCAAAATGGCCGCTGGGGTCCCTACCGTTCGACTTCTCGAAAGCCTGCCGCGATTTCGGAAGCCGTGCGCTCCGCCCACGGGAGGACGAGCCACCGAACTCGCCGAAGACACCGAACGACCCGTCGTGCAATTCGGCGTCTTCAGCGTGTTCGGTGGCTAATACTTCGATTTTGAGTTTCGGGCACACGCCTGACTTCGGGAGTGTGAAACGGGATTGAACGGTTCGGAATTCTTAATTCTCCAATCTCCATTCTCAAATCCGCGAGCGGGAGTCAGTCGATGTCGTCGGACGGCGAGGCGCTTCGGGAGCTGGTCGCGCTGAACGCGGTGCAGGGGATCGGAAGCGTCCTCCACCGGCGGCTCCTCACGCGCTTCGGGTCCAATCGCGCCATCCTGCGCGCGACGGAGAAGGACCTGCGCGAGGTACGAGGGATCGGCCCGGTGATCGCCCGAGAGCTGCGCGCGGCTTCCGACGGCAAGCGCGCGGACGCGGAGCTGGAGCTGGCCGCGAAGAGCGGCATCTCGATCCTGACCGCCGAGTCGCCCGCGTTTCCCCGCTCGCTCACCACGATCTACGACGCGCCGATGCTTCTCTACGCGCGCGGCGCCCTCCTCCCCGGCGATGACCTCGCGATCGCGGTCGTGGGCTCGCGCCGCTCGACGCCCTACGGGCAGGCACAGGCCGACAAGCTGTCGTCCGCCCTCGCGGCGCGCGGGGTTTGCGTGGTGAGCGGGCTCGCCCGCGGGATCGACACGTGCGCGCACGAAGGAGCGCTCCGCGCCAAGGGCCGAACGGTCGCCGTGCTCGGGAGCGGGCTGCTCAACATCTACCCGCCGGAAAACGGCCGCTTGTCGCACCGGATCGCCGAGTCCGGGGCCGTCCTCTCCGAGTTCCCGCTCTCGTCGCCGCCCGACGCGCGCCACTTCCCGCGCCGGAACCGGATCGTGAGCGGCCTCTCGCTCGGCGTCCTCGTCGTCGAGGCGCCGACCCGGAGCGGCGCCCTCATCACGGTAGACTGGGCGCTGGACCAGGGGCGGGAGATCTTCGCCGTGCCCGGCCGCATCGACGGAGAGAGCAGTCGCGGTTGCCACGCCATCCTTCGCCAAGGGGCCAAGCTCGTCGAAACGGTCGAGGACATCCTGGAGGAGCTGGGGCCGCACCGGGCGCGACTCGTGCCGGCGACCGGCGTAGCCGGAGCGGGGCTTTCGGCCGGCGCGGCGGCGCCCAAGCCCGAGCTGGACGAAAAAGAGGAGATCCTCTTCGGGCTGCTCGGCAGCGAGCCGATCGACATCGACAGCCTGACCACGGACTCGAGCCTGCCGCCGTCCTCGGTTTCGGCGACGCTGCTCCTGCTCGAGATGAAGGGGCTGGCGAAGCAGCTCCCCGGCAAGCTCTTTGTCCGCGCCTCGTGAGGTGAACCGGCCATGGCCGCCCGCCTGAAGGTCCTCAAGGGGTCGCGCGCCGGCGAGGCCTTCGACCTCCTCTCCGACTTCTTCGTGGGCCGCGACGACGACAACCACCTGCAGATCCTCGACGAGACCTGCTCGCGCCACCACGCCCGCTTCCGATGGACCGAAGGGCGCTGCGTGCTGTCCGACCTCGGCTCGAACAACGGGACCTTCGTGAACGGCGCGCGCGTCGGCGAGCAGGTGCTGCGGCCAGGGGACCAGGTGCTCGTCGGCAACACGCTCATCGCTTACGAAGAGTCCGGGGCCACCGCGGTCGAGGAGCGGGCGACGGTCCTCGTGGAGACCCCGGCCGTGCGCGTCGCCTCGGCGTGCTCCGTCAAGGACGCGCCCGTCCCCGCGGACGCCGCGCGCGCCGCCGAGCGGCTGCGCCGGCTGTACGAAGTCTCGCGCGCGCTCGCGTCGCTGGTCGAGGCGCCCGAGATCGCCGCGCGCGCGCTCGAGGAGGTCTTCGACGCCACGCGGGCCGAACGGGCGTGCGTCCTCGCCCTTGCGCCGGGGGAGAAGGAGCCCACGCCGCTCGCCTCACGGAACCGAGCCGACGCCGGCCCGGTCTCCCCTGCAGGCGCAGGCGCAGGCGCGGGCGCGGGCGCGGGCGCGGGCGCGATCAGCCGCACGATCCTGGACCGGGCGCGCGAAGAGGGGAACTCCCTCCTCGTCGCGGACGTGCGCGCGGACCGGGCCTTCGCGGGTTCGCCCAGCCTGCAGCGCATGGTCTCCGGCTCCGTCCTCTGTTGCCCGCTGGTCGCGGCGGGGGCGACCGTGGGCTTCCTGTATGCCGAGCGTCCGGAGCCGGGCTTCACGCGGGACGACCTGGAATTCGCCACCGGCGTGGCGCAGCCCACGGCCCTCGCGCTCGCGAACGCCCGCCGCCTGGTCGCCTGCCGCGAGGAGCTGCGGGAGCTGCGTCGCGGCGCGCGGCCCGAGACCGGCCTCGTGGGGAAGAGCGCCGCCTTTGTCGAGGTGCTCCGCCTCGCGGAAAAGGTGGCGGACACGCCGAGCACGGTCCTCTTGCAAGGCGAGACCGGGACGGGGAAGGAGTGCGTGGCCCGCTTCCTGCACGAACGCAGCGGCCGGCGCGAACGCTCGTTCGTTGCGCTCAACTGCGCGGCGCTGGCGGAGAGCCTGCTGGAGAGCGAACTCTTCGGGCACGAGAAGGGGGCGTTCACCGGGGCGACCGAGCGGCGTCGGGGGACGTTCGAGCTGGCGGACGGCGGGACGCTCTTTTTGGACGAAGTGGGGGAGATGTCGGCCGCGCTGCAGGCGAAGCTGCTGCGCGTGTTGCAGGAGCGGCAGTTCTATCCGGTGGGCGGGACGCGCACGGTCACGGTCGACACGCGGATCGTCTCCGCGACGAACCGGGACCTGGCGCGGGAGGCCCGGGAAGGGCGCTTCCGAAGCGATCTTTTTTTTCGCCTCGGCGTGGTGACGCTCGCGCTGCCGCCGATGCGCGAGCGGCGGGAGGACATCCCGCAGCTCGCCTACCGGGCGCTGGAGCGGGCGGCGCACGAGACGAAGCGGCCGGTGAAGGGGATCTCGACGCCGGCGATGGAGGCGCTGGTGCGGTACGGCTGGCCGGGGAACGTGCGGGAGCTGATGAACGTCATCGAGCGGGGGGTGGTGCTCGCGGAGGGCACGGTGCTCGACCTCGCCGATCTGCCGATCGAGTTCCGGCGCCCGCCGGCCGCGGAGCCCACGCCGGCCCCGGCGCAGGGGCCAGGCGACGGGGCGGCGGGGGACGAGCCGGCGGCGGAACCGGAGGGCTTCGCCCTGCGGGACGCGGAGAGGGTGTGCGTCGCCCGCGCGCTCCGGAAGACCGGCGGCAAAAAGGGGGAGGCCGCCCGCCTGTTGGGGATCTCTTGGCCGACCCTGAACAAGAAGATCGTCGAGTACGGCTTGTGATGAAAGCTCTCGGCGCGTCGGTTGAAAGGACCTTTCAACCACTGCATGCGGCCTGGGCGGGCAATCGGGGGGTGGTGCAACCATATTCAAGCACGGCTGTTGCGCCGCATCGAAATCGCCACGGAGATTCGACTTTGGCACACAAAATGCTTCATGGACCCCCGATCCAGCATTCGATTCCACATATTAGCGCATGGAAGGGGTGATTCATGCAGGTCCGCTGCCCGCACTGCCGCGAGACATTTCAGCTTTCGGGTCCCCAGCTTGAACGACAGGTCGCGTGTCCGTCCTGCGGTCACATGATCGACCGCGGCAAGATCGAGACGCTGACCTACGACGAGACGCCGGCACCTCGACCGGAAGCGCCGGCCGCGGCGGGCGCGGACCGCTCACCCATGGCCCTCAGCCCCGGCATCTTCGACTCCGCCATCCGGACGCAGGAGTACCTCAAGCAGGATCTCCCGCTCGACCCCGGCATGCTGGTCGGACCGTACCGCGTACTCGAGTTCATCGGCCGCGGCGGGATGGGCGCGGTCTACAAGGCCCTCCAGCCCAACCTCGACCGCGTGGTCGCCCTCAAGGTCCTCCCGTACAGTCTCGCGCGCGACCCGGACTTCGTGACCCGCTTCAACCGCGAGGCGAAGACCCTCGCCAACCTCAACCACCCGAACATCGTCGCGATCTACGACATGGGCCACGACGCGGGCGTGTACTACTTCGTCATGGAATACGTCGACGGCGTCACGCTCCGCCACGTGCTGCGCGAACGGAAGCTGTCCGGGCTCGAGGCGCTGAAGATCGTCCCGCAGCTTTGCGACGCGCTGGAGTACGCGCACGTGGAGGGGGTCATTCACCGCGACATCAAGCCCGAGAACATCCTCGTGGACCGCAAGGGACGGATCCGGATCGCGGATTTCGGCCTCGCGCGGATCGTGAAGGGGGACCAGGCGGTCGACCCGGTCACGCGCACGAACATGATCATGGGGACCCTCGAGTACATGGCGCCGGAGCAGCGGGAGTCGGCGAAGACGGTCGACCACCGAGCCGACATCTACTCGCTCGGCGTGGTCCTGTATGAGATGCTGACCGGGGAACTGCCGGTCGGTCGCTGGGATCCGCCGAGCCGCCGGTCGAAGGTGGACCTGCGGGTGGACGACGTCGTGGCCCGGAGCCTGGAGCGGGATCCCGCGCGGCGCTACCAGCGGGCGGGTCACCTCGCGACCGACATCCATGCCCTTTCGCCCTCGAGCGTGCTGCCGGCGGGCGCGCCGCGCGAGGCGGCAGCGGCTCTCGCGGCCTGGTTCGGGTCCCGCCTCGGCGCGGAGGGCTTTCAGTCGCTCGGCGCGCTGGACCTGCCCAGGCTTCGGGTGGAGGCGGCGTTTCAGCGCGCGGAACCGGCGGTGGCTGCGAGCGGGGAAGCGCCGGCAGCTCCGGCGGCTTCGCGCTGCGTGGCAGTGCTCGCCTGGCCGGTCGACCGGCGGTTGGACCCGGTGAATCTGCGCTCCGCGCTCCGCGAGGGCGCGGAAGGGCTCGCGGGCCGGCTCGCGGCAGGCGCCTGCGCCAAGGCGGGAGCCGGGACCGGGACCGTCGGCTCGAAGCTCCCCGCGCTCTCGACGTTCGTCGTGCTGGCGGCCGAGCCGCTGCCTGCGGGCTTCACGATGGAAGCGCTGTCGGCGGCTCCGGCGGCGAAGCCCGTTCCCGGCGCGGCACCGGCGGCTCCCGCGATCGCGGCGTTGCTCGTCGACCTCGCCAGCGGGGAAGTCCTTCGGGTGGGCGCGGACCTCGACGCAGCCCCGCGCGCACGCGCCTTCCTGGACGACCTGGACCGTCAGGTTCGAGCCTTCCTGCTCGAACGAAGCCGCCCGGCCGCGGCTGCCCCGCCGCCGCCCCCTCCGGCACCGAGCCCCGCGCCGGCGCCGGTGCAGCCCCCTCAGGTGAATACCCTATGGCCGGTGCCGCCGGTGCCGCCCGTGCCGCCCCCCCCGCCCGCCCGCGGACCGGCCGCCGGCGCCGCGATGCCGGCGGCTTTTGAGCCGCCCACGGCCGAGCTCGCCCCAGCGCCCGAGGCGCTCAAAGCACGCTGGTTCGGCCTCCTCAGCTTCCTGTTGCCCAGCGCGGCGCTTTTCCTCTTCGAACACGGCCGGGGACAGGACACGGCCGCGACGGCATTCGGCGGGATCTTCGGCGCCGTCGCCCTCCTGAAGGGGCGCAAGACACTGCGGGTCCTGCGCGTGCGCCGCCTCGGCGGCCTCGAGCCGGCGGTGGCCGGGATGGCCCTCGCCTCCTTTTTCCCGCTCCTCTGGTTGCTGGCCCAGGTGGTGGATGCACCGGACCAGACGCTGTGGTTGCGCGAAGCGGCGGGTGTGTCGGTCCTCTGCTGGGCTGCGATGCTGGGCCATCTGCTCTTCGTGCCGCTCGCACGCTACCCCTCCCTGGGCGACCTGCGCCCCGCCCAGAACAAGATCCTGTGGACCTTCCTGCTGCTGGTTTCGCTCCAGGTCCCGGTGCTGGGCTGGTTCGTAAGCGCCCCGCGGTTCATCTCCAACCTCGTCGACAACTGGTCCGCGCTCCCACCGTGGACGCTGCTCGTATGCTTCCCCGTGTCCGCCGCGTACTGGTTCTTCGTCGTAAAGCGCCGGTCGGTGACCGACCTCGTCGACCTCCTGGCGGGCGCGGATGCCGCGACCCCGAGGGGCGCGAACGGAGCCCCGGTCGCGTTCCCAACGTCAGGTGCCGTCGCCCCGTTCCCCGCTCCGCCGGTCCCGCCGGTCCCGCCGCTTCCGCCCGTTGTCCGTCGGCTCGGCGCCGCCCCCGCCCTCGGCCGGGCGCCTGCTCCCACACGCGCCGGCGTGGATCCAAAGCTGTTTCAACCCCAGAAGGCGCTCCTCGAGTTCCTGGGGCACCTGGGCTCCTACCTGATCGTGGTGTCCGGACTCCTCGTCCTCAACCTCGTGACCTCCCCGCGCCATCTCTGGGTCGTGTGGGTCGCCGGCCCCTGGGGCCTCGGACTGGCCTTCCACTTGAGCGGCCTCTGCTCATCCCTGGTCCGCGCCCGCTACTCGCGCGCGCCCGGCGCCCCGCCATTCACCTGGCAACACGGTACGCCGCGCCCCTTCGAAGTGCCCGCGTACCGCGAGGAAATGATCGGCTTCTTCGAGCACCTGGGCTCGTTTTTCCTCGTCAACGCCTTCCTCGCGTTCGTGAATTTCGCAACCGGGAGTGACTCTCTTTGGTTCCTGTGGTCGGTGGGCCCCTGGGGCGTGGGCGTGCTTTTCCACTTGCAAGCGATCCTCCTGAAGGCCGTCGAGTTGAGACTGCTGCCGTCGAAGGAGGCGAACGCCGCCGCGGTCGCGGCGATGCCCGGCGGGCAGCCTGTTCCCCCTGCCGCTTGGCCGGGCGAACCCATCCCCGCCGCCTCCGGAAGCCCCGTCCACGCCCCGGCCGACGCACCCGCGCCGGTCGCACGCCCCCGCCTCTCTTTCTTCTCCTACGTCGGCTGTCTGTCTCTGCTCGTCGGTCTCCCGCTCCTCCTCTCGCTGGCCGGGCTCACGATCGGTTGGATCGCCCTGCACATTCCCGCCTTTCGCGATCACATTCACGGCGGCCAGGGCGTGGATGTTCAGCGGCAAGTCCTCGAGCCGTTGATCGGGACTTGCATCCTCTCGTTCGCATTTTCCCTCTGGCTCCTTTTCCTTCACCGCGTCGGAAGCTGGTCGTTCGCTTCAGCGCCCGGCCGGCTGCGCGGCTTCTTCCCGATTCGCTGGAGCGGTCGCGTCGGCCTCTGCCTCCTGGTGCTTTCGCTTGGGCTGGGCATCTCGCTGTTCGGCACGCCCGAGGCGCGCCCGATGTTCCAGGCTGTGTTCGAGGCGGTGCGCTCAGGAACGCACCGCTAGTGGCCTGTTGCCGAAGTCCAGACACGATGCCTGGGGGCACGGGCCTCCCTCCTTCGCTCGCTCGACGCGAGCTACGGAGCGCAGGCCGGCCCGCACGAACGTCCGCACGGCGAACGACCCGCCGTGACAGAGTTGACGACTGTGTCCGAAGTTCGTCAACGGGCCACCAGCGGGCGAAAGTGCAGGACATGCCTGGCTTGCTATTTCAAAATCCAAATTGCAAAATTTCAAATTTCAAATTTGACGGACGAACGCGAGCACGTTCGCAATTTGACTTTTGAAATTTGAAATTTGGATTTTGAAATCGTCGCTCCGGCGCAGACGTCTTCGCCTGGGGCCGCCACCGCTCCCTCCCTCCCCCCCCCGCCTCCCCGCCCTTCGAAAAAAAATCCCACCTTCTTGCAGGGGGAGCCCCTCCGCCTCCGTCTAGGAAAGCGGAAGCGCTTCCCCGGGGACGACGGTCCCCCCTCCGGCGGGCGCGGCGGTTTTCTCCGTCGCGCGATACCTGATTCGAGCAAAAGAGTTGCGAGTGGGAGCCGAATCATGGATTTGCGGAAGGAATGGGATGCGCACTGGGAAAAGCTCGGTCTCGGTCTCTCGGTGGCGATGCTGGCGGGCGTGGGCGTCAACCTCTATTGCGTCCGCGGAGAGGAACCGGAGGTGGCGGACATCCAGTCGATGAAGGCCGCGGTGCAGCAGGCGCTGGCGACGAACCGCCCGCCCGCGCTGAAGGCCCCGACCGCGTTCGGGCACGCGGTCGCGCCCTGGGCCGAGGTGGCCGCCCCCGCGCCCGCGTCCGATTGGGCGATGTACTACAAGACCGAGGTCGTCGAAGTCCCCGATCCGAATACCCACGAGGACGAGCCAGAGGTCAAACTCGAGGACGTCCTCCTGCCCGCGACGGCCGCGGCGGCCGTGCAGTCGCCCTTTCACGCCTCCGTCGCCTGGGACCTGCCGCGCGGCGCGCGCGGCGTCACGGGCTTCCGCGTCGAGCGGCGCGTGGCGGCCTCGGGCCCGCGCGGCGCCGGCGCGGCGACGGCCTTCACGGAGTGCGCCTCGCTCCCGGCCGAGGCTCGTGAGCTCCAGGACGCCGACGTGCGGCCCGACACGACGTACGAGTATCAGGTGATCACCCTAGGCAAGGCGGCGGCCGTCGGCGGCACGCCCGCCCAGGCGCGTACCCCGAACGACCTGCGCATCGAGTTCGTCGGCGGCTCCGGCGCCACGGCGCTCGTTCGGCTCCGGCTCCTGACCGCGGACGGGAAGCCGGGCGTTTCCCGGACCTTCCAGGTCGGCGTCGGCCAGGCGGTCGGCACCCGCGTGGACCAATACGTGGACGGCAAGCGCGCGAGCCTCGACTTCCGCACCGGCCTGGTCGTCGAGACGATCGGCACTTGCGAAGTGCCGCTGCCCCGGTCGGTGCGGCGCACCGGGACGCGCACCGTCCCCCAGCTCACGCTCGCCGGCCCCTCGGGGGAGAAGGTTCTTCTCCTCCCGGTCGACCCGCATGGAGTATAATGCGAACCGTCAGAATCGCGGCACGAATACGAACCGCCGGCCCGGTGCGGCCCTTTTCGACCTCCCTGCGCAGCCGAAAGACCACGGCGCTTGGAGGGTCGGGGGCCGGCGCCGGGCGCCGGCGTTCCCGCGGGTCGGAAGTGGGGAGCAGGCCGTGGAACCGGAGGATGCGGTGCTTGTCGTGCGGTCCCGGACCGGGGACCCCCAGGCCTTCGAGGCCCTCGTGCGGCGGCACGCGAACCTGGTCGGAAGCATCGCCTGCAACATCGTGAAGGACCTGGAAGCGGCCCGGGACGCGGCCCAGGAGACCTTCTTGAAGGCCCATCGCCACCTGGACCGGCTGGAGGACCCAGCGAAGTTCAAGGCCTGGATTTCCGGCATCGCGCGGACCACGAGCATCGACTGGCTTCGGAAGTCGAAGTACAAGGTGCTGTCCCTCGAGGTCCTGCGCGAGCACGGCGGCGACGTCGAAGCGCCCCCGGAGCCGGGCCTCTCGGAGAGCGGCGGGAGCGTCGAACGCGAGGAGCTGTACGAACGCGTCCTCATGGCGCTCAACTCGCTGCCCACGATTTATCGCGAAGTGATGCTGCTCAAGCATCTGAGACGCATGTCGTACAAGTCGATCGGGGAGTTCCTGAACGTCGCCCCGGCTACCGTGGAATCCCGACTCTATCGGGCCAAGCTTCTCCTGAAAGAGCGGCTCGAGCACCTCTACCCGGAGTGACGCGTCATGGCCTGTGAAGACATGGGACTCTTCCTCTCCAAGTTGGTGGACGGGGAACTGTCCCCCTCGGAGCGGACGCGCGTCGAGGACCACCTCGCGCGCTGCAACGGCTGTCGCGGGGAGCTGGAGGTCCTCTATAAGAACGACCACCTGCTTGCCGAGGCCCTGGCCGGGGCGTTCTTCCAGAACGACGTGGTCCGCGGCGTCGCCCGCGTCCTGTCCTCGGCCCCGCAGCCCGCCGCCCTTCCGGCGGCGCCGGGCCCGTCCGCCCCTCCGGAGGAGCAGGCCTCGCCCCCCGTCCAGGCCCCGCCCTCGGGCCCCTTCACGCGTCGGCTCGGCCGTCTCGCCCTTGCCGTCGGCTCCTCGCCGGCACTCGCGGCCGGCGTGCTCGCGTCCCTCGTGTGGGTGCTCGCCGACCAGTCGCGCCGCTTGGACCTCCTGACCACCGAGCTGGTCGTCGCGCTCCGGTCGCAACGCGAGGAGCTGACCCAGAGCTCCCGCCGTGCCGAGGACCTCGCGGGCCGGCTCGCGGAGCTCGCCGCCGCCATGGCGCGACCGGTGCCGGCCCTTCCCGCCGAACCCGCCTCGACGAATCCGCCCGAGGAGCTGGCCGCCCAACCGTCCGCGGCGCCGGCCGTCGAACCCCCGGTCGCGGGTCCCGCCCAGACCCCGGACGTCGCCGCCGCGCCCGCGGTGCCGAAGGAAGAGCCGGCTGCCGCCAGTGGGAAGGACCTGGCGGTCCAGGTCGCCCGCGAAGAGGACGGCATCCGCGTCCTCTGGAACGCGCGGCCCCAGCTCCATGCGACCGGCTTCAACATCTATCGCCGGCGCGCCCCGGAGGACGCATTCTCGGGCCCCATCAACGTCAAGCCCCTTCAGTCCAGTTCGTCGGACTACTACGACCCGGACGTCGTTCCCAACGCGCGCTACCAGTACAAGGTCGTCGCCGAGACGCCGCCCTCCCAGCCCCCGGTCGAGAGCCCGCCGGTCGAGATCGAATCGCACGGCGACTTCGACATCCTCTACCTCGGCAGCATCACGGCCGCCGGCGGCGCAGCGGACGAGGTGTGGGTCCGCATTCGGCGCTTCCTGGAAGGGCGTTGGGTCGGAGCGGTCTTTTCGGTGCGGCCGGGGCAGAAGATCGGCGGCGCGGCGTACGTGTCCGCCATCGCCCATGACATCGACTTTTCCACCCGGTACACGCTCTCGTCCATCGACTTCACGAAGCGACCGGTGTACACCCGGCGCATCCAGTCCTATCGGAAAGGACCGGACGGCAAGCTCGCGCTCGATCCGACGACGCGCAAGCCCATCCTCGAGGAACACGACCAGGTCATCGAGGAGACGACCTCGCGGCTTGTGGTCGAGGACGAGGATCGTCGTCGGCACGTCCTCTGGAAGGGGGAGCGGAAGAGGGGAACCGAGGGCGTACTGGAGGACTAGGGGCGGCAGGGGGTAAGCAGGCGACCGAAGGCAACTCCAATTGCCAAGCGCCAACTCCAAAGTCCAACACCAACGGCGCGCCGCGGGTCGAACTTCAGGCCGCGTGGTGGGCAAGCACGCGCCCTCGGGGATCTTCATCCTCGCACCCGACGCGCGCCGCCAGAACACGGAACCGCGACCGTGAGGGAGCGGTCTCAGGGCGTTCGGGCTTCTCTTTGGGTTCATGCCTGCCGATGGCGGGGGTGAGCGGGAGCACTGCCGCTTCGCGCGTCCGTGTGAGGCCGCGGTCCTCGCGCCCTGATCGACGCGCGACCGGCCGTTGGAGTCGGGAGTTGGCGTCGGAGTCGATTGGAGTTGGACCTTGGATCCCTACTGCGCAACTTCTGAAAGTCTCCTCGAGATATTCGCGAGTCCGGACTTTCGAAACCACAGCTCTCCCAGAGCGGAGGCAGCCGTAACCAAAGCTCAACGAACCACAGATTTCACAGATTACACAGATTGCGACGATCTCAATCTGTGAAATCTGTGCAATCTGTGGTTTCGTTTCGGTTTCGGGCGCGAGCCTGACTTGATCCATGGAGTTGTTTCTTGACGGCGGAAGCTGCGTCCACCCGGTGCCTCCGGTCCACCCGGTCCCCCCGGTGCGGGGGTACCGCCGATTTCCTTGACTTCGCCCGCCCCCTATGGTTTGCTGTCCCCCCCCGAATTTCCCTTGGGGAGGCTCCTTTTCCGGGAGCCGCAGGGGTACGTCACGTGCCCCAGGAGGGCCGGAATCGTGCGAAGGAAGGACTGGAATGCCGACACCTGATCAGATCCTGCGTTCGGTCGCCATGGTGATCGCCTCGGACCACCGCGTAGGCAAGCGCGAACGCAAGTTTCTCGAAGGACTCCAGCAGCGGCTCGGCCTCACCACCGAGGTCGTCGAGGAAGCCATCGGGCAGGCGTTGATGGGCAAGCGGACCCTCCGGCTTCCCGCCGACAACGAATCCCAGGTCCAACTGCTGGAACTCATGATCCAGGCCGCCGCGGTGGACGGCGAGATCGACCCGAACGAGCGGAAGATCTTGGACGCAGTGGCCGGCAAGATCGGCATGCCCCGGGCCCAGCTCGAGCAGTCCATCCAGGGCGCCCTCGCGCGCGCCCTCCCCGGCACCCAGCTCCCCAAGCGGGTGGAGCCCGACAAGCGACGCTTCCTGGATCCGGCCACCGCGGCGGAGGCCCCCGCCCCCACGCCGGAGGTCCAGACGCAGCTCACCGGCCCGCGCCCTTCGGCCACGCCGCCTGCCGGGTCCCCATCGTCCGCGACCCGTCCGCCGGAGCTGCGCACGCCTCCGCCCGACCGGGCCGGGACCGCCGAGCGCATGCCGCCGCTCCGCTTGACGCGCACGCAAAAGCCCCAGGAGAACGCCCCGCACCTCTGGCGCGAAGGGGACGTGCTTTTCGGCATCTACGAAATCACCGACATCCTCGGCCAGAGCGGCGTGGGCCGGGTCTACAAGGCCAACCATCGCCTCTGGAGCCTCGACCTCGTCATCAAGAGCACCTCCCCGCAGGTCTTCGCCAAGCCGGAGGCCAAGGAGGCCTTCACGCGCGAGGTCGAGACCTGGGCCAAGCTCCCAACGCACCCCCACGTCATTTCCTGCTACTACGTGCGCCCGATCGGCAGCGCCCCCCAGGTTGTCGTGGAGTACGCGGGCACGGAGAGCCTCAGCGAGGCCATTCGCGATCGCAGCCTCTATGAGGGAGGCGAGAAGGCCGCCCTCGGACGTATGCTCGACATCGCGACTCAGATCGCGTGGGGCGTGCAGCATGCCCACGACAACGGCATCATTCACCAGGACGTGAAGCCCGGAAACGTGATCCTCGCCGCCGACGGCACCGCCCGCGTCACGGACTTCAGCATGGCGCGCGCGACCGCCGCGGCCACGCCTGGCGGCGACTCGGCCGAAGCGGGTCCGCTGGTCGCGGCGCCGAGGGACATCCGCGCCCTGGTCGGCGGCATGTCCGCGGCCTATTGCTCGCCGGAACAGCGGCGACGCCTGCCCCTCACGAAGGGCACCGACGCCTGGTCGTGGGCCATCACCCTGCTCGAGCTCTTCACCGGCGAGATCGCCTGGCTCGCCGGGCCCGCGGTCCCGTTGGCCCTCGAGGAATACTGGGAGTCCGGGGCGTCGCCCGATCCCGTCATTCCGCGAATGCCGGAAAAGGTGCGCGACCTCATCAAAGCCTGCTTCGCGCAGAACCCCGAGGAGCGGCCGACTCTCGCCAAGGCCGCCGAGACCCTTCGCGAGCTGTACCAGGAGGCGACCGGCAGCCCCTACCCGAGGTCCGTCGGCGTCGTGGACAAGGCCCTTGCGGAACGGATCAACAACCGCGCCCTCCTCCAGCTCGACCTCCAGCGCGAAGAGGAGGCGACCCGGATGCTCAACGAAGCCGCGAAGGCCGAGCCGGCGAGCCCTGAGGCCCTGTACAACCAAGGCATTCTGCTTTGGCGCGCGGGCCGGATGGGGGACGACGCCATCGAGTGGAAGCTCCAGCGCGCCGCGGCCACGGCGGCCGACGAGTGGCTGCCGCACTACCTGCTCGGCCTGCTCCACCTGGAGCGCCGCGACGCCGAGGCGGCCGCCAAGGCCCTGGAAACGGCCTCCACCAAGGGCGCCAACGATCCGGAAGTCCGCCAGGCCCTCGGCGCGGCCCGCGCGGGGCTCGGCAAGTGGCCGCGACTCCTGCGTGAACTCGGGGCGCAGTGCGAGGTCCGCTCGGTCGTCCTTACCGCGGATGGCCGCTGGGCCCTCGCGGGGACGACGGAAAACACGGTCCACCTCTGGGACCTCTCCACCGGCAAGTGCGAAAAGAAGTTCGAGGGGCACCGCAAGGACGTCCTCGCCATGACCCTCAGCCCCGACGGCAAGCGCCTCCTCACCGGGAGCGAGGACGGCACGCTTCGCCTCTGGGAGATCGCGACCGGGAAGTGCGTCCGCACGTTCGAGGGGCATAGCGACAACGTGACCTCCGTCGGCATGTCGTCGGACGGCCGCTTCGCCATCTCCGGCAGCGCAGATCACAATGTCCGCGTCTGGGACCTGACCGCCGAACAGTCCCTGCAGACGCTCGAGGGGCACCAGCACCCGGTGATCGCCGTGCTCGTCCTCAAGGAAGGCAAGGTCGGCTTTTCCGCCAGCCCGGACGACACGCTGCGCAAGTGGGACCTCGCGGAAGGGAAGTGCCTCGAGACCTGGTCGCTCCAGGCCGGCACCACCGCCGTACACTTCACACCCGACGGTCGCTGGGCGCTGACCGGGACCGGCGGCGGCGAGATCCGGCTTTGGGACCTGACCAAGGGGCAGGCCGTGCGGACCTTCGAGGGACACAACCAGAGCGTGCTCGCACTGTCGATCACGCCCGACGGCCGCTGGGCGCTCTCCGGCGGCATCGACGAGACCCTGCGCCTCTGGGAGTGCGCGACCGGCCGCTGCCTGCGGACCTTCACGCAGAAGGGCGTGGCGTGCGTGGCCATCACCCCGGACGGCAAGCTCGGCCTCTCCGGTGAGTCGGACACCAGCCCGCAGGTTTGGAGCCTCGATGCCCAGGTCGCTGCGAAAAGCGCGTTCATCGCGGCACGGCCGCGCGCCGCGCGCGATCTTGCAGGCGAAGAGGGCGAGGCCCGCTCCGCTCTGGACGCGGCGACCCAGGCCCTTCGGAAGGGGGAGACCCAGGTCGCCGTGGCGGCGCTCCTGCGCGTGCGCGCGCTCGCCGGCTACCAGCGAAATGCGGAGATGCTCGGCCTCTGGCACCGAGTCGGCGCGAAGGGCCGCCGGTTCGCCTTCCGCGGCGCCTGGCAGGCACGCGCAGCGAAGGGGCACACGGAGTCCATTCGGGCGGCCGCGATCGTGCCCGACGGCCGAGTCGGCCTCACCGGCTCGAGCGACGCCTCCCTCCGGATGTGGGACCTCTCCACCGGACGCTGCATCAGCTCCCTCGACGGCCACGAACAGGGCATTCTCTCGGTCGCGATGACGCCCGATGGGGCGAATGCCCTGTCCTCGGGCCTGGACGCGAAGCCGCGGCTCTGGGACCTCAGCGCCGGGAACTGCCTTCGCCAGTTCGAAGGACACGCCGGGAAGGTCTTCTCCGCCAGTCTCACGCCGGACGGCCAGATTGCGGTCACGGGGGGCGAGGACGCGACCGTGCGGCTGTGGGATGTCGAGACCGGCCGGTGCGTCCGGAGGCTCCCGGGCGCGAAGGAGGGGGCCACGCTGGCCGCGGTCAGCCCGGACGGGCTTCGCGCGCTGGCGGTGAACGAGTACAACACCCTCTTCCTCTGGGACCTCGCCACGGGCAAGTCCCTCCGCACCTACGCGGTGAAGAGCGTGATCGGCGCGATCGAGCTGACGCCCGACGGACGGCTGGCCCTGTCCGCCAGTCAGGACGGCGCGGTGCGGCTCTGGGAGCTGGCGAGCGGCCGCTGCATGAAGTCGATCACCGTCGAAGGGGAAGTCACGTCGGTGGCGCTGACCCCGGACGGACGCTGGGCGCTGCTCGGCGGCAAGGACAAAAAGCTGCGGGTGGCGGACCTTGCGAACGGCACCTGCGTGTGGACCTCGGAGGAACTGCCGAGCCCGGTCCTTTCCCTCGCGATGACCCCGGACGGCCGCAGGGCGATCGTCGGTTGCGAGGACCCGATTCTGCGCGTTTTCGACATTGACTGGGACTACGAGTTCCCCGAGGCCGCCGATTGGGACGAGGGCGCCAGGCCGTGGCTCAACGTGTTCCTCTCGTACCACACGCCCGTGCTCGAGGACGGCATCCGGCGCCAGGGGACCCCGGAGTGGACGGAGCCGGAATTCGGCGAGCTGGTGCACAGCCTCCAGTGCGCGGGGTTCGGATGGCTGCGCGCGGAAGGCGTACGGCAGGTGCTGGACAAGATGGCGGGTTCTTGGAAGGGGCCCGCGCCGTTGACGGCGGAGTGAGGCCACGGGATGCGCGGCGGTTGCGAAAATCCCAAATCCCAAGTCAGGCCGACAAGGAGCCTCAGCGTCTCCGCGTCTCTGTAAAAAACAAAAAGCAGTCACCCCAGGCGTTTTGCCCATTCTCGCACCCGGCGCAGGAACGCTGAGCGCGAGAGTGGTGCTGAAAAAAAAAGGAAATCCCGGAAGGAGGGTCGCTAGCATGACGAGCAGGACGGGCCTCTGGGCCGCCGCCGCGTGGATCGGCGGAGGGCTCCTCGCGCTTTCTCCCTGTTTCGCGCAGGACGTGTCGGACTTCGACCGGAACAAGGACGGGAAGCTCGACGCCGAAGAGATCCGGCTGCTCTTCGCGGCGGTGAACCGCTTCAATGCGCGCCCGGAGGAGGACCTGCTCTCGTCGGCCGGCGGGACCGAGACCGTGCACTGCCCGAAGTGCGGCGGGAAAAAGCCGGTGTCCGCGGCGCCGGAGTGCGCTGCGAACTGTCCCGCGGGCCGGCCGGCCGCCGTGACGGCGAGCGTCCAGCCGATCGCCACGCAGCCTCAGCCCGCCGCCGGAGACTCGAAGTCGACCGCCGCGAACGCTCCGAGCCTCGCGGCGCACGCCTCGACGACGGCGATCCTTTCCCCTTCGGCGGTCACGGCCGCGGCGCCGGCAGTGCACGTGCCCGCGCCGACGACTTCCTCGTCGCCCGCCGCGAACTCGGGTGCGACGAAGACTGCCGCGACGCCCCCTGCGGTTGCGCCGACCCCCGCGAAGGCTCCCACGCCCGCTCTGGCGCCTGCGCCTGCGCCCGCCAAGCTCCCGGTCGTCGTCGTCCCGGCGGTGAAGCCGAACGCCGGCGCCCCCAAAGCACCCGGTGAATCCCCGAGCACGGTGCCCGTGGTCAACGTGGAGCGCGTGACGACCGCCGCGAGCGTCCCGGTGCGCGTGCTCCCCGGACCCGCCCTGCCCGCGCTGGTTCCCGGCGTCGGCGCAAAACCAGCGACCGCCGCTGCGGAGGAGAGCCGGCTCGACCTGATGATCGGCACCCTGGGCGAGACCCGGGATCGCGTGGTCGATCATCTTTCGACCCTCGCGGACGCCTATCGCGACGCGGGCGATCTCGAGCACGCCGAGGACGTCATCGGTCGCATCATCGAAGTGGAAGTGCGCTTCGGCACCGCGCTCATTCGCGCGCGACAGGGGAACGCCGAGAGCGTGATCGTCGAGGCCATGGCCGCGCTCGCCGCCTCGCGCACGAGGGTCGCACCCGAGCCGCCCAAGGCCCCGCGCGCGGACGCGCAGGTGCAGAATGCGAACAGCGAGCTTCGGGCGCTGACACAGGCGGTGGATGCCCTGCGCGTCCGCCTCGAGCAGCTTGCCGGAGAGATGGACGCCCTTCGCCGCGCCGCCGGCGCGCAGTCGCGCAGGCTCGAAGAGCGCCCGACGCCGGCGCCGCCCACCCCGCCCCAACCGACCGCGAAGGAGGGCGCTGCGCGAGAGACCGACGTCCTGCGCGCCCGTCTGGAAGACGCGGTCGTCCACCTGCGCGCCCTCAAGGAGCGGCTCGCGGAAAAGGACCTGGACGCCGCGGAGCGCAAGCGTCTGCGGTCGGAGAGCCGCGGGCTGGAGTCGGAGATCGACGAGCTGCGCCGCGAGCTCGAGCGGGGCGACGGGGAGGACCTCACGCCGACCGCGCCGAGCAAGAAGGGCACGCCCGATCGCGGCGACGCGCTGATCAACTTCACGGACCCGAAGCACGAGTGATCGACCGGAGCCCCATGGAGGAGGCGGGAGGAGCGGTACCGGCAGGCCTTCCCATCGCCGTGCTGCCGCTTGGCGGAGTGGCGCCGGAGTCGGTTTCGAGGCTCGTCGCGGAGCTGCCGCCCCTCGTCGGCCGCCCGGCCCTGGCCCTGGCGGAGCTTCCGCTGACGCCGTCGTGGGCGGACCCCGCCCGCCGGCAGTTCGGCGCGGCCGGCATCCTGCGCGCCCTCGCAGGAAGGGATCGGAGCGGCGAGTTCCGGAGCCTCGCCGTCACCTGCGTCGACCTCTTCCTGGAGACGGAGCCGCACTTCCGGTTTGTCTTCGGCCTCGCCGATCCCCTCACCGGGCTCGCGGTCATCTCCCTTCGCCGGCTTGCGCCGGAGTTTTACGGCGCAGCGCCCGACGCGGAGCTGCTCGCCTCCCGGCTCCGCATCGAGGCGGTCCACGAGCTGGGCCACACGTTCGGTCTTCGCCACTGCGCCGACCGCGCATGCGTCATGTCCTTTTCCCTGCAGGTCGAAGACAGCGACCGGAAGGGCCATGCGCCATGCGCCAGTTGTCGGGCGAGATTCCCGGGGGCGGTCGGCCGCGGAACTTGACAGGCCGGGCCCCGTCGGCTATCATTCGGGGTTGTCTCAATTCTCACCCTCCCACGGGGAACGGCGTTCCCTCCGGGACGGAGTGTTCCGAAGGACGCCTGAATCCGATTCGCAGGAGCTGCTCATGTCCGGGCATTCGCACTGGGCTACGATCAAGCACAAGAAGGGCGCAGCCGACGCCAAAAAGGGAAAAATCTTCTCCAAGATGGCGAAACTCATCATGCAGGCGGCGCGCGAGGGAGGCGGAGATCCCGCGACGAACGCGAAGCTCGGCCTGTGGATCCAGAAGGCGCGCGAGTCGAACATGCCGCGCGAGAACATCGACCGGGCGGTCAAGAAGGGGACCGGGGAGCTGCCGGGGCAGCAGATCGAGGAGGTCAACTACGAGGGGTACGGGCGGGACGGCGTGGCGATCCTGATCAACGCCATCACCGACAACAAGAACCGCACGATCTCGGAGATCCGGTCGATCTTCGATCGGAACGGCGGCTCGCTCGGGGCCAATAACTGCGTGGCTTGGCTCTTCGAGAAGAAGGGGCTCATCACCATCGCCTCGGAAGGCGTGAACGAGGACGAGCTCATGACCGTGGCCCTCGATTCCGGGGCGAGCGACCTGCAGCTCGCCGGGGACATCTTCGAGATCACGACCGAGGTCGTGGACTTCGAGAAGGTGAAGAAGACCCTCACCGACAAGGGCTACAAGCTCGCGCTGGCCGAGCTGAGCCGGATCCCGAAGACCTACGTCGACGTCGACGAGAACTCCGCGAAGAAGATCATGGGGCTCATGGAGGCGCTGGAGGAGCACGACGACGTGGATCAGGTCTTCTCCAACTGCGCCTTCCCCTCGACCATGACCGTCGGCAAAGAGTAGCGCGGGGTTGAACCGACGGCCCCGCCGAGCGCCGGATCGGCGCGGGCGACCGGCCGTTGGGTTCGGCGGAGGGAGAACATGGAGGACCTGGTGCTCATCCGGGGGGTGGAGGGGATGGTGGATGGGGAGGTCTTCCCCCTGCGCGTGGGGCAGTCCGTTTCCATCGGCCGGAGCCGGGGCTGCGAGATCTGCCTGAAGCGGTGCAAGAAGTACGCCGACATGCCCGAGGACGTCCGCCGCCAGGACGAGGAGTTCCTGTCGGTTTCCCGGAAGCACGTCCGCATCACGTTCGCCGCCACGGACAACCTCGAGGTCGAGGACCTGAGCACGAACGGCACCTACATCGACGGCGAGCGGCTCACGGGCAAGAGCCTGATCTCCGACATTCGCGACAAGAGCCACGACCTGCGCCTCGGCATGCGCGAGCGCTTCAAGCTGGAGTGGGGGAACCGGGAGGCGATCGCCCTCTCCTCGCCGGGCATGCGATGAGGAAGCGAGGCAAGCTGGCGGTGACGCTCGGGGACCCCGCGGGAATCGGGCCCGAAGTGGCCGCGCGCGCCCTCGCATCGGGGGAGCTGCCTGCCGGGTGGTCGGTACTCTTCGTCGGCGATCCACGCGCCTATCGTCGCGCGGCGGCGACCATCGGCGCGACCTCCCCGCCGCCTGCTTCGGAGTCGCCGTCGCCTGCGCGGGCGCTGCTCGCACCCCCGCCCGAATTCGCCGATGCCGGGGCCGCCCTCGAGGCCCTTGCCCGCGAACCCGTCGTCCTCCTCACGCCGGCCGGCGCGCGCGGGACTACCGAGGATGCGCCGCCGGGCCGTCCCTCCGCCGCCTCCGGCAGCCTCGCCTTCGCCTCCCTCCGGCTCGCCGCTGACCTCGCCCTGGCGGGCGCCGTCGACGCCCTCGTTACCGGGCCCATGAGCAAGCAGGCCGTCGTCCTCGCGGGCTTCCCCTTCGTCGGACACACCGAGTTTCTCGCGCGACACGCGAACCGCCGGCGCGCGACCATGCTCTTTGTGACGCCCCGACTCCGCGTCTCGCTCGTGACCGACCACGTGCCTTTGCGGAAGGTGCCTTTTGCCGTCACCGTCGACGCCGTCGCGGAGACGATCGCCGCGACCGTCGACGTCCTGCGCGCGAAATTTCGCATCGCGCGTCCGCGAGTCGCGGTGTGCGGCATGAATCCGCACGCGGGGGAGGGCGGGCTCTTCGGCCGGGAAGAGGAGACGGCGGTCGAGCCGGGGATGCGGAGCGCGGACGCGCGCGACGCGGACCTCGCCGGCCCGCTGCCCGCGGATACGGCGTTCGCACGGGCGCTCGCGGGGGAGTTCGACGCCGTGGTCGCCCTGTACCACGATCAGGCGCAGATCCCGGTGAAGCTGCTCGACTTCGAGCGCGCCGTCAACGTGACGCTCGGGCTGCCCTACGTGCGCACGTCCGTAAGCCACGGCGTCGCGTACGACATCGTAGGAAAGCGGCCGGCCAACCCACGGTCGCTCATCGAGGCCGCGCGGCTCGCCGCCGAATTCGCGTCGACCGGGGACACGCTGTTCGCTTGACGCCGCGCCGCCCAGGCGTTCGCTCGCCGCGGCCGGCTCGCGAGGAGCAGGTGGGTAGGCGCGGCGCCCGACCTGGAGGGCCCGTGCCCGGTGCAGGGCACGATTCCTGGGGGCGCGGGCCTCCCTCCTTCGCTCGCTCGCCGCGAGCTACGGAGCGCAGGCCGGCCCGCGCGGCTCCCCGCTCCATTCTCCATGCGCCCCGACCCCGCTCGACCACCGTGTTCGCGTATCCACAGAGCCCCCGCCGGAGACAAGCTCGCCCATGCCCTCGCTACCCGACCCGGCCAAAACCCCGCCCACCGGCGGCGCGCACGAGCAGTCGCTCGGCCGTCGCGCGTTTCTTCAATGGTCGCTGGGCGCGGCGGCCGCGGCGGCGGTCGGCACCGCAGGCTACGCCTTCGGCGTCGGCCCCTGGCACCTCGAGGTCACTTTTCCCGAGATCGCCATCCCCGGCCTCGCGCCCGCCCTCGATGGACTACGGATCGTGCACCTCACCGACCTGCACCCGAACTCCCACATCCCGCTCGAGTACCTCGAGCGGTGCATGGAGGCCGCAAACGAGTGCCGGCCAGACCTCGTGCTCGCCACCGGCGACTACGTCACCTACGGCAAGGACGATCTGGACATCGCCGTCACCGCCCTCGCCCGGCTGCGCGCCCCGCTCGGCAAATTCTCCTGCCTCGGAAATCACGATTATCACTTCGGCCACCGACGGACCATCGAACTCCTGCGGCGCACCGCGGGCTTCGAGGTCCTCGTCAACGAGAACACCCTGGTTCATCCGCGCGGCTCCCCGCTCCGCCTTATCGGCCTGGACGACCTCTGGTTCGGCAATCTCGACTTGCGCCGCGGCCTTGCCGGCACCTCGCCGAAGGAGCCGCGGATCGTCCTCCTGCACAACCCGGACTACCTCGAGCGGCTCGCGCCCGCCGGCGTCGACCTCGTGCTCTCGGGCCACACGCACGGCGGACAAATCTCCCTCCCCCTCGTGGGCGCACCCATCCTCCCCAGCCGCTATGAAGGCCGGTATGTGAACGGCCTCTACCGGAGCGGCGGCACCCAGCTCTACGTCAACCGCGGCCTCGGCATCGGCTACATCCCCGCGCGGCTGCTGGCCCGGCCCGAGGTCGCGTGCATCACGCTGAGGTCGGCGTAGCGCACAGACTTGGCGGCCCGGACCGCGCACGAACGCCAGGACCCGTGTGCCAAGGCGTCCGTGCGCCGCGCGCATCGCTCAACCCTCGCGCCGCTCGACGAGCCGGTGAAGCACTTTCAGGGCGGCCTCCAAGCGCTCGTCCAACTCCTTGAGTCGCTCCTCGTTCCTGGCCGCACGCTCGTCGAACTTGGCGAATCGCTCGTCGAACTTGGCGAATCGCTCGTCGAACTTGGCGAATCGCTCGTCCACCTTCCGGAAGCGTTCGAGCGCGCGCATCCAGCGGAGGTCGCTCTGCGACAGGTGACGATCCAGTTTTCTGTCCAAGGCCTCGATCAAGCGCTGCGTGCGCCGCCATTTCGTATCCAGCGTCTCGATGACGCGTTGGGTGCGCTCCCATCGCTTCCTGTCGTCCAGGTACACTTGCTCCAGGAAGGCGATCCGGCGCTCCACCTCGGTGCTGCCGTTCCCGTTCTTCATGGCTTTCGGCGCCTCCATTCCGCTCCCCCGATCCGGCCCCAATACCTAGGTCCATCCTACGTCGCCGCCCCGCCCGAGGTCAAGGACGTTCGTCACACGCCCGGCCCCCCGCCCCCGCCCGCCCGCCGAGCAGCGCAGCGAGATGCGACGCCACCGACTCCGCCAAGCAACGCAGGTTGTAGCCCCCCTCGAGCGCCGAGATCACGCGACCTCGCGCGGTCGCCCCGGCCAGTTCGAGCACCTTCCGCGTCAGCGTTCCGTAGTCCTCGCTCTCCAGGCAGAATTCGCCCAGGGGATCCTCCCGGTGCGCGTCGAAGCCCGCCGAGATCAGCACCCAGTCCGGGGCGAATTCGCGCGCCGGCCCCCGAAGCACCTCTTCGAAGATCCGCAGAAACTCCTCACGCGACGTCGACGCCGGCAGCGGCCGGTTGATCGTCGTCCCTCGCCCCGCCCCGGCGCCGGACTCGGCGCGAGCGCCCGTACCGGGGTAGAAAGGGTATCGGTGGGTCGAAAAATAAAGCACCCGCGGCTCTTCGTAGAACGCGTCCTGCGTCCCATTCCCATGGTGCACGTCCCAGTCGACGATCAGGACCCGCTTCCCCAGCCCCCGGTCCAGGATGTTTCGGGCCGCGACCGCGACGTTGTTGAAGAGGCAGAAGCCCATCCCGCCGGTCGGCGTCGCGTGATGACCCGGCGGCCGGACAAGGCAGAGGGCATTCGTCTCCCGGCCGGAGGCCAGCTCGTCCACGGCGACCAGAAGCGCTCCCGCCGCGTGGACCGCCGCCTCGAACGAGCCGCCGGAGAGCACCGTGTCCGCGTCCAGCCTCCCTCCCCCCGCGGCCGCCACCGCCCCGACGTGCGCCACGTACGCCCGGTCGTGCACCGCGGCTAGCTCGTCCACCGTCGCGGCACGCGGTCGGACCGCGCGGCAGGCACTCCAGAGCCCTTTGACCTCCAAGTGCCGCCGGATCGCCACGAGTCGCTCCGCGCATTCCGGGTGCCGACCCGTGTCGTGGTCCAGGAACAAATCGTCGTGTACGAGTGCGGTCATGGGGGAGGAGTCCTCGACAGGGCGGCGATGGCCGCGACCCAATGCATCTGACGCGGGAGCCGGGTGCGCAAGCACCGCCGCGGACCCACCCACAGGAAGGCGGACACCGAACGCCGCGGGAGCCCGTGCGCAGCCTTCGACCTCCTCGGCGATGCCTCGGAGGGGCATTGAACCAAAACCGGCTTTTCCTTGCAAGCCGCCACGGCTCGGCCTAGAATTGATCACTCCTTGTTATTCTCCGTCCCTCCGTTCCGCCGTTCCCCTTCCACATCCACGACCCGCCGAGGCGCGCGGGTGGAGGCAGCTCGTGCCCAAAACGTCCGGCGCCGTGGCGTGTCCCAAGTGCCGCACCCAGAACAACGTCTCCAGATACCACGCCGGCGCGAAGGTCCCTTGCACGAAGTGCAAGGCCATCATCGTGGTCCCCGGCGCCAAGCCCGGCCCCGCACCGGCCCCCGAGCCCGAGGAGGCGCCGGCCGCACCCCAATCGGCGCCTTCCCGCAAAGGTTCCCCGCCCTCCAAAGCGGGCGCCCCGCCGGTGAAAAAGCACGGCCCGAACAGTCGCGTACCCGCCCCGCCGAAGGACCGCATGACGCCGCTCATGCGGACCGCGATGAAGGCCGGCCCGCCCGGCGGCGTCCCCGTCGAGCCGACGTCCTCCGTCGGCCGCTCCCCGCGTCGCGGGAAGCGCCAGGAGGGCAATTCCGCCATGATCATCGGCGGCATCGTGGGCGCCTTGGGCCTCGTCCTGGCGATCGCCTACATGATGACCGGCAATGAAAAGGAGGAGTCGAAGAAGTTCAAGGGGGCCCAGGCCAAGGCGCCCGCCGCCGCCGGAGGCGAAACCCCCGCGACCCCGGCGCAGGCCGAGCCGGCGAAGGCTCCGGCCGAGCCGCCCAAGGCCGACCCCGTGAAGCCGCAACCCCCCAAGGCCCAGCCCGCGTCTCCCAAGCCCGCCGCGCCCGCGCGCGAGCTGGTCGTCAGCGACGCGGGAGAGCAAATGATCTGGGACCTCCTCGACAACATCAAAGGCTGGCCCACCGCCAAGATCGAAACGGCGAAAAAAAATATCCTCCAATTCCCGAAGAACGACTTCATCCCCTCCCTCATCAAGGCCCTCACCGAGGTCGACGACTTCAAGGCGCTCAAGGCGGAAGAGTTCCTGCGGGAGGTCACCGGGAAGACTTTCGGCTGGAGCCCCACGTCGACCATCGAGGAACGACGCAGCGTCCAGGAAAAATGGAAGAGCTGGTGGCTCGACGGCGCCGCGGCCCCGGATGCCGGCCCCAAGGGCGCCGAAGAACCCGCCAAGCGCCCCCCGGCCGGCGTGAACCTCGCGGGCGCGGACCCCGCTTTCGAGCGCGAGCTCGACGGCCTGTTGCCCAACTACACCAAGTCCACGTTCGACGATCGCGAACGGGTGAAAGGAAAGGTGAAGAAGCAGGGGAAGGCCGGGATCCAGAGCCTCATCAAGAAACTCTACGACGCCCCGGAAGTGGAAATCGCCGAAGGAGCCGCCGACCTCTTGCTGGAACTCACCGAGCAGAAGTTCGGTCGCTATCCCCGGTCGAACAACGACGACGCACAGGCCTACGCCGACAAATGGTCCAATTGGTGGAAAGAAAGCAAGGACTCGTTCCAAATGCCGGAGTGAACGGCAGGATCCCGTCATGAACGAGTCCGACGCCCTGCTCGCCCGCCTGGTTCGGGAGCGCGGTCTGGTGCCGCCCGAACCCCTCGAGGCGTGCGTGCGCGCCTGCGACGCCGGCGGATTCGACCTCGGCGAAGCCGGCGCAGGACCGACGCGGGCCACCTCTCCCCCCCCTTCCCTGCGCGCAATCCTCGTCGCTCGCGGGTACGCGCGCGACGACGAACTGGCAGCCCTCCTTCGTGCGGCCTCCTCGGGCGACGACGCGACGACTTTGCGGGAGCCGCACGCACCCGCCCGGCTCATCGCGACGTCCGCGTCCGACCTAGGCTCCGAGGTCGAAGCCACGGGCGCTGCCCACGACCGCACGTCCATCTTGCTGGTCGTCGAGCACCCGTCGCAGAGCACCGCTTCACCGACGACAGGCCCTGCGCCGAGCACTTTCGCCACTCCCGCGACTCCCGCGTTGGCGGAGACATCGGCGACCGCGGCGACGGCCCTGACGGCGATCCGTGCCGCTTCTTCGCCGGCATCAGCGATCTCCGCACAGCCCGCGGCCGCGCCGGGATCGCCGAGTTCCGCCGTTTCCTACGGCTCGCGCCCCTCGTCCCACCCGCCCGGCGACTCCGGCGGCGCCCCGCCTCGCCCGCCCGCGCCCCCGCGCCGGGACGAGCCGCCGCACCCCTCGCCGACGGAAATGGTCTTCACGCCCGACGGCAGGGAGCCGGAGGAGGTCCGCGAGGCGTACGCACGCGCCGAAAATCGGTTCGGGCGCTACACCCTGCTGGAGCTGGTCGGTCGCGGCGGCATGGGAAGCGTCTACCGCGCCTGGGACGGCGCCCTGCACCGGATCGTCGCGGTGAAGTGCCTGGATCCCGGGACCTACGAAGGCCTTTCCAGGCGGCCGCACGACGAGCGTCATCTACGCTTTCTTCGGGAGGCACGCACCGCCGCCCAGCTCCGGCACCCGGGGCTGGTCGAGGTCTACGACGTCGGCGCGCACGACGGCCGCTTCTTCCTTGCGATGGAGTTCGTGAAGGGGGTCAGCTTTCGCCGATACCTCGAGGACCGCGCCCTCCGACGAAACGCGGAACCCGCCGGCCGGCAAGCGGCGGGCCCGTCGGCCGACGCCTGGTGGTGGCGAGAGCCCGTCGAGCTGCTGCGCCGCGTCGCGCTCGCCCTCCACCATGCCCACGCCCGCGGCGTGCTCCACCGGGATGTCAAACCGGAAAACATCCTTCTCCGCGTCGAGCACGTCCCGTCCGCGGCAACGGCGTCCCATCGACGCAACCTTCGCTACGTCCCCCTCCTCGCCGATTTCGGACTCGCCCGGGAAATCGGGCGCCCCCACGACATCACCACGCTCGGCCAGATCGTCGGAACGCCGGGGTACATGTCTCCCGAACAGGCCGACGGCGGGGCCAAGGATGTGGACGCGCGGGCGGACCTCTTCTCGCTCGGGGCGATCCTCTACGAGGTCGCCACCGGACGCCGCGCGTTCGAAGGGGCGAATTCCGCGAGCGTGGTCTTCCACGTCCTGCTGTCCGAGCCGGCCGCGGTCCGCGACCTGGACGCGACCGTCCCTCCGGCGCTCGAGTCGATCGTTCGCAAGTGCCTCGAGAAAGAACCGGACCTGCGCTACGCGACCGCGGAGGCGCTCGCGGCGGACCTCGAGTGTTTTCTTGCCGACCTCCCCGCGCCGGCGGCGGACGAGGCAGCCGGTGACGGGCGGATCGCGGCCGCGCCCGCGCCCCCGGTCACCCGCATTTCGCGTGTGAAGCTCGTGCTCGCCTCGACCCTGGCCTTCGTTGCGATCACGCTGGCGGCCCTCCGTGTGTACCAGGCTCCGCCCTGGCCGGCCGAGTTCTGGACGGCAGGCGCCCTGCGGCCGACCGCCGCGCCTGCAGGCCCCACAGGGAAGACGGGGGCGACCGAAGGGACCGAAGCAGAGGCCGCCCAGGCCCAGCGGGAGGCGGAGCTGCGGGCCGACACGGAGCGTCGCGCCGGGGCCGAGCGCGCCGCGCAGGAGCTGGGGCGCGAGCGCGAAAAGGCGCGGGAGCGCGAACGAGCGGAGGCGGAGCGCAAGGTCGAACTCGCTCGGAAGGCAAGGGAGGCTGCGGAGGCCGAGCGGGAGTTGAACGAAGGCGCCGCGCGGCACGCCGAAGTCGAGCGCGCCGAGGTCGAGCGCGCCGAGGCCGAGCGCGCCACCCGGGAACGCGAGCTGCAAGCGCAGCGAGAGTCGGCGAAGCGCAAGGCGGAAGCGGAGCGTCGGGCGCTTGCCGAGCGCGAGGCGCGCGAACGCGCGGAGGCGGAGGCGCGCGTCGCGCGGGAGCGGGAGCTGGAGGCGGCCGAGGCCGCGCGCAAGGAACGCCTCCGACAGGCGCGGGACCTCCTGGAGCAGGCGCGTTCGACCGGGGCGGCGGATCGGATGCAAAACGACCGCGCCCTCGGGCTCTTGGATCAGGCCATCGACCTGGATCCCTCGCTCGTCACCGCGGTGCTCCAACGCGCCTACCGCCGGTATCTCGCAGGACAGCCAGACCGGGCGGTCGCCGACCTCCGCCCGTTGGCCGCGCAGGCCTCGCGCGAGGGAGGCGAGGCCCTCTACCTGCGAGGGCGCATCGCGATGGACGCAGGCGCCGAGCCGACGACCGCGCGCGAGGACCTGCTGGCCGCGTCGCGACGACCGGACCTGCCCGGCTGGTCCGCGCTCGCCCTCGCGCGTCTCGCGTTGCTCGACGGCCGAGCCGACGAGGCGTGGCGATTGGCCGGCGAGGCCGCACGCGTCCTTCCGATCGGCGAGGACCTCGCTCGTGTTCGCGGCCTCGCCTCCGCGGGTCTCGCCGACGGCCCGGGCGCGGCCACCGCCACCGCGCTCGCCGACCTCGACGTGGCCCTTGCCGTGCCGTTCCCGGATCCGCGCTTGCTCTACCCGCGTGGAATTCTCCGGCTCCGCGCCGGTGACTCCGCCCGCGCGCTGGCCGACGCCGAGGCGCTGCTCGCCGCGGACGCTTCGTCCCTCCCCGGCAAGCTGCTTCGCGCGCGCGCACGCGTCGCGACCGGGGACCTCGACGCGGGCATGCGCGAATACCGGCTTGTGCTCGCCGGCACACCCGACCAGCCCGAGGCCCTCCTCGGTCTCGCCGATGCCCTGCTCCTTGCCGGTCGCGCGACCGACGCCCTCGAGGCCGCAGCCAAGGCCGTCGGCCGCGCCCCGGCGCTCGCGGCCGCGTGGGAAGCTCGTGCCCGTGCGAGATTGGAGCTGAAGAATGCGGAAGGAGCGGCCGCCGACTGCACGAAAGCACTCGCGCTCGACCCCCGTTTTGCGCGCGCGTTCTGGACTCGAGCGCTCGCTCGCCTCGCCGTCGGCGCGGGCGCGGAGGCTGCGAAGGATCTGGAGGAGTTCCTGCGCCTGGAGCCCGGATCCGCTTCCGCGCCGTTCGCCCGCCAGAAGCTGGAGGAGGCACGCCGCTGATCATCGTCGCCGCGCCGACCGCCTTCAAGGAGAGTCTGAGCGCCCGCCGGGCCGCCTCGTGCATGGCGAGGGGCGCGGCACGCGCGTGCCCCGGAGCGCAGGTCCTCCCGCTACCGATCGCCGACGGCGGGGACGACACGCTCGACGTGCTTGTCGAAGCGCTGGGCGGCACGCTTTACCATGCGCGGGTCACGGGCCCGCTCGGGGAGCCGGTGCGCGCCCGCTACGGCTGGGTGGCGGGGGAGAGGCTCGCCATCGTGGAGACGGCGGCGGCCTCCGGGCTTCGACGGGTCCCGCCCGGGCAGCGCAACCCGCTTCGGACCACTACGCGCGGGACCGGTGAGCTGATGCGTGCCGCGCTCGGCCTGGCCCCGCGGCGTCTCCTCCTCGCCGTCGGCGGGAGCGCAACCGTGGACGGCGGGCTGGGGGCGCTGTTGGCCCTCGGCGCACGGGTTTGGGATCGCTCCGGCTCACCCGTCGGCGAGGGCGGAGCGGCGCTCTCGCGGATCGCGAAGCTCGACTTGTCGAAGCTGGACCCACGGCTCGCCGCGGTGCGGCTCGAGGTCGCCTGCGACGTCGCAAATCCGCTGCTCGGCCCGCGGGGGGCCGCGCGCGTCTATGGCCCGCAGAAGGGGGCGTCCGAGGCTGACGTGTTGGAGCTCGAGCGCGGACTCACGCGCTGGGCCGCCCTTCTCCGCTCGGCATCGGGCAGAGCGGTCGCGGGCCACTGGGGCGCAGGCGCGGCAGGCGGTCTCCCCGCGGGACTCGCGGCGGCTTGCGATGCGAAACTCCGTCCGGGCGGACCGCTCGTCCTCGAAGCGCTTGCCTTCGCGGAGCGGGTCGAGCAGGCCGACCTCCTCCTCGTGGGGGAGGGCCAACTGGACGGCACCTCGGCCTTCGGCAAGGCGCCGGTCGCCGCGGCACGCCTTGCGCGTGGCGCCGGCATTCCCGCCATCGCGATTTGCGGCGCGCTCGGTCCGGGCTGGGAGCGGACGCGATGCGCGGGCATCCGGGCCGCATTCGCGCTCGCGCCCGGCCCTGCGGAGCGGGAAGCGAGCCTGGGCCTCGCGGCGACCTGGCTGGAACGCGCGACCGCGCAGGCCGTCGCGGCGTTCGTCGCGGGGAGAGGCGGAAGCGGATCGACGACGAGGCCGCGCGGTGCGCGTCGGTAGCGTGCTGCCTGCTCCAGGACGTCCGGGCCGGCCGCCTGGGACGCCCTCACGGCGGGCCCGATCGCTTTCCCCTTCAGCCTGTGCCCACTCCAACCGATATCCCTCAGGTGGAGGATCCTGTCGCCGCGCCCTGACGGCGTTCGGGCCTGACAATCGAGCGTGGCCCGTCTCCCGCCGAGGAATGCGAGTTCGCGCGGCGAGAGTCCCCGCGCGCCTCCGGCGCCCGCGGCGGGGGGGAGGCGGCAGCGTCCCGTCGCACGGGGCGACGGGACGAACCGCGGCCCGAAAACTGTGGGTCGGCCATGCGGCTCATCGACTTTCTGCTCGTCGCCCTGGTGGCGGCCGCGGGCCTGGCGACCTCGCAGGTCTTCCGCGCAGCCGACGTCACGGGCGAGGGCGCGCCCCGGGGCGCGGGCGCGCTCCCCACGGCCGGTCCCATCCCGAGGTCCCCCCTCCGCACCCCCTCCGGCGTGACGGCGAACGCGCCCGGCGCGCCGGCGTGGCGCTTCATCGTGATCCATCACAGCGGCACGCGCCGCGGAAGCGCGGCCGTCTTCTCCCGCGCGCGGGGCGGCCCCGAAACTCTCCCTTACCATTATGTGATCGGAAACGGCACCGACAGCGGCGACGGGGAAGTGGAACTCACCGCCCGGGGGCTCTACCAGTGCCCCGGCCCCCAGTGCGGCAGCCCCGAGATCGACCGTTGGGCGCTCGGCATCTGTCTCGTCGGCAATTTCGACCTCGAGGCGCCCTCCCGCCGCCAAGTCGACGCCGTCATCACCCTGGCGCGGCGCCTGGCGAAGGCCCACTCCATTCCCGCCGGCAACGTCGTGGGGGAGCGTGAGCTCGCGCCCGACCGGAGCTCCTGCCCCGGAAAGCGCTTTCCCCTCGATGCGGTCCGGCGCACCCTCGCCCAGTAGGCGACCGCGCGAAGTCCGCACGTGCACCCCCCGGATTTCGAGGATTCGTCCGTTGGCGCGAACGCGGCCCTTCTGGTAGAATGTGGCGCCGTGGTCCCGGGTTACCCAGGCAAGACTCCGCAGGAACGGCGCCAGCATGTACGGACGCTTGATCGTCAAGAAGGGCAAGAAAGAGGGGCAGTCGATCTTCCTCACCGAGGGGAAGAGCATCGCGATCGGCCGCGGAGAGGAGAGCGACATCGCGCTCTTCGACGCCGGCCTCTCGCGAAAGCACTTCCAGGTCGAGGTGCGCGGCGGAGTCTTCATCCTCACCGACCTCGAGAGCACGAACGGCACCTTCGTCAACGGGCAACGCATCACCGTCTGGCAGCTCTCGCCGGGCGACCTGGTCACGGCAGGGACCTCCGCTTTCGAGCTGGCGGTCTACGAGGAGCAGTCGAAGTCCAGCACGCGCATCATGTGCTGGGACGAGCAGGGCCGGCCCGCCGAGTACCAGTCCTTCCGACGTATCGAGCTCGAGAAGTCAAGCATCATGCAGCTTCCCGAGGACCGCGGCGCGCGCGCGGCCCTCAACCAGGCCCACTCCGCGCTCACCACGCTCTACAAGGTCGGGAATCTCATCCACTCCGAGACGGACCTCGACAAGGTCTTCCAGACGACGATGGACGCCATTCTGGAGACCATCAAGGCCGACCGCGGCTTCCTGGTCATGTGGGACAAGCACCGCGCCACGCTCGAACCGGTCGTGGTCCGGCACGGTCGGGAGGCCGCGACCGACACCCGGCTCACGATGAGCCAGACGGTCCTCGAGGCGGCGGTCATTCATGGGCACTCGCTCATCAGCGCGGACGCCCTGACCGACGACCGGCTCAAGAGCGGCGAGAGCATCCTCCTGCAACACATCCGCTCCGTGATGTGCGTGCCGGTCCAATCCAAGGAGCAGATCCTCGGCGCGATCTACCTCGACACCACCGAGCGCATGGCGGCCTTCACCCAGCAGGACCTCGAGCTCCTCACGGCGATCGCCCGGCAGGCCGGCGTCGCCATCGAGCGCGCGAAGCTCTACCACGACATGGAGCTGCTCTTCAAGGACTGCATCAAGACCATCGTGGCGGCCATCGAAGCGAAGGACAAGTACACCCACGGCCACAGCGAACGCGTCACCATGTACGCCATGGCCATCGCGCGGGACATGGGCTTCACCCCGAGGGAGATGGAGAATCTCCAGCTCGCCGGCCTCCTCCACGACGTCGGCAAGATCGGCATTCCGGAGCGCATCCTGACGAAACCGGGCCGCTTGACGCCGGAGGAGTACGAGATCATGAAGGCGCACCCCGTCCTCGGCGCCGAAATGATCAAGAACATCCACAACACCGAGCTCTCGGTCGCCGGCATCCGCTGGCACCACGAGCGGGTGGACGGGAAAGGCTACCCGGACGGGCTGTCCGCGAACCAGATCCCGCTGATCGCCCGCGTGCTTTGCGTCGCGGACTCCTACGATGCGATGACTTCGAATCGCCCCTACAAAAAAAACCTCACGGACGAGGAGGCGCTCGAGGAAGTGCGCCGTTGCAAGGGGACGCAGTTCGATCCCGAGGTTACCGAGGTGTTCCTGACGCTGCTCTCGGCGGGCAAGCTGCACCGGATCCATTTGCCGCAGCCGTCCTATGTGAGCGGCTACCAGCTCGACACGGACGAGGGCGGGGGTGGGGCGGGCGGCTCGCCGGCCGGTCGGGCCGCGGCCCTGGTGTCCAGTCTAGGGCCGGTGCCCGGAGGCACGGGCAAGACGACCATTCTGCACGCGGATCCGCCGGCAACGGGCGCAGCCTCGCCGAGGCGGGCCGCCCCGCCGGCAGGCGCGTGGGTAAGCGCAGGGGCCGGCGCTGAGGGTGGGGCGGTGGCGGGCGGCGGCACCGGGGAACGCGCTCCACGGCCGAGCGCGGCCGGACCTGCCGGACCTGCCGGACCTGCCGGATCGGCCGGATCGGCCGGCGGGGGCGGGGGCGGGGGCGGCGAGGCAGCCGACGACCCGCCCGAGGCTGCGACGTCGGGAGTGAGCGACACGACGATCAGCGTGTCCCCGGTGGGCGGCGGCGGTCTGCGAACCGCGGGGGAGGACTCGGGCGCCCCGCCAAAGGCGGGTGCGCTTGCGATCGCCACAGGGAACACGTCGGTCAGGGGGACGGCCGCCGATGAAAGCACGGAGGCCCTTCCGAGCACGGGGAGCACCGGGAGCCAAGGGACCATTGCCACGACCGCCGCGCCCTCGAACGCAGCGCCGCCGACGACTCAGCCCCCGCCGTCCTCCGGGGCGGCAGGCTCATGACGCGACGCAGGGTCGCCGCGGGCGTCAGCCGCCCGGCAACGCGATGCGCCCGACGGTGCCTCGGATGGCGGGCGTTGACGGCCCGCGCGGGCGTCGTCTCGGCGGCCGCCTTTCTCGTGCTCCTCTCCGCGGGCTGCCGCGTCGGCTACGTCCTCGAGCAGGCCGGCGGCCAGCTTCACGTCCTCCAGCACCGCGTCCCCCTGGAGCGGGCCCTCGCCTCCCCTTCGCTCTCTCCGGCGCAAAAGTCGCGAGTCCAGTTCATCCTCACCGTCAAGGAGTGGGGGAGAAGCCGTCTGGGGCTCGTCGTCGGCAAGAACTATACCCGGCTCTACGACACCCACGGCCGCGCGGTCGCCTGGAACCTCGTGGCCTGCCGGAAGGACGGCCTCGAGCCGTTGACCTGGTGGTTTCCGGTCGTCGGGTCGGTCCCCTACCTTGGCTTCTTCGACGCCGAGGACGCCCTTCTCGAAAAAAAAGAATTGGAGCGCGCCGACTGCGACACCTGCCTCCGCCCGGTCGCCGCTTACAGTTCGCTCGGCTGGTTCGAGGACCCGATCTTCACCCCCATGCTGCGGTACGACGATGCCGACCTTGCCGGCCTCATCCTGCACGAGTGCGTGCACGGTACCGTCTATTTCCCCGGTCGCACGTCCTTCAACGAGACCTTCGCCGAGTTCGTCGCCGACCACGCCACGCCGCTCTTCCTGGAGCAGGGTTTCGGCCCCGGCTGTCGTCAGCTCCGCGAATGGCAGGATCGCCGGCATGACCAGGAGCTCTTCCTGGGATGGCTGCAGGGACTGCGGACCGACCTGGAGCGCCTGTACCGCAGCCCCCTCACGCGCTCGGAACGCGTGCAGCTCCGGGAGGACGTCTACCTGGAAGCGCGCGTCCGGTTCGCGGCGGTGCGGGCCGCGATGCGCACCGACGACTACGACGGGATGCCGCCGACCGACTTGAACAACGCGTTCGTGGCGGCCTACGCCACCTACCACACGGACACGCGCGCGCTCGAGAGAGTGCTCGAGGCCCTCGGAGGCGGCCTGCGCCCTTTTCTCGAGGCGTTCCGGAACTGCCCTTCCGGGGAGGACCCGATGCGCTACGCGCGGAAGCTCGCGGAGAAACTGAGCGGTACGGCGCGTACCGCGGGTGTCGCGGGTAGGGCGGAGAGGGCGGATGCCGCCGCACCGGCGAAAGCGGGCGCTGATGCGGGGCCGGCCCTGCGGCGGGGCGAAACGGGCAATTTTGGCGCGGCGCAAGAAACACCACAATAGGTCGACCGGCTGTGCGTTGATGAGGATGCTATGCTATTCCTCCGTCGGATTTGCGCGATCAGCGCAAATCCGGCGGAGGGACAGCCACCCTCTCCCTTCGTAGGGGAGAGGGTCGGGATGAGGGGCGCCACAAGCGTAGCATCCGTGTTCGTCTTTGGTGGCGGCTACCCGCGTTAGGCCTTTGCACGCTTTTCGCGATCGACGCAAATCGGGCGGAGGCGTGGCCAGCCTCTCGCCGGGTAGGGGAGAGGGTAGGGATGAGGCGTGCCACGGGCGTCGCGCCCGTGTCCGACTTTGGTTGCGGCTACCCGCGTCTGGGAAAGGCGGGCCTTGAGGGGCGACCAGGCAAGCGGTGGAAAGCGCTTCACCAGGTGAGCTCGGGCGCGCTCTTCGTGGGAGAGGGGGTGCGGTGTCGGGGAGCGTGGGGGGGGGTGCCAATCAGGGCCGCGAAGCACAGACCGCGCATGGGGCCGGCGCGGACGAGACTCCGCGGCCGGCGTCCTCATGGCACCCAGCGACGCGGCACACCGATCCGCGGTCGCCCGCCGCGAACAACAGCTAGGTTCCGACCGGGACCCAGGGCCCTTGGCGTCAGGCCTGCTCAAGTTCCCGCTCGACGCAGCGGATCCTTTCACGGAGTTCCACGACCTCCGCGTCGAGCCGTTGGATCCGCTGCCGGCGTTCCTCGCGCGTACGCAGGAACGCCCTCGTCGAGGTCCAGACGATCAGAGCGGCGAACGCCCAGGCGAACAGTGTGGCGGGCGGCGTGAGAAAGAAGGCGAACCCGGCCCCGAAGAGAGCGAGGGCCACGAAGACAAGAAAGGAGGCGAGGCAGCCCTCCGCGCAGCCGTAGCCGAGCTGGTCGCGGATTTCGGAGCGTTGGCTCGTGAGGAGGTCGATCTCCGCTTCGAGCTGGGATTTTCGGAGAACGAGCGCTTCTTGCACAATGGAGCTGTGGGAGCCGTGCTGGCGAGGCGCTGCCCGTGCGTCTGTCGGTTCGGGCGGTGGCAGGCCGCCTCTGCCCGAGGCGGGCGTGGAGCCGCGCGAGGCGGCGTCCGCCGGCGTGACAAGCGTGGCGAAGGGGGGGGCCTGGCAGAGCGCCGGCTAGAGCCTGTGCGGCGAAGGTCGCGGTCGATGGCAGGGAGTGCGTGCCCAGGTCCTCGACGTCCGATAATGCGTCTCCGTCGAGGGCACTCGACATCTCGCATGCGGTGGCAAAGCGCCGGGCCGGCTCGGTCTCAGTCGCCTGCTCGATGACGGCCGAGACACGCGGAGAGACGCCTCGGACGGGGAATCGAAGTCGGCCGGCTTCACCTGTCAGCATTTCGTGGAGCAGGAGGCCCACGGCATAGAGGTCGGTTCGAGCGTCGGCCTCGCCGCCTCGGAGCTGCTCGGGCGCCATGTAGGCGAGGGTCCCGAGCAGGTTTCGAGTGGCCCTGCCGTCGAGCGCCCCCGAGAGCAGGACCGGGGTCTGTGCATTTGGGGACGCGTCGATTGTCCGGATCCCCAGCCCGAAGTCCGACAGGAGGACGTCGATCGGCGCGGCACTTTCGGCGTGCGGGGCGCACCCCGGCGCCTGCCCGGCGCCGGGTTCGCCGGATTGCGCGACGGCCTGTCGGGGGACGGTGAGAGGGCCGGACGCCGTCGAGGGGGTCGAGGAGGAGCCTGCGCCCACGGGTGGAGGGGAGGTCGGTAGGTCCCAACCGCGAAGGAGTACGTTTTCAGGCTTCAGGTCCCGGTGAACGACTTGGCGCTGGTGGGCGTGTTCGAGCGCCTCCAGCACTTGCCGGGCGATCTGCACGGCCACAGGCGGAGGCAGCGTCCTGCAGCCGAGTAGGACCTCTCGCAGGGAGGGACCGTTCACGAGTTCCATGACCAGGTAGGGAGTCTCGTGCCGGGTGTTCACCGTGATCGTTCGGACGATCCGCGGGTGGACCAGTGCGTGCAGGAGCGAGGCCTCGGTGCGGAGCTCAGCGACCAGCCCGGAGTGCGTCGGCACCTTGATGGCAACCACCATCTCGTGGACTTCGGCGTTTCGAGCACGCCACACCTGGCCGAACCCACCCTCACCGAGTTTGGAGACCAGCACCCACTCGCCGAGTTGGACGCCAGGAGCCAGGGGGGACACGGACACAGGGGGTCATCCTTGCAGGAAGAGTGCAGCCGACCTCTCGGGTCGAGCCGCCGCGAGCTGTCGCCGGGAGCATGGGACAAAGCACTCCCTCTCGTCGAGCTGCGCCCCACGGCCATGTTCAGGAGCCCGGCGACGGGACAAGGAAGGCAGTTCGGCGCCTTTGCCATCCTACCGCCGCGCGCCGAGCGGTTCAAGTCCGGCGTCCCGGTCGGTCTGCGTTCCGGTCGGTCTGCGTTCCGGTCGGTCTGCGTTCCGGACACCCATCGCCGGCCGGGAACCGCAGGAGCAAGACGGCCCGGTGCACCGGTCGCTTGGCCGCAGAGCTGCCGCGGTCGCCCCCCGACCCGAATGCAACATAAGATCTCTTATCGGACGTTTCCCCAGTGTGGGATCCATTCCCTTGCGTGGGCGGACCCCTTCAGTCACGACCGCCGATTCCCTTGGGCGGCCGACCACGGGCCTGGCCCTCGCCGCCCAAGTTGGCCTTCCACCAGGGTCCGGTGGGTCAGAATCGAGGTCTTCTCCTGGTGCGGGGCCCGTGCCCGACCGTGTTCTCAGTCAGCACCTCCGCCCCGCGCGAATGGCCGCAGGCGTCGCAACCCCCGAACAATCCAGTTGACAGGCCCCTCACACGCGCCGCCAGGGTTCGGCTTCCCTCGCCTCAGGCGAGGCCGGGCGCGCACTCTGGCTTCGCGGGCTCCGGCGCGGCCCGACCGTCGGAGGCTTGGTCGATTGCGAGCTGAAGTCCGGACTTGAATCGCTCCGCGCCGGCCGGCGAGCGCGAGGTTTGTTCCCTGCCGAGGCGCCCGCGAATGAATATTTCCCGCAGATTCGGACCTCGAGGCTCCTGGGGCGCGGTCCTCTGGGCCGCGCTGCGCGGGCCGGAGGCCCGCGCCCCCAGGCATCCCGGTCGATCCGCGAAAATGTGAAGTATTTCTTGCGCGGGCGCGAAGCAGGCAAGTCGCCGCGACCCGGCACGAAGCCACCGCAGCACGGGCACCCGCGCCCGACAGCATCGACCCTCTCAACCGCTCCTCGACCTGGACTCGACCTTGACTCCCCCCTCCAAGGCCAAGTATCATCCGAAACGCTCGCGGGCACACCGCCGAGCTCTTCCTCCGCGTCGCTTTCGGACTCCCCAAGACATGACTCCCCATGCGCCGGCCCCCCAAGATCCTCGCCTGGCCGCCGGGTCGGCCGCCCACCCGTCCTCCGAGCCGGCCGCCCGGACCACGCCCCCTCCCTCACCTCAGGTTCCACCGGGAAACGGCGTCCCCGTTGCCCGGCCCACCTCTCCGTCCCGCTGGGAGTCCCCAAAGGCCCTCGCTCTCTTCGCTTTCCTTGCCCTCGCTTTCCACTTGCCCGTCCTCGCCCAGGAACGCTTCTTTCTCGCCGCCGACATCCTCCAGACCGAATTCCCCTGGCGCCCCACCGACTCCGGTTTCCTCCCCTACAACCACTGGCTCAATGACGGTCCACACCTTTTTTTTCCGTCCCAGAAACGCTTCGTGGAGGCCCTCCACGCCGGACGCGCGCCGCTCTGGGAACCCTCCATCGGCTGCGGCATTCCCAACTACGTCTTGGAGCTGCGCAAAGTCATTCTCCCCTATCGCTTCCTCCTCGCGACCGGCCTGGATCCCCTCCTCTCCACGGCCCTGCTCCACCTCCTCTCCATGACCCTCGGCGGCTGGTGCTTCTTCCTCCTGCTCCGCCGTGCCATGAACCTCCCCCCGGCCGCAGCACTGTTCGGCGGCGCCCTCTGGATGTTCAATGGCTTCATCCTGGTGAATCTCCAACTCGAATACGACCCCTACCTCGTCCTTTTCCCGTGGCTCACCCTCGGCCTGGTCGAACTCCTCGCCCGCCCTTCCGGCCCTCGGCTCGCCGGCGCCGTTCTCGCCTCGGCCTGCACCGCCATGGAATTCGCCCAGTTGGGTCTCTATGTGCTCCTCGCCTCGAACGCCTACGCGCTCCTTCGCATCGCGGGACAGCCCTCCTGGCCCCTCCGTGCCCGCCGGACGGGCCTCCTCGGCCTCACTGCGCTCCTGGGCGCCGCCCTGTCGGCACTGTACGTGCTCCCCCTCAGTTCCTTCGCCCTGCTCAGCCAGCGCGCCCCACGCAGCTTCGAGGAAATCACCAGCGGCCGCGTCGGCAAGTTCTCGCCGGACAACCTCGTGAATCTCCTGGTCCCGAATTTCTGGGGCAGCCCCGTCGATTCCTTCTACTATTATGTAGGCGGCCACTTTTGCGAAATCTGCGCCTACATTGGCATGCTCTCCCAGCTCCTCGCTGGGATCGCCTTCGCGGGCGGCGCTCGCGAAAGGCGGCGGGACGAATTCTTCTTCGGCCTCCTCGCGCTCCTCTCCCTGCTCATGGCCATGGGCACCTGGGCCTACTTTCCCTTCTTCGCCCTCGTCCCCGGCGGTAATCGCTTCACCGCGATCTCGCGCGTCCTCCTCGTCTTCTGCTTTGCCGTCGCCGCCCTCGCAGCCTTCGGCCTGGATCGCGTCGCGCGCGCCGCCCGCTCCTGGTCCGCCGCGACGCCGCCACGCAGGCTCGCGGATCCTCGTCACTCGGCCCTCGGCCTGCTCCTCCTCCTGCTCGCCGGCACTTCCCTGATGCTGCTTGGCCTACGCGCCCTCCACGCCTTGCGCCACGCGGGAGCCGAGGTCCAGCCCGGAGACAACGTCTACTGGCAAATTCCGGATGCCAGTCTCGCCCTGGCCCTCGCCTCCACCGGCCTCGTCGCCATCCTTCTCACAAGCCGACGCGCCTTCCTTACCTCAGCGGCGCTCCTCGCGCTGTCGGCCGGGACCGTGTTCGAGCTCGCCCGGTTTGGCTTCCGGTTCCAGAGCACCTGCTCCCGCACGGAGGTCTTTCCCGAAACCCCAGGCCTTCGCCTCCTGCGCCAGGATCGGTCCCTCTTCCGCCTGGTGTCCCTCAACCCACCTGATGATTACGAAGGAAGGCGCGGCAATTTGGCCGTGCTGCCACCCAACGAGGCGAGCGTCTTCGGACTCTGCGACGTCGCCGCGAAGGCCGGCCTCCTCCCCCAACGCTTCGTCGACTTGGTCGAGCAAATCGAACACCGCAAGCGCCTTGACAAGCAACCCCTCGGGAATGTTCTCTTCCCCCTCTCCAACGCCGACCCGGGACGCTACGGGCTCCTCAACGTCAAGTACTTCCTCTCCCACCCGGGTTTTCCCCCCCCCGATCCGCTCCTCGTGAAGGTCTACGATGGTGAGCTCGCGATCTGGAAAAATCCCCACTGCTTCCCCCGCGCCTTCGTCGTTCATGGCGTGCAATGGATCGTGGAGGGTGCCCGCGCGGAGATCGACGCCCTGCTCGATTCCCATTTCGACTTCGGTCGAGCGGCCATCGTCAGCGGAGCCCGCGCAACAGACCCCGCCGACGCGGCCGCCGCCCTCGCCGTCGTCGACCACCGCCCCGCCCCAGGCTCCCCACCCTTGGCCTTGCCGACTCCGGTCGATGTGGTCGCGTACAGGGAGGGCCATGTGCTTCTGCGGAGCCGCCTGCCCGCGCCCGGAATGCTCGTGTTCCTCGAAAACGCCTTCCCCGGCTGGGAAGCGCGCGTCGACGGCGAGCCCGTGCAGGTCCGCGTAGCAGACGTGTGCTTCATCGGCGTGCCACTCCCACCCGGCCCCCACCAGATCGCGCTCGACTTCAGACCCCCTGCAGTCAGGCTTGGTGTCGCCCTCTCCGCGGGAACGGCCGTGATTTTGCTCGGGATCCTGGTGGCAGGCCGTCTGCGAGCCGCCCGGCCCCCTTCGCTTCAAGACAGTCCTCACGGCGGCAACGGGGCCGCCCTCACTCCCATGCCTGGAGGTTGACGTCATGCGCCTCAAGAAACCGCGACTCGGCTTCGCCTCTGTCGCCACCGCCCGCTCCCGCCCCTTTTTCCTCCCGGGCCTCCTGCTCTGCGCCTCGGCCGTAACCTGGCTGTCGCTCGTCTCCGCACAGGAAAAGCCGGTCGCGACGAGTGCATCGAGCGTGCGCCTAGGGGCCGCCACCCGCGCTCCAACCGCGGACGAGGGCGAGAAGCTCGGCCTATCGGACATCCAGGGCCGATGGCTCGGGCGGATCGTTACGTCCGTCCACCCGGGCGGACCCGCCAAGGACGCGGGCCTCGCCGTCGGGGACGCTCTCCTGAGGCTGGACAAAAACGAGCTCTACTCCGACGACGAGTTGAACGATTTCTTGCAGCTCGCGCCAACCGGCGCACGCGTCCAGGCCTCCATCCGGCGGGCGGGCAACCCGGCCGAGGAGGCGCTTACGCTTCGGCTTGCGGACCCGGAGGCGCGGGCCGATGGCACGCACGAGACGGATGCGCAACCCGCCACGGACCGATTCCGCTGGCAAGTCGCCGGGCTCGCCCAACTCGACCATGCCATCGTCGCGGCCCGGAAGGCCGGAGGACCCGTCCTTGTCGGCCTCTCCGGCGCGGAGACCTGATGACCCGACACACGTTTCGAGGGCGGTTCGCTCTCGACAATCCTCGACGATCCCGGCGTGCTCAAGGCCGCCGCGCGCTTTTCACGAGTCCTGATCCGCCGGCCGCTCGCCTACCGCTTCCGAAAGCAGTACCCGGGCGTCCCCATCCCGGGCCTCGTTTTTTTGGATGGAAGCGGCAAGCTGCTCGGCTCCACCCCGCTTCGGGCCGATGTCTCCCCGCAGGAGGTCGCGAAGACGCTCAACGAAGTGAAGTCGCAATGAACTCGTGCGGGGCTCAAAGCTGGGTTACAGACTGCGGGCGGCCGGCTCCGGTGGGTGCGCCCCTTGTGGGCGCCCGCGATTGCCCGCAAGTCGTCCGCGTGCGCGGTGTCGCCAAGAGGGTGGGCGCGAGGCCCGCCCCTACGTCCGGACACGAAAGCGTGTTACCCACACACTGCCCGATTTGAACCATGCCGGGGTAACGACTTTCGCCGGCTCAAGGGGAGCAAAACGGGGACATGACCTGAATTCCGGAAGGGGCCTGAGTACCGCTCCACGGAAGTCGGTGACCAATAGCCGAAGGCAAGTTCGACCGCCCGCGAGGCGCGCGAGCGAGGCGTAGTAACCGGCCAGGCCGTGTGGGTCGAATGCGGGACTTTTACACAGAGACGCGGAGACGCAGAGGCCGGGCGTTAAGTCCACCGTCCTCAACCGGCGACGATCTCTGGCAAGGCGCGGAGAGATTGATTTTAGCTTCACTTCGGCTTGTTGTTCTGGAATTCAGGATCGTGTCCCCCGTTTCGGGGCCGGTTTGAACCATGCCCGAAAAAGCCTGCGAAACTTTCGGACCTCCTCCGGGTTAGAATTCCGTTGAACCGACCCAGGAAGGAGGCACGCATGCTCGATCGGGTTCTGACCGCGGCGCTGCTCTGCGCCGTGCTGCTCGGAGGGGCCGCGCTCCCGGTTTTCGCCCAGGAGGGGGACGATGGCCCCTGCGGGCTCCCGCCCGAGGGCAAGCCGCAACGGATCAAGGGGGGGGAGTCCTTGCCGCCGCTCCCCTTGCCCGCGACCCCGCTCCGGCGCACCGAGCGCAAGCGTGAACCCGCGCCCCCGACCCTCGTCGGCAAGGTCATGTGGGGTGAAACCCACGTCCAGTTCCTCCAGGACGGGCGCAAGTTCAAATACGCGGACTGGAACCTCGACCCAGCCGACCTCCAGCGCCTGCTCAAAGTGGCCAACAACAAGCTCGGCATCCGCTATCGCCACGCGCCCGTCGAGCCGGCGAGTTGGAGTTTCAATCCTTCCGAGATCCCGATCCTCTATTTCACCGGGAAGCGCGCCATCCACTTCACGGACGAGGTGCGCGCGAAGCTGCGGCAGTACGTGGAGGCGGGCGGCTACCTGTGGGGCGACGCCTGCTCCGGGTCGGATGCCTTCGCCCAGGCCTTCCGGCAGGAAATGGCGGCGATCTTCGCGAATCGTCCCCTGGCCCCCCTGTCTCCCGACCACCCGGTCTTCTCCTGCTACCAGCCGCTCAAGAAGGTCCAGTACACCCAGGACACGAAGGACCGCCCGGACGGGGCTCCGTTCCTGGAGGGGCTCTACGTCGGCTGCCGCACGGCGGTCTTTCTCTCGAAGTACGACCTCTCCTGCGCCTGGGACTCGAACCACACCAAGGAGGGCGCCAAGGGCGTGCTGGGAGAGGATGCGATCTCGATCGGGCTCAACCTGGTGAGTTATTGCCTGGCCTACTACGACCTGGGCAAGTATTTGTCGAAGGAGCGCGTGGTCGAGGCCGAGGAAACGCCCGGGCCGTCGGACTTCGTCTTCGCCCAGGTCCGCCACTCCGGCAATTGGGATCCGGACCCCTCCGCCTTCGCAAACCTCCTGAAAGCCGTGACCTCCGGGACGAGCACGCGAGTGACCTTTCAGAAGAAGCCCGTCCGACTCTCGGACCCCACCCTCCTTTCCTACCCTTTCCTGTACATGACCGGGCACGAGGAGTTCGTCCTCGGAGACGACGAGGTGGCCGGGCTGCGTCGGTTCGTGTCGAACGGGGGCTTCCTGCTCGTCGATAGCTGCTGCGGGAATCTGGGTTTCGACGCGGCGCTGCGACGCGAGCTGAAGCGGGCCTTTCCGAATGCCGCGCTCTCGGACCTGCCCAAGGACCACCCGATCTATGGCACGCAGGAGCACTTGGTGACGGTCGAGTACACGCCGAAAGTCCGGGCTACCTTCGGTGAGATGAACGCGCCCTACTTGGAGGGCATCACCCTCGACGGCGCCACACGCGTCGTGTACAGTCGCTTCGACCTCGGGTGCGGCTGGGAAAATCAGGAGCATCCGTGGGCCAAGGGTGTGCTCGCCAAAGACGCGCTCAGGCTTGGAATCAATGCTGTGGTGTACGCCCTGACGCACTAGGGGGGCTTCAATCTAGGTTCTGTGGGTTCTTGGTGGCTCTCGCGGCCCCGACCCGCCTCGAAAGCCTGGGGGGGAGAACGAAGGCTCAATTCTCAATGATCAAGGTTCAAGCAATGCTCAAGACTCAATGCTCAACCCCTCCTTCGCGAGCGTGACCGAATCTCCGGAAATCCGCTGACGAACCAGGTCTGGGAAGATCGGCGTTGGGGGCTCCGGCCTCCCTGAGCCTTGAACCTTGAGTCTTGACTGAGCCTTGAAAATTGAGCATCGAGAATTCATGTCGCCCTCCTGAGCGTCAAACGAGCGAGTTATTTTTTTACGGGCCCTTGGTTGCGGCTTCGCCGCGTTAGGGAAGAGGCCGAATGTACAAGATCGTGATCACGGAGGGGACGAATCAGGGCTCGCACGTGTCGCTTCGCGGTGAAACGGTCCTTGCCGGGCGAAGCATGGGCTGCGGCCTGCGCCTGCCCGACCACGGGGTCTCCCGAGAGCACACGCGCTTTCGGCGAGATGGGGAGACCTGGTTCGTGGAGGACCTGGGCAGCCGGAACGGGACTCGGCTGAATGGCCGCCGGGTGGAGGGCAGCGAGCGGCTGACCGCCGGAGACCGGGTGCAAATTGGAAGCGTAACCCTGCAGGTCGTGGCGGGTGAAGGAACAAACGGCCACGGGTCGGAGAGTACGATGTCCAAGACCGGCATGGGTGTAGCCGCCGTGGCGGCCGCGGCAGGCCTGGAGACTGGGGCAGGAGCTGGAGGTGGAGGTGGAGGTGGTTCCGGGGCGGGAGGTACCGCCCTCGCCGCGAGTGCAACGGCTGCCGCGCACGCGGAGGTGTCCGCGGACGAGCCCACCGCCTTCCTGCCGTCCGTGGGCGGTCGCTCCGCGGACGCGAAAGTGGGGCCCGGCCAGCCCGCCAAGGGCGAGGTGTCGCCCGCGCGCGTGCCCGCGACGGCCGCGACGCAGCGGAACCCCTCCCCCGCCGGAACAGGTCCAGGAGCGGTCGCGCCGGCGACGCCGGCAGCCGCTGCGGCAGCAGGCGCTCCGGCTATGAAATTCGACTCCCTGGAGGCGGTTCGCCTCTTGCGTGAAGCAAAAGAGAAAATCCTCGCGGAAGTGCAGAAGGTCATCATCGGTCAGAAGGAAGTCATCGAGCACATTCTCATCTCGATGTTCTCGCGGGGCCACTGCCTCGTCGTCGGTGTGCCGGGCCTCGCAAAGACCCTGATGGTCCGGACGATCGCCTCCGTGCTGGACCTCGATTTCAAGCGCATCCAGTTCACCCCGGACCTCATGCCCTCCGACATCACGGGGACGGACATTCTCGAGGAGGATCCGGAGACCCACGAGCGGAACTACAAGTTCATCCGTGGGCCGATTTTCGCGAACATCATCCTCGCGGACGAGATCAACCGCACGCCGCCGAAAACCCAGGCCGCGCTTCTGGAGGCGATGCAAGAATACCGCGTCACGGCCTCCGGCTACTCCTACGAGCTGAAGCAGCCCTTCTTTGTGCTCGCGACACAGAACCCGATCGAGCAGGAGGGCACTTACCCGTTGCCCGAGGCGCAGCTCGATCGCTTCATGTTCAGCATCCAGATCGGCTACCCCACGCGGGACGAAGAAGTCGCCATCGTGAAGGCGACGACCCAGGACCAGGGAGCCGCGCCCAGGGTCGTGCTCTCGGCCCAGCACATCCTCGACCTCCAGAAGATCGTCCGCAAACTCCCGGTCTCCGATTACGTCGTGACCTTCGCCACGCACCTCGTCCGGACGACCCGGCCCAAGTCGCCGGAAGCGCTGCCCTTCATCAACGACTTCGTCGCCTGGGGGGCCGGCCCGCGCGCGGCGCAGTGCCTCGTTTTGGGCGCGAAAGCGCGGGCCATCCTCGACGGACGGGTCAACGTCTCCTGCAACGACGTGAGGGCGGTCGCACCCATCGTGCTCCGACACAGGCTCTTCACGAACTTCAATGCCGATTCCGAGGGTATCACGGCCGAGGACGTCATTCAGAAGATTCTGAAGGCCGTCCCCGACCCGTCCGAGAAGGATTTGAAGAAGGCGTAGCACGATGCCCGTCAAGGAACGGCTGCTCCCGCCCGAGGCCCTTGCGCGACTCGCACACCTGAACCTGGTGGCGCGCTGGGTCGTGGAGGGCTTCGTCGGAGGCCTTCATCGAAGCCCCTTCCACGGCTCCAGCGTCGAATTCGCCGAGTACCGCCAATACGTCCCCGGAGACGACCTGCGGCACTTCGACTGGAAGGCTTTCGGGAAGTCCGACAAGCACTACATCAAGAAATTCCAGTCCGAAACCAACTTGAAGGCCTACCTGCTTCTCGACGCTTCGGCGAGCATGAAATATGCGTCGGGGACGATTTCGAAGTTTCGCTACGGCGCCTGTCTCGCCGCGGCGCTCGCCCACCTCATGGTCCGGCAACAGGATGCCGTCGGACTCGTCGTCTTCGCGGAGCGCATCCTGAAATACATCGCCCCTCGGGCCAACCCGCGCCATCTCCGCGACCTGACGGCGACCCTTGAAGCGGTGAAGCCCGCGGGCACGACCAGCATCCAGGGCACGCTCCACTACATGGCCGAAACCATCAAGCGGCGGGGGCTCGTCCTCCTCATCTCCGACCTCTACGACGACCCGGAGGCGGTCCTCAAGGGACTCAAGCACTTCAGGCATCGCAAGCATGACGTGGTGATTTTCCACCTGTTTGACCCGTCCGAACTCGAATTTCCGTTTCAGGTGCTCACGGATTTCAAGGACCTGGAGACCGGTGAAAAAGTCCAAGTGCGACCCCTCGCCCTGCGCGACGCCTACAAACAACAGTTGGAAGTCTTCGTCTCCCGCTTTCGGCGCGAGTGCGCCGATCGCTGCATCGACTACGAGCGCGTGGACACCTCCACGCCCTTTGACGTCTTTCTGACAAACTATCTGAGCCGTCGCATGCGCGACTAGGGGCCCGCGAGATGGCCTAGTGGCCCGTTGACGAAGTCCAGTCACGATGCCTGGGGGCACGGGCCTCCGGCCCGCGCGAACGGCCGCATGGGTTACGACCCGCCGTGGCGGAGTTGACGACTGTGTCCGAAGGTCGTCAACGGGCCACTAGCAGCCGTTCGAGCAACCGTGCAGCGGTTCGTATGGCGGTTCCAACGGCCGCTCGTCACGGAACCGCGAGCGTGAGCGAGCGGTCTCGCCGCATACGTCGGTCGCGCGTCCCCCGACTCGCCGATCCCGTTGAGGTGTAGCCGTACACATCGGCGGCAAACCGTCGGAGCACGGCGCTGCCGTGCCCCATCGCCCGCAGCAACCGCCGCCGTGCCCCCTTCACGGCACAGGCAGCCTCTGTCGGCCCCGCGCGACGGCTTCGGCGCCGCCACCTTGAAGCGCTTCCGCATTCGGTCAAGGCAAGGCCCCATGTTCACTACGCTGTCCTTCCTCAACCCCGCCTTCCTCACCGGCCTGGCCGCCGCCGCCGTGCCGGTGCTCTTGCACCTCGTCTACCGCCGCAAGGCCAAGATCGTCCTCTTCCCGGATCTCCGCTTCCTGAAGCAGATCGACCAGCGCATCTCCCGCCGGCATCGCATCGAAGAGTGGCTCCTCCTCGCGCTGCGCATGGGCGTCCTGAGCCTGCTGGCGATCGCCCTCGCCAAACCGCTCTGGAGGCCCGAGAGCCCTTCCCGTGGGCCCGGCCCCAGCACCGCCGCGATCCTCATTCTCGATGACTCCTACAGCATGGAGTTCGTCCGCGCCGGAGTATCCTCCTTCGATCGCGCCCGCAAGGGCGCGCTCGATGCCCTCTCCCTCCTACGCCCAGCCGACCAGGTGGCGATTCTGCCGCTCAACCGCCTCCCGGCACCGGGCGAGGGGCTGCTCTCCGCGGACCCCGTGGCCGCCCGTGAGGCACTCGCAGCCGCTGAGCCCTCGCAGGGAACCACCCCCCTCGCTCCCGCGCTTGGCCTGGCCTGCGAGCTCCTCGCTTCCTCGACCACGACGTACCGCGACATCTACTTTTTCACGGACCTGCAACGAACCGCTTGGGAGCCCGTACTGGCCGGCGAAGAGTGGCGCAAGCGACTCGCTGACTACGGCTTCTTCCTCGTCGATGCGGGCGCACCCGAAGGCCCCAATCTCGCCGTGACCTCGGCCGAGGTGGCCACGGCCCACCAGATTCGTGGCGTCCCAGGCCGCATCGCCGTGACCGTCTCCAACCCGGGAACCATCGAGGCGGCTTCGTCCCTCTCGATTTGGCTCGACGGGAGACGCCTCCAGGACCGGCCGGTCTCGATTCCGCCCGGCACGTCTCTCCCCTTCGCCTTTTCGCTTCCCTGCGAGGGCCCGGGCTTCCACCACGGCGAGGTCGTTCTCGACGGCGACGCCGTGGAGGCGGACAATCACCGGCACTTCGTACTCGAAGTGCGCGACGCCATCCGGGTCCTCATCGCCAACGGCAATCCGTCCTCCGTCCCCCACCTCGACGCGGCCTACTACCTCTCCCGTGCCCTGCGGCCCGGCGGCGACCGGGAGCAGAGCCCCTCCATCATCGCCACCACCGTGTGCAAACCCGAGGAGCTCGCCGATTACGCCCTCGGCGACTTCGCCGTCGTCGTCCTGGCCGAGCTCGCGCACCTGCCGGCCGAACGCGTCGCGGCCATCGCTGACTTCGTGGAACGCGGCGGCGGCCTGCTGACCCTCTGCGGACCGGGGGCGGACCCCGAGCGGTTAACCCGCTCGCTCGGCGCGCGCGACCGCTTCGGGGGACTCCTCCCCGCCCGCGTCACCGGCACCCGCGGGGACCCCGCCCGGCGCGACGACTTCGTCTCCCTGCGTGACCTCGAAAACCGCCACCCGATTTTCGCCCCCCTCCTCCGCGCCGACCCGCCGATCGATCTCGGCTCCGCGCGCTTCTACGCGACCGCCATCCTGGAAACCCCTTCCGACTCCGGTGTAGCCGCGGTGCTCGCTCGCTTCGACCATGGCGACCCCGCGCTCGTCGAGAAACGCTACGGTGCCGGCCGGTCGATCCTTTTCGCCGCCCCGGCCGGCATCTCCTGGTCCAACTTTCCCCTCAAGATCGGTTATCTCCCCTTTCTGCACAACCTCGTCTACTACCTGAGTGGCGCCGAGCGCGCCGGCGAAGACCATCGCGTCGGACAAGCCCTGCGGCTTGTCTACCCGGAGAAACTGCCCGTGAAGCGGGTTTCCCTCACCCCCCCGGGCGGTGAGCCCGTCTCCCGCACGCCGGAAAAGGACGGCACCGGCCGAAGGGTCGGCTTCCACGCCTTTGCGGTAGCCGGCGCCTATGGTCTCTCAGAGGAACTGGAGGACGTGCAGCGCGAGACCCTCCTTGCCGTGAATGTCGACACGGCCGAGAGCGACCTCAGGCGCGCCGATCCGAAGGAAGTCGGTCGATGGTTCGGCTCCTCCCGCTTTGTCTACGTTCCGTCCTGCGACGAGGTCGCCGCCGCCGTTACCCGGCGCCGGCACGGACTCGAGTTATGGGCGGCCGTGCTCTTGCTTGCGCTCGGGCTCCTGCTCTTCGAAGGCTACTACGCCAATCGCATCGCCTTTGGAGCGGGTCCGGAGCGACGGTAGGCCCATCCCTAACGCGGCAGGTGGCCGCAACCAAAGCCCGCTGGCGAATGACCAAGCTCCAATGACCAATGACCAATCAATCACGAAGCCCGAATGACCATACTGAACCTGTGACCGGCGTCAGGGCCGCGGCACCGTCATCCCTCTGCGCTGCTGGATGGAAAGCCCTTGGACCCCTACCGGTGAACTTCTTGAAAGCGTCTCCAGATTCGCAGGCGACGAAACCACAAAGACTCGAAGTCACTAAGACCACAAAGGCGCTTTTCGGCCGAGCCAAACTCGCCCCCCTCAGTGACGGT